>JAAYVB010000019.1 GCA_012517405.1 Propionibacterium sp.
GCCGCCATCGCGTCACGATTCACCGACTCCAGCGGACGATAGGTGCCGTCGGGGTATCCGGTAGTGATCTGTGTGCTGTTCAACCAGGCGATCTCTTTGTAATAGACGTTGTCGGTGCCGACATCGGTGAACGGCGAGGTAGTCGGCGGCGTATACGCCGGAGAGCCGGCCAGTCGGTACAGGAAAGCCGCCATCGCGTCACGGGCGACCGGCTGAACCGGGCGGAATTCCCGCGTTCCGTTGCTCAGCTTCCATCCGGTCGTCACGCCCTGATCGGCCAGCCACATGATCTCCGTGTAGAACTGGTTGTTCGCGTCGACATCGGTGAAGCTGATGACCTCCTTGGTCGCCGTGACCGTCATGGTGTCGGTCGACGACAATCCGGCGCTGGCAACCGTCAACTGGAAAACATAGGTACCTTCGGTGATCGGCGCAATGAATGTCGGCTTCGCAATTGTGGCGTTCGACAGCGTGACCGCAGCGCCGGAGATCTGCGTCCACGCATAGGTCAATGTTGTACCAGGATTCGGGTTGGTCGAGCCTGATGCGTCCAGAGTCACCTGATCGCCTGTGTAGACAGATTGGTCAGGTCCAGCGTTCGCCACGGGATTCTGCGGCGCTGTCGCGGTGATGGTGACGGTACCCGTGGCGGTCCCCGTCGGACTACTGACCGTGAGCTTGAACACGTAGGTTCCGGCAGCGGTCGGGGTGAAGGTCGGCTTGACCACGGTAGCCGACGACAGCGTCACGCTCGGACCGGAGGTCTGCTCCCACCGGTAGGTGAGTGCGCCCGTTGGGGTTGTGGAATTCGAGCCGTCCAGGGTCACCAGAGCGTTGGTCACCACCGACTGATTCTCCCCGGCACTAACCACCGGCGGATTGGAGTTGACGGTGATCGTGACGTCGTCGGTGGACGTAGCTCCGCCACCGGTGACAGTCAGATCAAAGGTGTAGTCGCCGGCCGCGGTCGGAGTGAATGTAGGACGGGACGATGTCGAACTGCTGAGGGTCACCGTTGGGCCGGCGGTCTGTCTCCAGCTATAGGACAAGCCAGAAACACCGGTTGAACCAGTTCCGTCGAGGGTCACCAAGGTGCCGGCGCCGACCTCCTGATCTGAGCCGGCGTTTGCTGCCGATGTGCTCCGCGAGATGTTAATAACGTATTGACGCTGAATCCAGCCACGGCTCCAATACTCGTCCCAGTCGACTTCGTCGTCATAGCCGGCGTAAGCGTCGAAGGCGCTCTCTTTGCGGTCCAGATCGCTACCGAAAATGTTCTGGGGCCACGCACCGTTATTGACGAAGTCCCCATAGCCGAGGTAGCTGCTGAGAATGACATCATTTTCGTAAGCGTTCATCGTGTCGCGTGCCAAGTACGCGACCGAGTGATGATCGTAATGGTCCTGATCGGCACCGTAATAGGACACGTAATTCTGGGTGCGGATCCAGGTGCTGTCCTTGTCCTGCACAACATCGAGCAAGGCGCTGCGCAACGAACTCGCGGTATACGATGCGCTCCCGTCAACTGCCGAAATGCTCGAGATGGCGCCCGTCAGCAGGCGGTAAAGGCTCTGGTAACCCCGGGCCGCCGAACCTGTACCGAGCGGGAACCCGTCGGGCAGGCGCATGAACACCAGCGACACGTTCGGGGAGTCGTTCAACGTGCGTAGACGCACCGACTTACCACCCAGCGAGATCGTGCTGGTCGACCAGTCGTCGTCGACTCCGGCCATGTCGGCCCACGCCGCCTCGGCTCCTTCCTCACGCGACTGCCAGTAGTCGTTCCCATAGCCGGAATCGCCAGCAGTGACGAATACCGAACGGACGCAGCGTCCGGCATCCACGTCGCGCAGCAGATCAGGGCTTTGAAACAGCAGATCATCATCTTGATGCGCGATGATCTGGATGGCTCCGCCGGCGCAGTCCTGCGTCCCCACAGCGAACGCGTTGGGCGCAGACACCAGGCTCAGGGACGTCAACAGGACCACCATGACCGAAATCAACGCCATCCAACGCCTACGCGTACTGTGCTCAGCGACTCGATCCACGGTTTACTCCCCCGGCTGAACGTATCGACAGGAACTCACAGCTGCTCTCCAGCTGTCTGCTGTCAGACATGCAATAATTGAGCATTATAGCAAGATCGTTTAATCATGCCAACACTAGGGGGAACGCAGTGAATCGTAGATCCAAGAGGTCGAGGTGGCTCATCATCGGTGCCGCGGCCGTGGTCATCGCGATCGCGGTGCTCCTGTTCGTCGGCTACAGCAGTGGCAACTCGCCGCAGGCTCCGAGCTCGACGGCGTCATCAAATGACTCGACCAGCTCATCGACCTACAGCCCCTACACGCCGGCTTCAGCCTCACCCACACCCCCCACAGCCACCGATCTGCAGGGGTACATCCCTGCGGAGTTCGACGGCTACACCTGGGACCCCAGCGACGATGATCCGACCGCCATGGAGGCCGGAGCGGTCACTGCCTCGTCGGGCACCTTCCAATCGGACGATCAGGCGTTGCTTGCCAATCTCGCCGAGTGGAGTTCCGTGGAGGAGGCCGCCGCGTTCGCTCAGCAGCGCGGCGAAGACGAGAATCCCGGACAGACACCGCTGGTGGATGGCGACATCAACTCTGGCGCCGGCCACTACTGGTACTACGCCCTGGATGACCAAACAGGAATGATCTACTGGTATTTCGGCACTTTCACCGGTCAACTACGCGGTGATCCCCAATCCGTACAGGAGTTCTTCCTGGGCTTCCCCCGGTAGAGACTCACTCGGCTACTGGACCCGCGGGCGGCTCGCTCACGGCGTCAGGGCTTGCGGTGGCCTTGCTCCGCGGGTATACCCAGTACTTCATGATCGGGAAGTTCCACATGGTCATCGCAGCGGTCGAGACGATCTTGCCCACCAGGTAGAGATCGAAGAAATAGTCGAATCCCTCAACGATCGCCGATGTCAGCACGAGATTGACGAGCAACAGGATGCCGTAGCGCACCGCTGAGTTGCCCATACCCAAGTCAGCGCTGAAAGTGAACTTGCGCTGCAACAAGAAGCTGTAGAGCGTCGACAACGTATATGCGCATGCCGCAGCCAGCCAGGCCGGCAGCCCGGCACCCGACTTCAGTGCCCACAGCGTCCCGAAATCAAGAACGAACGCCGACCCGCCGACCAGCACGTAACGCACCAACTGCCAGAAGACGGGCGGCAGTTTGTCGAGCAGATCCTTCATTTCACTCGCTTGCCTCTTCCCGGCGCGACCGGGCATGCTTTGCCACGAACAGTCCTTGAGCTGCGGCGGCGAGCACTGCGACCACCAGCACCGGCACTGCGATGTTGTAGCCGGGCACCGTGAACGTCACGTTGACCTCGGCGTCGGTCAGATCGCCTGGTAGATCGACCTGCACCAGGCCGATCGCGTTGGTGCTCACCGGCACCTGCTCACCGTTCACCTCGGCCCTGTAGCCAGGCCAAGCCAGTCGGGCAAAGGTCAATGAACCGCCGATGGCTTCGGTCGAAACTGTGAGAGTATCGCTCGTGTCGGTTGACACAGCTGACGCGACACTGGTTCCCTCAGCTATGGACAGCCTCGAATCCGGCCAGTCCAACGGCTCTTCGCGGACGAAGATCGTCACCCAGTCATTGCTTTCGGTCTTTCGCCAGCCCATCGGCGGCTCGTACTCGGGGGCGTACTTCACCAGATCGTTCTCGACCACGATGGTGTTGATCCTCATCGCATCGACCACCGGGACGTCGGTATCCCGAACTATTCGGAACGCCTTCAGCAATCCCAGATCGCAGGTTGAACCGGCATGATTGATGCACATCGCCACCGAGAACGCGCTGAACCCGATGCCCGAGTAGCTGGCCGTGCTTTCCACGCCGCTCACAGCCGGTATGTTGCCGAAAAGCAACCACTCGCTCGCTTGGCCGCGTTCCTCCAACGGGCTCAGTCCGCCCTCGGCGATCTGGAGCACGGGTCCCTGGATTCGCTCGCCGTAGTCGGCAACAGCCGTATCCGATGGGAACCACCACTTGGAGACGTCGTCGTTGTACGGCACCCAGATGATCTGCAGAACCAGCGTGGTGAGGGTCCCAACGATCAGGAGGCCGGGCAGAAAACGCTCGTGCTTCAGGGCCAGGAAGATCATCAAGGCGACCAGCACCGATTGCACCGCTAAGGCGGTGAGATGGCGCCCCACGAGCTCGTGAGCCATCAGGAAAGCGAGCACTGCGCCGACGAAGATGATGAAGAAGCTGCCCGCTGCCCGCAGCTTCCAGGCGCTGGTGCGTAGGCCGTGCGACAGCACCACCGCGATGATCACGAAAAGTGTCAGCCACAGATACTCAAGCAGGCGAACCGGCCAGCGGAAGAGCCAGATCTGCGATGGTCCGAGCACCAGGAGCAGATAGACGGCAAAGAACAGCCACAGGCCGGCCATCTGCTTGACCTTGGTGCGCAAAATCGGCCAATTGAGCCACGGCAGAATCGGCAGCATAAACCATGCCGAATAGGTGACCGGCACGCTGCTGCCCTGTCCCGTCCAGATAACGATGTTGGGCAGCATGCTCGACGTCGATGTCGCCATTAGCATCAGGGAATTGGGGGCCAAGAAGCCGTCGTTGATGATGCCCTTGGTGGTGCGCCAGCCCACATCGGAACTGAGCAGCAACGGCAGGTAGGCCACCAGCGCGGTGCTGCCTACCAGACCTCCCATCAAGACCAACTTCCATAGCGCCCGGTAGTGCTTCTGCAGCACCGCTTCGAGGGCGAGACCCATGAGCACGATGACCGCCGACAGCGCTCCGTATGGGTTGCCGTTGGTGATCAGCAGGTATCCGAAGATGAAACCGATGAACGGGTTGAGAGTGCCGTTCAAGACGCGGTGTGCCGCCCACCAGAACCAGGCCGTCCATACGGTGGCCATTAGTCCAGCGATCCAGCTCGAGGTGTCGTAGTAGAGGGTGAATCCAGCGAAAGGCAACGCGACCGCCATCGCAGCCGCCGGCCAAGGCTTCGCGCCGTATTCTCGGGCGAGCAGGAAACCGCCCATGGCCAGCATGACCTGCCAGAACGCCTTGATGATGAAGGCCGAAACAGCCATGTCCGGAATCTTGGCAACGATCATCATCATCATGAGATTGACCGGATTCCACAACCCGAACTGGGCTTCGGCTGCGAGGTTGCCGCCCATCCATAGGTCAGGACGCAAGGTGGGCCAGTGGCCCTGCCAAAGATCGGTGCCGACCGTGTACCAGGTGGGCAGAAAGACTGCAGCGGAATCGTCCCAGAAGTAGAACTCGTGCGACTGGATGAACACGATCACCGACCCGAGCAGCACCGCGAGAACGACCACCAGCGGCGCCAGACCGCGATGACGCTGCGGCATGGCTTGGTAGCTCACGACGCTGATACCTTCCTGCCTATCGACGACATATGGCTCATTGAGTCAACTCCCGGGGGTGTCCTTCCGGCAGCTCGAAGCCGCCGTGATCGGCGACGATGAAGGGCGGACGCCGCTTCACCTCGTAGTAGATGCGTCCGACGTATTCGCCGACCACACCGAGAAAGATCAGCTGGATGCCGCCGAACAGGCAGACCGCCGCGACGGTGGTGATGTAGCCGGGCACTTCGACCCCGGCGACCGCGGCCGCGATGATCAGGTAGATGACGTAGAGGAACGAGAGTCCGGTCATCGTGAAACCGAAGTAGATGGCGGCGCGCAGCGGTGCGTTGTTGAACGACATGATGCCGTCGATGCCGTAGTTGAGTAGCCGGCCCATCGACCAGCGCGAGGCGCCGCCGCCGTAGCGCTCCTGGTTCTTATAGTCGATCGTGTAGCGCGGAAAACCAACCCAGGAGAACAGTCCTTTGGAAAAGCGGTTGCTTTCTCGCATCGCCAGCAGCGCGTCCACGGCCCGGCGGGACAGCAGCCGGAAATCGCCGACGCCGTCTTCCATCGGCACGTCGACCAGCTTGTTGACCAACCGGTAATACAGCCTCGACAAGGCGGTACGGAAGGCCGGATCACCGTCACGGGTGCGGCGCGCCACGACCTGGTCGTACCCCTCGCGGTAGTGCTCGATCATCTCGTTGACCAGCTTGGGTGGATGCTGCAAGTCGGCGTCCATGATGACGACCGCATCGCCCTTCGCATAGGTCAGGCCCGCGTGCATCGCGGCTTCCTTACCGAAGTTGCGGCTGAAGCTGACGTACTTGACTCGTGAATCGCGTTCGTTGTGCTCCTGCATCAGCTCCAGCGTGCGGTCACGGCTTCCGTCGTTGACCAGGACCAGCTCGAGTTCGACATCGGGGGCGTCGATAGCCTTGAAGACCTCTGCGACCAGCGCGTCGAGCACCGACTCTTCGTTGTGGCACGGCACCACGACAGACAACAGCATGGGCAGACCTTCCACCGGGGGTTTTGATGCTTCCCGGACGCGGCAACGTCCACACTAGGCTAGCACGCGGCTCACAGGTGGCCCGGTTAGACTCGGCTGTCTTCGGGTGATGGCCGCCACCACTGCCGATTGTCCCGGTACCACCCGATAGTCTCGCACAGCCCCGCTTCGAAGTCCGCATGACGCGGACGCCAACCCAGCTCGTCGCGCAGCTTGGACGCATCCAGCGCGTAGCGCAGATCGTGGCCGGGCCGGTCGTCCACCAAGTCGTAGGCGTCGACCGGCCGGTCCATCAGCCTCAAGATCAGCTCCATGACCTCTTTATTTGTGTGTTCCCCGTCGGCACCGACCAGATAGGTCTGGCCGAGCTGTCCTGACTCGAGAATGCGCAGCACCGCCGCGCAATGGTCGTCTACGTGGATCCAGTCACGGACATTGCGGCCGTCACCGTACAGTCCCGGGCGGCCCCCATCGAGGATGGCGGTGATCTGATGTGGAATGAACTTCTCGATGTGCTGACGCGGACCGTAGTTGTTCGAGCAGTTGCTGATCGTCGCCCGCACCCCGAAACTGCGCACCCAGGCACGCACCAGATGATCCGAACCGGCCTTGGACGCCGAGTAGGGGCTGGACGGCCGGTAGGGCGAGTCCTCGGTGAACCTGTCCGGATCGTCCAGCGCCAAGTCGCCGAAAACCTCGTCGGTCGAGATGTGGTGGTAACGGACATCGTGTGCCCGGACGGCCTCCAGCAGCGCGAAGGTTCCCACCAGATTCGTCGAGATGAACGGCTCGGGGTCGGCCAGCGAATTGTCGTTGTGCGATTCGGCGGCGAAATGGACGACGGCGTCCACCCTGGTCACCAACTGATCGACGAGCGTTCGATCGCAGATGTCGCCGAGCACGAACTCGACCCGGCCGTCCGGAAGCCCGCGAAGCGAGGCCCGGTTGCCCGCGTAGGTGAGCTTGTCGACCACGATCACCTTCTGGTCGGTGTGGGTGATCAGGTGGTGGACGAAGTTGGAGCCGATGAAACCTGCTCCCCCGGTGACCAGGATCGTGCCCCGCACAGCCGCGCTCATCGGACGAAGAAGTCGGACATACCCAGCGGCGAATGCTCGGTGACTTTGCAGTGCCGCACGCTCGCCCAGGCGGGACCCTCATGCAGCCACTCGACCATCTTGGCCACCGCATCCGCCGGGCCCTCCACCCATGCCTCGACCGAGCCATCGTGAAGATTCCGTACCCAGCCTGCGACGCCGAGCGCCGTTGCCCGGTCCAGGGCCGACCACCGGAAACCGACGCCCTGGACGCGTCCGGTCACCACTACCTGCACCGCGCGCTGAGTCATGCATCCATGATGACAACCCCATCGTGGTCTGACTACAAGGCTCTTACCAACGATGACCTAAAATGGCAACGACGTTTGGAGGTTCCATGACAGCATCCCCGCTTCAGCTGACTCGCCGGACCGCGCTGGTGGGTGCGGCGGGCCTCACCCTCGCCGGATGTGCCGACGGTGTCGGCGGTTCTTCGGGTTCGGACAGCCCCTCGGCGCCTCAGGACGCGCAGCCGACCGCTAACGGCAACAGCGAGGCGGTCATCACTGTCAGCTCTGCCCATGGTCTGGACGCCATGTGGCCGAACGAACCGCTGGACATCTCCGTTGAGAACGGCACGATTTCGTCGGTGAAGGTGACCGATGCGTCCGGCGCCGAGATCCCCGGCAAGGTGGCGGGCAGCCAGTGGACGCCCGATCGTGGCACCCTGCTGCCGCGAGCGACCTACTCGGCCGAGGTCACCGCCCAGGATTCGAAGAAGCGTGAACAGGTCTCGACGGCAGCCATCAGCACCGTCAATCCGAACCTGGTCATCGAGGTGGATTTCCGCTACGCCGATGGAACGGTGATCGGCAACGGCATGCCGATCTGGGTGCGTTTCGACATGCCCGTCAACGACGACCAGCGCGCGGCCATCGAGAAGACGGCGTCCGTGGTGACCAGCCCGGTGCAGGAGGGCTCCTTCGGCTGGGTCGACGGCACCACGCTGTACTGGCGTCCGAAGGAGTACTGGCAGGCGGGTTCGACGGCGCACGTCGAGGTGAAGGCCGGCGGGCTGCCCGCCGGAGACACCTGGATTCTTGCCGATTCGCAAGCCGACTACGTCTACGGCGATCTGCGCGTCATGTACACCGATATCGACAACCACTCGCTGACCTGCTACCAGAATGGTGCCGTCGTCAACACCATTCCGGTGAGCTGCGGCAAACCCGGATTGGAAACGATGACCGGCACCAAGGTCATCATGGACAAGCAGAGCCCGGTGGTGATGGACTCGGAAACCTTCGGGGTGAACAACGAGTCTCCGGAGGGCTACAAGCTCAACGTATATTTCGCGCAGCGGATCACCTGGTCGGGTGAGTACTTCCACGCAGCACCCTGGGCGGACTACGCGCACGGCTACCAGAACGTCAGCCACGGCTGCACCGGTATGAGCGATGCCAACGCCCAGTGGCTGTTCAACTTCACCCTGATCGGCGATCCGGCAGAATTCGTCGGCAGCACCTTCCCGGTGCAGGCCTATCAGACGATCGGCTGCTGGACCTACAGCTGGGAGGATTGGCAGCTGCAAAGCGCCTTGTGATCGGCTGATCGTGGGCGCTGCGCCGATGGGCTCGGCGTCGCGGTTTCAGGTCTCCGCCACAATGGTGACATGCTCACTGACGGAATCGCCTACCAGGCAGACCCGGCCCGCTATGACGGGTCCATGATCTATCGCCGCTGCGGGCGCTCGGGGCTTCTGCTGCCAGCCATCTCGCTGGGGCTGTGGCAGAACTTCGGCGACCTTCATCCGGCCGGAACCCAGCGCGAGATCGTGCGCGCCGCCTTCGACGCCGGCATCACGCACTTCGACCTCGCCAACAACTACGGGCCGCCACCCGGCCAGGCGGAAATCAACTTCGGCGAGCTGTTGCGCACGGATCTGGCCCCCTACCGCGACGAACTGGTGATCTCGACCAAGGCCGGATACGACATGTGGGCCGGTCCGTACGGGGCGGGCGGTGGTGGACGCAAGTATGTGCTCTCGTCGCTTGATCAGTCGCTGCGCCGTCTTGGTCTCGACTATGTCGACATCTTCTACTCGCATCGCTTCGATCCGCAGACCCCGCTCGAGGAGACCATTTCCGCGCTCGACCACGCCGTCCGCTCGGGCAGGGCGCTGTACGTGGGCATCAGCAGCTACTCGGCCGAACGCACCCGCCAGGCGGCCGAGATCGCCCGCGAGCTCGGCACGCCACTGCTCATCCATCAGCCCAGCTACTCGATGATCAACCGCTGGATCGAGCAGCCCTCGCCGTCGGACGGAACGCTGATCGAGCAGGCATCGAACCAGGGCATGGGCATCATCGCCTTCAGCGCCTTGGCCCAGGGCCTGCTGACCGATCGCTATCTGGGTGGCGTGCCCACCGACTCGCGGGCCGCCCGTGGTGGCTCGCTGCCGTCCGACACGCTGACCGACGAACTCGTGTCGCGGCTGCGTTCGCTCAATGCCATCGCGCAGCGGCGCGGCCAGTCGCTGGCCCAGCTGGCGATCGCCTGGGTGCTGCGCGATCAGCGGGTCACCTCGGCGCTGATCGGGGCGTCCAGTGTGAAGCAGCTGCAGACCTCGCTCGGCGCGCTGCAGAACCTGACGCTGGACGACGACGAGCTGGCCGAACTCGACACGTACGCGGTGGACGCGGGCGTCAACCGCTGGGCGAAGTCGTCCAACAGCTGACCGCCGCTGTCCACGCAACGATCCCAGCGGCGGGTTGGAATGCCAGCAGTTGACGCCGGTTCCGGCAGCCGCTGGGCACGGGACCAGGGCCTTCGGCAGCCGCCGGGTGGCACGGGGTCAGGCCAGGAACTCCAGCAGCGCGGACGAGACGTCGTCCGGATGAGAAGCGAGCAGACCGTGGGGGCCAAAGGAGAGCGGCCGGATGATCGCCTGCTTAACGAATTGCGGCATGCGGGCACCGCTCGCTGCGAATGGCACGATCTGGTCGCCCTCGCCGTGAATGACCAGGGTCGGAATGTCGAGTTTGGCGAGATCGGCACGAAAATCGGTCAGCCACAACGGGATGCAGGCGGCCAGCGCATTGACATTGGCCTGCTGGGCGATGCCGATCGAGGAGGCGATCTGCTGCTCGGGCACCACCAGACGGGTCCCGCCGTCGGCGGTGGGACCCGAGTAGAAGTTGGTCAAGAACCCGGTGAGGAAGCCGACGGGATCGGCGAGCAGACCGGACTGCATCTCGGCTGCGGCGTCCGGGGTGAAGGCGCCATCCGGGTTATCGGCCAGCGTCGCGTCAAGACAAGGGGTGATCGCGCCGACGAAGCAGGCGGCGGTGACCCGCGAGGTGCCGTGGTTCGCGATGTAGCGCGCCACTTCGCCGCCACCCATCGAGAAACCGACCAGCACTGCGTCGACCACATCGAGCCGGGTGAGCAGTTGATCCAGGTCCGAGGCGAAAGTGTCGTAGTCAAAGCCCGATCCCGGTTTGCCGGAGCGCCCGAAACCGCGGCGATCATAGGCGATGATGCGGTAACCCGCCTCCTGCAGGGCAGGGGTCACCCGATTCCAGGAAGCCTCGGAGGCCGGCCAGCCGTGAATGAAAACAATCGGCCTGCCCGGACCCTTGGAGTCCCGGTAGTAGATCTCCGTGGCATGGCTTCCGCTGGTCGTCACGATTGGCATGGACTACCTCCTTGGATCCGACTCGCTTGATCACGATTGTGTCACAGAGCCCGCGCTCCCGCGCTCTCGAACTTCCCGCGCCCCAAATCTGAAGATGCGCCCGATATATCGGGCGCATCTTCAGATAGTGGGCGCGGGAACGGGACTGTTCCGAGACACGCTCTAGGCTCGGGGCATGCGGCGACCGAACCAGAACAGGCCTCGACGGCTGATCATGATCCTCGCCCTCACGATGGTGTTGACCGGATGCAGTACCGGGCTGTTCAAACCCCAGCCGCCACCGGGAGGTGAGGACACCGCCGGTCGGCTTGCTGCCGCCCTGGCGAACGGCTCCATCGATGATCTGCCCCTCGCTGACAAAGACCGTGCGGTTCTCGACTACCAGCAGGCGACGGGCGCCCTGGACGGATTGCTTCCCGAGGTCGAGGTCACATCGGTCGAGTACGCGGACTCCGGCACCGAGGCCACCGTCCAGCTCAGCCAGCGCTACGTCTTCACCCAGGGGCAGTGGTCGTTCACTTCGCAGGCGCACATGACCTACGCCGAGGATCACTGGCAGGTCGCTTGGGCGCCGAGCGTCGTGCACCCCGAACTCACCGAGACGACCCGGCTCTACGACGAGCGCACCACGCCTCGCCGCGGCTCCATCATCGGCGCTTCGGGCATGGCCATCGTCGAGGACCGGCCGGTCTACAAGGTCGGCATCGACAAGACCAAGGCCGACGAATCCCAGTGGGAATCATCGGCCCGGGCGCTGGCCCAGCTGATGGACATCGACGCCGACTCCTACGCGCAGCAGGTCGCGGCCTCCGGGCCGCAGGCGTTCGTGCTGGCGATCACGGTCCGTGAGGGCCAGGTGCCGGCACAGATCGACACCATCGCGGGCGCGGTTGCACTCGGCACGACACTGCCGCTGGCGCCGTCCAGCACCTTCGCGCGCGGCATCCTGGGCACCGCCGGTGAAGCCACCGCCGAAGACATCGCCGCTGGCGAAGGCCAGATCATCGAGGGCGACATCGTCGGTCAGTCCGGCTTGCAGCAACTGCACGATACCGAGCTGCGCGGCCTGCCCGGGCACGCCATCAGCATCATCGCCCGTAGCCAAAGCCAACTGGAGAAACTCCCACCGCAAGCTGAGGAGACGCCGTCGACAGCGTCCAGCAGCCCCGGCGCTACCCCCAGCCCGACCGGCCCGGCGATCACCAACAAGCTGCTCTTCTCGGTCGCACCCGTCAACGGCACCTCACTGCAGCTGACGATAGACATCGACCTGCAACGCAAGGCCGAGGCCATCGTGGCGCCCCACACCGACAACCTGGTGATGCTGGTAGTCCTCGACAGGGCGACCGGCGGAGTGCTGGCCGCCGCCGATTCACCTGCCGCGGGCGTCCAGTCGTTCTCGACGACCGGTGGCTATCCGCCGGGCTCGACGATGAAGCTGTCCACCTCGCTGGCACTGATCCGGCAGGGCTACACGCCCGATTCGCTGGTCAACTGCTCGCCAACGGCCACCATCAACGGGCGAGTTTTCTCCAATCACCCGGCGTACCCCACCTCGTTGATGGGCATGGTGCCGCTCAGCACGGCGGTGGCCGCGTCCTGCAATACCGCCTTCCTCAACGCGTCCACGCAGATCTCCAGCCAGGAGTTCACGAGTGCGGCCGCCAGCCTGGGGCTGGGTGTCGACTACGACACCGGCTTCGGGGCGTTCTACGGCTCGGTGCCCATGGTCGATGATCCGGTGGAGCATGCCGCCGGGATGATCGGGCAGGGTCAGGTGTTGATGTCGCCGCTGGCACTGGCCGCCGAGGCTGCGTCGGTGGCCAACGGACACACCACCATCCCCTACCTCATCGAGACCCAGCAGCCCACCTCGACCGCGCAGCCGCTGACCACCGACGAGGCCGCCAAGCTGCGCGACCTCATGCAGCAGGTGGTCTCCCGCGGCACCGCGACGCAGATGATCGGCATCCTGGAAGGCGCGAAGACCGGTACAGCCGAGTTCGGGGACGCATCCCAATCGCACAGCTGGATCGTCGGCTGGAACGACCAGTATGCGATCTGCGCCATGTCGTATAACGGAAACCAGGACGACAAACAAGCCGTCATCGACTTCATTACCGGCTGATCAGCGAGCGGACATGACTTTCACCTGGCCAGATACCCTCATCGATATCGCCGTCATCGCGATCCTGTCGCTGGTGCTGCGCGGCGTCCTGAAACGCCTCATCAACCGCTGGGTCAAGATGAGCAATCGTCCGAAGGATCAGGGCGAGAATCTCAGTCAGCGAGCGGCCGCGGCCCTGTCGAAGGCCGGTAGCTTCGACAACAACCGGCAGATTCACCGCACCCGGACGCTCGCCACGATGCTGAGCTCGATGCTGGACGCACTGATCGGCCTGGTCGCCGTCTTCATGATTCTGCAGACGCTCGGACTCAACATCATGCCTGCACTCGCGTCGGCCGGCATCGGCGGCATCGCCTTGGGCTTCGGCGCGCAGAGCCTGGTCAAGGACGTCATCTCCGGCATCTTCCTGATGCTGGAGGATCAGCTGGGCGTCGGTGACTACATCGACGTGGGCGAGATCAGCGGCACAGTGCTGTCACTGGCCTTGCGGGCGACCCGCATCCGCGACGACAGCGGTGAGATCTGGTACATCCGCAACGGTGAGATCGTCACCCTCGGCAACCGGACGCAGGGTTGGTCGTCCGGCACTGTCGAGATACCGGTCAACCCGAACGAGAACCCCCAGACCATCCTCGGCCTGCTCGTCGGGGTCGCGAAGGACCTCGATGAGGACGAACAGTGGCACGAGCAGATGCTCGAACCACCCACCGTGCTCGGACTGACCAGGTTCGAGGCCGGGCAGGCCATCTATGCTGTGGTGGTCAAGTGCCCGGGCAACAAGCAGTGGGCACTGGAACGCGAGGTCAGGACGCGCGCCGTCAGCGCCCTGCAGGCAGCCGGCATCAAGGCGATCCTGCCCACCCTCGCCTGACGCAGACGGCCTCCCGGCGGTCTGCACGACAGCCTGCCGGTGTGCCGAGCGACAGAGACCACGGAGCAGATGACCGACCAACCCAACCCCGGCCACCCCAACCCCGGCCAACCCAGACCCGGCCAACCCAATGCACCCATTTCCCACGAACTGGCGATCGGCTGCGCACTGGCGTCGGTGATCTGCGTCGAAACCGGAGCCGCGTTCGGCAAGGGCCTGTTCGCCATCGTTCCGGCCCTGAGCCTGGCGTGGCTGAGGTTCGTCTTCGCGACCTTGGTGCTCGTGGGTCTGCAGGTGGTCGGTGCGGCGGTCCGTGGCGCCCGGCACCAGGGACCTCGGTCACGGACTCGGCTGACCCGCCGCACGGTGCTCGCCCTGGCCGGGTATGTGATCGCCCTGGTCACCATGAACACGACGTTCTATCTGGCCATCCGGACGATTCCGCTGGGCATCGCGGTGACCATCGAGTATCTCGGCCCCCTCGCGGTGGCCATCATCGGCTCACGGGGACGCCTCGATCTGCTCTGGGCGGCGCTGGCCGGGCTGGGCGTGGCGCTGCTCGGCTTCCGGCCGGTCAGCCTCGACCCCGTCGGTCTGGCCCTGGTGCTGGTGGCGGCCTGCTGCTGGGCGGGCTACATCGTCCTGGGTGCCCGGGCCCGCCAGTACTGGCGCGGCTCCGACCTGGTGACGATCGCGTGTGCGTCCGGCGCGCTCATGCTGGCCGTGCCCGCCATTCATGTCGCCGGCGATCCGCTGTGGACGCCGGGCGTGTTGGCCATGGGCTTGGTGGTCGGGGTGTTCAGTTCGGTGCTGCCCTACCGGCTCGACATCATTGCGTTGGGGCGCATCTCACCGAACATCTTCGGCATTCTGCAGGCGCTGGCTCCGGCCGCGGCCGCGCTGGCCGGCTGGATTCTGCTGGGTGAGTTGCTGGGCGCCAGCGACTGGGTGGCGCTGGCTGCGGTCGCAGTGGCGTCGGCCGGTGCGACGATCACCTCGAGCGCGCGTCAGCACCACCGGCTGGGTGGCTCCAAGCCGGGCGATCGCCCGCACTGACTGTTCCCGCGCCCGGAATCCGAAGCCGCGCGCGATATATCGGGCGCAACCTCAGATTTTGGGCGCGGGAAGCCCCGGCGGCACGGGAGCGCCGGGGTAGACCGCGGACGATTCACGGCGGCCAAACGTCTACACTGACTAAAATGTCCAACGTCAGTCGCGCCCAGACAACCGCCTTGGCGTCCCTTCTTCCGGCCAGCCCCATCATCACCGAGTTGGGCCGGGCGTTCACCGAAGCCGGTCACGAGCTCTACCTGGTGGGCGGTTCGGTGCGCGACGCCCTGTTGGGCACCTCGGGTCACGACCTCGACTTCACCACATCAGCGCGGCCCGATGAGACCCAGCGACTGCTCAACGAGATCAGCGACGCCGTGTGGGATGTCGGCCGCGACTTCGGCACCATCAGCGCACTGGCCAGGCGCGGCGACCACGAATGGCTGATCGAGGTCACTACCTTCCGCGCGGATTCGTACCGCAGCAGTTCCCGCAAGCCCGAGGTGGTCTATGGGCTGAGCGTCGAGGATGACCTGATGCGCCGCGATTTCACCGTGAACGCGATGGCCCTCGATGTGGGCTGCGGCGACCTGGGCGATTGGCGTTTCGTGGATCCCTACGGAGGCCTGACCGATCTGGCCGACCGCACGCTGCGCACCCCGAGCACCCCCGAGATCAGCTTCGGCGACGATCCGCTGCGCATGATGCGCGCCGCGCGTTTCGCTTCCCAGCTCGATTTCGAGGTCGACCCGGCGGCCAGGCAGGCCATGACCGAGATGGCCGAGCGCATCACGATCATCAGCGCCGAACGGGTGCGTGACGAGCTGAGCAAGCTGCTGCTGACCGACTCCCCGCGTGCCGGACTCGATCTGCTGGTGACCACCGGAGTTGCCGGCATCGTGCTGCCCGAGCTGCCCGCGATGCGGTTGGAGCGCGACGAACACATGCGTCACAAGGACGTCTACGAGCATTCGCTGATCGTCCTCGAGCAGGCGATTGCGCTGGAGAAGTCCCGCGACTTCGTCGATGGACGTCCGAACCCGGATCATCAGCCCGATCTGATCGTCCGGCTGGCGGCGCTGCTGCACGATATCGGCAAGCCGGCCACCCGCGGCTTCGAAGACGGCAAGGTCACCTTCCATCATCACGACATCGTGGGTGCCAAGATGGCGCGCAAACGGCTTCGGGCGCTGCACTACTCCAAGGAGACGACCAAGGCGGTCAGCGATCTGATCGCCTTGCACCTGCGCTTCCACGGCTATGCGGAGGGGTCTTCCGGCGGCGCGTCCAGCGGTTGGTCCGACGCTGCCGTGCGCCGCTATGTGCGCGATGCCGGCGATCAGCTGGAGCGGCTGCACATCCTGACCCGCAGCGACTGCACGACGCGCAATGTGCGCAAGGCCGAGCGGCTGCGGCGCGCCTATGACGAATTGGAGTTCCGGATCGACGAGCTGGCCGCCGCCGAAGAAATGGATGCCATGCGTCCTGATCTGGACGGCAACCAGATCATGGCCCTGCTCGGCATCGGGCCGGGGCCGGAAGTCGGCCAGGCCTACCAGTTCCTGCTCGGCCGGCGCATCGAGGAGGGTCCGTTGGGTCCGGAGCGCGCCGCGGCGGAACTGCAGCAATGGTGGGGGAGCCGCGATGAGCGGTGAATCCGATCCGCCCGACGACGAGTCCATCATCCGCGTGCCGGGCACTGACCGCGTCTTTCATCGCGGCCGGATGCTGGTCGTCCTACTGTCGATTCTGGCGATGACCATGATGGCGATCAGCGCCATCAACGTGGCCCTGCCGAGCATCGAGTCGAGCCTCGGTGCTTCGAACTCCGACGTGCAGTGGATGTTGTCGGGCTACGCGCTGGCCTTCGGCATGGTGCTGGTCGCGGCCGGGCGCACCGGCGACGTTCTGGGACGAAGCTCGGTCTTTCTCGCTGGGGTCGCGCTGTTCACCGTGGCGTCGCTGATCTGCGCAACGGTCCATGACCCGATGTGGATGAACGCGATGCGGATCGTCCAGGGAGTGGGCGCGGGCATCTCGACCCCGCAGGTCAACGGGATGATCGTCCAGTACTTCAGCGGCCAACAGAGAGCCTGGGCGTTTTCACTGTTCGGCCTTGTGGTATCGGCTTCGGTAGCGATCGCCCCGCTGCTGACCGGGCTATTGATCAACTCGCTCGGTCCCAATGCCGGCTGGCGGGCGTCGTTTCTGTGGAACGTGCCGATCGGAGTCCTGACCATCATTCTCGGCTTCCGCTGGCTGCCGTTCGGACCCGAGCGGGAACGCCGGCTCGCCAAGGAACGCGGCGATTTCGTACCGGTGGAGCTCGACCTGGACCCGGTGGGAATGGTCCTGCTCTCGCTGACAGTGCTGGCCGTGATGCTTCCGTTCATGCTGCACCAACGAGTCGGCTTCCTGCTGCTCATCGCGGTGCCACTGCTGGCGTGGTCGTGGGTCTGGTGGGAACGCAATTACGAGCAGGCCGGGCATCAGCCGATGGTCAACCTGAGACTGTTCGGCATCCGGTCGTTCACCCACGCCACTCTCATCTCGGGACTGCAGTTCCTCGGTGCGACCTCCACGTTCGTGGTGATCGCCCTGCATCTGCAAAGCGGTCTGGGTGCCGCCGCGGTGATGGTCGGGATGGTCGGGCTGCCCAACGCGGCCGCCACGGCGGTTGCGTCGCTATGGAGTGGGCGTCACGTCATCACGTCCGGCCGGAAGATCGTCATCGGGGCCTTCAGCTGTTCGATCGTCGGGCTGCTCATCGCCATCGTCATGTCGTGGAGCATGGACGGCGATGCTCCGCCGCTGCACTACATGTGGCTGGCAGTGCCCCTGATCTTGTACGGCCTCGGCGTCGGCGCCGTCAACACCTGCAATCAGGCGCTCAGCCAAGAAGACATCCCGGCCAACATCGGGGGTACCGCCGGTGCTGTGAAGCAGGTGGCCGAGCGCATCGGAACTGCGGTCGGAAACGCGATGATCACCGCTGTGCTGTTCTGGGTCCTGCCGGTCAGCTGGACGGCGGGGTTCAGTGCTGCCATCGGTGTCATCGTCGCAATCCAGCTGATCGCCTTGGCCTTCGCGATCGTCGACCTGCGGATCCTCGGCGACGGCCGAAGTCTCAGAACCTAGGATGATCGCGTGGCACTGAACCCAAGGCGTGTGAGGCTGCTGGGCGTCATGCTCGGTCTGCTCCTGGCGCTCACCTGTCTGCCCACCGCAGCAGGCCACGCGGACGAGTCCGACGATCTGCTCGTCGAGCTGACCTCCATCACCCCCACGGTGCTCAGCGGCGGCGGCGAACTGGTCATCAGCGGACGCGTCACCAACCAGTCCAGCGAAGCCCTCACCCAGCTGGAGGCGCATCTGTGGCGGGACGCGACTCCGATCACCACGTTGGCCGCGTTGGATGCGGCCCTGGCCGATCCGCAGGCCTCAGGGGAGGCCATGCAGTCCCCCGATGCGACCGCCCAGCTCGGCACCGGCGGCGAACTCGCCCCGGGCGCGACCGCAGAGTTCACCGTGCGCACCGATCTGAGTCCGGGCGCCGCCGAACAGTCGTGGCTGAGCCAGCCGGGAGCGGCCTATCAGGTCGGTGTTCAGGTCTTCAGCGGTCCCCGAGAAATCGGCGGCTCGTCGTCCCTCATCGCCTACCCCGGGGACACTCGGGTGGACGTGGGCACCATCGTGCTACTCAACGCGCGGCCGAGCCTGCTGCCGTTGGAGTCGAACGCCGACCAGCTGCCGGTATTCGCCGACGACTCCTTGTCGGCTGAGGTGGCAGGGCGCCTGGAGCGGCTGCTCACCCTCGGCGAGCAGGACAATGTGCTCGTTGTTATCGATCCGCAGCTGTACGACGAGGTGACCGCGTTGGCCCTGCCCCACGCCCTACGGCTGAGCGACGGTGGCCAGTCCCAAGTGAACTCCGCCGGCAGCGCGCAGGCGCAGGCGTGGCTCGACCGGGTGAACGCACTGATGACCAGCGGCCGGGTGGCCCGTGGACTGTACGGTTCGGTCGATCTGGCTCAGGCCGTGGCGTCCGGGAAGGCGGACCTCGTCCGGCAGTCGGCGACCTTGCCGGACGGTCACCTGATGGCAGCATTACCGCTAGTCGTGGCGCCCTACGACGGTTGGGTCGATGAACAGTCGGCTGCGGCCCTCGCGGAGGTCTCGCCCTCCTGGCTGCTGGCGAGCAATCTCGGCAGCAGCCAGCTGCTGCACGATGCCAATGGCGTGCCGCTGCTGAGCGTTGATCCCGCCTCGACCGCGCAGCCAGCCGCGAACCCGGTCCAAGCCCGCGGCTGGCTGCTGGCGCGTCAACTCATCGGTGGTACCCAGGGGGTGCCGTCGATTCAACTCGTCACCACCACGGCACAGGCCGAGATGGCGCTGGCGGACGAATCGTGGCGCACCCGGCACGCGATCACCGATCTGACCTCGGCCGCATCATCGGCCGGCACCCCCAACTGGCCCAGTGAAACCGTGGCCTCCAGTGACGCGCTGGCCGAGGCGACCTCGCGCACCGAAGGCCTGCTGACGGCCTGGGACGAGCTCATCGAGCTGCCGGACGAGACCGTCGACCCGTCGAACCGGGTCGTGCCGGGGGCCTGGTCGATCACCTTCGGACGCAACAGCCAGGCCCAGACCGAGTGGCTCCGCCTGGCGAGCGAGCCGGCGATGGCCGTCCTCAGCCCGGACGCGATCCAGCTGCGCATCAGCGACTGGGTGACGACGTCGTCCGAGGACAATCTGCTGCCGGTGACCGTAACCAACAACACCGCTTATCAGCTGAGGGTGCGCGTCCATTTTGAATCCGACAATCCACTGCGCATCTCGGTGGCCGACTCGGAACTGATCCTGGTGCAGCCCGGGGAGTCGGCTACCGTGCGGGTGAGCCCGGTTGCCGAGGGCAACGGCGTGGTGGCGATGCGGGCGCAGGTGGTCACCAGCGGTGGTCACCCGGTCGGCACGCCGGTCGATTTCACCATCACCGCCGCACAGTCGGGCCGAGTGGCATGGATCATCATTGTGGCTTCGGGGGTGGTGCTGCTCGGCGCCACCGCCTACCGGGTGCGCTCAATGCATCGTGAGAACCAGGAGGGCTGAGGCCATGAGAGGCACTGCGTCATCATCCGTCATCGGCCATGGGAGGCATCGTGACATCTGACTATTCGCCCGATTCTCCGGCTACCGATCCCACCGGACGCGTTGTCCGGCCCACTGCGACCGCCGGGCTGATGCTCTCCGGTCGTTACCGCCTGGAGGCGCTGCTGGCCTCCACCGGCGGCATCATGACCTGGCGGGCCACCGACAATGTGCTGTCACGCCCGGTGCTCATGCATCTGCTGCCCCCCGATGACGAGCGGATGGGCTGGGTTCTCAATGCCGCCCGCAAGGCCGCCACCATCACGGATGCGCGGTTCTTGCGGGTGCTGGATGCTCTGGAGGCCACCGGTCAGGAACCCTGGTCGTTCGTGGTCAGCGAGTTCGCCGTCGGCGATTCGCTGCAGACACTGCTGGGCAATGGCCCGGTGAGCGGTGAGCAGGCCAGCTACATCGTCGGTCAGATGGCCAGTGCGCTGGCGCCCTTGCACGCCCGTGGCATGTTCCATCTGCGCATCAGCCCGAGTTCAGTGATCATCACCGTCAACGGCAACATCAAGATCGTCGGCTTCCTGATCGACGCGGCGCTGCGTCCCAAGCCCGGGGAGGACCAGCTCAGCTGGGCGGAGCAGGAAGCCATCGACTGCTATGACCTGGGCCGGTTGCTGTACAGCTTGACCACTGCCACCTGGCCGGTGCCGCCCGACGAACCGCAGGGCGGCCACTGGGGCCTGCCGGCGGCGCCGTTGCGGCTGAGCCGGTCGAGCGGGCAGGGCGCCGAGCAGCTGTGGGCGAGCCCGCACGACGTCAATTCGTCGATCGCACCCAGTGTGTCAACCGTGACGATGGCTGCGCTGCGTCCGAAGCTCGGGCTGGTCGGTCCGGGTCTGCACAGCGCGAACGACATCGCCGATTCGCTCGACGGGCTGGCCGACCTGGTGGACGCGGGCGAGTCGCTGGAAACGCTGATGCGCCACAACCACCAGATGCCGACACCTCCACCGGCTCCGGTGCAGACCGAGTGGGTCTCGATGCGCGCGGACCCTGCGGAGATGACCCAGCGAATGGCGTCACTGGACGTGAATCTTCCCGACCCGATCGACGAGTCGGAGGCCCCGACCGAGGTGGTGAAGGCGCAGGAGTGGCGGCCGGCCGCCGATGATGACTGGCGGCCCACTTTGGCCCAGCCCGCGGTGAACGAACCGCCGGTCACCGCACCACCAAGCGTCGAGACACATCCTCGTCCAGCACCTGCGCCACCCCGGTTGAAGTCCAAGAAGGTTCCCTCCGCGGCTCTGGGTCGACGAGTGATCGTCCTGCTGATCGGCTTCGTCGTGGTGGCGTTGCTGGTGCTGCAGATCCGCGGTTGTGCCACCGGTGGCTCCGGAGGAGACGAAACCACGAGCGGCCAGTCGACTGCGATAGCGCCAGTGGCGATCGCCTCGGTCTTCGACTTCGACCCCGCGGCCGACGGCGGCGACAACAACGAGAACTCCAGCCAGGCGCAGTACGCCGCCGACGGGGACACCTCGACGGTCTGGCGCACCCTGACCTACCTGAACAATCCGGCCTTCGGTGGTCTCAAGCCGGGCGCGGGCATCGTCTACGATCTTGGCTCGGCCGTGCCGGTGGCCAGCGTTCGGTTACTGCTCGACAACGAGCCGACCGCTGTCCAGCTGATGGTGCCGGTCGAGAACGACGCCACGGCCGCCAGCCCGCCCATGAATACGGTGAACGAATGGCAGGTCATCGCCTCTGATCCGGCGGGCGGTTCGGAAACCACGCTGAGTCCGGACGAACCGGTCACCACGCGCTGGCTGATGGTCTACTTCACCTCGTTGCCCCCGATTGGAGGCAACCAGTACCGTTCGGGCATCGTGGAAACCTATATCAATCAATGACCGAGGTGGCACTCTCGACTGGCCCAGCAGGCAGCCCAAGTGGTGGAATAGCCGAGTTGGCCCGGGCGTTGGTCCCATGTACACGTGTGAGTTCGAAACGAGGATGATCCGATGACCTCAAACCCGTTCGCTACGGCCGCGTTCGTGCCCGGACTGGGGCTGAACGGTGTCCAGGTGGACTCCATGGAAATGGCTGCCGCTGACCAGGACGCCAGCCCGGTGCGGGACGTCATCATCGTGGGTAGCGGTCCGGCTGGCTACACAGCGGCCATCTACTGTGCACGCGACGGTCTGCATCCCCTGGTGCTCGAGGGCTCGATCGAGGCCGGCGGTGCGCTGATGAACACCACCGAGGTCGAGAACTATCCCGGCTTTCCCGAAGGTATTCTCGGCCCCGAGCTGATGGCCCGGATGCGTGAGCAGGCCGAGCGCTTCGGTACGGAGCTCATTGCCGACGATGCCGTGGCCATGGATCTGCTCGGTGATATCAAGCGCGTCACCGACAGTGAAGGCAACGTCTACCGCGCACGCGCCGTGATTCTTGCCATGGGCTCCGGCTACCGCAAGCTCGGGATTCCGGGCGAGGAACTCTATTCCGGCAAGGGCATCAGCTGGTGCGCCACCTGCGATGGCTTCTTCTATCGCGGCAAGGACGTCGCGGTGGTGGGTGGCGGTGACTCGGCTGCCGAGGAGGCCACCTTCCTGACCCGCTTCGCCGATTCGGTAACGGTGATTCACCGGCGCGATCAGTTGCGCGCGTCCAAGATCATGGCCGACCGCCTGCTGGCCGACCCGAAGATCATTCCTGCCTGGAACAGTCAGATCGTCGGGCTTGCCGGCTCTCCCAACCTTGAGGAGATCACGCTGCGCGACACCGTCACCGGTCAGCTGCGGACGATCGCCGTGTCGGGACTTTTCGAAGCCATCGGTCACGATCCGCGGTCAGCGCTGGTGGCCGGTCAGGTGGACTTGGACCAGGCCGGTTACGTGAAGGTTGACGGCGACTCCACGCGGACCAGCGTCGCCGGCGTCTTCGCCTGTGGCGATCTGGTCGATCACACCTACCGGCAAGCCATCACCGCGGCCGGCACTGGTTGCCGCGCGGCGCTGGATGCCGAGCGCTATTTGGACCTACTGGACGACATCGCGCTCGCTGAGGCCAGCTCAGTAGGCTACTGAGACGCTCGCAGTACTCCGTTTTTCATTCACAACGCTGATTACTACCGAGAGGACGATAACGATGGCCGTGATCGAAGTCACTGACGCCAGCTTCGCTACCGACGTGCTGAACAGCAGCAAGCCGGTGCTCGTGGACTACTGGGCCTCCTGGTGTGCTCCTTGTCGTCAGCTCAGCCCGATCATCGAGGAGCTTTCGACGACCTACGGCGATCGCATGGTGTTTGCCAAGCTCGAGACCGACGTCAATCCGGACGTCCCGATGAAGCAGGGCGTCATGGCGTTGCCGACCCTACAGTTCTTCGTTGACGGTCAGGTCGTCCAGGCGATCCAGGGCGGCAAGACCAAGGGCGCGCTCGTCAAGGCCATTGAAGCAGTGCTGGCCGGATAGCTCCGTCAACCGATCGATCGTAGTGGCCGTCCGATCCTGTCGCGGGATCGGGCGGCCACTGTCGTTACCACTGCGAACATCGCTCTAGCTGTTTAGCATTACAGCGATATATCGATATATGCCTTTTACATCTGCTGGTGCGTTTCCGGCCTGAATAGGAGCGGACGGCCATCCCACCGCCGAGATCGTCGCCGCAACCAGCCACACGGTCGTGCGTCATATGCTCCGCGAGATCTGAGGCTCGCTCGCGACTTCGCCGACCGCTGGGCGAACGCTGATCAAGTCTCGACATCAGGCTGCCAGGCATGGTGACGGTTTTCCCCATCAGATCGCCATCGCGGATGGCAGCCAGACGACTGTCGATCGCGGCCGGCGACATCTGGGCCGGCGTCTGGGGGCCAAGCAGGGCTTTTACGACGTGACTGTGACGAGAACGAGCAGTGCGTCAGCCGACAGAGGTGTCGGTTCCCGTAGTTTCCGGCTCAAGCAGGCCAATGATGCGATCGAGGTCGTCGGCGTCGGCGAACTCGATCGTCAGGCGTCCCTTGCGTGAACTAAGGCTGATCTGCACCCGGGTGTCCAAGCGGTCGGCGAGCCCGTTGGCATGTGCCTTGATCTCCTCCGGCAGCTCCCGAACGGCGCGGCTTCTTGTGCGGGCAAGAACGTCGGTGCCTCGTCGGGCAAGAGCCACGGCTTCTTCGGTCGCTCGCACCGACATGCCCTCGGCGACTATCCGCTGAGCGAGCTGTTCCATGGACGCCATGTCATCCAGCATCAACAAGGCACGTGCATGACCGGCAGACAGCACGCCAGCGGCGACACGCCGTTGCACCGAGCTGGGCAGGTTCAGAAGTCGGAGAGTATTCGAGATGTGTGGACGCGAGCGCTTGATGCGCGTCGCCAGGTCTTCCTTCGTGCACCCGAAATCATCCAGAAGCTGGCGGTAGGCTGCTGCTTCCTCCAGCGGGTTCAGCTGCGCACGGTGCAGATTCTCCAGGAGCGCATCCCGCAACAGATCTTCGTCGTCCGTGACACGCACGATAGCCGGGATCTTCTCGATCCCCGCGATCTTGTGGGCCCGCCAGCGACGCTCGCCGACGATCAGCTGGTGGTCCTGGTCAGTGAGCTTGCGTACGACGACTGGCTGCAGGAGCCCGACCTCGCTGATCGACTCGGCCAGCTCTGCCAGCTCGTCCTCGTCGAAGACGCGCCTCGGCTGCTTCGGATTGGCGCTGATGCTGTCGACCGGAATCTCGGCGAAATATGACCCGTCCGGCATGGGCGCCGACCGCTGCGAATCCCTGCCGTCGGCAGCATCGTCTTCGGCCTCCGGCACCGAGGAATCGATATCGGTACGCTGAAACAGTTCTCCCAGTCCACGTCCGAGCCCTCCGGGCCGCGCGTTCATTGTGGCCATCCTCTCCGCGCCGACCTGACCGGTTCTTCCGCGCCGCGCCGAGCAATCTCGCCCGCAGCCTTGACGTAGGCCTTGGCTCCCACCGACTGCGGATCGTAACCGAGGATCGTCGTTCCGTAGCTCGGGGCCTCGCTGAGACGAACCGACCGTGGGATGAGCGTGACGAGTGTCTGCTCGGGGAAGTGCTGGCGCACCTGCTCGCCGACCTGTGCCGACAGTTTCGTCCGGGCATCAAACATGGTGAGCAGAATCGTGCTGAGGTCGAGTTCCGGGTTGAGCTCTTCGCGTACCAACTGGATGGTCCGCATCAACTGAGTGACACCCTCCAGGGCGTAGTACTCGCACTGAATCGGGATCAGGATCTCGCTGGCCGCGACCAGCGCGTTGATCGTCAGCAGACCCAGCGAGGGTGGGCAGTCGAAGATGATGTAGTCGACGGGATGCTCACGCAGGTGGGCAGCCAATGCCTTCTTCAGACGCTGCTCTCGGGCGACCTGCGGGACGAGTTCGATCTCGGCGGCCGCCAGGTCGATGGTCGCCGGCACCACGGACAGTGTCTCGGATTCCGGCGACTGTTGCTGCACGCTCGCAATGGACTGGTGTTGCAGCAGCACTTCGTATGTTCCCGCGATGCCCGAATGGTGATCCACCCCGAGTGCCGTGCTGGCATTGCCCTGCGGATCAAGATCCATCACCAAGACCTCGAGACCGCCACGGGCAAGCGCTGCCGCAATGTTGACCGCCGTGGTGGTTTTACCTACGCCACCCTTCTGATTGGCGACGACGATAGTGCGGGTCTGCGTCGGAGGAGGTAGCTGCGTTTCACGTGAAACGGTGTCACCGCTTCGGCTGGACTTCATCCCCCGCCTGCCTCCTTCACCTCACAGGTCGCGTTTCACGTGAAACGCTTCTGACCCGGACCACGAAAGTCTCCTCAAGGCTAGCGGCTGCCCGCACCGCCTGCACGTCGGCGACCAAACGACGTTTCCGAAGAACCGCCTGGGCCTCGGCGACCTCCTTGTCGGCCGACGATCCCTTGAGAGCGAGCAACTGACCGGAGGGAAGAAACAGATGATCAGCCCACCCGACGAGCCGGCCAAGAGGAGCCACCGCTCGCGCTGTCACCACATCGAAGTGCTCGGTGCACTCCTCGGCCCGACCTCGCACAACACGCACCCGATCGCCCAGTCCCAACTCGGCCACGACGTCGGCCAGAAAGGTCACTCGCCGAAGCAGCGATTCCAGCAGAACCACAGACAGATCAGGACGGGCAATCGCCAAGGGGATCCCCGGAAGCCCGGCACCGCTGCCGACATCGACCACCGACGCTTCGGCGGGGATCAGTGAGGCAACCGCCACGCTGTTCAGCACGTGGCGATCCCACAAACGATCCGCCTCCCGCGGTCCGAGCAGACCCCAGTCAATTCCTCGATTTGCCAATATATCGACATATCGAGTTATTACCTCGAGACCGTCGCCGAAGACTTCCTCCAGGACGGCCTGCTCGACCACTCAGTCGGCCTTCCTGATGACGACGTAGCGGTTCGGCTCCTGGCCTTCCGATTCGCTGACCAAGCCGGCCGCAGCGACCACGTCGTGCACGACCTTGCGCTCGAACGCGTTCATCGCGCTCAGCCGCGCCGGCTCACCGGTCTCCTTGACCTCTACGATCGCCTCGGTCGCGAGTCCCTGCAACTCTGCACGACGCTTCTCACGAAATCCGGCGACGTCCAGCATCAGCCGGCTGCGCTTTCCCGTCTCCGTCATCACGGCGAGCCGGGCCAACTCCTGCAGCGCACTCAACACCTCACCATCGCGTCCGACCAGCACATCGCTGTCGGTGACGATCGAAACGTGGGCCCGATCGCCTTCGGTGAAGATGTCGATATCGCCGTCGAGATCGGCGATCTCAAGCAGCTCCTCAAGGTAGTCGGCCGCGACATCACCTTCGGTGTCGAGGATCTTCTGAATTTCTGCAGTATCCATCGTGAAATCTCCTGCTCTGGACGCATGTGGGGGCGAACCGAACGGCTGGCACCGGCCGGGTGCCGGAACCAGCCGTCTGCTCTACTTCTTCTTACGGGCAGCGCGGCTGCTGCGCTGCACCTGCTGGCGCTGGACGACCTGCTTGCCGTTCTCGTCCGGACGAACCGTCTGGCGATTCACCTGCTGGCGAGTCACGGCAGCATCACCCGACCCGCCCTTCACCGTCCGGCTGCCCGTGTCGGAGGCATTGCTGGGCCGCTTGCGCGCCTTGTTCGAGCGGAGCCGCTCGATCTCCTTCGGGTCCTTGCCCTTGGCGACCATTCGCTCCTCCCACTCGATGTAGGCGGGAGTGTTGGGGGTCGGGTAGTTGCGAATGATCACGTACTGCTGCACCAGCGTCCACAGATTGCTGATGATCCAGTAGACGAGCACGCCGATCGGGATCTGCGGGCCGATGAAGATGTACATCGCCGGCATCAGGTACAGCATCATCTTCTGCTGTTGACCCATCGGTCCCTCGAACGCGGTCGGCGGCATGTTGCGACGCATCATGTGCAGCTGCTGGAAGAACAGCAACGCCGTCATCAAGATGATCATGATCAGCGCCAGGATCTGGGTGGCGCCGAAGCCGTTGTTCATCGGCAGGAAGGTGCCCGACAACTGCGCACCGAACAAGGTGGCATGGCTCAACGAGTCGACCAGATCCGGATTGTTCACGAAGAAGGTGCCCTTCGCGGTGCCTCGTGCGGCTCCGTACAGCACCTGGTAGAGGCCCCAGAAGATAGGCAGCTGAATCAGCAACGGCAGGCAGCTGGACGTCGGACTGACGCCTTCCTCCCGATACAGCTTCATCGTCTCTTGGCCCAGACGCTCCCGGTCGGCGCCGTACTTCTCCTGCAGCGCCTGGATCTTGGGTTGCAGAGACTGCATGGCGCGCGAGGAGTTCAGCTGCTTCGCGTACAGCGGCATCATCAGACCGCGGATGATGATCGTCAGTACGACGATCGACAACGCCCAGGTGAGGCCGGAGTCGGCCCCGAACAACGGCGCCCACATCCGGTGTGCCAGCACGATGAGCCCGGAGACGGCCCAATAGAGCGGCTGCATGATCGCACTGCCGATCCGGCCCAGATCGCTCCATAGACTCAGGAAAAGAAACGGATCAAAGTCCATCAGGTCGCCACCTCACAATTGTTGGGCGCGTGATCGCAGCCCCGGAAATGCTCGGGGTGCGCGGCCATCTCGGCCTCGAGAGCTGAACCGGGCACCGGATCGAATCCGCCTGCTGCCCAGGGGTGACAACTGGCGATCCGTCGCACGATCAACCAGGAGCCCTTGACGGCACCGTGTAGCTGCAACGCCTCCAGCCCGTAGGCGGAGCAGCTCGGGTAGTACTTGCACACATCTCCGTACAGCGGCGAAATCAGTTTGCGCCACGCCAGCACGAATCCGATCAGCAGATACTTCATCGGCGCCGCTCCAACTTGCGAAGGCTCGACTGCCACGCGCCCGCCAGGTCGTGCGACAGATCTGTGGAGGACGCGACTGCTGCCGGCAGCGCGCGCACGACCAACCGCGTTCCCAGCGGTGTCTCGTCCAGATGTTCGCGCACCAAATGACGCAACTGCCGCTTCACTCGATTGCGGGTGACGGCGTTGCCCACCTTCTTCGAGACCACGAATCCGACTCTTCGTTGTTCGTCGTCGACCGAACGTGCGTGCACCACAACACTCGGACGCGCCGCGCGCACCCCACCGCGGACCGTGGCATCGAACTCGCTCGACGCCCGCATCCGGGCGGCCACCGGAAGCACTCGTCAGGCGGAAAGCTCGGCCCGGCCCTTACGGCGACGGGCAGAAATGGTGGCTCGTCCTGCCCGGGTGCTCATACGCGCGCGGAAGCCATGGGTACGGGAACGCCGACGATTGCTCGGCTGGTACGTGCGCTTGCTCAAGGGAAGTCTCCGTCATTCGTTTTCGTGCATGCTTCGGGTGAAGCAAGATCTCGGGCCGTTACTTCTCGGAGGGCACGAGCCTCGCGGGCGCGCACTCGATCCGTTCAGGACAACGGCTTGTCAATATTACGTCAGGTCGTCAATGATCAGCAACAGACCCCGAAGACGGGTCTGCACCCCGACGTCTACTCGACACGCCGAACAACCTCAAACAGCTTGTCACCTCGTTTGCTTCCGGCCGCGGAAATGACTAGCGTCTACCGCCTGAAGCAACTTTTCCACAGCCTGTCGAGCTGGCCTCACCCCCCAAAGCCAACGAACCAGAGGGGCGGGATCCGTTGAACGGATGAGCCGCCGACATACCTGTGAAAAACTGACTTAGTGGATGCTTGGTTTACCCGCACCACAGGTGACCGATTGACGGCGTGAACAGGAGGCGAGTAACTAACGTGCCCAACGAGCATGAACTCACTCCAACCGATGAGACGCTGGCGAAGGCCTGGCGACACGTTCTGGATCAGGCCGACAAGAACTCCCGGGCCTGGCTGAAGAGTTCGCACCCGCTGACTGTGCACGAGACCATCGTCTTGATCGCCGTTCCTTCGGAGTTCGCCCGCGAACGACTCGAGAGTCGTCAGCGCAGCGAGATCGAACAGGCCCTGTCCGACTTCTTCCACCGCTCCATGCGGATGGCCGTCACAGTGCAACCCGACCTCGAGCTCGATCTGCAGCCGCCCGATCCGCCGGCCGCCCCGAAGGTCACTCCGACCGAGCTCACTCGTCGCGAGGCGGCTCCTGTCGTGACCAGCACCGCGCCGGCGGTGGAGCGTCCCGATGTCGACCGGCTCAATCCGAAGTACACCTTCGACAACTTCGTCATCGGAGACTCGAATCGTTTCGCGCACGCCGCCGCGGCGGCCGTCGCCGAGAGCCCCGGGAAGGCCTACAACCCGCTGTTGATCTACGGCGATTCCGGGCTGGGTAAGACGCACCTGCTGCACGCGATCGGTCACTACGTCCGCGACTATTTCGAAGACGCCCGAGTGAAGTACGTCAGCACCGAGGAACTGACCAACGACTTCATCAACGCAATCTCGGAGAACCGGACGACTGCCTTCCGCCGCACCTACCGTGATGTGGACGTGCTGTTGATCGACGACATCCAGTTCTTGGAGTCGAAGATCCAGACTCAGGAAGAGTTCTTCCACACCTTCAATACTCTGCACAACGCGCAGAAGCAGATCGTGATGACCTCCGATCGCCATCCCAAGGCGCTGGAGGCACTCGAGCCACGGCTCCGCAGCCGGTTCGAGTGGGGTCTCATCACCGATGTGCAACCACCCGACCTCGAGACCCGGATCGCCATTCTCAAACGGAAGGCGGCATCCGAGCGACTCCTCCTGCCCCCCGAAGTACTGGAGTTCATCGGTTCGCGAATCCAGACGAACATTCGTGAACTCGAAGGGGCCTTGATCCGGGTCACTGCATTCGCCTCGCTGAACCGCCAGGACGTCGACCTCAATCTCACCGAGGTCGTGCTCAAGGACCTCATTCCCACCGGTCCGGAAGCAGAAGTCACCGCGTCCACCATCATTCAGGAGACCGCTAAGTACTTCGGTATCGGTATCGACGATCTCATCGGCACATCCCGGACGCAGACGCTGGTCACCGCCCGGCAGATCGCGATGTACCTGTGCCGCGAGCTGACCGACCTCTCGCTGCCCAAGATTGGCCAGGAGTTCGGCGGCAAGGACCACACCACGGTGATGCATGCCGAGCGCAAGATCCGGCAGCTGATGCGGGAGCGCCGCAGCGTTTACAACCAGGTGACCGAACTCACCAACCGGATCAAGAAATCTCCGGCCTGAGGCTCTACTCTGCGTCCTCGATCGCGGTTGTCCACAGGTGGTGTGGACAACCCGTTTCAGCTGTGGAAACGATCTTTGAGACCTGATGTCCGCTTCGTTCGCCGAGTTATCCATAGCGGCTGTGGAATGCCCCAAGAATCTGTGGACATCCGTACGCTGGCTGCGGAGGACGTGTGCACCCGCGTTCACACCGTCAGTTGGCGTGCACACTGCGTTCCGGACTTGTTGATAACTCGCAGGTTTCCTCCACAGCCCCTTCCAGCGAGTTCACTTGGGGGACAACCCGTCGTCCACAGATTCCACCGCAGTGACGACTACTACTGGATAGCCATATAACAAAGAACCTCAGAAGTAGCCCGAGTACCCACTGGCGTCCGAACGAATCTGGGAAACCCTCGCACCATCGCCCGCCAGTCGTCGGCACACGGGTTCGACATGGATATGATGCGCACAGGACGTGCCTGCCCGGCGCGCGGGCGTGCATAGTCGAAGCGGCGCCCACCTGCGCTGGAGCTCGTAGCCCGCGATCGATGATGTGAAGGATGACACCGTGAAGATTCGTCTTGAACGCGATGTGATGGCCGAGGCGGTCGCCTGGGCGGCTCGTAGCCTGCCAAGCCGGCCCAGCGTGCCTATCCTTGCTGGCCTGTTGATCAAGGCGGACGCCAAAGGTGTGACCATGAGCAGCTTCGACTATGAGACCAGCGCACAAGTTCAGGTGGCCGCCGATGTCATCGATGAGGGCGAAGCGCTGGTCTCCGGACGCCTGCTCGCCGACATCTCCAAGAGCCTGCCCAATCGTCCGGTCGACTTCAGTAGCGACGCCGTCCGCGCCGAACTCGTCTGCGGGCCGGCCCGTTTCACTCTGCAGATGCTCCCGGTTTCCGACTACCCCACGCTGCCCGAGATGCCGACCGCTACCGGTGAGGTCGCCAGCGCTGTCCTCGCTCATGCGATCGCCCAAGTGGTGGTGGCGGCCGGACGAGACGAACTGCTGCCTGTCTTCACCGGGGTGCGTCTGGAGATCAACGGTGACCAGCTCTCGCTGCTGGCCACCGACCGGTATCGGATGGCTTTGAAGGAACTGGCGTGGCGTCCGGCCAGCAGCAGCGCCGAGGGTGCCGCGCTGGTGCCGGCGCGGGTGCTGAGTGAGGCTGCTCGGTCGATGGCGGGTGGCGAAGTGGTCACCGTGGCGTTGTCGAACAACGGCGCTGGCGAAGGCCTCATCGGTCTGGAAGGTGCCGGTGCCGGCACTACCCGCCAGCTGACGACCCGGCTGCTGGGCGGTGAGTTCCCGAAAGTGCGGCACTTGATGGACATCAAGCCGAACGTGGCGGTGCGCTGCAAGACCGACGAACTCATTGCCTCGGTCAAACGTGTTTCGCTGGTCGCCGAGCGTAACAGTCCACTGCGGATGCTCATTTCGGACGACCAGATCGCACTGGAGGCCGCCTCGGGCGACCAGGCGCAAGCGTCCGAAGCTGTCGCCGCGCAGGTCGAGAACGTGGCCGGCGGCGAGCTTGGCATCACCGCGGCCGGTTTCAACCCGCACTACCTGTCTGATGCGCTGGCAGCCATCGACACTCCGTATGTGCACTTCTCGTTCACCGCACCAGGTAAGCCTTGCCTCGTTCAAGGGCTGGACGAGATCGATGGCTATCCGAAGGACGACTACCGGCATGTCATCATGCTGATGCGGCTGCCCAACTGAGGTATCAGCTTCGGCGCCTAGGCTCGCCGGTAGGCTGACAGCCATGTTCGTCGCCCGGCTGGAACTGCACCAGTTCCGCAACTACGCCGAAGCTGACGTCTGCCTGGCACCCGGGGTGACGATCTTCCAGGGCGCCAACGGGCAAGGCAAGACCAACCTCGTGGAGGCGGTCGAATACCTGTCGAGGCTCGGTTCGCATCGCGTCAGCACCGATGCCCCGCTGGTGCAGTTCGGCACTGAACAGGCGGTGGTTCGCGCTGAGGTGGTGGCCGGTCGCGACGATTCCCGGCGACTATTGCTCGAACTCGAGATCAACCCGGGACGCGCCAACCGGGCACGCATCAACCGGGCTGCGCTACCCCGTACCCACGATCTGCTCGGGGCGTTGCGCACCGTCGTCTTCTCGCCGGAAGATCTCGCGGTCGTCAAGTCCGACCCGGCGGCACGACGCAGCTTCCTTGACGATCTGGTGATCAGTCGCTGGCCGCGCATGCTCGGCGTCAAGCAGGACTATGACAGGGTCGTCCGGCAACGCAATGCGTTGCTGAAGTCGCTGCTGGGCACGCGTCCGGACGCCGAGACCGAGTTCACCATCGAGGTCTGGGACGCCCAACTGGTCAATCTCGGCAGTGAGTTGTTGGCCGCCCGCCTAGACACACTCGCCGAACTACGCGCCCCGGCGGCGGCGTCCTACGCCCAAATCGCGCCGGTGAACAACCAGATCAATCTGTCTTACCGGTGCGGTTTCGAGTTGCCGGACGACCCGGCCGAGTTGTCGTCCGCTTTCGCGGCTGCGCTGGCACAGCGTCGTCGCGAGGAGTTGGCTCGCGGTCTCACGCTGGTCGGGCCACACCGCGACGACCTGATGCTGTCGATCGGCGAGCTGCCGGCTCGTGGTTACGCCAGCCACGGCGAATCGTGGTCGCTGGCGCTGGCGCTGCGGCTCGGTGCGTTCGACCTGTTGCGCGCCGACGGCATCGAGGCGGTGCTGATCTTGGACGACGTCTTCGCTGAACTAGATGCCACCAGACGTGAACGCCTGGCGCTCGCCGCTCGGCAAGCTGAACAAGTCCTGGTTACCGCAGCGGTGGCTTCCGACGTCCCTGAGCAGTTGTCGGGGGTGCGTTTCGAGGTGCATGCCGGCCACATCATCTCGCCCACCGGAAGCACAGTCCAACAGGAGCAGGTCGATGTCCGGGCGTCCTGACGAGCCGCCGGGCGCCGAACAGCAGCCGGGTGCTGGTGAGCAGGACGATGCGCTGGTCTTTCCAGACCCGGTGGTAGCCGACGACCACGATCCGCTTGGTGTCGAGGTGGCCACCCGGATCGCCTACGATGTGGCGGGCATCCTGCCACCCCCGCGCGGGGTGACCCCGCGCCGTCGCAAGTCGCGTTCAGAGTCCGAGGAGCAGCGTTCCGGTGCGGGTCCGGACGATCGCGACCCGCAACTGTTGGCGACTGCGCTGGGCAAGTACGTCGGACGCCGCGGCTGGCAAACTCAGCTTGCGCTGCGTCAGCTATTGCATCGGTGGCCACAGATCGTCGGGCCCGTCAATGCCCAGCATTGCCAACCGGCCGGATTCCGCGACCAGGTCTTGTTGGTGCGTGCCGAATCGACCACATGGGCTGCTGTGCTGCGCCAATTGGCTCCGCAGATTGTGGCCAAGCTGAACGCGGAACTAGGCGAGGGCTCGGTCGTCCGCATCGAAGTGCGCGGGCCGACAGCCCCAAGTTGGAAGCATGGCGTCAGGTCGGTTCGGGACGGTCGCGGGCCACGTGACACCTACGGCTAGGTGCACACAATGGGGGACCAGCTTGGCCGCCCCTTGACGCGTTGAATCGGCCGCCATTGGCCGGGAATCGCTATGCCACAGGGGGCGGCGGCTGGGCTGAAGGGGCGGTCGATGGTAGCATTTGGCACTTGGGACGGGTCGGCTCACGACCTATGGGGGCAGGAGCCCACCGCCGGCCAGGCGGGTCCGATCGACGAAGGAGCTGCTGCCGGTGAGTGATCTGGCAATGCGGTTGGACGAGACGAACGCTTCCGAAAGCGGTACGGAGCCAGATCGCGATATCCGTTTCGAGGATTCGGCTGCCGACCTGCACGCCGATGGCGAGTATGGGGCATCGCAGATCCAGGTGCTTGAGGGGCTGGAGGCGGTTCGTAAGCGTCCCGGCATGTATATCGGCTCCACCGGTGAGCGCGGCCTGCACCATCTGGTCTATGAGATCGTCGACAACTCGGTGGATGAGGCGTTGGCTGGCTATTGCGATCACATCAGAATCGAGCTGATCGACGGCGGCGGATGCCGGGTCGTCGACAACGGCCGCGGTATCCCGGTGGCTATTCACCCGACTGAAGGTGTTTCGTCGCTGACGCTGGTACTGACGGTGCTGCACGCCGGTGGCAAGTTCGGCGCTGGAGGTTACAAAGTGTCGGGCGGCTTGCATGGTGTGGGTAGTTCGGTGGTGAACGCGCTGAGCGCCCGGATGATCGCCGACGTGCGCCGGGACGGGCACCATTGGCGGCAGAGCTTCACCTTGGGGGTGCCGGACGGCCCGGTGGAGCAGTTGGACGAGACCGACGAGACCGGTACGACCATCACTTTTTTCCCCAGCTCCGACATCTTCGAGACCACCAACTTCAATTACGAGACGCTGGCTACCCGTTTCCGTGAGATGGCGTTCCTCAGCAAGGGGCTGCGGATCGAGATCGTCGACTTGCGCAAGGATCACGTCGACGAGGAGGGCACCCACATCGGCGATGAGTTCCTCTTCGCAAACGGCCTTGTCGACTTCGTGCGCTACCTGACCGGCAACCGGGAGCCACTGACCAACATCATCGACGTGGAAGCCCACTCCAGCGAACTCGGCATGGGCCTGGAACTCGCCATGCAGTGGAACACCGGCTACGGCTCCTCGCTGCACACCTTCGCCAACACCATCAACACCCATGAAGGCGGCACCCACGAAGAGGGATTGCGTACCGCGCTGACCCTCACCGTGAACAAGTGGGGCGAGGCCTGGGGATTGATCCGCAAGAAGGAGGACCGGGTCGGCAACGAGGACATCAGGGAGGGCCTCACCGCGATCTTGTCCATCAAGATCTCCGAGCCCCAGTTCGAAGGCCAGACCAAGACGAAACTTGGCAACACCGAGGCGCGCGGTTTCGTGCAGAAGGTGGTCTATGACCGCCTGGGTGACTGGATGGAACGCAACCCAGCCGAGGGGAAAGAGATCGTCCGTAAGGCGATCTCGGCAGCGTCCGCCCGGATCGCGGCTCGCAAGGCTCGCGAGGCGGCCCGCAACCGCAAGGGCTTGCTCGGTGGCGGTGGGCTGCCCGGCAAACTGGCGGACTGCTCATCCACTAACCCCGAGGAGTGCGAGGTCTTCATCGTCGAGGGTGATTCGGCAGGTGGTTCGGCCAAAGGTGGACGCAACCCGCAAGTCCAGGCGATTCTGCCGTTGCGTGGCAAGATCTTGAACGTCGAGAAGGCCCGCATCGATCGCATCTGGGCCAACAAGGAAGTCGAGGCGATCATCAGCGCGCTCGGCACCGGCGTTCACGACGACTTTGATATCAACAAGTTGCGTTACCACAAGATCATCCTGATGGCTGACGCGGACGTCGACGGCAGCCACATCCGGACGCTGCTGTTGACATTGCTTTTCCGGTTCATGAAGCCGCTGATCGACCAGGGCTACGTCTACCTCGCCCAGCCGCCGCTGTACCGATTGCGTTGGACGAATGCGCCGCACGAACTCGCCTACAGCGACATTGAGCGCGATGCGCTGCGCGACGCCGGCCGGGCGGCTGGCAAGAAGCTGCCCAACGTGAACCCGATCCAGCGTTACAAGGGTCTTGGTGAGATGGATGCTCAGGATTTGTGGGAGACGACCATGGACCCGGAAGGCCGGATCCTGCTGCAGGTGACGCTCGATGACGCCGCCCGAGCCGACCAGATGTTCTCGATCCTGATGGGCGAGGACGTCGAAGAGCGCCGCCACTTCATTCAGCGCAATGCCAAGGACGTCCGATTCCTGGACATCTGACCGGGACGACGACCAAACCGCGCATCCACAAGGAAATGAGTAGATGACTGACATCCCCCAGGGTCCCCGCGACCCGGACGAAGACATCCTAGGCGGCAGCGACGGCTCTCGTCCGGGCGGCAACCCAGTGACCGCCGAGGAAGCCGCGGAGCAGACCGTCGAGGCCATCAGCGAGCCACGCAAGGGCATCATCGAGCAGATCGACCTGCAGACCGAGGTGCAGAGCTCGTATCTCGAGTACGCGATGAGCGTGATTGTGGGGCGGGCGTTGCCCGACGTCCGTGACGGCCTCAAACCTGTGCATCGGCGGGTCATCTACGCGATGTACGACGGCGGCTACCGTCCCGACCGCGGCTGGAACAAGTGCTCGCGCGTGGTCGGCGAGGTGATGGGTCTGTACCACCCCCACGGTGACTCGGCGATCTACGACACCCTCGTCCGGCTGGCCCAGCCCTGGGTGATGCGTGCCCCACTGGTGAGTGGGCAGGGTAACTTCGGTTCGCCCGGCAACGATCCGGCCGCGGCCATGCGCTACACGGAATGCAAGATGGCGCCGCTGGCCTTGGAGATGGTGCGCGACATCAACGAGAACACCGTCGACTTCCAGGACAACTACGACGGACGCGAGAAGGAGCCGTCGGTACTGCCTGCCCGGTTCCCGAACCTGCTGGTCAACGGCTCGTCTGGGATCGCGGTCGGGATGGCCACCAACATCCCGACGCACAACCTGCGCGAGGTCAACGATGCCGTGCAGTGGGCGCTGGCCAACCCGGAAGCCAGCCCGGAGGAGTTGCTTGAGGCTTCGATGGCTCGGGTGAAGGGCCCTGATTTCCCGGGCGGTGCGCTGATCGTCGGGCGACAGGGCATTGAGGACGCGCAGCGCACTGGTCGTGGTTCGGTGACCATGCGAGCGGTCATCAACATTGAGGAGGACGCCCGCGGGCGCACCACCTTGGTGGTCACCGAGTTGCCGTACATGTGCAACCCAGACAACCTGGCCCAGCGGATCGCCGATCTGGTCAACGCCGGAAGGTTGACCGGCATCGCCGACATCCGTGACGACACTTCGGCCCGCACCGGGCAGCGGCTGGTCATCGTCCTCAAACGGGACGCTCAGCCGCGTGTGGTGATAAACAACCTGTACAAGCACACCCAGCTGCAGGACAACTTCAGTTGCAACATGCTGGCGCTGGTCGACGAGGTGCCGCGGACCTTGCGGCTCGATCAGTTCATCCGCTACTGGGTCGACCATCAACTCGAAGTCATCCGACGGCGAACCCAGTACCGGTTGGACGAAGCCGAGAAGGCTGCCCATATATATCGTGGTCTAGTCAAGGCACTAGACGCCCTGGATGAGGTGATAGCGCTCATCCGGCGGTCGCCGAACTCGGAGGCTGCGAACCGGGGACTGCAGGAGTTGCTGGACATCGACGAGGTGCAAGCCCAAGCCATCCTCGACATGCAGCTGCGTCGGTTGGCCGCCCTGGAGCGGCAGAAGATCATCGATCGGTTGGCCGAACTGGAACGTATCATTGCAGACTTGCTCAGCATCCTCGCCAACGAGGGACGCCAGCGCGAGATCGTGTCCACCGAGCTGCAAGAGATCGTCGACAAGTACGGCGACGAACGCCGCACCCAGATCATCTCGGCCGACGGCGACATGAGCGACGAAGACCTGATCCCCGACGAGGACTGCGTCATCACGCTCACTCGCGACGGCTACATCAAGCGCACCCGGATCGATCAGTACCGCGTCCAGAAGCGCGGCGGTCGAGGCGTCCGGGGCGCCTCGTTGCGTGCCGAGGACCAGGTCGAAGGGGTTTTCACCGCCCGCAGCCACGACTGGCTGGTCTTCTTCACCAACATGGGTCGTGCCTACCGCATCAAGGCATGGCAGGTACCTGAGGGTGGGCGCGACGCGAAAGGCGGTCACGTCGCTGGTCTGCTGAGTTTCCTACCCGACGAACACATCGCCCAGGGCATCGTGCTGCGCAGCTATGACGACGCCGAATACTTGGTGCTGGCCACCCGCAAGGGGCTGGTGAAGAAGACCGCCCTGTCGTCCTACGACTCGCCTCGTCAAGCCGGGCTGATCGCGATCAACTTCCGGGACCCCGAGGACGAACTGATCGGCGCCGAACTGGTCAACGCCGACGACGATGTGCTGTTGGTGAGCCGCAAGGGCCAGGGGGTCCGGTTCCCGGTCGACGACGAGCAGGTTCGCCCGATGGGACGTACCACATCTGGTGTCACCGGGATGCGGTTCCGGGGCGATGACGAGTTGCTGAGCATGGCCGTGATACCAGCCGACGCCGACGAGGACACCCGCTTTCTGTTCAGTGTGACCGACGAGGGCTACGCCAAGCGCACCCCCGTCGCGGAGTTCCGCCGGCAGAACCGTGGTGGGCTTGGGGTGCGTGCGATGCGCCTGAGCGATGAGCGCGGTGGCCTGGTCGCCGCGTTGGTGGTCTCAGAAGAAGACGAGGTGATCTCGTTCAAAGCCTCGGGTCAGGTCATCCGCAGCGCGGTGGCCGACGTCTCGCCGACCGGACGCGACACCATGGGTGTCAAGTTCGTCGGCATCAAGGGGGACGACCAAGTGGTCGCGGTGACGGTGAATCCAGAGCCCGAGGACGACGAGAACGATCTGGAATCGACTGCTCCCGCGGAGTCGGAGGTGGCGTCAGACGACGACGGCGCTAGTGTTGGGCAAGACGTGAGCGCCGAGCGAGAGGCAACCGATGAGTGACGACCGCGAAACGGTTTCGGTGCCGACGACCCCGTCCAGTGGCGACCAGAATGGCCGTTTACAGACCGAGGTCAGGCAGGAGGACGCGCCCACTGCAGTGAACCCGGTCGTGACGGAACCGGTCGCCGAAGCAACCGCCGCCGCGGCGGCAGCGGTGACCCCAGAGGCGACCCCGGCTCCGGCTGTGGCGAAGCCCGCCGCTGGTGCGGTGCCGACCCGGCCGCGCACCGGACGCGTTCGCACGGCTGGCGGCACCGTTCGTCCGGCCCGGAAGGCCCGACTGCGCGTCGCTCGGCTCGACCCATGGTCGGTGATGAAGGTCTCGCTGATGTTCTCCATTGCGGTCGGCATCATCATCTTCGTGGCAGTTGCGCTGCTGTGGTCGGTGATCGAGGCCTCGGGCGCACTGCAGATGCTGCAAGACACCCTGAATGCGCTGCTCGGCAACCCGGACGGAACCGGCACCGTCCAGGTGAGCGCCTACATCGACCGTTGGCGGGTGCTGGGCTTCACGGCGATCGTCGCGGGCATTAACGTGATCCTGTTGACCGCGCTGGCCACGCTTGGCGCGTTCCTCTACAACCTGTCCAGTTCGGTGCTCGGTGGGCTTGAGGTGACGCTCGCCGAAGACTGATCAACTGCGGTGGTCGCGGTTGGTCTTGGTTCGTCGCACGTAGGTGTTCGGAGATTTGCCGTCACCGCTTGAGCGGGACGCAACCTGATAGCCGGGGTGCGCCTCCATCAGATCTTTCAGCTTCTTGTACCCCCACGACCGCGAATCGAAGTCGGACGCAAGCCGCGATAGGTTGCTGCCGACCGCTCCGAGGTTGGCCCAACCGTCATCTCCGGCGGCGGTATCGACAGCGGACGAGAGCAGACGATCGAGCTCGACGTCGCGCGTCAGGGCCGGCTCGGCGCTGGTCGGTTCCTCGGTGTGGGCTTGGGTCAGGTTTTCGACGTAGATGAAGGTGTCGCAGGCGGCGACGAACGGCTTGGGCGTTTTGCGCTCCCCGAAGCCGTAGACCACCAGGCCGTCCTCACGAATCCGGCTGGCCAGCCGGGTGAAGTCGGAGTCGCTGGAGACCAGGCAGAAGCCGTCCACATGGCCGGCGTGCAGGAGGTCCATGGCGTCGATGATCAGGGCGCTGTCGGTGGCGTTCTTGCCGACGGTGTAGCTGAACTGCTGGATGGGTTGGACGGAATGCTGCAGCAATTCCTGCTTCCATGAGTTCAGCTGGTTCGACGTCCAGTCACCGTAGGCACGCCGGACGCTGGCCTTGCCGTATTTGGCGATCTCCGCCAGCAGGTTCTCCAGGTGCTGCGCCCTGGCGTTGTCCGCATCAATCAGGACGGCCAGCATGACCTCGTCCGAATCAGCCCTGGCGATCGAATCCGCTGCCATCTTGATGTCTCCTTCTTGCCTGCCCAAATCGGGGTGGGTCCGGGTCGAGCCTACGCGGACATGCGTCGCGGCCGGCCCCGTGGGTGAGGACCGGCCGCGACGGTTGTTCGGGTCAGTGCAAGATGTTGAGTTTCCATGGGTAGGAGTAGGGCTGGCCGTTCGACACTTTGACTGCGCCGATGACGCCCAGCACGACCGATCCTAGGACGGCCGCGATGATGAAGACGATGCCGAGCGGGATCAGGATTACAGTCACCATCATCAGGCCGCCGACGACGGCCGCCAGCCACATCGTCAGTTGGAAGTTGAAAGCTTCGGCTGCTTGGTCGCGGACGAATGTGGAACGGTCGCGGTAGAGCAGCCAAACGATCAGCGGGCCCACGATGGACAGCCATCCCACCGAAAGCACAGCCGAGATTGGACCGGACAGGTGAGCGAGCACCGAAGCGATGCGGGTCTCGGAGGTTGTTTGGAGCGGGTAATGGTTGGTCATACCTCCAGGGTGCGTCCGTCGCCAGATCGGGGCAAGGCGATTTGGGGACGCCTCAGGGCCAGCTCCGGGCACGCTCAGGTGGGTTCATCCACCGATGTGGATGGTACCTGGGGACTGGTCGCACGCCGAAGTGTGGCTGAACTGGTCGCGTTCTCCGATGATTTTGATGTTCGAGATGCTGTCAGCCCCCTGGCTTTCAGGGCTGGCTCGGTGGTCTGGTCATCGTCTCATGCCGGGGAAGCCGGTGATTTGAGCGGACGCGCCACGATGCGCTAGTGTCATTGGTCGGTGCTGGCCACGCTGGCGCCTACGAGCGGGCCTATAGCTCAGTCGGTTAGAGCGCTTCCCTGATAAGGAAGAGGTCACTGGTTCAAGTCCAGTTAGGCCCACCCTTTTCAAACCCCCTCTCACTAGGGCAGGGGGTTTTCTCATGCCCTGCTGGGGAACTTGTGGGGAGCTGTGAAGCCCACCAACGAAGCCCCCGTTGCAACTCCTGCCGCCGGGGTGTCCGCCAACCGGCCCAAGGCGGTCCGTGCGAGGGCCGCGCGATGACAGCCACGGTGGAGTCGTTGCTGGACGTTGCCCACGCGCGCGCTTGGGAGCTGTGTGCGCAGCTGGCTGACTGAGCCCTCGACGAGGATCGGGCCGAGGGGGTGCTGGCGGCTTGACCGTCGCTGTCCGCAGCGGCCCTGCGGGTGTTGGAGGCGGTGCGGTTGGAGCCAGTGGTTGGACGAGCTGGGGTCGGTGCGCCAGGTGTTGGGCGAGGTGAGTCGTGGCTGGCCTCCGCCCGGTGTCCACGCCGGCCCACAGGGGGTGTCGCCCACGGCGGATCCGGCGGTGGTCGAGTGACCCGGCTCGGGTTGATCGCGGACCTCCTGGCGGGCGAGCGACCGGCACGCACCGAGGTGGACCGGCGGCCCTCGAGGGCTTGCACACCAACGTCGCGGCGGTGGTCCATGCGGTGGCGGTGGCATCGCTGTCTGCGCTGCGCGTCGGCCGGGACTGGTTACCAGTAGGCGCCATGGCGGAGCGCTCGTCCGGGACGGTGACTTCGCGAGCGGCAGTGCCATCAGAAGCGTCGAGTCACGAGCCGGCCGTCACCTAGTGTTGACCGCAGCCGGGTCTTTCGAATCTTTCGAGATGGACATACCCTTGCGACATGAGCACAGACGCGTTGGGGCAGACCGTCCTGCCGCCAGAGGATCTCGAGGCAATGCTCGACCTGTCGCGCTTCCTGGATCGTCATCCCGAACCAGCGGCCTTGGTGGGGCCGGACGGCCAGGCGGTGCCGTTGCCGTTGGAGGCCTTTCGTGTGTTGGTGGCGGTCGCGGCGGCGATGCGTGAGGGCAAGGCCATCACCGTCGCTCCGATCGATCAACTCCTCACCACGCAGGAGGCGGCGGACTTCCTCGGGATCAGTCGGCCGACGCTGGTCAAGCTTCTGGAGTCCGGTGAGATGCCGTTTGAGCGTCCCGGGGCAGGGCGTCACCGCCGCGTCCGATTGCAGGACCTGCTGCGGTACCGGGATCGTCGGCGTGTGGAGCGGCGGGCTGCGCTGGATACCTTGGCTCGGGAGGCGGTCGAGGATGGCCTCTACGACGCGACTGCCGATTACACGGCTGCGCTGAAGGCCGCCCGTAAGCGCTCAAGCCAGGGAGGGTGAGGGTTGGCTCGCTTCAGTGCGCTCCTCGACACGTGCGTCTTGGTCCCCATCGCGTTGGCGGACACGCTGCTGCGATTGGCCGAGGCCGATCTCTACCGGCCCTTGTGGAGCGAGACCATCCTCGACGAGATGGTGATGGCACTCGAGGAGATCCATCCCGACCTTGGCGACGGGCGCGCTCGGCATCGCGCCGAGGTGATGCAGAAACAGTTCGAGGACGCCTGCGTCACCGGTTGGCAAGGACTTCTGTCGGGGTTGGAACTGCCCGATCCGGACGACCGGCACGTCCTCGCCGCCGCTCTGCGGGGCCGCGCCGATGTCATCGTCACCGCGAACCTGAGTGACTTTCCCGAATCCGTCCTGCGAACGTTCAACCTCGGACTGCAGAGCCCTGACGACTTCCTCCTCAACCAACTCGACCTCGATCCCGACCGCACGATTCAGGCCCTGCGGGAGCAGGCCGTCGCCGCACGACGGCCATCCAGGACGGTCAGTGAGTCGCTCACCCAGCTGGGCCGGTGCGGCGTCTCACGGTTCGCAGAGGCTGCCGCCCGGCAGCTGTGGCGGATCGATGACGCCCCCGCGTCGGGGTGATCGAGGCGGACGGCCCCGGACCGGGCCTCCTGCTTCGCCCTCTCGTGACTCAGGGCGACGCTGCGTCGGTCGCCAATGCGGCCATTCGTTGGGCGAGTTCGCGTTTGCGGTCGTTGACGGCCTCTTGGTAACGCATGGCGACGTGGCTGTCGCCGTGGCCGGCGAACTGCATGAGTTCCTTGGTCATCGCACCGCTGATGGCGGCCATGGTGGCGGCGAAGTGGCGGAGGTCGTGGAACCGGAAGTCGGGGCGTCCGATCAGGTGGCGGGTCTTGTAGAAGCCGTTGCCGGGGTGCCTCTGCTTGCCGCGCCTGTCGAAGCGGGGTGCGTGGCCGTACACCTACCCCGGCGTGAGGGGGCGTCCGTCGGTTCCGGGGAACACGAGGGCGTCCGGTGCCGGACTTCGAGTCGTCGAGAAAGAACCCTAAGGTTCGCGCTCGCGAAGTGTCTGGGCGCCTTATCCCGGCTGGGGGTGTCTGTGCGACTGGTTGTGGAGTTCGCAGTGCCGATCAGGCTCCCAGCGTCGCTGGCGCCAGCGGCAGGACGCCGTGCCGATTCCCGGCCGTCTGCGCAGGTGATCCGGCACGATCTTGTTCCACTTTGCGGGGCAAGCCGGTGGTGACTGGTCACTCAGCGCAGTTTCGTTTCGTTAATGCGCTTCGGCCCGTCAGGCACGTCACCGGCAGCCTGGTTGGCGTCCTGTGCCGTCAGTCCAGCCAAGACGACCGGGGCAGGCAGGCTAGTGCGCCCGACGCAGGAGGCGATCCCGCACATGGCAAAAGGTCGGGTGTGGTGTGGGGAGCATGGACCAGCGGAAGGCGTTCGCCGCAGTGACGAACGCCTTCCGCCTGCTCTGGGGTGAGCTACCGGGTGATGAGTACCGTACTGAACCAAGGCACGAAGACAACGAGGAAGAAGACGCCCACGTAGCCGGCGAAGAATGGCCACTGTCCCCTGGCGATCTCGCCGATCTTCAGTTTCGAGACGCTGGCCGCGGCAAAGATGTTCACCGCAACTGGAGGCGTCATTGTGCCGATGACGTTTGAAATGGAAACGATCATGCCGAAGTGAATGATGTCGATGCCGAGTGCCTGGGCAACAGGCCACAGGATAGGCACCATCAGCACCGCGGTGGCGATCCCCTCGAGGAACGTACCGAAGATCAGCAGAACGATCGCGACGAAGAATACAAACATCACCGGGGACAGCTTCATGTCCTGAATGGTCTGAACCAGCTGTGCGGATGTGCCGGAGTAGGCGAACAGCCACGAGAAGGCGGTGGAGGTCGCGATGATGAACAGGATCATCGCACTACTCTTTGCCGAGTCGATGAGGATCGGCCACAACTCTTTGATGAGAGGACGTCCAGTGAACGTGACATTGACGCAGGTGGCGGAGTCTGCCGGGGTGTCCTTGGCGACTGCGTCGCGTGCTTTCAAGGTTCCAGACGTTGTGGCACCAGCGACACGCGCTCGAATCTTCGACGTGGCCCGTGCTTTGGGGTACCAGGGCGTCGCCACAGCTCGACAGCGGCGCATCGCCTTGATCGTTCCTGACGTGACGAATCCGGTGTACGCGCTAACGGCGTGCTCGATCCTCGAGCGTGCTCGCCCTGAGGGGTTTCCCATGCTGTTCGGCTGCTCCGATGAGAGCCAGGTACGAGAAGTCGACTATGTGCGCTCACTGAGTCAGGACGCCGAAGGCTTGATCGTCTGTTCCCCGCGTGCCGATCCACACGACATCTTCGAGGCTGCCGGCGGCACACCCTACGTCGTTATCAACGGAGCGGTCGCTAACGACGAAATCCCCTGCGTGGTGCTCGATGTGGAGCCAGGGCTAGCGCAGGCAATCGAGCATCTCCGAGCGCTGGGGCATCGACATCTTGCTTATGTTCCGGGTCCTCCAGCGTCGTGGGCCAGCAAAGGCCGCACCGAGATCGTGAAGCGATTGGCGGCCGCATGGTCTATAGAACTGTCGATTGTGGGGCCTCAGGCTGCAACCATCCGAGGCGGCCTAGCCGCTGCGGCCGCCGTTGTGGCGACAGGGGCAACTGCCGTGATCGCCTACAACGATCTTGTGGCTGCCGGCGTTCTCTCTGGCGCGAGCAGATTGGGGTGCGCCTGCCCGCAAGACCTCAGCGTCATCGGGATCGACGATGTCGACTTCTCCGCGATTCTGGCCTCCGGACTTACCACGGTCCGCACGGATGTCGCCAAGAGCGGTGTGGTTGCTCTCGAACTTCTGCTCGATCGGATGGACGGCGGTGCGCACAACGGTCCCCGGGTGCCCCTGCCCTCCGAGCTCATCGTCCGCAATACCACCGCCCGGTCGCCTCATGTGGCGGACAACTCACATCCGACCCCATCGATGACCGCGGGCGGGCTCCTTCCCGGGTGAAATGCTGGCGAGCCGTCATCCGTTCCAATCGCCGCGAGGTCTCCGGCTGCGACAAGATCGCTGAGGGTCGTGTGACGCTCGAGAGACTGGACTGGCGACAATCGACGCGAGCCAGTCGGTGTTGGGTGGCAGGCGGCCCGCACGCCACTGACTCGAAATGCTTGGCTCACCCGGCAGGCGATTGCCGGGGCAGACGGTTGCCCGCCGGGGTAGATACTGGACCCGCGGCGTCAAAGTGCTGCGCAAGCGAGCTGGGGGCGGGCACCGAAAGCCAAGCCTCGCTGCGGATCAACCCTCAAACTGCTCGATATGCGCTTGTCGATGCGTAGACTGTGGGTTTGGGTGCGGCGTCCGATTAGAGGGTGGGTGGGGCAGTGACGAGCAAACAGAAACACCGGGGGCCACACGTGCTGATAATCGTCCAAAACCTGCCCGTGCCCTTGGACAGACGAGTCTGGCTGGAGTGCCAGGCGCTCGTTGCCAGCGGCTACGACGTCAGCGTGATCTGCCCGAAAGGGCCGGGTGACCCGACGCGGCAGTTGATCGACGGCGTCCATATCTACAAGTACGCCCCGCCGCCGCAAGCTGACGGTCTGCTCAGCTACGCGTTCGAGTTCATCTATTGCTGGCTTCGCACCGCGATGCTGAGTCTGGTAGTCAGCGCACGTCGGCCTGTCAAGGTGATTCAGGCATGCAATCCGCCCGACACCTATTGGTTGCTGGCCCTCCTGTGGCGGTTGGTGGGCGTTCGATTTCTCTTCGATCACCACGACCTCAACCCCGAGCTGTACCTTTCGCGGTTTGGGCAACCCTCCAGTGTGAAGGGTAAGGCGCTGTACCGCGGTCTGCTGTGGCTGGAGCGGATGACTTTCCTGGCCGCAGACCGGGTAACCTCCACCAACGAGTCCTATCGGCAGGTGGCGATCAAGCGCGGAGGGCTGGCGCCCGAGTTGGTTACGGTGGTGCGCAGCGGACCCGACACCCGCGCGATGCGTCCGCTGCGTCCGCCCACCACCACCAAACAGACCAAGGAGCTGGTCTACCTAGGCATCATGGGCCCACAAGACGGTGTCGACCAGCTGCTGCACGTGATGGATGAGCTACGTCGGCGCGGCCGCCGCGACGTGCATGCCACCTTGATGGGATTTGGCGACTGCCTGGACGACCTTCGTAGCCAGTGCACAGAGATGGGGCTAGACTCGCTCGTCACGTTCACCGGCCGAGTTGACCGTGACCAGATCGCGACCTATTTGAGCGCTGCCGACATCGGCCTGGGCCCCGACCTCAAGACACCGCTGAACGATCTGTCGACGATGAACAAGACGATGGAGTACATGGCGTACTGCCTCCCGTCGGTAGCATTCGACCTTGTCGAGACGCGCGTTTCGGGTGGCGACACGGTGCTGTATGTGCCCAGCGGCGACATCCCTGCCTTCGCTGACGCCGTCGAACGACTCCTGGACGATCCGACCCTGCGCGTCGAGATGGGGCTGCGGGCGCGCCGACGGGTCGCTTCCGAACTTGACTGGCGGCCGCAGGCACGCGCCTACGTTGGGGTGTTCGACGACCTCACGAAAGCTCGGCGGCCCGAGGGCGCTCGATCAGCCGCCTTCCAAGAGCCACCCGCAGGTGTCGACAAGGCTGGACGTCCCTACGTCGATCTGAATGATGCAGTCGAGCTCAGTGACTACGTCGCCAACCGAGGGAGAGCGACATGACACTCGCCCAGAGCGTCACGGTTCTCAACTTTCACGGCATTGGGGATCCGGTCTTGACAGTACCCGAAAGTGAGCGCCGCTACTGGTGCCCCACAGCGACTTGGCCTTTGCTGGCGGATCGCATCGCAGCCCTGCGCGACGTAGGGATCCCCGTCGCGATCACCTTTGACGACGGTAACGCCAGCGA
>JAAYVB010000002.1 GCA_012517405.1 Propionibacterium sp.
ATGAGCCAGCCTCAGCGGGGCACCAGGGAATCGTTGATCGCCTGCGCGATCGCCGCCAGTTCGGCGTCCGAGGCCGGTTGGCCGAGCACGGCGTTCCAGACCGGGATCAGCTCGCTCTGGTACTGGTGTCCCTGACCTGCCTGCGGTGTCAGGGCGTCCGGCATGTCGAGGGTGATCTGCCAGAACGTCACCCACGGCATCCAGGTCATCGTGGCGCCCGACTGGTTGCTGGTCTGTTCCCGCATCCAGTCCGGCTCGCGCCACAGCAGATCCGCCGACCACCAGACCACCGGATCCGACGCATTCTGCAGGTACACGACCCGTGGATGCTGCTGCCATGGTTCGTACAGGCCGCCGAAATGGTCGTGCTCCAACTCGGCCACGTTGGTGGCGAATCGGATATTGCGCCCGTTGTCGATCACCGGGGCGACCTCCGGGGAGCCGATCCGGCGGGCTGCGGTCAGCTGTGCCCACAGCGGGGTGAAGCGCGGAGTGCCCGCCCAGACCGCGCCGTAGGCCTCGTCCAGCAGCTCGCCGGGCGAGTCGAAGGCGGCCTGGCTGCCGAAGGCGCCCATCGATTCCCCGCTGACCAGCAGCTTCGGACGATGATCGGCCGGCAGTTGCAGCCAGCGCTGGTAGATGGCCTGCCACAGGTCCCGGCCGGCCTCTGCGGCGCTGCTGCGGTCGATGACGTAGGCCACGCCGCTGGGCAGGAACGAATACTGCATGCTGGCCGAGGCGACATCGCCACGGGTCAGGTACTCGACCGACGCCAGCGTGTACTCCTCGGTCCAGCCGTTGCTGACGGCGGTCGCGACCATGAGATAGGAACGCTGCCACGCGTTGGTGCGGTCGAGTTCGGCGACCACGGCCTGGGCGGTCGCCTCGATATCGCGTCCCGCACTCAGCCCCGCGTATGCCCGGATCGGTTCCATGGCCGGCTCGCCTGTGACGCGGGCGATGTCCGCCGCGCGAGGGCCGTCAGCGACCACGGCCCGGCCTTGGCGTCCCAGGGACTCCCAGGACTCGTTCGAGGCTGCACTGCCCGAACGCTCCGGTTCGACAGGGGGCTGGCGCCCGGACCCGGTGATGCCGTTGCTGGCCGCGGCAGCCTTGGTGATCTCGTCCAGCAGCGGCAAGATGACAGCGCCGCGGGCGAGCAGAACCACGATCAGGGTGACGGTGCTGACCGTGGTGAGTAGAGCCAGCCAGCCGGGCAGCACGAGGCGCAGGCGATGCCCGATCAGGTGAGCGATCCACAGCGTGGTGCGGCCGGCGCCCAGCAGCAGCGCGAAGATGACGATGCCCAGCAACAGCCCGAGCGACTGTCCTCGCCAGCCGGCCGAGGAGACTCCGACGCTGGTAGCCAGCCCCTGCTGGCGTTGCACATTGGCCCACCATGAGACGGCGGTGAGCACCACCAGCGCACCGAACCAGCCGCGACGCAACCACCGCTTCCAACCGGGGCTGATGCTGACGGTGAGCTTGGACGCCCGGCTGAGCGCCACCCAGCCGGCTTGGACGAGCGTGCCGACCGCGTAGCCCACGATCGCCGACAATCCGACGGTGATACCGGTGGCCCACCAGTTGCGGGGCAGCAGGCTGGGCGACAGCGCCACCCAGCTCATGGCCAACGCCAGGGTGGCTCCGGTGCCGGTGAGCGTCCAGACTGCGGGCCCGTCGCTGGGACGGCGCGTTCGGGTCGCTGGCACGGCACCAAGCGTAGGACGCTCAGCTGGAGGCGATCACAGTGTTTCGCGCAGGGCGGCTTTCATCGGCGAGAACTTGGCGTCGGTCTCGACCAGTTCGGCGTGCGGGTCGGACGCGGCCATGATCCCTCCGCCTGCGTACAACCGCATCCGGGTGGCGTCGGTGGCGTCGATCTGACCGCAGCGCAGTGCGACCGCCCACTCGCCGTCGCCCTGGGCGTCCATCCAGCCCACGGGCCCGGCGAACCGTCCACGGTCCAGCTGCTCGTAGTGGGCGATCAGCTGCCGGGCCACATCGGTCGGTGCACCACAGACCGCGGCCGACGGATGGGCGGCGTCGGCCAGCGCCAGCGTGCTCAGCCCGGGCTCCGAGATGCCGCAGATGTCGGTGGCCAGATGCAGCACATTCGGCAGCGTCAGCACATAGGGTGCCTCGGGCACATGCATGGCCAGCAGATGCCCGCGCAGGGACTCGATCACCGAGTTCACCGCGAAGCGGTGTTCCTCCAGGTCCTTGGCGGACGAAACCAGTTGGGCGGCCCGCTGGGCATCGTCCACTCCCTCGACCCGGGGAACGGTGCCGGCCAGCACCCGCGAGGTGGTCAGGCCGCGTTCACGGCGCACCAGCATCTCGGGGGTCGACCCGACCAGCCCGTCGATCAGGTAATTCCAGCAGGAGCCGTAGCTGGCCAGCAGCTGGCGCAGCGGCCAGCGGGGGTCTATCGGGTCGTCGGTGCGCGCCTCGATGTCGCGGGCCAGCACGACCTTGCTCGCCTGGCCGGCGCGGATGCGCAGGGTCATGTCGCGGACCACGCCCATCCACTCGCTCTCGGTGATGCTTCCGGAGCTGAACCGCAACCCGGTGGGTGGGCTGGGTTTCGAGTGGCGGGGCGGCAACTCGGGGCTCACCCGGTCGTATCCGATCTGGGTCAGCCAGGAGTGGCCCCGGTGCCGGCCGATGATGATCTCCGGGACGATCAGCACCGAGGAGTACTCGGTGTGGCCAGGATCGAAACAGAAGGTGCCGTAGGTCAGGGGACCGGTGCCGAAGCGCCCCGGCATCTCCGACTCGTTCTCGATCTCGGACACCATCTGGCGCCACCAGGCGTCCGCCTCGGTCATCGACGTGCTTTCGTGGCGCGCGACTTCGCCCAGGGCGACGAAGCCGTCGGAGCCCCGAAGGAAGCAGGCGTCTTCGGCGCAGAGGAAGTCGGTGAGCGGGCCAGGGTCGTCGATCCAGATAGTGGAGGCATGCAGACGAGATGACCCCGGGTTGATGATCACCTGCACGACAGTACCTGATGACAGCGACCGGGCCCGGGGGGCGCGACCTCGTTAGGGCTGGGCGATGCCCGCGGGCTAGACTTCCCCGAGCGGATCACAGGTCGAGGAGGTGTGTTATGCCGGAAGCTTCCCGTGCCTCGAGTATCGCTGGGCCACGAGCGTCGGCGATGACGTTTGCCGATCCACAAGCCACCCAGGACGCCGATGTGGTCGTGGTCGGCGCCGGACCCGGCGGTTCATCGGCGGCGACGTTCCTGGCCCGTCAGGGTCTCGATGTTCTGCTCTTGGAGAAATCCGAGTTCCCCCGTGAGAAGGTGTGCGGCGACGGGCTGACCCCGCGCACCGTGCGGATGCTGGGCAGGCTGGGCATCGACACCAGCCCGTCGTCGGGATGGGTTCGCAACAAGGGGCTGCGCATCCACGGCGGACGAACCGAGCCGTTCACGATGGCCTGGCCCGAGCTGACGGCATTTCCTGATTTCGGCCTGGTCTGTCCGCGTTCGGTCTTCGACGACCTGCTGGCCGGCACGGCCGTGCAGGCCGGTGCGCGGCTGCACACCGGCGTGCGGGTGAGCGCCCCGATCGTCGACGACCGCAGCGGCCGCGTGGTCGGCGTCACCGATGCGCGCGGCCGCGAGTACCGGGCGCCCATCGTGGTCGCCTGCGACGGTGTCTCGTCCAGGCTGGCCGAGGCGACCGGGCGCACCAGGCTGGCCAAGCGGCCGCTCGGAGTGGCGGTACGCAGCTACTACACCAGCCCGAAATCCGACATGGAGTGGATCGAGAGCTACCTCGAACTGTGGGACGGCAAGCCCGGCGAGTCGAACCTGCTGCCGGGCTACGGCTGGGTCTTCGGCTTGGGTGACGGCTCGGCCAACGTGGGGCTGGGCATGCTCGATTCGAGCAAGGCCTTCGGCAAGACCGACTACCGCCAGCTGATGCGCACCTGGCTCGACAACACTCCCGAGGAGTGGGGTTTCCGCGAAGCCAACCGGCTCGAACCGATCCGCGGCGCCGCGCTGCCGATGGCGATCAACCGGGCCCCGCTGTACCGCGACGGCCTGATGCTGGTCGGCGACTCCGCCGGCATGGTCAATCCGTTCAACGGCGAGGGCATCTCGTATGCGATGGAGTCGGCCGAGATGGCCGCCCGTGCCATCGTGGACGCCCGGGCACGCGGCTTCGGCAGCCCGGGTGCCGAACTGGCCTTCCAGTCCTATCCGAACCAGGTGAAGCAGGCCTGGGGAGGCTACTACCGGCTCGGCACGGTCTTCGTCCAGTTGATCGGGCGTCCCGAGATCATGCACCTGTGCGTCACGTATGGACTCCCGCGTAAGCACCTGATGTACCTGGTGCATAAACTGTTGGCGCACCTCACCGATGAGCCACCGGCTGATTTAAGTGATCGTCTCATTGCATTAATGTCCAGGGTGGCGCCTTCGACATGACGATCACGACGTGATAGGACAGAATGGTCCTTGATCGCCACCCATTGTTGATCGCGAAAAAGTAGAGAAGGGCGGAGCAGACATGAACCCCTATATTCCCATTGCCGGGATGGTGGTTCTGGCTACGGTATTCGTGCTGGCAGCGATCCCGCTGAGCACGGTAATCGGGCCCGCGCGATACAACCGCACCAAGTACGACTCCTTCGAGTGTGGGCTTCAGGCGACGCCTCAGCCCACAAATGGCGGTCGCTTCTCGGTGAAGTATTACGTAACAGCAATGTTGTTTATTATGTTCGACATCGAGATCGTATTCCTTTACCCCTGGGCGGTGGCCTTCGGTGCGCTGGACACGCTCGCCGTCGCCGCCATGATCTTGTTCATCGTCACCGTCGTCGTTGCCTACTACTACGACCTGCGTCGTGGTGGCCTGGACTGGGACTGAATCGGAAGGGGAGTACTCATGGGTATCGAAGACCACGTACCTTCGGGTGTCCTGCTGACTACCGTCGAAGCGATCGCAGGCTGGACGCGCAAGGCGTCGTTCTGGCCACTCACGATGGGCCTGGCCTGCTGCGCCATCGAAATGATGCAATACGGCGGCCCGCGTCACGATGCCGGACGATGGGGTCAAGAGGTCTTCCGCGCCTCACCCCGCCAGGCGGATCTGATGATCGTCTCCGGACGCGTCAGCCAGAAGATGGCGCCGGTCGTCCGCCAGCTGTGGGACCAGATGCCCAACCCGAAGTGGTGCATCTCGATGGGCGTGTGCGCGAGCACTGGCGGCATGTTCAACAACTACGCGATCATTCAGGGCGTCGATCACATCGTCCCGGTCGACATGTACGTGCCGGGTTGTCCGCCGCGTCCCGACATGTTGATCGATGCAGTCTTCAAGCTGCGTGAGAAAGAACTGCAGTGGGGCCCGATCGGTGCCGATCGCGACAAGGCGATCTCCGAGAAGGAGGCTGCTGCTCTCGAGGCTCCGGCGCTGCTTGAGCAGAAGGGGCTCATGCGATGAGCGACAAGAACTCCGAAGGCAGGGATCCGAAGGTGGTCGGTACGGCAGACAACCCGGTCGCCGGTCCCGAAGAAGTGACCAAGGGCGAACTGATCGCCGAGGGAACCGGCTCGGCCAGCGAATTGGCGAGCGGGCCGCACGCGCATCTGGACCGGGTGCTGGTGCCCCAGGCCCCGACCGAAGGTCCCGTGGTCACGGTCCGCAAGGGCATGTGGGGTCCCGGCCACGGATCCGGCGACACCAGCGGCTTCTCGGGCATGACCCGCATCATCGAGATGCCGGGCACCGCCACCCCGCCGTTCGGCGGCTGGTTCGATGATGTCGCCGACCGGGTGGCCGAGCTGGTGCCGCACTTCGCGTCCCGGGTGATGATCTGGCGCGGCGAGATCACCTTCGTCGTGCTGCGGGAGAAGCTGCTCGAGGTGGTCAAGGCGTTGCGCGATGATCCCGCGCTGCGTTTCGAGGTCTGCATGAGCGTTTCCGGTGTGCACTACCCGGAGATGACCGGCAGCGAGTTGCACGCGGTCTACGACCTCCTCAGCTACACCCACAACCGCCGCATCAGGCTGGAGGTCACCTGCCCCGATGGTGACGCTCATATTCCCAGCGTCGTCCCGGTGTACCCGATGGCGAACTTTCACGAGCGCGAGACCTGGGACATGTTCGGCATCATCTTCGACGGCCATCCGGCGCTGACCCGTATCCTGATGCCCGACGACTGGGTCGGTCATCCGCAACGCAAGGACTACCCCTTGGGCGGCATTCCGGTCGAGTACAAGGGAGCGGTCGTGCCGCCCCCGGACGAGCGCAGGAGCTACCAGGCATGAGCGAACAGACGAAGCGGAGTGCGGGCGTTCCCGGCTCGGAGGACGTTTTCGCGGTACCGGGCGAGCCGATCGCCGATCAGGCCTACTTGTCCTCGGGTGCCGACTGGGACCAGATCATCGAATCCCAGCGCGAACGCGCCGACGAGATCATCGTGGTCAATCTCGGCCCGCAGCACCCCTCGACCCACGGCGTGATGCGTCTGGTGCTCGAGATGGACGGCGAGAACGTGATGAGCTGTCGTCCGGGCATCGGATTCTTGCATACCGGCATCGAGAAGAACTCCGAGTACCGCACCTGGACGCAGGGCTCGACGTTCTTCACCCGGATGAACTACGTAGGCGGCATTCATAATGAGGCCGCCTATTCGTTGGCCGTGGACAAGCTGCTCGACATCACCGATGACATCCCGCGGCGCGGCAACCAGCTGCGGGTGCTCGCGATGGAGACCAACCGCATCGCCTCGCACCTGACCGCGGTGGGCGCCAACTGCCTCGAACTGGGCGCCACCTCACCTCAGGAGGTCGGCCTGCGCGAGCGGGAACGCATCCTCGAGTTCACCGAGGCGCTGACCGGTCTGCGCATGAACAACGCCTACATTCGGCCGGGCGGCGTCCAGAACGACATGCCGGACGACGGCATCGACCTGCTGGACGAGTTGATCAAGCAGCTGAGGATCAACGTCCCCGAGATCGCGCTGTTCATGCTCGACAACCCGATCTTCAAGGCCCGCACTCAGCACATCGGCGTGCTGGATCTGAGCACCTGCATGATGCTCGGCATGACCGGCCCGGTGCTGCGGTCGACCGGCTACCCCTGGGATCTGCGCAAGACCCAGCCGTATCTGGGCTACGACCACTACGACTTCGATGTCTGCACCGAGACCAGCTGCGATGCCTATGGACGCTTCAAGATCCGCTGCGACGAGATGATGCAGTCGCTGCGCATCCTCGAGCAGGTGCGCGACGAGCTGGTCGAAAGCCAGGGCGAGCCCTTCCGGGTACAGGATCCCGACCTCGAATGGCCGAGCGATCTGACGGTGGGCGCCGATGGCCAGGGCAACTCGAACGAGCACATCAAGCACATCATGGGTGAGTCCATGGAAGCGCTGATCCACCACTTCAAGAAGGTGACCGAAGGCTTCAAGGTGCCGGCGGGCCAGGTCTACGTGGCCATCGAAGGCCCCGCCGGTGAGCTGGGCGCTCATCTGGTCTCCGACGGAGGTACCCGGCCGTACCGGGCACATATGCGCGACCCAGGCTTCAACCACGTTCAAGCCCTGCCGATCATGTCCGAAGGTGCGATGCTGTCCGACCTGCTGATGGCGCTGGCCAGCATCGACCCGGTCATGGGAGGCGTCGACCGATGACGGATATCTTGCTGACAAGGAGTGAGACTCGATGAGCGGGCATGAGTTCGTCGCGGCATTCGACGATGCCTCCGGTATTGACGTGCATGACGACCGCACCAATATCGGCGAAGACACGATCGCGGAGTTGCGCCAGATCATGGCGCGCTATCCCGAACCGCGCTCGGCGCTGCTGCCGATGCTGCATCTGGTGCAGTCCGTCGACGGACGTGTCACCGATGCCGGCGTGCAGATCTGCGCCGACCTGCTGGGCATCTCCACCGCCCAGGTCAACGGCGTGGCCACCTTCTACACCATGTACAAGCGGCGTCCTGCCGGCCATCACCACATCGGGGTGTGCACCACGACGGTCTGCGCGGTCATGGGCGGCGACATCCTGCTGGATCAGATGAAGGAACGGCTGGGCATCGACGAGGGCGAGACCACCGAGGACGGCATGTTCAGCCTGGAGCGCCTCGAGTGCAACGCGGCCTGCGACTTCGCCCCGGTGATGATGGTCAACTGGGAGTTCATGGATTCCATGACCCCCGAGAAGGCCGCCGCCCTGATCGACAACCTGGAGGCCGGACGCGAGGTCCGCTCCACCCGCGGAGCGCACATCACCAGCTGGGCCGAGGCCGAACGCGTGCTCGCGGGATTCCCGGACGGGCTGGCCGACGAAGGTCCCACCGCGGGCCCGGCGTCGCTGGCAGGTCTGAACATCGCCCGCGAGAAGGGCTGGGTTTCGCCGGTTCCTCCCACTTCTGCTGCTCTCGATGGAGGTGCGTCCGAGTGAGCGTTGACGTCCTGACCCCGACTCTGACCGATAACTGGGATCAGCCCGAGGCGTGGAAGATCGCCAACTACGTCGCCCAGGGCGGCTACCAGGCCGCGCGCAAGGCGGTCGGCATGGATCCGGATGCGATCATCACCTTGGTCAAGGATTCCGGACTGCGCGGTCGTGGCGGCGCCGGCTTCCCGACCGGCGTGAAGTGGAGCTTCATCCCGCAGACCAACCCGAAGCCCAAGTACCTGGTCATCAACTGCGATGAGTCCGAGCCGGGCACCTGCAAAGACATGCCGATGCTAATGGCGACCCCGCACACGCTGGTCGAGGGCGTCATCATCAGCTCCTATGCGGTGCGCGCCCATCACGCCTTCATCTACGTGCGCGGTGAGGTGCTGCATGTGATCCGCCGGCTGCAGCAGGCCGTCGCGGACGCCTACCAGGCCGGCTACCTGGGCAAGGGCATCTTCGGCACCGAGTACGACCTCGACATCGTCGTCCATGCCGGTGCCGGCGCCTACATCTGTGGTGAGGAAACCGCGCTGCTCGATTCCCTCGAGGGACGCCGGGGCCAGCCCAGGCTTCGCCCGCCGTTCCCGGCGGTCGCCGGCCTGTACGCATCGCCGACCGTGGTCAACAACGCCGAGTCCATCGCCTCGGTGCCGGCCATCGTGGCCCGTGGGGCCGACTGGTACAAGCTGATGGGCACCGAGAAGTCGGCGGGTTCGACGATCTACTCGGTCTCGGGTCATGTCAAGCGCCCCGGACAGTACGAGGCGCCGCTGGGCACCACCTACCGGACGCTGCTCGACCTGGCCGGCGGCATCCGCGACGGTCACCAGCTGAAGTTCTTCACACCGGGTGGCTCGTCCACCCCGATCCTGACCCCCGACCAACTTGACGTGCACCTCGACTACGAGGGCGTCGCGGCGGCCGGCTCGATCCTGGGCACCAAGGCGCTGCAGACCTTCGACGAGACGGTCTCGGTGGTACGCACGACATTGCGGTGGACCGAGTTCTACAAGCACGAGTCCTGCGGCAAGTGCACGCCATGTCGAGAGGGCAGCTGGTGGCTGGTGCAGACCCTGCACAATCTCGAGCAGGGCAAGGGCCACGAGGGCGACATCGAGAAGATCCTCGACCTGTGCGACAACGTCACGATGAAGAGCTTCTGTACCCTGGCCGACGGCTTCGTGGCCAACATCACCAGCTCCATCAAGTATTTCCGGGACGAGTTCGAGGCCGGATACCACACCCCGGCCTGGGAACTGTTCCCCTACGAGAAGAGCGTCTACTTCCCGTACGAACGCGAGAGGATCGCTGTCAGTGAGGGGGCAGACCAGTGAGCACCGACGTCAAGAAGCCTGACGGCGAGGTGGCCAAGGCCGACCTGGTGACCGCCACCATCGACGGCATCCAGGTCAGCGTGCCGAAGGGCACCCTGGTCATCCGGGCTGCCGAGCGGCTGGGCATCGACATCCCGCGGTTCTGCGATCACGAACTGCTCGATCCGGTCGCCGCCTGCCGGCAGTGCCTGGTCGAGGTGCCCGACGGAGGCAATGGGCGTCCGATGAAGCCGCAGCCTGCCTGTGCGCTGACCGTGATGCCGAACATGGTCGTCGAGACCGCCGCCACCAACGAGAAGGTCGCCAAACACCAGCAGGGCATGCTGGAGTTCCTGCTGATCAACCACCCGCTGGACTGCCCGATCTGCGACAAGGGCGGCGAATGCCCCCTGCAGAACCAGACGATGAGTCATGGTCCGGGCGAATCGCGGTTCGAGGGCCTCAAGCGCACCTACCCGAAGCCGGTGAACATCTCGGCGCAGATCCTCATCGACCGGGAGCGCTGCGTGCTGTGCCAGCGCTGCACGCGCTTCGGTGAACAGATCAGCGGCGACGACTTCATCTCGCTGTCGGAGCGGGGCGCGCTGAGCCAGATCAACATCTACGCGAGTCATCCCTACGAGAGCTACTTCTCGGGCAATATCGTCCAGATCTGCCCGGTCGGTGCCCTGACCAGCGTCGACTACCGCTTCCAGGCTCGCCCGTTCGACCTGGTCAGCACCACGACGACGTGTGAGCACTGCGCCAGCGGCTGCCAGTTGCGCACCGATCACCGGCACTTCCAGGTGAAGCGGCGACTGGCCGGCGACGATCCCGAAGTCAACGAGCAGTGGAACTGCGACAAGGGCCGTTTCGGCTTCTACTACGGACGACAGGCCGACCGGCTGAGCTATCCGCTGGTACGCCGCGACGGTGAACTGGTACCCGCCAGCTGGCCGGAGGCCATCGACGCGGCAGTCGCCGGCCTGAAAGCCGCTGGAGCCTCGTCCGGTGTGCTCACCGGCGGCCGGTTGACCTTGGAGAACGCATTCGCCTATTCGAAGTTCGCACGCGCGGTACTCGGCACCAACTCGATCGACTTCCGGACGCGCCCCTACGGCGCCGATGAGGCCGGCTTCCTGGCCGCCGAGGTCACCAGCCGCGAGATCGACGTCACCTTCACCGACCTGGAGAACGCTGCCAAGGTCGTGCTGGTCGGCTTCGAGCCGGAGGAGGAATCCTCGGCGGTCTTCCTGCGGCTGCGCAAGGGCAACCGCAAGAACGGCACGCGGATCCTCGCTGTCGCGCCATTCCTGACCAACGGATCACGGAAGCTGGGTGCCGTTCTGGTTCCCACGGCGCCCGGCGACGAAGTGCAGGCACTCGACTCGATCGCTGCCGAACTCGACGAGGGCACCATCGTGCTGGTGGGGGAGCGGGCGGGACTGGTTCCCGGGCTGCTGCCGAAGGTCCGCGAGTACGCCGCCAAGGGCCTGCGCTGGGCGTGGATTCCGCGCCGGGCCGGCGAATTGGCCGCCCTGGAAGCCGGTTGCCTGCCGCAGCTGCTGCCGGGTGGACGCCCCGCCTCCGATGCGTCGGCGCGCGTCGACCTGCAGGCTGCCTGGGGTATCGACCATCTGCCCGATACCGCCGGCCTGGACGCCGAGCAGATGCTCGCGGCGGCTGCCGCGGGTTCGCTGAAGGCCCTGGTGACCGCGGCTGTCGATCTGGCCGACATGGCCGATCCCGAAGCCGCCTACGCCGCCTTGGCAAGCGATGATGTCTTCGTCGTCAGCCTCGAACAGCGGCGCAGCGCGGTGACCGAGGTGGCCGACGTGGTCTTCCCGGTCGCGCTGCTCGAAGAACAGCTCGGCACCTTCATCAACTGGGAGCACCGGCTTCGTCCGGTGAACATCATCAACACCGACGCGCCATCGGTGATGACCGACGTACGGGTGCTGGCGGCACTTGCCGATGCGCTCGGATCCGACCTGGGCATGCGCACGCCGCCGCAGGCGCAGGCCGCCTACTACGAGATCACCGACTGGGAGGGCGCCAAGCCCGGCTTCACCGCCGCGGCCGGCGCACCGGCCCAGGCCGGCGGCGAGGGCCTGAAGCTGGCCAGCTGGCATCAGGCGATCGATGACTCCCGCTGCCTCGACGGTGCCGAAACCCTGCGGCTCACCGCCCCGGCCCCGCTGGCACGGATTTCGCCGGCCACCGCGGCCGCGCTGGGAGTGCGCGACGGCGAGCCGGTGATGATCGGCACCGACAGCGGCGAGGTCGTGCTACCGGCGGCGGTCACCGCCTCGATGGTGGACGACGTGGTCTGGGCGCCGACCAACTCGGGCGTCGAATTGTTCCGTACGCTGCATGCCCGCCCGGGTGACCGGGTCCGGCTGGCGGTAGTCAAGACCGCAGGAGGTGCGGCATGACCAGCATGGAAACGGTCTTCCTCAACGATCCCTGGTGGCTCATCCTGATCAAGGTGGTGGGCGTCTTCGTCCTGCTGCTGACCTGGACCATCTTCAACGTGTGGTTCGAGCGCCGGGTACTCGGCAAGATGCAGAACCGCAAGGGCCCGATCATGAACGGCCCCCTCGGCCTGGGCCAGGCGCTCGGCGACGGCGTGAAGCTGCTCTTCAAGGAGGACTTCCGCCCGGCCCGCACCGACGCGCTGGTGTTCAACATCGCACCGATGCTGACCGCGGTCGCCGCATTCGCCTCCTGGTCGGTCATCCCGCTGGGCGGCCCGGTGCGGATGTTCGGGATCGAGACCCGGCTGCAGCTGACCGATCTGCCGGTGGCAGCCCTGCTGGTCATGGCCATCGCCGGCGTGGGCTTCTACGGCTTCGTGCTGGCCGGCTGGTCGTCCAACGGCACCTATTCGCTGCTCGGCTCGATGCGCGCCACCGCGCAGGTGATCAGCTACGAGATCGCGATGGGTCTGTCCCTGGTCGCCGTCTTCATGTACGCGGGGACGATGTCGACCAGCCAGATCGTCGCGGCTCAGGCGGAGCCGATCAATCTGTTCGGCGCCACGATCGCGTTGCCGAGCTGGTACGGCCTGCTGCTGTTGCCGAGTTTCGTCATCTACTACGTTTCGATGTTCGGCGAGACCAACCGTCAGCCGTTCGACATGCCCGAATGCGAATCGGAACTGGTTTCGGGACACATCACCGACTACTCCGGCTTCCGTTACGCGCTCTACTTCCTCGCCGAGTACATCAACGTCGCGACCGTCTCGGCGGTGTCGGTGACGCTGTTCCTCGGCGGTTTCCACGCACCGTGGCCGTTGAACGGCACCTTCTTGGATCAGGGCTGGTGGACGCTGCTGTGGTTCGTCCTCAAGGTGCAGATCATGATCTTCACCGTCGCGTGGGTGCGGGCAGCGGTTCCTCGCGTGCGCTACGACCAGATGATGAAGCTCGGCTGGAAGGTGCTGATTCCGGCGAACCTGGCGTGGATCGTGCTGCTCGCCCTGGTGCGCGGCGCATCGGTGCACGGCTGGTGGGCCGACCCGATCTTCATCGGCATCCTGATCGTCTTCCTGGCGGCGGTGGTGGCGGCGATCTGGTTCAGCGGTCCCGAACCGCAACCCGAAGCCGAGCCGATCGACCTGGACGCCGAGTTCGACGCCTTCGCCGGGGGCTATCCGGTACCGCCGATGCCCGGCCAGAAGCTGATCACCGCGGTGGTGGCAGAAGGTACCGCCGAGCCGGCAGGGGCGGCGGCCTCGTCGTCCGCCCGGCGCGCGGCGACATCGAATGGAGCTGAACTGTAATGGGCGCCTGGTCAGGATTCGGCATCACCTTCAGGACGATGTTCCGCAAGACCTTCACGCAGGGTTACCCGCAAAAAGGTGAGGAGAAGATCACCGCTCCGCGCTACCACGGCCGTCACCAGCTGAACCGCTGGCCCGACGGACTGGAGAAGTGCGTGGGTTGTGAGCTGTGTGCCTGGGCATGCCCGGCCGATGCCATCTACGTCGAAGGCGCCGACAACACCGAGGAGGAGCGTTACTCGCCCGGTGAGCGCTACGGCAAGGTGTACCAGATCAACTATCTGCGCTGCATCCTGTGCGGCTACTGCATCGAGGCCTGCCCGACGCGCGCGCTCACCATGACCAACGATTTCAAGTTCTCGAACCGGACTCGCGAGCTGATGATCTACGAGAAGGATCAGTTGCTGGCGCCTCTGCTGCCTGGCATGGAGGAGCCACCACACCCGCGCAGGCTCGGCGCTGACGAAAAGGACTACTTCCTGGGGCTTCCGCCCACCGGCCAGCCCGACACCCGGACCGGCCAGCCCGCAGCCAAGGAGGCTGAGAAGTGATTCCGCTCATAACCGGGCAGGTGGTGGCGTTCTGGATCTTCGCGCCCCTGTCCATCGCTGGGGCCCTGGGCATGGTGATCGCCCGCAAGCCCGTGCACTCGGCGATCAGCCTGGCAGGCATGATGGTGGCGCTGGGCTGCCTGTACGCCTCGCTGGACGCGCCCTTCCTGTTCGTCGCGCAGATCATCGTCTACACCGGCGCCATCATGATGCTCTTCTTGTTCACCATGATGATCGTCGGCGTTGACACGACCGACTCCCTGATCGAGACGCTGCGCGGCCAGCGGGTCGCCGCAGCGATCTTCGTCTTCGCTTTCGCGGCGTTCATCATCGTGGTGGCCGGCAACGGCATCGTCACCGGTGCCGGTGGCCTGGAGACGGCGAATGCCGGGGGCAACGTCGAAGGCATCGCGAAGATCATCTTCGGCACCTACGTCTTCGCCTTCGAGTTGACCGCCGCCCTGCTGATGGTCGCCGCGCTGGCAGCCATCGTCCTGGCACACGGTGAGTCGCTGCGCAAGCGTGAGACCCAGGCCGAACGGGCCCGCCGCAAGACTCTGGAGTTCGCCGAGACCGGGAAGGATCCTGGTCCGCTGCCCGGCCCCGGTGTCTACGCCCGGCACAACTCGATCGAGTACCCGGCGTTGCTGCCGGACGGGTCGATCGCCGAGAAGTCGGTCTCGCCGACGCTGGCCATCCGCGGAGTCGCGGTCGTCGAGAACGACGGTCTGCGTGCCGCGCATCGAGCAGCGATCACCGAGTTCGTCGAGGTTCAAGACGAGAACACCGGCAGCGATGAGGCGCCGAAGGTCGCCGAAGAGCTCGCCGATCCGGGTTCTGTGGAGCGCACCGCCATCGAGACGACCGATGGCGATCCTGACACCCCCAAGGAGCAGTGATGAGCCCGAACGCCTACGTTGTGCTGTCGGCGATCCTCTTCTCGATCGGGCTGCTCGGCTTCCTGATCCGCCGCAATGTCCTGATCGCTTTCATGTCGGTGGAGTTGATGCTGAACTCCGCCAACCTCGCGATGGTTGCTTTCAGCTATGCCAACGGCACTCTGCTGGGCCAGGTCGGCGCCTTCTTCGTGATGGTCGTCGCCGCCTGTGAAGTCGTTATCGGATTGGCCATCATCATGATCATCTTTAAGACCCGCCGCTCGGCCTCGGTCGACGACCAGAACCAGCTGAAGCACTGAGGGGGCTGTGGTGAGTCTGTTGGAAATCGTCATCCCGGTGGAAGCCACTGGGCTGTTCTCCTACGCCTGGCTGATGATCGCGATACCCCTGGTGGTGTCGGCGATCCTGCTGCTCGGCGGCAAAGCTACCGACGCCTGGGGCCATTGGCTCGGGGTGCTCGGCGCGTTGGGTTCGTTCGTCGTCACGGCGGTGCTGTGGATCCAGATGCTCGGTGCACCGGTCGACCAGCGGGCGGTGCACGTGCCGATGTTCGACTGGATCAGCGTCGGCAGCCTGGATCTGAAGGCCGCCCTGCTGGTCGACCAGCTGTCGATTCTTTTCGCGCTGCTGGTGACCGGGGTCGGATCGCTGATCTTCATCTACTCGGTCGGCTACATGGCCCACGACCCGAACCGCCGTCGCTTCTTCGCATTCCTGAACCTGTTCATCGTGGCGATGCTGACGTTGGTGCTGGCCGACAACTACGCGCTGCTGTTCGTCGGCTGGGAGGGTGTCGGCCTGGCGTCCTACCTGCTGATCGGTTTCTGGCAAGAGCGGCATTCCGCGGCACTGGCAGCCAAGAAGGCCTTCGTGGTCAACCGCATCGGTGACCTCGGGCTGCTGCTCGCGATGTTCACCATGGTCGCGCTGTTCGGCTCGGTGAATTTCACCGAGGTCAACCAGGCGGCCAGCTCCGCGGGCTCCGGCTGGCTGACTGCGCTGGGTCTGTTCCTGCTGCTGGCCGCCTGTGGCAAGTCGGCCCAGGTGCCGTTGCAGTCCTGGCTGTTGGACGCGATGGAGGGTCCCACCCCGGTGTCGGCGCTCATCCACGCCGCGACCATGGTCACCGCCGGCGTCTACCTGGTGGTGCGCAGCCATTCGATCTATGAGCTGACCGCCGCCGCCTCGCTGGCGGTCTGCATCGTCGGTGTGGTCACGCTGCTGGCCGGCGCCTGGATCGGGTCCACCAAGGACGACATCAAGAAGGTGCTCGCCGGTTCGACCATGAGCCAGATCGGCTACATGATGCTGGCCGCGGGCATCGGCCCGGCCGGCGGCGCATTCGCGATCTTCCATCTGTTCACCCACGGCTTCTTCAAGGCCAACATGTTCTTGGGTGCCGGTTCGGTGATGCATGCCATGAACGACGACACCGACATGCGGCACTTCGGTGCGTTGCGCAAGGTGATGCCGTGGACGTTCATCACCTTCGCGATCGGCTACCTGGCCATCATCGGCATCCCGCCGTTCGCGGGCTTCTACTCCAAAGACCACATCGTGGTTGCGGCCTGGGAACGCGGCTGGTACTTCGGTGTGCTGGCGATCGTGGGTGCCGGTATCACGGCCTTCTACATGACCCGGCTGATGATGATGACCTTCTTCGGGACGAAGCGGTGGGCCGACGGCGTTCACCCGCACGAGTCGCCGAAGATCATGGTCGGCCCGCTGGTGGTGCTGTCGATCGGCGCCGCGGTGCTCGGCATGATTCTCAACAATTCGATCCAGCATTGGCTGGCTCCACCGACCGGCGGTCATCCGCATGACGCCGCGCTGTGGGAGATCCCGTGGCAGGGCTGGGTGACGCTGCTGGTCGTCCTGGTCGGTGTCGCGATCGGTTACCTGATGTATCGCGGTGAGATCAGCTTCGAGCAGCCGCACACCACCAATCCGATCGTCTACATCGGACGCAACGATCTGCTGGCCGACAAGTTCAACGACGCGGTCTTCGTCCGTGGCGGTGGCAAGGCCGCGGCCGGTGTGGCGGCAGTGGACGATCTCCTGGTCGATGGCGGGGTGCGCAGCACCGCAACGCTGGCCACCAGCCTGGGCGGCGCGCTCGGCAAGCTGGAGAACGGCTACACACGAAGCTACGGCTTGACGATGGTAATCGGCGTCGTCGTGGTCGGCGCGGTCTTGATCCTCGGCCGGCTGGCCTGAGGGGAGGAGCTGAGATGAGTAACTCGATCCCCTTGCTGACGATCCTCGGTGTGCTGCCGCTGGTTTTCGCGCTGATCGCCTTCGTGGTGCGCGGAAAGCCCGGCAAACAGCTCGCGCTGATCGGTTCGCTGGTGACGCTGGCCGTGGGAGTCTGGGCGTTCTTCGCCGCAGGCTCTGGCGACCTCACCGAACTGGTGCCCTGGATTCCGCAGATCGGCGCCTGGTACGCGCTTTCGCTGGACGGCATGGGCCGGGCGATGGTCCTGCTGACCGTCATCCTGGTGCCGGTGGTTCTCGGTGCCGAGTGGACGATCGACCAGAAGAAGGCCGAGGGACACGCCGAACCCCGCTGGGGCGGCAACGTGTTCGGTGCGCTTGCCCTGCTGGTCGAAGGCTTCGCACTGTTCGTCTTCATGTCGGCCGACGTGCTGCTGTTCTACATCTTCTTCGAAGCGACGCTGATCCCCATGTTCTTCCTCATCACCGGATGGGGCGGGGCCAAGCGGGGCAGGGCAGCCATGAAGTTCCTGCTCTTCTCGCTCGCCGGCGGTCTGGTCATGCTGTTCGCGGTGATCGGCGTCTACGGCATCACGGCCGGCGCCGGACAGCCCAGCTTCCTGATCGACGACTTCGCGTCCATCCCGATGAGCGAGACCGTGCAGAAGGTGCTGTTCGCCGGGTTCTTCATCGCCTTCGCGGTGAAGGCGCCGATGGTTCCGGTGCACACCTGGCTGCCGGACACCGCCGAACAGGCGCTCCCGGGCGCGACCGCCCTGCTGGTGGGCATCCTCGACAAGATCGGCACCTTCGGGATGATCCGGATCTGCCTGGGCATGCTGCCCGGTGCGAGCCTGTGGGCGACCCCGTTCGTGGTGGTGCTCGCGGTGATCTCGATCATCTACGGTGCAGTGCTGGCCATTACCAGCACCAACCTGCTGCGGCTGGTCGCCTATACCTCGGTCAGCCACTTCGGGTTCATGGTGCTCGGCATCTTCGCCTTCACCACCACCGCGATGAGCGGTTCGATCTTCTACATGCTCGCCCACGGCTTCAGCTCGGCGGCGCTCTTCCTGGCTGTCGGGTTCTTGCTGAATCGCCGCGGATCGGTCGAGATCGCCGATTTCGGTGGTGTGCAGCAACTCGCCCCGCTGCTGGCGGGAGTCTTCCTCATCTCGGGTCTGGCCACCCTCGGCCTGCCCGGCACCGCGAACTTCGTCGGCGAGTTCTCGATCATGACCGGCTCGTGGCAGCGCCAGACGGCGGCCGTCGTGATCGCCGTGCTCGGTACCGTGCTGGCTGCGGTCTACGTGCTGTGGGCCTACCAGCGGGTGTTCACCGGCCAGCCCACCGACGCGGTGAAACAGTCGGTCACCAGTGATCTGGGTGGTCGCGAGAAGCTCGTGATCGGCCCGCTGATCGCGCTGCTGCTGCTGTTCGGGTTCTACCCGCAGCCGATGATCAACGTGGTCGAGCAGACGGCCAGTACCACCATGAACGTCGTAGGCATGACCGATCCGCTGCCCGGGTCGATGGGAGGAAAGTGATGCTCGAGGAGTTTCTGCCCGCCGCACCGGTCCTGCTGGTGCTGCTGGGTGGCACGATCGCCATCGTCTTCGAAGGTGCGGTACCGCGACTGGTTCGTCCGACGGTTCAGGCGGCCTGGGCGCTGCTGGTGCTGATCGGCGCATTCGGCTGGACGCTGGTCAACTGGTCGGCCAATGCGCCACGGCTGGCCGCGATGAACGCGCTGACGCTTGACGGCCCGTCCCAGCTGACCTGGATGCTGCTGCTGTTCTTCGGAGCGCTCGCGGTGCTGTTGTTCGCCGAGCGGCGGGTCGGCGGCGGCGAGTCGCCGTTCGCGCCCAACGCGTCCGCGGTGCCCAGTTCCCAGGCCGAGCGTGAGGCCATCGCCGCCCGTCAGGAGCAGACCGAGGTCTTCCCGCTGCTGCTGTTCTCGCTTGCCGGCATGATGGTCTTCGCCGCCGCCAACGATCTGCTGACCATGTTCGTCGCTCTCGAGGTGCTGTCGTTCCCGCTGTACGTCTTGTGCGGTATGGCACGGCGCCGCCGGCTGCTGAGCCAGGAAGCCTCGTTGAAGTACTTCCTGCTCGGCGCACTCAGCTCGGCCATCTTCTTGTACGGTGTGGCGCTGACCTTCGGATATGCGGGCTCCTTCCACTTCCGCGACATCGATCTGGCCGTCCAGTCCAATGCGCAGTCGCCGTGGCTGCTGCTCGCCGGTCTGGCCCTGCTGGGCGTCGGGGTGCTGTTCAAGATGGGCGCGGTGCCCTTCCACAACTGGGTGCCGGACGTCTACCAGGGCGCACCGACCCCAGTCACTGCCTTCATGGCGATCTGCACCAAGCTGGCGGCGACCGTCGGCCTGCTGCGGTTGCTGTACGTGGCGTTGGGGTCGCTGCGCTGGGACTGGCAGACCGCGCTGGCCGTCATCGCGGTGGCCACCATGGTCGTCGGCTCGCTGATCGGCCTCACCCAGACCGATGTGAAGCGGCTGCTGGCGTACTCGTCCATCGCGCACGCCGGGTTCATCCTGGTGGGTGTGGTCGGCGCTGTCACCACCGCGAATGGTCTTGCGGACGACCGGGTCGGCTCGGTTGCCGCGATTCTGGTGTACCTCGCAGCCTACGGACTGGCCACCATGGGCGCCTTCGCGATCGTCACCCTGGTTCGTCGTTCGGGTGCCGAGGCCACCAGCTTCGCCGCCTGGTCGGGGCTGGGACGCCGTGATCCGCTGCTCGGTGTGCTGATGACGATCTTCCTGCTGAGCATGGCCGGCATCCCGCTGACCGGTGGTTTCATCGGCAAGGTGGCGGTCTTCGCGGCAGCCTGGAACGGTGGCTATTCCTGGCTGGTGCTGATCGCCGTGATCGCCAGCCTGGTGACTGCCGGCTTCTACTTCCATGTCATCTGGGTGATGTTCGGGCCGAACCCCAATGATGAGACCGCCCTGGTGAGCCCCGGAATCGGCACCCAGATAGTGATTTGGGTGGGTGTTGCCGGTACGCTTCTTCTTGGTGTGCTACCTGGCCCGCTGCTGGATATCGCGATCAACTCTGCAGGATTCATACGCTGACAATGGCTGACGAACTATTTGCGCAAACTGTTGCCGAAACGCTTGCCCTCATCGAAGACAGGCTGATGGAGGCAACAGTTTCGCAGTATTCGTTCGTCACCGAAGCCGCCCAGCACATCGTCTCGGCCGGGGGGAAGCGATTTCGTCCGGCCCTGGTGGTGACCGCTGCCCACCTCGGCTCCGATTTCGATCTCGACGAGGTGATCGGCGCGGCCTTGGTGATGGAACTGACCCACGTCGCGAGTCTTTATCATGACGACGTCATGGACGAGGCGGACCTGCGGCGCGGCGTTTCCAGCGCCAACAACCGATACGGCAACTCGACGGCGATCCTGGTCGGCGATTACCTGTTTGCACGGGCTTCTCGTGAAGTGGCCAGGCTGGGCCCCGAGTACGTCGATCTGCAGGCGCAGACCTTCGCCGAGCTGGTCGAGGGACAGATGGCCGAGACGACCGGGCCGCTGGCCGGTGAGGACCCGATCGATCACCATTTCAAGGTGCTGGCGGGTAAGACCGCCTCACTGATCCGGGCATCTGCGCTGTTCGGGGGCATGGTCGGGGGCGTCTCGGATCTGGCGTTGGACGCCCTGGGACGCTTCGGCTTCGAGATCGGGATGGTCTTCCAGCTTTCGGACGATCTGATCGACATCGTGTCCGACACGACCGGCAAGACCCCGGGCACCGACCTGCGCGAGGGCATCCCCACTTTGCCGACGCTGTTGTTGGCCTCGTCGCCGGCGGTTGGCGATCACGAGTTGGCTGAGCGTATTGCCGCCGGCCTGGACGATGATGGCGATCTGGCCGAGGCGCTCGCGGCGCTTCGGGCCAGTGCCGTGATCGATCAGACCCGGTCGGAGATCGCCCGCCGCGCGTCGGTCGCCCGCGATTACCTGACCCCGCTGCCCGCCGGTCCCGCCAAGGACATGCTGGACCGCCTCTGCGATGAGGTCGTAACCCGTTCGTCCTAGTCGTCGCACACAGTGCTGGGCCCACCCGGGGTGACGGGCGGGCCCAGCACTGCAGCTGCTGCCACGGTGGCAGAGCTTACTGCGCGATGAGTTCGGCGATCTTGCGATATCCGACCGGCAGGTTGATCCCGGCCAAGGAGGACGCCTCCGTCATCGCAATCAGGTGCACATTCTGGTTGGCGATGGCCGGCACATCTTGCACGGCCGTGTTGGCGAGGAGTTCGGCGAAGGGAGCCTGGCCGCTTCCCTGGAAATCCTCCAGCAAGATGATGTCGGGGTTGGCTCGTATCAACAGCTCGGCATCAATCGTCCCGGTGGCGGTGATGCCTGCCGTTTGTGCCGCATCGCTGGCACCGGCCCGCAGCGCAAGGCCTGGCAGCATATTGTCCGACGACATCGCCATCACATTGCCCCCTCGCGCCATCAGCGCCAGCACGCTGGGGTGCTTGTCGGACCGCTGCGAGTCGATCTCGGCGATGGCATCGTGCAGTTCACTGGCGTACTTTTCGGCCTTCTCGGGTTGTCCGACGGCGTCTCCCACGGTGCGCAGTGCGGATTCATAGGCCTCGGGCGTGTTGAAATCCGCCGACTCGAAGGTGATCATCGGCACTCCCGCGGCGGCGAGTTGCTCGTTGGCGGTCTTTTCGCCGCCGTGGCGCGAGGTGGTCAGCACCATATCGGGCTGGTAGGACAAGATCTGCTCGGGATCGGGAGTCACTCCGGCCGGCAGCGTGGTCTCGACCTGTCGGGCCAGATCGGGGACCATCCCCATGGTCGGCGACTGGGAACCAACGGCAATGGCTGCCATCGACTGGGGGCCGGCCAGCAGCAATGCCATGTCCGCGGTTTCGCTGGTTATCGCCACGATGCGCTGAGGCCGGACGATGTCGGCTGACGCCTCGGATTGGCTGGTGGCCGGGGTGGCGGCCGATGCCGCGCCCGGGGCCGAGCAGCCGACCAACAGCGCTCCGCCGGCCACCAGGGCCATCAGCGCCTTGAGTGGGTGAAGAGGTCGTGTCAGGGGTTTCCTTTCATCTGGAAGTCATAGAGCGGTCACGCTGAGAGAGTCGGTGACCGGCGAACGACGCACGTCGACATCGATGCCGTAGGCGGCCCGCAGGAGGTCCACGGTGAGCACGTCGTCGGGGGTTCCGTGAGCGGCGATCACGGCTCCGTGCCGGCCGGGAGTGAGCAGGATGAGGTCGTCGCAGAACCGAGCGGCCAGCGACAGATCATGCAGGACGACCACGACGAGCCTGTTCGCCGGATCTTCGTCGAGCCAGGGGTGCAGCAGACAGAGCACGGCCATCTCGTGTGACATGTCCAACGCCGAGATCGGTTCGTCGAGAACCAGCACCGGAGCCTCCTGAGCCAGTGCTCTGGCCAGGCCGGTGAGCTGACGCTCCCCGCCGCTGGTGCCTGCTACCGGTCGCTGCGCCCATGCGTCGGCGCCGGTGACTCTCAGGGCGGCGTCCACGGCGCGTTCGTCGGCCGAACTCATTGCTGCGAACCGGGACTGGCGCGCGTAGCGCCCCATCTCCACCAGCTGACGCCCGGTGAAATCGGCCGGCGAGGAAGTCTCCTGGGCAAGATAGGCCAGGTGCCGGGCTCGTTGCCGAGGGTTCATGGAGGCCAGACTGCGGCCGGACACCGTCACGGAGCCTTCGTACGCGATCAACCCGAGAACAGCCTTCACCAGGGTGGACTTGCCTGCTCCGTTGGGTCCGATCAGACCATGGACCCTGCCGGGTGTCAGATCGACAGACAGTTCATTCAGGACGGTCCGCGGCCCGTAGCTCACCGTCAGCCCGGTCAGCGATAGCCCCGCACTCATTTGGGATCCTTCTTGCGCAAGACCAGGAAGAGCAGGAATGGCGCACCGATCAGCGAGGTGATGGTTCCGGTCTGAAGCACCACGGGGTTGAAGATCATTCGGGCGGCGGTGTCCGCGCTGGTCAAGAAGATGGCCCCGACCAAGAACGATACCGGCAGCAGGAAGGTGTGATCGGCGCCGAAAACCAGACGCACCAGATGCGGTACCACCAGGCCGACGAAGGCGATGATCCCGGTGGCAGCCACTCCCGAGGCGGTGGCCAGCGCAGCGGACGCCAAGACCAGGTTGGACACCAGACGGACGTTCACGCCTGCTGATTGTGCGGTGGCCTCTCCCAGCGCCAGCATGTTGAGTTCGCGGGCGAAGAACAGCACACCGCTCACTCCGATCATCAGCGGGGCCACCACCATCCAGACGTCGGCCATCGTCCGCCCGGTGAGGTCGCCGTTCAGCCAGAACATGGCCGATCTGGCGTTCTCCGCGTCCGGCGCGTTGGCGATCAGCGCAGCGGTGATCGCGCCGAGAAACGAGTTGAGGGCCATACCGACCAGCAGCAGCGAAGCCGTCGACCTACTGGCTCGTCCGTAGCCGACACCTTGGACGATCGCGGTCGCGCCCAGCGCCCCAACGAAAGCGCCGACCGGCAGTAGCCAGGAGGTGGCGCCGACCATGCCGGTCACGATCAGGCCGGCCGCGATGACCGCTGCGCCGGCTGAGACACCGGTGATACCCGGCTCAGCCAGGGGATTGCCGAAGACTGCCTGCATGGCGGCGCCGGCCACCGACAGGCCGCCTCCCACCAGGATCGAGATGAGAATGCGCGGCAGCCTGATCTGGGTGATCAGGGCGTCGCGTGCGCCGTCGCTGGTGCCCGCGAGCATTCGGCCAACCGCATGAAGCGCGGTACTCGTGGGCACATTGACCGGGCCGATGCAGATGGCTGCGACCGCCCCGACAGCGACGGCCGCGGCGAGCACCATGAGCCAGCGGATCTGGCGACGAGAAAGGATCATGCAGGCAGGACCTTCGGTGAGCGAGTTGACCACCGAACAATAACGATAATCGTTATCGCATGCAACTCTGGTGAGGCCTCCCCGCCAGGCGCAGCCCGGCAGTCTCTGCACCAGAAGGAATCGGGTCCGGGCGATCCGGTCCCGCAGATCTCCGGCCTGCAGACAAGTAGGTGGCCCCCGGACGCTAGCGTCCGGGAGCCACCTATTAAGTCTACGCTGCCGACCTCAGTCGGACCGCCGTCAAATGGCGATCAGTATCTGAGTGCACCGTCCACCGGCGCACCGTATTGGTTCGCAATCGGCTGCGGGGCTCCCAGGCAGAGCACCAGGAGGATGATCCAGCCGACGACCGGGATCAGGTTGAGCAGGATGAGCCAGCCGCTCTTACCGGTGTCATGCAGCCGGCGAACAGTGACCGCCAGCGAGGGCAGCAGAATTGCGAGGCTGAACAGGCTGAGCAGGATGGAGATCGGCGAGTTGCCGTTCGCATTGGTGGTGAGCGAAACCAGCAGGCCGAGTACGGCATTGATGACCAGGCACGACAGCCACCAGGTGACCCACTCCCGGCGGCTTGCGCGGCCATCGAAGACCACGTATTTGGAAAGGGTGTACTTGAGGGATTCGGTTATGTTCATGAGTTTCCTTCAGTAAGGGCATACGCCGGGACCAAGCTTAGTCCAGCGGGGGGTCACCAGATGCGGACGCGTTCGCTCGGCTCCAGCCACAGCGCGTCGCCGGGTGTCGTCCCGAACGCGTCATGGAACTCGTTGATATTGCGGACGGTCTGATTGCAGCGGATCTCGTCCGGCGAGTGCGGGTCGGTGGCCAGCCGCTCCTTCTGAGCCTGCGGGCGCAGGATCGTCCGCCAGGTCTGGGCCCAGCCGAAGAAGAGCCGCTGATTGGCGGGGATGCCGTCCACCGGTTCGGGGTCGGTATCGCCCACGGCCAGCCGCCAGGCCTGATAGGCCACCTGCAGGCCGCCTAGGTCACCGATGTTCTCGCCGAGGGTCAGCTTGCCATTGACATGCACGTCGGGCACTTCGGCGGGGGAGAGCCGGTTGTACTGGTCGACCAGCGACTGGGTGCGCTTCTCGAAAGCCTCGCGGTCCTCGTCGGTCCACCAGTTGCGCAGCCGCCCATCCCCATCGCAGGTGGAGCCCTGATCGTCGAAGCCATGACCGATCTCGTGCCCGATGACCGCGCCGATGCCGCCGTAGTTGACCGCATCGTCGGCATCCGCGCTGAAGAACGGCGGCTGCAGAATCGCCGCGGGGAAGACGATCTCGTTGCGCAGCGGGTGGTAGTAGGCGTTGACGGTCTGCGGGTACATCAGCCACTCCTCGGGGTCGATCGGCCCCGAAAGCTGGTGAATCATGTAGTCGAAGGCGAAGCTCTCGGCCCGCAGCACGTTGCCCAGCAGATCGTCGGAGGTCACCTCGAGCGCCGAGTAGTCACGCCAGCGGTTCGGGTAGCCGATCTTGGCGCGGAACTTGCTCAGCTTCTTGAGGGCTTCGGCGCGGGTGGCGTCGGTCATCCAGTCGAGCTTGCTGATCGATTGGTGGTAGGCCTCCAGCAGGTTGGCCACCAGTTCCTCGGCGCGGGCCTTGGTGGCCGGCGGGAAATGCTCGGCGACGTAGATGCGCCCGACGGCCTCGCCCAGCACGCCCTCGACCAGCGAGACGCCCCGCTTCCAGCGCTCCCGCAGCACGGGGATGCCCTGCAGTGTCCGGCCATAGAAGGAGAAGTTCTGCTCCACCAGCGCCTCGGGCAGGTAGGGTGCGAGCGCATCCACGATCTGCCAGCGCTCCCAGGCCCGCCAGTCGTCCAGCGAGTCGGCGGTCACCAGGGCCGCGGCATCAGGCAGGAAGGTGCGCTGGCAATTGATAACCTCGGCCACAGCGGCCTCGGGCAGTTCGGCGCCGGCCAGGAAGTCGTCCCAGGCCAGGTCGGGGCTGAGAGCGGTGAACTCCTCCCAGGTCTGCGGGAAGTACATCTGCACCATGTCGCGGGTGCGTACCTTGTCCCAGTGGCAGGCGGCGATGCGAGTCTCCAGATCGAAGATCCGGCGGGCTTGGTCAGCCGCATCGGGGATCCCGGCCAACGACAGCATGGCTTCGATGTGCGCCAGGTAGGCCTCCCGGATCTCGGCATGCTCGTCGAGACGGTAATACTCCTCGTCCGGCAGGCTGATCCCGGACTGGCCGACGAACAGCAGGTAGCGCGCCGGATTGCCCGGATCGGCATCGTTGTCCAGATCGAAAAGACCGCCGATGCCGTGTCGCAGCGACCATCCCCAGAAACGCGCCAGATCGGCGGTCGAGGTGATCTGGTCCACCTTGTCGAGCAGCGCGCGCAGCGGCGCGATGCCCAGTTTCTCAACGGCCTCGGTGTCCATGAAGGACGCGTAGAGGTTCGCGATACGCGCGGCGTCCGCGCCCTCGCCCTCGGCGTCCCGAGTCTCGATGATCTGGCGGACGGCCGCCTCCGAGGCCTCTCGCAGCTCGTAGAACGCACCCCACCCGCTGCGATCCTCCGGGATCTTGGCCCGAGCCAGCCAGGCGCCGTTCACATGCCGGAAGAGGTCGTCGGACGCACGGATGTCGTCGTCGAAGAAGTCGCGGTTCAAAGCTTCGCTAGTCACTGAGTCAGCCTACCCTTGGGTCCGGGACGGGAGCCGGAGTCCGCAGGTCAGCTGACCGTCCAGGGATCGTCGCCGGCCAGCAACTGTTGCAGCTGGGTCTGCTTGTCGTCACGGCTGTCGGCCGGCCCGCCCTCGGCGGTGGCGATCTGCTGCCGCGCCAGGTCATCGAAACTCGGACGCTCGACACTGCGGAAGATGCCGATCGGGCTGCGGCGCATCACGCCGGAGTCGGTGATGCGGCTCAGCGCGAAGGCGCGGGTGGGGTCATCGGCGCCGGGATCGTGGACGATGACGTTCTCCAAACCGACCTCGTCGACCGCCTTGACCTGCAGATGCCCGTCCGGAGCCTGCACGACCCCGAAGCTGCCGCCCGGGGTCAGCACCGGTTCGCCGGCCTCCAGCTTGATGACACCCTCTCCGTCCGGAGCGTCCGGGGAAGTGAGCTGATCCCAGGCGCCATCGTTGAAGATCGGGCAGTTCTGGTAGACCTCGACCAGCGACGACCCGCGATGCTCGAATGCCGCACGCAGCACGGAGGTCAGATGCGCGCGATCCGAATCGATGCTGCGCGCCACGAACGTCGCCTCCGACCCCAGCGCCAGACTGACCGCGTTGACCGGGGTGTCCAGCGACCCCGCGGGGCTCGACTTGGTGACCTTGCCGATCTCGCTGGTGGGTGAGAACTGGCCCTTGGTCAGCCCGTAGATGCGGTTGTTGAACAGCACCACGGTCAGGTTGACATTGCGGCGCAGCGCGTGGATCAGATGGTTGCCGCCGATGGACAGCGCATCCCCGTCGCCGGTGGCCACCATGATCGCCAGATCGGGCCGGGTGACGGCCAGGCCGGTGGCGATCGTCAGAGCGCGGCCATGAATCGAGTGCATGCCATAGCTGTTCACGTAGTAGGGGAAGCGCGCCGAGCATCCGATACCGGAGACGACCACGGTGTTCTCGCGGGCGATACCCAGTTCGGGCAGCAACGCCTGCACCGCGCTCAAGATCGCATAGTCACCGCAGCCCGGGCACCAGCGGACTTCCTGATCGCTGGTGAAGTCCTTGCGTTTCAGCGGGTTGATGCTCAAGGGCACCTGCCCGAGCCCGCCGATCCCGAGCCCGTGCACGGAAGCTTCAGACATGCTGCACCTCCTCGACTTGTGACAGCAGGTATTCGGTCAGCTCGCTGACTCCCAGCGGCAGGCCTCGCATTCTCGACCAGCTCCTGGCGTCCACCAGGTATTTCGCCCGCACGATCATGGCGAACTGGCCGAGATTGACTTCTGGGACGATGACTCGGTCGGCCCGGTGCAGCAGCTGCCCGAGGTTGGCCGGCAGCGGATTCAGATTGCGCACGTGTATCTGGGCGATCGGGACGCCCAACTCGCGAACCCGGCGCACCGCGGCGGTGATCGCACCCCACGTCGACCCCCAGCCGAGCACCGCCAGCTTGGCGACCCCGCTCGGGTCGTCCCAGGTGGCGTCCGGTACCGCAATACGCGCGATGTGCTCGGCGCGCAGCTTGACCATGGTGTCGTGGTTGTCGCCGTCGTAACTGATCGTGCCGAGACCATTGGACTTCTCCAAGCCGCCGATCCGGTGCTCCAGACCCGGGGTGCCCGGAATGGCCCACGGCCGGTCGAGCGTCAGCGGATCGCGGTGGTAAGGCGCGAAGGTGCCCTGCTCGGTATTGGCTTCGGTCGCGAACCCGGGATCGATCGTCGGCAGGCTACCGGCGTCCGGAACCAGCCACGGCTCCGAACCGTTGGCCAGGTAGGCGTCGGAGAGCATGATCACCGGCGTGCGGTGGGTGAGCGCGATCCGGCAGGCCTCGAAGGCCGCGCTGAAGCAGTCGGCCGGCGAACTGGGCGCGATCACCGGCACCGGGGACTCGCCGTTTCGTCCCCACATGGCCTGCAGCAGATCGGCCTGCTCAGTCTTGGTGGGCATCCCGGTCGACGGGCCGGCGCGTTGCACGTCGATGATCACCAGCGGCAGTTCGGTCATCACCGCAAGGTTGATCATCTCCTGCTTCAGCGCCAGCCCCGGCCCCGACGTCGTGGTCACACCCAGCGCACCACCGAAGGACGCACCCAGGGCTGCACCGACGGCGGCGATCTCGTCTTCTGCCTGGAAGGTCTGCACGCCGAACGCCTTGCGCTTGCTCAACTCGTGCAGCAGATCGGAGGCCGGGGTGATCGGGTAGGCACCCAGGAACAGTTGCAGGCCGGAGGCGACCGAGGCGGCCAGCAGGCCGAGCGCGGTCGCCTGGCTACCGGAGATCTGGCGGTAGCGTCCGGGGGCCTGGAAGATGGAGGCCACCTCGTAGCGCACCGCGAAGGTCTCGGTGTTCTCGCCGTAGTTCCAGCCGCCCTCCAAGGCGGCCAGGTTGGCGTCTCGAACCTCGGGCTGGGCCGCGAACTTCTGCTGCAGCCACTCCCGGGTGGGCGTCATGTCGCGGCTGTACAGCCAGCTGACCAGTCCCAAGGCGAACATATTGCGTGCCCGGGAGACGGCCTTGCGGCCCAGTCCGAACGGCGCCACCGCATCCCCGGTCACCGAGTTCAGGTCGAGGCGGACCAGCTGGTAGCTGGCTTCGAGGCTGCCGTCGTCCAGCGGGCTCACCGCATAGCCGGCATGGTTGAGATTGCGCTTGGTGTACTCGGACGAGTCGGTGATCAGCACGCCACCGCGGCGCAGCGAGGGCAGATGCACCTTCAACGCGGCCGGATTCATGGCGACCAGGACGTCCAGATCTTCACCGGGAGTGACGATGTCGCGGTCGGCGAAATGCACCTGGAAGCTGCTGACGCCACCGATGCTGCCCTGCGGGGCGCGGATCTCGGCCGGGAAGTCGGGCAGAGTGACGATGTCGTTGCCCTGGCGGGCGGATTCGGCTCCGAATCGGCCACCGGTGAGTTGCATGCCGTCGCCGGAATCTCCGGCGAACCGCACGACTACCCTGCTGACTTGCTCAGGCACTCCGATAACCTCCAGTAAGAAACGCCTCGTTCATCGTCCTTGGCGAGGATTTCGCGTGTGCGCGTCGGACGAGCTTTTTCAACGATAGTTGTTGTAGAAAAGTTGGCGGGCGGTCTCGGACGTGGGTAGTGCCTTCTGCCGGGCTGTTCACTCAGGGCGTAGGCTTATGCGCATGCCCGCAGACCCCCCTCAGTTGAGGCCTTGCGCCCAGTGATCGGCTGGTTCGCGTCCCACTGGGCAAAGGTTGTCGAAGCCTGGCGCGTGAAGAATGTGCGCCGGGGTTTCTACGGCACCCTGCTCATCACCCTCGGCGCCTTCTCGCCCGCCTACCTGCCGCGCAATTCGCCGTGGTGGCAGATGCTCACGGACGCTCAGATCAGCGGCTGGCCGGCCAAATTGGCGGGCACCTTGTTCACGATGGTCGGGCTGTTCCTTCTCTTGGACGCCTGGTTCCGGCTGCGACCCAAGGACGGGGCCAGCGAAGCCGACGTCTACGCCTACCATCATGTGCGGCATTGGGCGATCCTGCTGATCTGGGGTGCACCGTTTCTGCTGGCGCCGCCGATCTTCAGCCATGACGCCTACAGCTACGCGGCGCAGGGCTGGCTGGTGCACAACAACATCAACCCCTATGAGGCCGGCCCGGCCGTGCTGCCCGGCGCGTTCGCCGACCAGGTCTCCTGGGTCTGGCGAGACACCCCGGCCCCCTACGGGCCGCTCGCGCTGCAGTTGCAGCACCTGATCGTCGACCTGATGGGCTTTCGTCCCTACGCCTCCGCGGTCGCGATGCGGGCCCTGGCGGTGATCGGCGTCGGCCTGATCGGCTTGCTGATTCCGCGGATCGCGCGTATCCGGGGCGCGGACCCTGCCTTCGCGGCGTGGTTCGGGACGCTCAACCCGGTGCTGGTGATCGACTTCATCGGCGGCGCGCACAACGACTCGCTGATGATGGGCCTTGTGGTGGCGGGGTTGTGGGTGACCCTGCTGCCCGTCAAGGGCCGCTTCAACGGCTGGTGGCTGCTCGGTGCGGTGCTCGTCGGTATCGGTGCGGCGATCAAACAGCCGGCCATCATGGCAGCCTATGCGCTGCCGTTGATGGCGCGTCCATGGGCGGACTGGAGCCTGCGCGAGGTCGCCATCACTGCCGGACGCGTGCTGGCCAGCTTCGCCGTGGCGATCGGCTCGTTCAGCCTGGTCACGGTGGCCACCGGACTGGGATTCGGCTGGATCAATGCGGTCAGCGTGCCCGGCCGGGTGCTCACCATCGCCCCGTTCACCATCATCGGCCAAGCCATTCAGCTGGTGCTGAACCTGTTCGGGCTCGACCCGAGCGGATGGGCGGCGATCACGGTTTCCCGTGCCGTCGGTGTGGTGATCGCCGCAGTGGTGATCGCAGCGATGGCGGTGACGATCGCGCGGACTCGTCCGCTGCTCTTCTTGGCCCTGGGTTATCTGACCGCCGCCCTCGCCCTGCCCGCGGTGCGCAGCTGGTACGTGTTGTGGGGCGGATTGCTGCTGCCGCTGTCCGATCCGCCGCGGCGGGTGGTGAATGTGGCGGTCTGGGCCACGGTCGTGCTGCTGTGCTACAACGGCATCAACATGGCGTGGCGCAATGATGCCATGGCTCTCGGGTTCGCGGCCGCCGCCGGTATCTGGTGGCTCGCGCGGACCCATCGTGATACCTCGCCCGGCAGGGGCGACCGGCGCCGGAAGGTTCCCGGGGGCGCCGCCCATATCGAGTTGCAGGAGGACTGAATCAATGACCAGCGAGATCCTCAGTGAAGTCGGCGACGGTGTCGCCACGTTGACACTGAATCGTCCACAACGCATCAACGCGGTGAATCGTGCCATGGTCGACCAGATGTCGGACATCCTGCATGCCTGGGCCGATGACGACCGGGTGCAGCAGGTGAGGCTGGCCGGTGCCGGGGAGCGCGGTTTTTGCGCGGGGGCCGATGTGCGCGCGCTGCGTGACAGCATCGTGGCCGGCCATCCCGATCAGGCGCTGGACTTCTTGTACGCCGAGTATGAGATGGAGCGCTACATCGCCTACTACCCCAAGCCGGTGACCTCATATCTGTCGGGTATCGCGATGGGTGCGGGGTTGGGCATCGGATTGCACAACACGACCAGCATCGGGCAGCCGGGCACCCGGTGGGCGATGCCGGAGACCGCGATCGGGCTGTGGCCCGACGTCGGGGTCTGCTACGAGCTGTCGCGTGCCCCGGGGCGCATCGGGGAGTACCTGGCGATGAGCGGGCAGACGATCGACGGACTGTCGGCCCACTGGGCGGGGCTGCTGGTCGAATGCCGTGGAGGTGACGACCCGGCATCGTCGGCGCTGGCAGCCGCGTCGGGCTGGATCGATGAGTGCTTCGCCGGCGAGGACGCCGGCGAAATCGTCGCTGCGCTGGAGTTGCATCCGGACAAGGATGCGCGAGGCGCTGCCGAAACGATCCGGGCGCGCAGCCCGTTGTCGGTCTGTGTCGCGCTGCAAGCTGTCCGCAATGCCCGCGCGATGGCCGAGATCGGCGATGTCTTCGACCAGGACGGGACGCTGGCCACCACATTCATGGCCGATCCGGCCGACTTCGTGGAGGGCGTTCGGGCCAAGATGGTCGACAAGGACGGCGACCCGCGCTGGCGGCACGCTCGCATCGAGGACGTCGACCCCGCCGAGGTGGCCACGCGCTTCATGACGGAGATCTGACCCGCCGCCGGTTCGTCCGAGCTCAGATCGCGTAGTCGATCACCACGGGCGCGTGGTCGCTGATCCGCGCCTCATAGCAGGCCTCCTTGTCGACCTGACCCGCGGTGGCCAGCCTCGCCAATCGGGGGGTGGCCAACTGATAGTCGATCCGCCATCCGGTGTCGGCGTCGAACGCCTTGCCACGCCAACTCCACCACGAGTACGGGCCGTCGGCGTCCGGATGCAGCTGCCGCATCACATCCACCAGGGTGCGCGGCGACACGATCGAACCGAACCATTCACGTTCTTCCGGCAAGAACCCGGCCGAGGTCTGGTTGCCGCGCCAGTTGCGCAGGTCCCGCCGGGTATGGGCGATGTTGAAATCGCCCAGCACCACGTACTCCCGGCCGCGTCCGGCCGCCGCCAGCCGCGCCCGGCGCAACTGCCGCGCGAAACCGGCGAGGAAAGCCATCTTGCGTTGATAGCGGACCTGGGCAGCCGCGCTGCCCGACCGATCGCGCGGGGCAACGGGGGAGTCGCCCTTCGGCACGTAGACACTGGCGATCGTCACCGGCGCCCCGGCCAGATCGACCTCCAGGTAGCGTCCCTCGGCGACGAACGCACGCAACTCGCGGGCCAGCACGCAGTCGTCTTCAACGTCGGCCAGCACCGGCACCGTGCCGGGCGCCCAGGATAAGACCTGGGTTCCCCAGGACCGCACCGCAGCGACCGGCTCCCGGGTGAGCACGGCGACGCCGTTGCGTCCGGCCAGAGTGCCCGGATCATAGGTCACGTGATAGCCGCCGAAGACCTCCAGCGGCAGCTGATCGGCCGGGCAGCGCACCTCCTGCAGCCCGATGACATCGGCCATCCGCTCGTCACGCCAGGTTTCGAACCCTCGTCGCTGAGCAGCCCGGATCCCGTTGACGTTGTGTGTGGCGATGCGCATGGCGCCACCATAGACGACCCGCGCCGAGCCTCCGACCGGGCAAAGCGACGGCGGCTAGGCTCGCCGTGTGAGCAAGCGGCGAGCAACGGCGAAGCACAGCATCGGGCCCGGTTTCCGCAGCCGTCCTGCCTGGATCGCGGTGATCGGCTGGTGGAGCGCGGTCGTCCTGGCGATCGTGGCGACTGTGCTGCTGAACAGCTGGCTGGCCGACGAAACCCGCATCGGCGCCCAGCGCGCCGGCATCTGGCTGGCCGGTTTCGCCGCGCTGGCCGCGATCACCGGCTGGGTCGGCAGCATCGGTTCGGTACTCAAGGACGATGGACGCGTCCGCGCCGGCGCCAGCTGTCTGCTCGCCATACCGATCGTCAGCCTGGTGATGGGAATCATCGCGGTCTCATCGACCGTCGAACGGCCTACTGATCCGCTGCCGGTGTTGTGGGTGATCATCTCGGGCCTGTTGCTGCTGGTGGGAACGCTGCTGATCGTGTTGCCAGAGCATCTGGGTACTTCTTGAATCGCCGATCCCGACCGGCAAGGATCAGCCTATGAGCATCGAAACGGTGGACGTCGGCAGCATGATCCGGCTCGGGCAGTTCCTCAAGTACGCGGGCATCGCCGAATCGGGGGCGCATGCCCGCGAAATGATCGAGGCCGGCGATGTGGAAGTCGACGGTGAGATCGAGACCCATCGCGGCCGCCAGTTGCACGGGGGCGAGGTGGTGACGGTGATCACCGAGGCCTTCGAGACTACCGTGCGCGTCGGCTGAGCCGGGGGCGGGAATGACTTTCTGGGAGGTCCTCGGACAGGGCGCGGTCGCGCTCTACAGCCTCATCACGCTGGCGCTGGTCACCTTGCTGGTGGCGCGCACCAGCAAACGGGTGCTCGGCATTCAGGTGTCGGCGATACGGGCGATGCTGGTGGTGATCGGCATTTTCGCGATGCTGGGCCCGGTGCTCGTCTACTTCGGCGAGCACACCGATCTGGAGGGCACCTCGGCGTCCAATATGGTCGCCGTGACCGTGCTGATGGTCGGCCTGGCACTTGGCGTGTTCGCGCTGGGGCTGCTGGCGCTGATGGTGCTCGAGGTCATCATCCCCACCGGGTCGACCCCGCCGCTGCGGGTGATGCTGACTGGTTGGCGCGCTCGCCTGCGCCGCACCGGACGTTACGTGCAGATCATGGTCATCCTCTTCCGGCGGGGCCTGACCGCCCCTCTGCGCGGGGTGCTCAACGTCGGGCCGAGCACGGCCGAGTCGGTGCGGCTGGCTATGGAGGACGCCGGAGTCACCTTCGTCAAGCTCGGGCAACTGTTGTCGACCCGCAGCGACCTGCTGCCCCCCGAGTACATCGCCGAACTGTCCAAGCTCACCAGCCAGGCCGAACCCCAGCCCTACGAACGGGTCCGCGCGACCCTCGAGAAGGAACTGGGCGACAAGCTGGCCAGACTGGACGTCGATCCCGCCCCGCTTGCCTCCGCATCACTGGCCCAGGTGCATGCCGCAACTCTGGACGGCAAGTATCAGGTGGTCGCCAAGGTGCAGCGCGCAGGCGCCCCCGAGCAGGTCGAGATCGATCTGCAGATACTCGGACGCCTGGCCCGCAGGTTGGTCCGCAACGCCGAATGGGCCCGCAGGCTCGGCGTCGACGACATCGTGGGCGGTTTTGCCGACTCGGTGCGCGATGAGCTCGATTTCACCATCGAGGTCAGCAATATGGATGCGCTGCGTCCCGAACTGGTGGCCGGTGGGGTGCGGGTGCCGGCGGTCTACCACGAGCTGTGCGACGAGCGAGTGATCATCATGGAACGTTTCGACGGCGTTCCCGTCTCGCGGGCGAGCGAACTGATCGCGTCCATTCCGCAGCCGGTCCGTGAGAAATCCGCGACGGTGCTGCTCAAAGCCGTGCTGGGGCAGATCCTCGGCAAGGGCATCTTTCATGCCGATCTGCATGCCGGCAATGTGCTGATCTGGCCCGACGGCGCCGTCGGCCTGCTCGACTACGGCTCGGTGGGACGCCTGGACGCCACGGCTCGCCGCAGCCTGGGTCTGCTGCTGTGGTCGGTGGACGCCGATGATGCCGCGCTGGCCACCGACGCCGTGCTGGAACTGCTCGATCACGACGGGCAGATCGATGAGCGCGATCTGCAGCGCCAGCTCGGAAGCATCATCACGCAGGTGCGGGCGGGTGCGACCGGCACCACGATGGCCTTCTTCTCCCAGCTGCTGCGGCTGGTGCTGGACAAAGGCATGAGCGTGCCGGGCAATATTGCGTTGGCGCTCCGCTCGCTGGGTGCGCTGGAGGGCACCTTGAAGCAGATCAATCCGTCGCTGGATCTGATCGACACCGCCCGCGACCAGGCCCGCGCCGTGGTCGGCGATGTCACCCCCGCCGGCGCCAAGCAGCAGATCGCGAACCAGGCGATCCGGCTGGTGCCGCTGATCAGCCACCTGCCGCGCCGGGTCAACCGCATCACCGAAGACCTTGCCACCGGACGCTTCACCACCCACACCCGGATCGTCTCGCATCCCGACGACCGGGCCTTCCTGACGGGCCTGGCGAACCAGGTGGTGGTCGCGATCCTCGCCGGTTTCGCCGTGATCGGGGCGATCCTGTTGGTGACGGCATCGGGCGGGCCCGAGATCTACGGTTTCCGCATCTCCGACCTACTCGGCTTCTTGTTGGGCTTCAGCGGATTCATTCTCGCGTTGCGATCGGTGGCGATGGTCTTCGGCCGCCGCACGTAACCCGCCGCACGTAACCCTCCGCACGTAAGCCGCCGCGCCCGGCCCGCCGCGCGCAATCCACTGCCCACCCGACCGGCAGGTGAGCAGCTCAGCGGTAGTTGACGAACTGCACCGCGAACTCGTAGTCGGCGTCCTTGACCATCTTCTGCACCTGCTGCAGGGCATCGCGTGACTTCGAGCTGACCCGCAGCTCGTCGCCCTGAATCTGCGCCTTCACGCCCTTCGGACCCTCATCGCGGATCAGCTTGGAGATCTTCTTCGCGTTCTCCTGCGAGATGCCGTTCTGCATGTCGGCGGTCATATGCCACAGCTTGCCGGACAGCTTGGGCTCGCTGGCCTGCACCGACTTCAGGTCGACCCCACGGCGCACCAGCTTCGATTGGAAGACATCCCAGACGGCCTTCACCCGCTCCTCGCCGCTGGCCTGCATCGCGATCTGGTCGCCCGACCAGCTGATGGACGCGTCGGTGCCCTTGAAGTCGAAACGCTGCCGTACCTCCCGGGCAGCCTGATTGAGCGCGTTGTCGACCTCCTGGCGGTCGACCTTGCTGACGATATCGAAGGAACTGTCTGCAGCCATGCGTCCATCTTGCCATCGCCGGCCGACCGGTTATGACATCCCCGCGAGGGTCTGCTATCGTCTTTCTTCGCTGGTTCGCAATACGGCAGCTTGCCCGAGCGGCCAAAGGGAGCGGTCTGTAAAACCGTCGGCTTCGCCTACGATGGTTCGAATCCATCAGCTGCCACCAGTGAAGAAAAGAGCCCCGATCCATGTCGATCGGGGCTCTTGTTCTTTGTTCGGGGTTCTTTTATTCGGGTTCTCTTGTTCGGGCAGTTCTGTTGGTGCGGCGGCCGCTGAAGTCGAGAAGTCTTCTCGTCCTGGTTGGGATCTGTTGCCCTGGCCCAATCAGTCGGTGTAGTGCGGGGTGATCGCCAGTTCCTTGGCGATCTGCGCACCGAGCGCGACATTGCGGCGATAGAGCTCAGTGTTGAGCTTGCGGGCCTGGCCGTGCGTGGCTTCCTCGAAACTGGCCAGCAGCACCTGAGTGTCCTCGGCGCCGCCTTCAGGCAGGTGAGAGGCGATCTCGATGGCCTCGCTGACGCGCGCCTGATAGTCGCTCACCTCGAGGTCGGGCGGGGTCGGATTGGCGATCACCAGTGACTGGCTCAGATTCAGCTCATCGCGGGCCCGGGCGATGTCGGCGATCTCCGAGGCGCTTTCCACCCGATGGTCGACCTCGTAGCCGGTCTCGGCCAGGTACATGCTGGGGAATTGCAGGGTGCGGTAGCCCAGCACCGGAATGCCCATGGTCTCGAGCCGTTCCAAGGTGGCTGCGACGTCCAGCATCGGACGCACACCCGAGGTGACCAGCACCAACGGATGAGTCGACAATGCCATCAAGTCACTGGATTCCTGGATCAGGCTGCCGCGCCGGCTGGCGCGATGAACCCCGCCCAGCCCGGTGGTGGCGCAGACCTTGATGCCGGCGCGGTGGGCCAGGTGGATCACGGCGCCCAGGTTCGTGCCGCCGGTCAGTTTGCGGGTCTCGACGATGGGCAGGTCGCTGATCGCGACCCGGACCGGATCGGGTTCGTTGGCGATGCGCTCGAGTTCGCTTTCGGTCAGGCCGATCACGGCGTCTCCGTCGATGGCGGCGATCGCGGCCGGGACGACATCGGCGGCCAGGATCTGCTCCTGCACGGCCTTGGCGGTCTCCAGATTGAGGGGCCGCGGCATCGAATGGGTCACGTTGGCGGTCTCCAGCGCCAGCACCGGATAGCCGTGGTCGAGTGCGTCGCGAACCAGTGGGCTGTAGCGTATGGTCACGGTATCCTCCAGAGTTGTGGGCGGAGTAAAAAACCTCACCTGTCGAAGTCGATTCTTGCGCAGTCAGCAAGCTGAAGACGGCTCAACTCCCGATTTGATAGTTGATCCAAAGCACGATAAGTTATCTCCTCGGCTGGCCCCGATAGCTCAGATGGTAGAGCGCGTCCTTGGTAAGGACGAGGTCTGCGGTTCAATTCCGCATCGGGGCTCCGTTGATCCCGGAGGCTCCGCTACCGCGGTGGGGCTAGAATCCGGGTGAAGCGCAAGGCGGGATAGCTCAGGCGGTAGAGCAAGCGGCTCATAATCGCTGTGTCGCGGGTTCGAGTCCCGCTCCCGCTACCGGTGACTGAGATGAGTGGAGATCGAGCGCAACTCGAATCCCCCCGAGTCGATGGAATCGGCTGCGCGATGCGTAGCATCGTGAACACAAGTCACACGAGCACCAAGCTGAAGAGGGACCATCATGGCGAAGAAGGCGCAGGACGTTCGTCCGAAGATCACTTTGGCGTGCACGGAATGCAAGGACCGCAACTACATCACCAAGAAGAACCGTCGCAATACCCCGGATCGTCTTGAGCTGATGAAGTTCTGCAAGCGCGAGGGCAAGCACACCTTGCACCGCGAGACCCGCTGAGTCTCGCTGCCATCCCAAAGCGAACGGCCGTCTGCATTGCGCAGGCGGCCGTTAAACGTCTGCGCTTCGGATACCTTAGGTGGGTGCCCATTTCTGCAGACCATGTCGGACGCGTCTACCCGGCGACCAAGCCGTACCGGGTGAGCCGCGCCAAGATTGCTGAGTTCGCCACCGCGCTGGGGGACACCAACCCGGCCTACTTCGACGACGAGTCTCCGATCGCCCCGCCCACCTTCGCGGCGGTAATCGCTGCGCAGGCCTGGGGTGCGATGTTCGATGATCCCGATCTCGGGCTGGCGTTGCGCCGTACGATCCACGCCGACCAGCGTTTCGACATCGTCCGGCCGCTGCGCGAAGGCGACGATGTGGTGGCCACGCTGACCATCGAGAAGGTTCGCTCCCGCGGCAATGTCGACATGGTCACCATCGGAGTCGCCCTGTCGACCGTCGGGGGAGAACCCCTGGGCACCGCGACGAGCCAGCTGATTCATACCCGCGAGGAGGCCGTGGCATGAGCGCCGTCGAACTGTCCGAGATCGCTGCCGGCGACCGGCTGCCCGATCTGGAGCTGCGGCTGACCAGGCCGGATGTGGTGCGCTACTCCGGTGCATCGACAGATTTCAATCCGATTCACTACTCCGACCGGATCGCCAAGGCGATCGGGCTGCCCGGAGTCGTCGTCCATGGCATGTGGACGATGGGTGCCGCGCTGCGCATCGTCACCGACTGGGTGGGCGATCCGGCTCGGGTCGCCAGCTACTTCGTCCGGTTCGTCAACCCGGTGCCGGTGCCCGACGACGATGAGGGCACCACGGTGCAGGTGCAGGCCCACGTCACCGGCGTGAGCGACGGAGTGGCGACTATCGCCATTGAGGCAACTCATGGCACCGACAAGGTGCTGGGGGCGGCCAAGGCGACCGTGCGCCTCGACTGAGGAACTCATGTCTGACTATTCCAACGTGCCCGACGACTTCGATCCGATGCAGGTGGATTCCTGCTCGCTGGAACGTCTGTCCGGTGCGCTGCCCACCCGCGCGACCACTGATTCGGTCGTGCTGGCCGACCATACGACGTTTCATATCGGGGGGCCGGCACGCCGGCTGGTGCGTGCCCGCACCCCCGACGAGGTCGTCGACGCGGTCCGCGAGGCCGATGCCGCGGGGGAGCCCCTGCTGGTGCTGTCGGGTGGATCGAATGTGCTGATCGCCGACCGGGGCTTCGACGGCACGGTCGTGCTGGTCGACACCCACGGCGTGGACGCCGATGTGAGTGCCTGCGGGGGAGCCTTCGTGCGCATCCAGGCGGGCGAGATCTGGGACGATGTCGTCGCCTACACCATCGAGCAGGAGTGGGCCGGCATCGAGGCGTTGAGCGGCATCCCCGGGCTGGTGGGGGCCGCCCCGATCCAGAACATCGGCGCCTACGGGCAAGACGTCTCCCAGACCATCGCCCGCGTACGCACCTGGGATCGCCAGGCGGGAGAGTTCCGCACCTTCGTCGCCGACAAGTGCGGCTTCGGCTACCGCGACTCCCTGTTCAAGCGCTCGCGGGTCGCCGGCCAGGCGACCGGACGATATGTCGTGCTCGAGGTCTGGTTCCATCTCGGGCTGGCCAGCCGCTCCGAGCCGGTGCGCTATGGACAGTTGGCTGCGGCGCTCGGGGTCGAGATCGGCGATCGCGCGCCGACCGCCCGCGTACGGGAGGCCGTCTTGGCGTTGCGCGCGAGCAAGGGCATGGTGGTCGATCCGGCCGACCACGACACCTGGTCGGCGGGCAGTTTCTTCATGAACCCGATCCTGGAGCCGGAGGCGGCCGTGCAGCTGCCCGCCGATGCGCCCCGGTTCCTGCAACCCGACGGCAGGGTGAAAAGCTCGGCCGCGTGGCTGATCGACCACGCCGGCTTCGTCAAGGGCTTCCCCTCGCAGGGGCCGGCACGGTTGTCGAGCAAGCATGTGCTGGCGTTGACCAACCACGACGGCGCCCGCGCAGCCGACATCGCCGAGCTGGCACGTACCGTGCGGGCCGGTGTTGCCGAGCGGTTCGGTGTGTGGCTGGAGCCCGAACCGGTCCTGGTCGGCCTCGAGATCTGAGCCGGCCCGGCCGGTGGCCTAGCCGCGAACCACCGAGGCTATCGACGACGCCACGTAGCCGACGTTGTTCTCGTTGAGCGCCGCCACGCAGATGCGCCCGGCGTCGGTTCCGTAGACGCCGAATTCCTCACGCAGCCGCAGCATCTGGTCGCGGGTCAACCCCGAGTAGCTGAACATGCCGACCTGCTCAGCCACATAGCCCATCTCGGGCACCCCGGCTTGGGCGAGTTGGGAGGCCAGCGAGGTCCGCATCGACTTGATGCGCTCCCGCATCCCGGTCAGCTCGCTCGTCCAGATCTCGCGCAGCGTCGGATCGGCCAGCACCGTGGCGACCAGCTGGGCGCCATGAGTCGGCGGGTTCGAGAAGTTCGTCCGCACCACGATCTTCAACTGTGAGCGGACGCGGGCAGCCTCGTCGGCGTCGCGGCACAGCACCGACACGGCGCCGACCCGTTCGCCGTAGAGACCGAAGTTCTTGCTGAACGAGCTGGCGCAGAACAGATTGCCGAGCCGGGACGCGAAGGTGCGCACCACCCAGGCGTCATCGGCAAGCCCGACGCTGAAGCCCTGGTAGGCCAGGTCGAGGAACGGAACCAGATTCCGCGCCTCGACGACGTCCAGCACCTGGGCCCACTGCTCGCGGTTGAGGTCATAGCCGGTCGGGTTGTGGCAGCAGGCGTGCAGCACCACGATCGTGCCCGGCTGGGCGGCGGTCAGATCGGCCAGCATCCCGTCGAAATCGATGCCCCGGCGGGCCGGGTCGTAATAGCGGTACGACGACACCGAGAACCCGGCCCGGGTGAACAACGCCCGGTGATTCTCCCACGACGGATCGCTGATCAACACAGTGGCCGCGGCGTCGACCTGGCGCAGGAAGTCGGCGCCGAGCTTGAGACCGCCGGTGCCGCCCAGCGCCTGGACGGTCACGACCCGTCCCTGGCTGATCAGTGGGGAATCGGCCCCGAAGACCAACTCGCGCACGTCGGCGGTGTAGCTGGCCAGACCGTCGATCGGCAGATAACCGCGCGGCTTGGGGTCTTCGGCGAGCCGCTGCTCGGCGATCTCCACGCAACGCATCAGGGGGAGCCTGCCGGAGGCATCCTGGTAGACACCAACGCCCAGATTGACCTTCGCCGGACGCTTATCGGCCAGGTACTTCTCAGTCACGCCCAGGATGGGGTCCGGGGGAGCTTGCTCGACGGTGCTGAACAGCGACATCTGTATACCCTTCGAATGCGGATTGCCGTCCCCAAGGCTACCGCTGGAATGTGGCGGACGGCCGGAGCCTCCGGTTGCGTGGCAGGCCGGGTTCGCATTGCGCGCGGCCAGCTAGTACACTCGGGTACTTGTCGGCATCATTCAGTGCTGGAGTGCGCCTGTGAGGCGGGCGACCGGACACCTGGGTGCAGTCGAAGGGCAATAGCTCAATTGGCAGAGCAGCGGTCTACAAAACCGCAGGTTGGGGGTTCAAGTCCCTCTTGCCCTGCGAACCGGGCGTGGGTCGAGGCGGGATTCCTTGCCCACGCCAGTTTCATGACAGCAGGATTTCGGTGGAGGACGAGTAGTGGCGGATAGCAGCAAGTCCCGTGGCGACGGCAAACCGGCTCGTGCCGCTTCGTCGTCCCCGGAGTCTGAGGCCGAAGAACTGGTCGTCGAGGAAACCGGCGAGGTGGACGACGAACTGACCGAAGCCGTCGACGATGACCTCGCCGACGCCGACGACTCGTCCGAACCGGGCGAGGGCGATGAGGCCTTGGCTGACGAGGCACCGGTGTCCGCGCCCAAGCCCGCCAAACGCCATCAGACCGTCGCACCGGTCAAGAAAGCCAAACCAACCCCCAAGCAGTCGGAAGCCAAGAAGACTGATCACAAGCGCACCACGCTCGTCCAGTTCATCAAGCAGGCGATCGGTGAGTTGAAGAAGGTCGTCTGGCCCACTGCCGCCACGACCCGGCAGTATTTCGTCGTCGTGCTGGTCTTCGTCTTGTTCATCATGGCGTTCGTGGCTGGTCTGGACGCCCTGTTCGGCTGGCTCTTGCTGCTGTGGCTAGCGTGATCGACGAAGGAGGAATGATGAGCCAAGACGCCAATGACGATCTGAGTCGCGACGAGGTTGAGATCGACCTGGGGGCCGGTCTCGCGGACGAGTCACAGCCGTCGGACGATATTGAGATCAACCTCGACTTCGATGATTTCTCCGAGCCCGAGACTTCGGACGAGGACCTCGGCATCGACCTGTCGCTCGGTGATGACCACGACAGCGCCGAAGCCGCTGAGGCCGAGGCCGCCGATGAGGAGCCCGACGAAGCACTGGAGAAGGCCCTCGAGGATCTGCGCGCCGAACTGCGCGCCAAGCCCGGCGACTGGTATGTCGTGCATACCTATTCCGGCATGGAGAACCGCGTCAAGCAGAACATTGACGCCCGGGTGATCTCGCTCAACCTCGAGGACTACATCTACGAGACCCTGGTGCCCACCGAGGATGCCGTTGAGATCCGCAACGGCCAGAAGAAGAATGTCACCCGTACCTTCATGCCCGGCTATGTGCTCGTCCGCATGGAGCTCACGGACGAATCGTGGGCCGCGGTGCGCCACACGGCATCGGTGACCGGCTTCGTCGGCCATGCCAGCCAGCCGGTTCCCCTCGATCTGGTCGAGGTGGAGCGGATGCTCACCCCGGCCGTGCAGGCGAAGGTGGCAGCAGCCAGCCAGACGCCGTCCAAGAAGCGCAAGAAGATCGAGGTTGTCGACTACCAGGTGGGCGACTCGGTGCAGATCATCGATGGTGCCTTCGCGGGCGTCCATGCCTCGATCACCGAGATCAACCCCCACAACCAGCGCGTGAAGGCCATGGTCGAGATTCTGGGTCGCGAGACGCCAGTAGACTTGACCTTCGCTCAGATCCAGAAGGACCTCTGACCCGACGGATCCTGCCGTCTTCGGACGGCGCAACCGCATACTCCGGGCAGGCCGTCTAACCGACCGGGGATGCGTCAGTAAGAACAAGATTGGAAAAGGACCCAGAATGCCTCCCAAGAAGAAGGTAGCGGCGATCGTCAAGATCGCCATCAATGCGGGTGCCGCTACTCCGGCTCCGCCAGTAGGTACCGCCCTCGGTCCCCATGGTGTCAACATCATGGAGTTCGTCAAGGCGTACAACGCCAAGACCGAAGCCCAGCGTGGCACCGTCGTCCCTGCCGAGATCACCATCTACGAGGACCGGACCTTCACGTTCATCGTGAAGACCCCGCCGGCCGCAGAGCTGATCAAGAAGGCCGCGGGCCTGCAGAAGGGCTCGGGCAAGCCGAACAAGGAGAAGGTCGGCAAGATCACCAAGGATCAGGTGCGCGAGATCGCCACCACCAAGCTGCCCGATCTCAACGCCAACGACGTCGACGCCGCGATGAAGATCGTCGAGGGCACCGCCCGTTCGATGGGTGTCGTCGTCGAGTGACGCTCCCATGCCCTGCGTGAGCACGGGCATCCGACATGACCAACCACCTGGCAGGACATGCGATCCGGACCAGGACCTGGTGAATCAGCCTGCGAGGCTGACAGAAAGGAACCAGACATGAAGCACAGCAAGCGCTATCGCACCTCGGCAGAGCTGCGTGACGGCGATCAGCTCTACAGCCCCGAAGAGGCCATCAAGATCATCAAGCAGTTCCCGGCCGGGGGCTTCGACGAGTCGGTCGAGGTATCGATGCGGCTGGGTGTCGATCCCCGCAAGGCCGACCAGATGGTCCGCGGCACGGTGAATCTGCCCAACGGCACTGGCAAGACGGCACGGGTCCTCGTCTTCGCCCAGGGTCCCAAGGCTGCAGAGGCACTGGCGGCAGGAGCTGACGAGGTCGGCTCCGACGAACTCATCGAGAAGGTGGCCGGCGGCTACCTCGACTTCGATGCCGTCGTGGCCACCCCCGACCTGATGGGTAAGGTCGGACGCCTCGGCCGCGTGCTCGGCCCGCGCGGCCTGATGCCGAACCCGAAGACCGGCACTGTGACCATGGACGTCACCAAGGCCGTGTCCGACATCAAGGGCGGCAAGATCGAGTTCCGTGTCGATCGTCACGCGAACCTGCAGTTCATCGTGGGCAAGGTCAGCTTCACCGAGCAGGCCCTGGTCGAGAACTACCGGGCGGCCATGGACGAGATCGCTCGCCTGAAGCCGAACACCTCCAAGGGACGCTACGTCCGCAAGATCACCCTGTCGACCACGATGGGCCCCGGCGTGCCCGTCGATGTGGCCGCCTCGAAGCCGGTCACCGCGGAGGCAGCCTCCTGATCGGCTGATCCGATCAATCAACCGACCCCCGTCAGGCCCCAGGCTTGGCGGGGGTCGTCGCATCCGGGTCGCCGGCCCCGGCCGGGAGCGCGATTTGGTTCGCAGCGGCCGGGCAACTAGCATGGGTCGAGCCGCAGACCGCCGGTAGTTGCACTTCAAAGTCCGCAAGGACGCCTGCGCAGGTTGATCCAGCCTCGAGCTGCCCATTCATGGGTGAGCGCTTGTGCCCCGGAAGACGCCTGCGTCCCGGGGCCTTTTTGATGCCCGGGCAGCAGGCGAGCGCAACCTCAGTGGTCGACGGCACCAACAAGAAGTGGGAAGGAGACCCAATGGCGAGGCCTGACAAGGCAGCCGCGGTCGCGCAGCTGAAGGAAGAATTCTCCAGCAGCTCTGCCGTCGTGTTGACCGAGTATCGCGGACTCACCGTCAAGAACCTGAAGGACCTTCGCAGGTCCTTGGGGGAGGACGCCAGCTACGCCGTTGCGAAGAACACTCTGGCCCTGATTGCCGCCCGCGAGGCTGGCGTCGAAGGACTCGACGCCCAGCTCACCGGTCCGACCGCACTCGCCTTCGTCAAGGGCGATGTGGCCACGGCAGCCAAGACTCTGCGTGACTTCGCAAAGGCCAATCCGCTTCTGGTCATCAAGAGCGGCGTTCTCGAGGGCAAGATCCTCGACGCCGACCAGGTCAAGAAGCTGGCCGACCTTGAGTCGCGTGAGGTTCTGCTTGCCAAGCTGGCTGGCGCGATGAAGGCTTCGTTGAGCACGGCGGTGGGTACCTTCGCCGCTCCGCTCACCCAGGCTGCACAGCTTTTCGGCGCTCTGGAATCCAAGCAGTCCGACCAGAAGCCCGACACCTCGGCAGAAGCCGAGACCACCACCGACGCGGCAGCTGCGGCTGCTGACACCCAGTAAGAAAGGACGCCAACCATGGCGAAGCTGAGCACCGAGGATCTCCTCGATCAGTTCAAGGAAATGACCCTCATCGAGTTGTCCGAGTTCGTGAAGGCGTTCGAGGAAGCTTTCGACGTCAAGGCCGCCGCTCCGGTTGCCGTTGCCGCCGCCCCGGCTGCTGCCGAAGAGGCTGAGGCTCCCGAGGAGAAGACCGAGTTCGATGTGGTCCTCGAGGCCGCCGGCGACAAGAAGATCGGCGTCATCAAGGCCGTTCGTTCGCTGACCAGCCTGGGCCTCAAGGAGGCCAAGGATCTCGTCGAGTCGGCTCCGAAGGTCGTCGTCGAGAACGCCAAGAAGGAAGATGCCGAGAAGGCCAAGGCGGCCTTGGAGGCCGAGGGCGCTACCGTCACCCTCAAGTGAGGCAAGCCACCCGAACGGTCTGCTGACCGTTTGAACGCGGATGGGGTCGGACGCTTCGGTGTCCGGCCCCATCCGCATCTGCGTCCGGTCAGCGCGGGAACCGCGGCACACCGCGTCCGTGCTTGACTGAAGGCGGTCCGATGATGCACTCTTGCGGTGGACGTTGACGAGGAGGCGGCGGCAGATCAAAGTTGATCCGCCGGATTTGCATCCGGTATATAGCGTGAGCTATAGTTTTTTGTTGCACATATCGTTTGGTGACCCATGGATTTGACATGGGTCGTTCAGCATGCATAGAACCACCGTGAGTTCTGGAAGGACCACATCTTGGCCACCTCGCGCAATGCGTCGAAGAACACCAACGTCATCTCCACCAGCGGCCGCATATCGTTCGCCAAGATCGCTGAGCCGTTGCAGGTACCGAATCTGCTCGACCTGCAGATCGATTCGTTCAACTGGCTGATCGGCAGTGAGGCCTGGCAGCAGAAGACGGAGCAGGCTCTCGCAGAGGGCCGTACTGACGTGAACACCAGGTCCGGCCTGGAGGAGATCTTCGACGAGATCAGCCCCATTGAGGACTTCAATCAGACGATGTCGCTGAGCTTCCGCGACCATCGCTTCGAGGAGCCCAAGCACAGCATCGACGAATGCAAGGATCGCGACACCACGTACGCGGCCCCGCTGTTCGTGACCGCCGAGTTCATGAACAACGAGACCGGCGAGATCAAGAGCCAGACCGTCTTCATCGGTGATTTCCCGCTGATGACCGACAAGGGCACCTTCATCGTCAGCGGCACCGAGCGCGTCGTGGTCAGCCAGCTGGTCCGTTCGCCGGGCGTCTACTTCGAGCAGACCCCCGACAAGACCTCCGACAAGGACATCTTCACCTGCAAGGTGATTCCTTCGCGTGGCGCGTGGCTGGAGTTCGAGATCGACAAGCGCGACCAGGTCGGCGTGCGCCTCGACCGCAAGCGCAAGCAGAACGTCACCGTGCTGCTCAAGGCGCTGGGCTGGAGCGAGGACCGCATCCTCGAGCAGTTCGGTCAGTACGAGTCGATCCGGATGACCCTGGAGAAGGACCACGTCACCACCCAGGACGAGGCGCTGCTCGATATCTACCGCAAGCTGCGTCCGGGCGAACCGCCGGCCCGCGAGGCCGCCGAGCAGCTGCTGACGAACTACTACTTCAATCCGAAGCGCTACGACCTCGCCAAGGTCGGCCGCTACAAGATCAACCAGAAGCTGGGACTGAACCTGCCGTTCGACATGCAGGTGCTGACCATCGACGACATCGTCGCAGCGATCGACTACATCTGCGCCCTGCACGAAGGCAAGGCCGAGATCGAGCGCGAGGGCGGCGAGACCGTCATCGTCGAGGCGGACGACATCGACCACTTCGGCAATCGTCGTCTGCGCACCGTCGGTGAGTTGATCCAGAACCAGCTGCGCACCGGCCTGGGACGCATGGAACGGGTCGTCCGCGACCGGATGACCACGCAGGACATCGAGGCGATCACGCCGTCGACCCTGATCAACATCCGTCCGGTGACCGCTGCCCTGAAGGAGTTCTTCGGCACCTCGCAGTTGAGCCAGTTCATGGACCAGAACAATCCGCTGGCCGAGCTGACTCATAAGCGCCGCCTGTCGGCTCTGGGCCCCGGTGGTCTGAGCCGTGACCGGGCCGGTATGGAAGTCCGCGACGTGCACCCCTCGCACTACGGACGCATGTGTCCCATTGAGACCCCTGAAGGCCCGAACATCGGCCTGATCGGTTCGTTGGCCTCCTTCGCCCGGGTGAATGCATTCGGCTTCATCGAAACCCCGTACCGCAAGGTCATCGACGGTCGGGTCACCGACCAGATCGACTACCTGACCGCCGGGGAGGAAGACCGCTACAACATCGCGCAGGCCAACGCGGAGCTGAACTCCACCGGCCACTTCACCGAGGACCGCGTCCTGGTGCGCGTTCGCCACGGTGATGCCGATACCGTGCCGGCCAGCGAGGTCGGCTACATCGACGTGTCCCCGCGCCAGATGGTGTCGGTCGCGACCGCGCTGATCCCGTTCCTCGAGCACGACGACGCATCGCGTGCCCTGATGGGCGCCAACATGCAGCGCCAGGCCGTCCCGCTGATCCGCAGCGAGGCTCCCTACGTCGGCACGGGCATGGAGTACCGCGCCGCTGTCGACGTCGGCGATGTCACGCTGGCTCAGCGTCCCGGTGTGGTCACCAGCGTCTCGGCCGATCTCATCGATGTGGCCAACGACGACGGCACCTACCAGACCTTCCGGCTGGAGAAGTTCCGTCGCTCGAACGCGGGTACCTGCGTCAATCAGCGTCCGATGGTCTCGCCCGGCGACCGTGTCGACGTCGGCACGCCGCTGGCCGACGGCCCCTGCACCGACAACGCCGAACTGGCCCTGGGTCGCAACCTGCTCGTCGCGTTCATGCCCTGGGAGGGCCTGAACTACGAGGACGCGATCATCCTCAACCAGCGCATCGTGAGCGAAGACATCCTCACCTCGATCCACATCGAGGAGCACGAGGTCGACGCCCGCGACACCAAGCTGGGTCCCGAAGAGATCACCCGCGACATCCCGAACGTGTCCGACGACATGCTCGCCAACCTCGACGAGCGCGGCATCATCCGCATCGGCGCCGAGGTCGGCACCGGCGACATCTTGGTCGGCAAGGTCACCCCGAAGGGCGAGACCGAGCTCACTCCCGAGGAGCGCCTGCTGCGCGCCATCTTCGGCGAGAAGGCCCGCGAGGTCCGCGACACCTCGATGAAGGTGCCGCACGGTGAGAACGGCACGGTCATCGGCGTTCGCGTGTTCGACCGCGAAGAGGACGACGAACTGCCCCCCGGCGTCAACCAGATGGTGCGGGTCTACGTCGCTCAGAAGCGCAAGGTGCAAGAAGGCGACAAGCTCGCCGGTCGCCACGGCAACAAGGGTGTCATCTCCAAGATCCTGCCCGCCGAGGACATGCCGTTCCTGCCGGACGGCACCCCGGTCGACATCATCTTGAACCCGCTGGGTGTGCCCTCGCGTATGAACGTGGGCCAGGTGCTCGAAACGCACCTCGGCTGGATCGCCCACTCCGGTTGGGACATCAATGATGTCGACAGTGACTGGGCGGAGCGGCTGCGCGAGGTCGGTCTGGGCACCGTCGAGCCGAACTCGCGGCTGGCGACCCCGGTATTCGACGGCGCCGACGAGGACGAGATCGGTGGTCTGCTGGCGAACGGCCTGCCCAACCGTGACGGTGAGCGCATGGTCAACGCCGACGGCAAGGCGACGTTGTTCGACGGGCGCTCCGGTGAGCCATTCCCGGAGAAGGTCGGCGTGGGCTACATGTACATGCTGAAGCTGCACCACCTAGTCGACGACAAGATCCACGCGCGCTCCACCGGCCCGTACTCGATGATCACCCAGCAGCCGCTGGGTGGTAAGGCGCAGTTCGGCGGCCAGCGTTTCGGTGAGATGGAAGTGTGGGCCCTGGAGGCGTACGGCGCCGCCTGGGCACTGCAGGAAATGCTCACCATCAAGTCCGATGACGTGCCTGGTCGCGTCAAGGTCTACGAGGCGATCGTCAAGGGCGAGAACATTCCCGAGCCCGGCATCCCCGAATCGTTCAAGGTGCTCGTCAAGGAAATGAAGTCCTTGTGCCTGAACGTCGAGGTGCTCAGCAGCGATGGCGCAGTCGTCGAGTTGCGTGACAGCGAGGACGACTACCGCTCGCAAGACGATCTGGGTATCGACCTGTCGAGGCGTCCGGGTGCTGACTCGTTCGCCATCGCCGACGAAGTCTGATCCGCCAACCCTCATTCGATTAGACCAACGACCCATAAATCGGGAGACATACAAGTGCTGGATGCCAATACCTATGACCAGCTGCGCATCGGGCTGGCGACCGCGGATGAGATTCGTGAGTGGAGCTTCGGCGAGGTCAAGAAGCCGGAGACCATCAACTACCGCACGCTGAAGCCGGAGCGGGACGGTCTGTTCTGCGAGAAGATCTTCGGCCCGACCCGTGACTGGGAATGCTACTGCGGCAAGTACAAGCGCGTTCGTTTCAAGGGCATCGTGTGTGAGCGCTGTGGCGTCGAAGTGACCCGCAGCAATGTGCGCCGCGACCGCATGGGCCACATCGAGCTGGCTGCCCCGGTGACCCACATCTGGTACTTCAAGGGCGTGCCGAGCCGGCTGGGCTACCTGCTGGACATCGCGCCGAAGGACCTCGAGAAGGTCATCTATTTCGCCGCGTACATGATCACCAGGGTGGACGACGACGCCCGTCACCGCGACCTGCCGAGCCTGGAGGCCAAGGTCGCCGACGAGCGCGCCCACCTCGAGAAGCGCCGCGACGCCGATATCGAGGCCCGCAGCGTGAAGCTCGAGGAGGATCTCGCAGCGCTGGAGTCCGAAGGTGCCGAGCGCGATACCCGCAAGAAGGTGCGCGACTCCGCCGAGCGCGAGATGAAGCACCTGCGCGACCGTGCCCAGCGTGACCTCGATCGGCTGGACGCCGTGTGGACCCGCTTCAAGACCCTCAAGGTGCAAGACCTCGAGGGCGACGAGGTGCTCTACCGCGAGATGAAGACCCGCTTCGGCCGCTACTTCGAGGGCTACATGGGTGCCGAGGCGATCCAGAAGCGTCTGGAGAGCTTCGACCTGGCCGCAGAAGCCGATTCGCTGCGCGAGATCATCCGCAGCGGCAAGGGCCAGCGCAAGACCCGCGCGCTCAAGCGCCTCAAGGTCGTGCGCGCCTTCCTCGATACCGGCAACTCGCCGCTCGGCATGGTGCTGAACGCCGTCCCGGTGATCCCGCCCGACCTGCGCCCGATGGTGCAGCTGGACGGTGGCCGCTTCGCGACCTCCGACCTCAACGATCTGTACCGCCGCGTGATCAACCGCAACAACCGTCTCAAGCGGCTGCTCGATCTGGGTGCTCCCGAGATCATCGTGAACAACGAGAAGCGCATGCTGCAGGAGGCCGTGGACTCGCTGTTCGACAACGGTCGCCGTGGGCGTCCGGTCACCGGGCCGGGCAACCGTCCGCTGAAGTCCATCAGCGACATGCTGAAGGGCAAGCAGGGCCGCTTCCGCCAGAACCTGCTGGGCAAGCGCGTCGACTACTCCGGCCGTTCGGTCATCGTGGTCGGCCCGCAGCTGAAGCTGCACCAGTGCGGCCTGCCGAAGCAGATGGCTCTCGAGCTGTTCAAGCCGTTCGTGATGAAGCGGCTCGCCGAGCAGAACTACGCGCAGAACATCAAGAGTGCCAAGCGCATGGTGGAGCGGCAGCGTCCGCAGGTCTGGGACGTGCTCGAAGAGGTCATTCGTGAGCATCCGGTGCTGCTGAACCGCGCACCCACGCTGCACCGTCTGGGTATCCAGGCGTTCGAGCCGCAGCTCATCGAGGGCAAGGCGATCCAGCTGCACCCGCTGGTCTGTGCGGCGTTCAACGCCGACTTCGACGGCGACCAGATGGCAGTCCATCTGCCGCTGAGCACCGAGGCGCAGGCCGAGGCCCGCATCCTGATGCTGTCGAGCAACAACATCCTCAAGCCCGCCGACGGCCGCCCGGTCGCTCTGCCGAGCCACGAGATGATCATCGGCATGTACTACCTGACGCAGAACCTCGACGGTCTGCGCGGGGAGGGCCGGGTCTTCAGCTCGGTCGAAGAGGCCATCATGGCCTACGACCTGCACGAGATCGACATCCGCTCCAAGATCAAGGTCCGGATGCGCGACATCACCCCGCCGGCCCGGCTGGCCGACAAGGTGCGTCCCGATGGCACGCTGCTCATGGACACCACCTTGGGCAAGATCATCTTCAACGAGGCCATGCCCGACAGCTACCCGTTCGTCGAAAGCCACGTCGGCAAGAAGCAGCTCGGCGCGATCGTCAATCAGCTGGCCGAGCAGTACCCGAAGACCGTGGTCACCGAAGTGCTCGATGCGCTGAAGGATATGGGCTTCAAGTGGGGTACCCGCTCGGGTGTCACGGTGTCCATCGGCGACGTGCAGACCCCGCCCGACAAGCCGGAGATCATGGCCGGCTACGACACCAAGGCCGCCAAGATCGACAAGCTCTACGAGCGTGGCGCGGTGACCGAGGACGAGCGGCGCGAGGAACTCATCCGGATCTGGACCGACGCGACGGCCGAACTGACCAGCGCGATGGAAGCCAACTTCTCGGCGACCAACCCGATCTACATGATGGTGAACTCGGGTGCTCGAGGAAACATGACCCAGATGCGCCAGATCGCCGCCATGCGAGGCCTGGTGGCCAACCCGAAGGGCGAGATCATCGCCCGCCCGATCAAGTCGAACTTCCGCGAAGGCCTGACCGTGCTGGAGTACTTCATCTCCACCCACGGCGGCCGCAAGGGGCAGGCCGACACCGCACTGCGTACCGCCGACTCGGGTTACCTGACCCGTCGCCTGGTCGACGTCTCGCAGGACGTCATCATCCGCGAGGAGGACTGCGGTACCGAACGTGGTCTCACCAAGGTGATCGCGGCCGCGGACGAGACCGGGGTGCTGCGTCAGGTGAAGGCGCTGGATACCAGCGTGGTCGGCCGCAACCTGGCCACCGACGCGGTGACCGATTCGGGCGAGGTCGTTGTCGCGGCCGGCACCGATGTGACCGAAGACCACATCAAGGTCTTGGTCGCCGCCGGAGTGACCACCATCAAGGTGCGTTCGGTGCTCACCTGTGAGGCCGCCAGCGGCGCCTGCGCGATGTGCTACGGACGTTCGCTGGCCGGCGGCAAGCTGGTCGATGTCGGCGAGGCCGTCGGTATTCAGGCCGCTCAGTCCATCGGCGAGCCCGGCACCCAGCTGACGATGCGTACCTTCCACACCGGTGGTGTGGCGGGCGACGACATCACCTTGGGTCTGCCGCGTGTGGTCGAGCTTTTCGAAGCCCGCACTCCGAAGGGCAAGGCGCCGATCGCCGAGGCCGATGGTCGCATCAAGATCGAGGACGGCGACCGCGGCCGCAAGCTGCTCATCGTCCGCGACGACGGCCAGTCCGATGTCGAGTACGTCGTGCCGCGTCGTGCCCGGCTCGAGTTCGATGACCATGAGGGTGTGCACCGCGTGATCGCCGATGGCGATCACGTCAATGTCGGTGATCAGCTGACCGCAGGCACGATCGACCCGCAGGACGTCCTGAGGGTTCAGGGTGTGCGCAAGGTGCAAGAGCACCTGGTGGCCGAGGTGCAGAAGGTCTACGCGACCCAGGGCGCCCCGATTCACGACAAGCACATCGAGATCATCATCCGGCAGATGCTGCGCCGCGTGACGGTTATCGACTCGGGCGACACCGAGATGATGCCCGGCGAACTGATCGATCGTCAGTCCTACGAGCAGGCCAACCGCAAGGCGCTCACCGAGGGTGGACGTCCGGCAGAGGGCCGGCCCGTGCTGATGGGCATCACCAAGGCGTCGCTGGCAACCGACTCCTGGCTGTCGGCGGCCTCCTTCCAGGAGACCACCAAGGTGCTCACCGACGCTGCGATCAACGGCAAGTCCGATCACCTGCTCGGTTTGAAGGAGAACGTGATCCTCGGCAAGCTGATCCCGGCAGGCACCGGGCTGGAGCGCTACCGCAACATCCGGGTCGAGCCGACTGCCGAGGCGCGGGCCAACGCCTACACGCTCAGCTACGACGCGTTCGACTACGACTTCGGGTCGGGCAGTGGCGCGGCGGTTCCGCTGGACGATATGGACTACCGCGACCTGCGGTGATCCTGCCGATCTGACCAGAAGGGGTATCCGGGCTGTGCTCCGGGTGCCCCTTCTCGTCGTCCGGGTGTGGCAGGGCTCGGCACTCGGGTGGATGCCAGATCTGGCAACTCGGTTGCCAGCAGAACGTATCCCGTGATGAACTGGTGCAAGTAACGGAGCTATCCCGGCCGAAGACGGCCTGCTCGTCCGATGAACAGCCCCAGGTCTGAGGTGGAAGAGGACTGATGAAGAACTCGCTCAAGATCGGCGCAGTGTTCGGCGCTGTCATCGTGTCGGGCTCGTTGAGCCTGACTGCCGCGAGCTTCGCGAACGCCGACATCAGTCCTGTTGCCACGGTTGCGGTCGCGCAGAGTCCCGAGCAGCCCGTTTCGTCGGGCGGCGGCCGGCAGCTCGACAACCAGGTCATCCCCGGCACTGCGTGGTTCGAGATCCCGGCCGATCAACTGGGCGATGGGCCGGGTGAGCAGAGCGTTCCCCGGGACGACCTCCGTCCCAGTGCGCTTCCGAATGCCGGCGGTGAGGGCATGGGGCTGACCTCGGCGGCCGCGTTGATCAGCGTCGCGATGGGCGGGGTCGCGGTGGCTCTGCGCTCGCGCAAGCAGGACTGAGCCTGCTCGATGGAGGGCGTCCGGCGCGAAAACAAGCCCATCGGATCCGGTGCTCCTGCCGCGTTCAGGAAGCCGAGTTTTGACCGGCTGGTGGGCACCGAGTAGACTGCATAGTTGTGTCCGGTCTGTCCGGCACCATGTGCGTACCCTGGCGGTTGAGCTGGGCACCTAAACGTTGCGAGGAGCCTAGGACAAGTGCGGAGTTCGCACGGTGGCTCCCGCTCGCCTGAGGGATATCGGTGGTTTCTCAGCCGAAGTGACGTGCCGCAGCCAGGGAAGTAGACAACGAGGTGTGTGTCGTCCAACCACGATGCCCACCGCTTGACGGAAAGAGATACCAGCAGGTGCCAACCATCCAGCAGTTGGTCCGAAAGGGCCGCACTGACAAGGTCAGCAAAAACAAGACGCCCGCGCTGAAGGGTTCTCCGCAGCGCCGCGGCGTGTGCACTCGCGTGTACACCACTACCCCCAAGAAGCCGAACTCGGCGCTGCGCAAGGTGGCTCGCGTCCGCCTCAGCTCGGGTGTCGAGGTCACTGCGTACATTCCAGGCGTCGGCCACAACCTCCAGGAGCACTCGATGGTGCTCGTGCGCGGCGGCCGTGTGAAGGATCTGCCCGGTGTGCGGTACAAGATCATCCGTGGTGCGCTTGATACCCAGGGTGTGAAGAACCGCAAGCAGGCCCGCAGCCGCTACGGCGCGAAGAAGGAGAAGTAATGCCTCGCAAGGGTCCGGCGCCCAAGCGCCCGGTCATTATTGACCCCGTATACGGCTCACCGCTGGTCTCCCAGCTGGTCAGCAAGATCCTGCTGGACGGCAAGAAGACCGTCGCCCAGAGCATCGTTTACACCGCTCTCGAGGGAACTCGTGACAAGACCGGTGTCGATCCGGTGCAGATCCTCAAGAAGGCCCTCGACAACGTGCGGCCTGCCGTTGAGGTGCGCAGCCGCCGCGTCGGTGGCGCCACCTACCAGGTGCCCGTCGAGGTCAAGCCCGCGCGCTCCAACACGCTGGCGATGCGCTGGCTGGTCGGCTACGCCCGCGACCGCCGCGAGAAGACCATGTCCGAGCGGCTGATGAACGAGATCCTGGACGCCTCCAACGGCCTGGGAGCTTCGGTCAAGAAGCGCGAAGATACCCACAAGATGGCAGAGGCCAACCGAGCCTTCGCTCACTACCGCTGGTGATGTGCTGAGGGGTCGCCCTCGATTGGGGGGCGACCTTTCGCATGTCCGGCTTCGGTTACGCGGAGTCGAACACCACGTGAACGATGTCCATCCCAACTCCCGCCACACACACGACAAGAAATAGGGGATTTCGTGGCCCTCGACCTGCAAACCGACCTACACAAGGTACGCAATATCGGCATCATGGCTCACATCGATGCCGGTAAGACCACCACTACTGAGCGGATCCTGTTCTACACCGGCATCACCCACAAGATCGGTGAGGTGCACGACGGCGCTGCCACCATGGACTGGATGGAGCAGGAACAGGAACGCGGCATCACCATCACCTCGGCAGCCACCACCTGCTTCTGGAAGGGCTACCAGATCAACATCATCGACACCCCAGGCCACGTCGACTTCACCGTCGAGGTGGAGCGTTCGCTGCGCGTCCTGGACGGTGCGGTCGCCGTCTTCGACGGTGTCGCCGGTGTCGAGCCGCAGTCGATGACCGTATGGCGTCAGGCCTCCAAGTACGGCGTCCCGCGCATCTGTTATGTCAACAAGCTGGACCGCACCGGTGCCTCCTTCGAGCACTGCGTCCAGACCATCAGGGATCGCCTGCAGGTCGTGCCAGTGCGTCTGCAGCTGCCGATCGGCTCCGAGCATGACTTCCTCGGCATCGTCGACCTGGTCGAGATGAACGCCAAGACCTGGCGCGGCGAGACCCAGATGGGCGAGGACTATGTCGTCGAAGAGATCCCGGCCGATCTGAAGGACGCCGCCGAGGAGGCGCGCGCCGAGATGATCGAGAACATCGCCGACTTCGACGATGAGCTCATGGAGCTCTACCTGGAGGGCGAAGAGCCCACCGTGGAGCAGATCAAGCGGGCGATTCGCCGCGGCGTGCTGGCCAACGCCTTCACCGCGGTGGTCTGTGGCACCTCGTTCAAGAACAAGGGCGTGCAGCCGCTGCTGGACGCGGTCATCGACTACCTGCCTTCTCCGATCGACGTTCCGGCCATTGAGGGTTTCAAGCCCGGCGACGAGTCGGTGATCATTGAGCGTCACGCCGACAAGAATGAGCCGCTGGCTGCGCTGGCGTTCAAGATTGCCGCCGATCCGCACCTGGGCAAGCTGACGTTCGTCCGGGTGTACTCGGGCATCCTGCAGTCGGGCAGCCAGGTGCTGAACGCCGAGACTGGCAAGAAGGAGCGCATCGGCAAGATCTACCAGATGCACGCCAACAAGCGTCAGGAGGTCGACTTCATGCCCGCCGGCAACATCTGCGCGGTCATGGGCCTGAAGCAGACCGGCACCGGTGACACCCTGTGCGATCCGGCGAACCCGGTGATGCTGGAGTCGATGGAGTTCCCGAACCCGGTCATCGAGCAGGCCATCGAGCCGAAGTCGAAGGCCGACCAGGAGAAGCTCTCGATCGCCATCCAGCGGCTTGCCGAAGAGGATCCGACCTTCCAGGTGCACACCGACGAGGACACCGGCCAGACCATCATCGCGGGCATGGGCGAGCTGCACCTCGAGGTGCTGATCGACCGGATGAAGCGCGAGTTCCACGTTGAGGCGAATATCGGCAAGCCGCAGGTGGCTTACCGTGAGACCCTGCGCCGCAAGGTCGAGAACGTCAACTACGTGCACAAGAAGCAGTCCGGTGGTTCGGGCCAGTACGCGAAGGTCATCATCACCTTGGAGCCGCAGGAGACCGGCGCGGGCTACGAGTTCGTCAACGCCGTCACCGGTGGCCGTATCCCCAAGGAGTACATCCCCGCGGTGGATGCCGGCGCCAAGGAGGCCATGCAGTTCGGTGTGCTGGCCGGCTACCCGGTCGAGGACGTCAAGGTGACGTTGACCGACGGTGCTTACCACGACGTCGACTCCTCGGAGCTGGCGTTCAAGATCGCCGGCGCGATGGCCTTCAAGGAGGCCGCTCGCAAGGCCAGCCCGGCTCTGCTGGAACCGATGATGGCCGTCGAGGTGACCACTCCGGAGGACTACCTGGGCACCGTCATCGGTGACCTGAACGCTCGCCGCGGTCAGGTGCAGTCGATGGACGAGGAGCACGGCAACCGCGTCGTGCGCGCTCTGGTCCCGCTGGCCGAGATGTTCGGCTACGTCGGCGACCTGCGGTCGAAGACCTCGGGCCAGGCCACCTACACGATGGAGTTCCACTCCTACGGTGAGGTTCCCAAGAACATCTCCGACGAGATCGTGGCCAAGGCTCGCGGCGAGAACTGACCGCCTGCTGTTTGAACCGGTGAGCGGCCGGCCCGGAACTTCGGATCCGGGCCGGCCGCCTCGCTGTGGGTCGAGCGCGGACGATCTTGCTGCAGCGCCCGCGAATGGCCGTCTATGATTGCTGTCAACAGCACGTCTTCAGGCGGCTCGGACCGGCCCGCTGTCAGTTCGCTATCAGCACTGCAAAACCGGTTTGACTCGCGGCGTTTGGACGACGACAATTACTAAGGTTCGTGGGTGATTGCCCGCGGCCCTGAGCAAGCTGTAACAAATCAGGACAATCGAGCTGCGGGACCCTCCCACAGCCACGACAAAAGGTGTGCCACGCAACCAGCGTGGCGACTAACCAGAAGGAGCCCAAGTGGCAAAGGCCAAGTTCGAGCGGACCAAGCCGCACTGTAACATCGGCACCATCGGCCACGTCGACCACGGCAAGACCACGCTGACGGCGGCGATCACCAAGGTGCTGCACGAGAAGTACCCGGACCTGAACGCGGTTTCGGCGTTCGATCAGATCGACAAGGCGCCGGAAGAGCGCCAGCGCGGCATCACCATTTCGATCGCGCACGTCGAGTACCAGACGGAGAAGCGTCACTACGCGCACGTTGACTGCCCTGGTCACGCTGACTACGTCAAGAACATGATCACCGGTGCCGCCCAGATGGATGGCGCGATCCTGGTTGTCGCCGCGACCGACGGCCCGATGGCTCAGACCCGTGAGCACATCCTGCTGGCCCGCCAGGTTGGCGTTCCGGCCATTGTCGTTGCCCTGAACAAGTGCGACATGGTGGACGACGAGGAGCTCATCGAGCTGGTCGAGATGGAGGTCCGCGAGGCCCTCTCCGAGCAGGAATTCGATGGCGACAACTGCCCGGTCATCCGCGTGGCCGCTTACCCGGCCATGAACGGCGACCCCAAGTGGAGCGCGTCGATCCTCGAGCTCATGGATGCTGTCGACAACTACATCCCGCAGCCCGAGCGTGAGACCAACAAGCCGTTCCTGATGCCCGTCGAGGACGTCTTCACCATCACCGGTCGTGGCACCGTGGTCACCGGTCGTATCGAGCGCGGCATCGTCAAGACCGGCGAGACCGTCGAGATCGTGGGCCTCGCCCCGACCCAGACCACCACCGTCACCGGTGTCGAGATGTTCCGCAAGATCCTCGACGAGGGTCAGGCGGGAGACAACGTTGGTCTGCTGCTGCGCGGCACCAAGAAGGAAGACGTGGAGCGCGGCATGGTCGTGACCAAGCCGGGTTCGACCACTCCGCACACCGAGTTCCAGGGCAATGTCTACGTGCTGACCAAGGAGGAGGGTGGCCGTCACAAGCCGTTCTTCTCGAACTACAGCCCGCAGTTCTACTTCCGCACCACCGACGTGACCGGCACCGTTTCGCTGCCCGAGGGCACCGAGATGGTTATGCCTGGTGACAACACCGACATGAACGTCGTGCTGCAGAAGCCGATCGCCATGGAGGAAGGCCTGAAGTTCGCCATCCGCGAGGGTGGCCACACTGTTGGCGCCGGCCGCGTCACCAAGATCATCAAGTGATCTGACGCACCAGCTCATCGCTGGCTGAAGCCCGTTCCCGCAAGGGGGCGGGCTTCAGTCGTTTGCGCGCCGGCAACCCGAAGCCTTGCTCTCAGATGGATCTCAGATTCACAGGCGAGAGATATGGCGACTCGCGGGTGTGTCTCGTGGAGATCATCTTCGAGTTGCCTTAGGTTCGGCGGAGCGGTGTCGGAACGTCAACCGCGCACACAACAGAAAGCAGGACAACGTGATTCGGGACCTTCCCCGCAACTCGAATACGGCTGTTCGGTCACTGCGGTGCAGCAGGCAGCGCATCGGCGAGGTCCTTGCCACTGTCGGGCTTGCCGTCGCGCTGTTGCTCGGGCCAGCTGCAGCCACCGTCCAGGCTGACGAGCTGGACGACCAGTACGCCCAGGTTCAGAACCAGATCGACGCTTCGCAGACCGACATCGGGGGTGGCCAGTCGCAGCTCGACGCGGCCAATGCCGTTCTCCAGCAGTCGCAGACCGAACTGGCGAACGCACAGGCCGCGCTGGCCGCCGCGCAGTCGGCAGAAGCAGCCGCCCAGCAGCAGGCCACCGACGCGTCCATCGCGTTGCAGACCGCGGTCGACAACCTCACTCAGGCCCAGGCCGATGTCGACACCGCCCAGACCGCGGTCGACGAGCAGCACAAGCGGGTCGGCCTGGCGGCCCAGCAGGAGGCCCAGCAGGGCAGGTCACTGCAGGGCATTGGGCTGTTCTTCACCAATATGGGCACCGGTGACATCAACAACCGGCTGCAATGGACGAACAACACGGTCAATACCGTCCAGCACGAACTCAACGCCCTGAACGCCGCGCTGGAGGAATTGCAGAAGCGGCGGGACGCGATGGCCGCGGCCGAGACGGCTGCCAAGGCTGCCAGGGACGCCGCTGTCGCCCAGTTTGAGCAGACCCAGCAGTTGTCGCTGGCGGCATTGAACGCTGCCAACGAGGTGGCGGCGAAGGTATCGGCCAACCAGTCGGCGCTCGATGCCGCTCAGCAGGTGCTCAATGCCGCGCTGACCACCAATGAAGAACTGCGCAGCCGGGCATCCGGCCTTGCCGCACAGATCCAGGCGCGCAACGACGCCGCGGCCGCTGCGGCGGCATCAGCTGCTCAGGCAGCGGCCGCGAGTTGGGTGACTGCGCAGACTTCGTGGGTCACGGCGAACATCGCGTCCGGCCAGATCCCGCCGTTCAGCGTCGACCAGGCCATCGCGCAGGCGCGTTCCATGATCGGCAACATGAACTACGGCAACATGTGCCTGGCTCTGGTGGCGGCCTTCTACGGCTACTCCAGTTCGGGGGTCAACAGTGCCGCTGCTGCGGCCGGGATGATCGAGGCGGCCGGCCAGATGCGCTACGACATGTCGAACATCCCGGTGGGTGCGCTGGTCTTCTACGACGGCACCCCGGCCGGAAATCCGTACGGCCACGTCGCCATGTATGCCGGGGACGGGATGATCTACAGCAACGGCGCGGCCAACGGGGGAGTGGGCATGATCTCGCTGTACACGCCGTCCTCGTCGTGGGGTGAGCCGATCATCGGCTGGTCGAGCGTCTGGCTGCCCTACGCCACAGCCTGATCTGCTCCTACACTTGCGGCATGCCGCAGCCACCAGCTTGGCTTCAGCCGCCGCCATCGGCACCGGACGAGGGGTCCGGCGCTTCTGGCGAGCGCAGCGCGCCGGCCATCGAACCGGACGCGGTTGTCGAGCTGCCCACCGTGGAGCCGGACGCGGTCCTTGAGCCGGTTCCTGGCATCTCGGCGACCAGCCGGACGCTCACCCTGATTCTTGACGACCTGTTCAGGGTGCCCGGCACCCAGGTCGGCGTCGGACTCGACGCTTTGGTGGGTCTGATCCCCGGCATCGGTGATGCGGGAACGACGGTAGTGGCCAGCGCGGTCATGGCGGACGCGGTACGCAACCGCGTGCCGATACCGGTGCTGGCGCGGATGGGACTGAATCTCGGCATCGATGTGCTGCTCGGCCTGGTGCCCGGAGTGGGCGACCTGCTCGACGTGGCGCACCGCGCCAACCGGAAGAACCTGCGGCTGCTCGAGGCGGCCGTCAACGACCGGCAGCGCACCACACAGCGCTCGGTCGTCTACCTGGTCAGTGCAATCAGCCTGATCGCCGCAACGCTGGTGATGCTGCTGGCAGCCTTGGTGTGGAGCCTGTGGCTGCTGTGGCATCTCATCACCCCGAGCTGACCGGCGGCGGGCCCCGACTCGTCGTGGTCGAACAGGCGAGGGCGCCCGGTTGACCGGACGCCCTCAAGGATCGAATTGCCGATGGGTTTACTGCTGAACGTAGTTGATGAGGTGATCTCGCTCATCGGTGAGCGTGTCGAGGCGGGCCTTGACGACGTCGCCGATGCTGACGATTGCGAGCAATCTACCGGACTCGTCCACCACAGGCAGATGGCGAATGCGGAACTGCGTCATGACGGCGGCCAAATCGGCAGTGTCATCGTTGAGCGAGGCGACGTGTAGGTCTGTCTCCATCACCTCCTTGACCTGATGAGAGCGGACATCGTCGTTCGCGCCGGCCAGAGCGATCACGATGTCCCTCTCGGCGACCAGCCCGATGGGCCGCCCATCGTCGACCACCACCACAGACCCGATGCGGTGCTCGACCAGCAACTGCAGCAACTCCGCCACAGTGGCATCCGGTGAGACCACGACCACGTCGTGGCCTTTACGCTTCAGTACGTCATGGACTCGCATGCAAACACGGTAGCGGTCGCGAGGTCGCCCCCGAGGCGTTTTGGGGTGCTATCGGCCGATCGGCGGCCGAACTCTCAGTCGCCGTTAACGAATGTGCGATCGGCACGACGAGAGCCGGACGCTAGGATGGGGCGACGTGACCGCACCAGCCCGAACCCGTGTTGCTCCCAGTCCCACCGGCGATCCCCACGTCGGCACCGCCTATATGGCGTTGTTCGACAAGGCCTGGTCGCGCAAGACCGGCGGACAGTTCGTCCTGCGCATCGAAGACACCGACCGCAACCGTCTGGTGGAGGGCTCGGAACAGCAGATTTACGATTCGCTGCGTTGGCTCGGTCTGGAGGCGGACGAGAGCCCCGAGGTTGGTGGCCCGCACGCGCCCTACAAGCAGTCCCAGCGCCTGGACACCTATCGTCCGTTCGTCGACCAGCTGATCGAGGACGGCCACGCCTACTACTGCTGGTGCTCGGGTGAGCGGCTGGCGCAGATGCGTGCCGAGCAGCAGGCCAGCAAGCAGTCCGACACCGGCTACGACCGGCTCTGCCTGGGCATGACCCGCGAGGAGCGCGCTGAGTTGCCCGGCTTCAGCGAGACACCGGTCGTCCGCATGCTGATTCCCGACGATGTGCCGCTGAGCTTTCAGGATCTGATCCGCGGCGAAGTGAAGGCCCCGCGTCCCGACGATCAGGTCATCTTGAAGGCCGATGGTTTCCCGACCTACCACCTGGCGGTCGTGGTGGACGATCACCTGATGGACATCACTACGGTGGTGCGCGGCGAGGAGTGGATCAGCTCGACCCCCAAGCATCTGCTGCTGTACTCATGGCTCGGCTGGGACGCTCCCCAGTTCGCGCACATGCCACTGCTGCGCAATACCGACAAGTCGAAGATCTCCAAGCGCAAGAACCCGGCCGCCCGGCTGATGTGGTTCCGCGAACAGGGCTATCTGCCCGAGGCGCTGCGCAATTTCCTCCAGCTGCTCGCATATCCGCCGGCCGCCGGTGAGCAGGAGGTCTCCAGCTTCGAGGAGTTCGTGGACGGTTTCGACTGGGACAAGGTCAGCACGGTCGGGCCGATCTTCGACGTCAAGAAGCTGGATTGGCTGAACGGTGTCTACATCCGCGCGCTGCCGACCGAGGAGCTGGCCGACCGGATCATCGCCTACGCGCTCGAATCGGGACAGTGGAGCGAGGTACCGCCGAAGGGTCGCGATATCGTGCTCGCCGCGACGCCGCTGATCTCGGAGCGGCTGGTCACCCTCGCCGAAGCGCTGCCCAAACTGCAGTTCCTGTTCGTCGGCGACGATGAGCTGACCATCAATCCCGCGGCGGTGGCGAAGCTGAAGGACAACGCCGGCGAGGTGCTGTCGGTGGCCGCCGACGTCTTGGGGCAGCTGGAGCAGTGGAATGCCGAGCTGATCCACGAGGCGCTCAGTACTGCACTGGTCGGGGGTATGGAGCTCAAGCCGAAGTTCGCCTTCGCGCCGATCCGGGTGGCGATCACCGGCGAGCAGGTCTCGCCGCCGCTGTTCGAATCGATGGAGATTCTCGGCAAGGACGCCAGCCTGGCGCGGATCCGGCGTCTGAGCGCTGCACTGTGAGCCTCCGCGCTGCTCGCGGGTCGGGCTGTCTGCAGGCCTTGCGGATAATCCGACCCAAGTTGGAGGGGTGCAAACGATAGCCCGATTTGAAACCACCCCCTCCGGCGTGCGATGATTTACAGGTTGCTCCTTTGGGGCCGTTGTGTGCGCGCCGCGGATCAAGCAGACGAACTGCTGAGGCCGTGCGGGCAGACAGGGGTTCTGGAGCGCAGGCTTCCAATGGTTGGCGTGTGGCCGCCGGGGGAGCCGCACCAGCTGGACGTGGGCAGTGCCCACTGCGTCGGCGCTCGTCCTTCGGGGTGAACGTTGCGGGCTGGCAAGCATCTGAACAGAGGGCTTGTGGGTAGTGCGGTGAACCATGTGCGACACGCCCGACCACGGGGGTCGAGCAATACGGCATTGACAAGCGATGTTGGGCGGGATTTGGGCCATTTCCGGGTCCGGATTCCGGCAGGGACGAGTAGAAGGAACAACCGTGGCGGGACAAAAGATCCGCATCAGGCTTCGGGCCTATGACCATGAGGTCATTGACTCGTCGGCGCGCAAGATCGTCGACACCGTCACCCGGACGGGTGCCAAGGTCGCCGGCCCAGTGCCGTTGCCGACCGAGAAAAACGTGTGGTGTGTTATTCGCTCGCCGCACAAGTACAAGGACAGCCGCGAGCACTTTGAGATGCGTACCCACAAGCGGCTCATCGACATCCTCGACCCGACCCCCAAGACGGTGGATTCGCTGATGCGTCTCGACCTGCCGGCTGGTGTCGACATCGAGATCAAGCTCCCGTGAGGTCGATCGACATGACTACTGAACGTAAATCCAAGGGCCTGGCGGGCTACAAGCTCGGCATGACCCAGCTCTGGGACGAGAACAACCACATCGTCCCGGTGACCGTCATTCAGGCGGGCCCATGCGTGGTTACCCAGGTGCGTACCCCCGAGGTTGATGGCTACTCCGCTGTTCAGCTCGGTTTCGGTGCGGTTCGCGCCAAGTCGGTGACCAAACCGCAGGCCGGCCAGTTCGAGAAGGCGGGTGTCACTCCCCGCAAGCATCTGGTGGAGCTGCGTACCGCCGATGCCACCGAGTACACCATCGGCCAGGAGATCACCGCCGATGTCTTCGCTGGTGGCGACGTTGTTGACGTGACCGGCATCACCAAGGGCAAGGGCACCGCAGGTGTCGTCAAGCGCCACGGCTTCAAGGGCCTGCGCGCCAGCCACGGTGTGCACCGCAAGCACCGCTCGCCGGGTTCCATCGGCGGCTGCTCGACCCCAGGCAAGGTCTTCAAGGGCATGCGCATGGCGGGTCGCATGGGTGCTTCTCAGGCCACTGTCCAGAATCTGACCGTGCATGCGGTCGACCCGGAAAAGGGTCTGCTGCTGGTCACCGGTGCTGTCCCGGGCAACAAGGGTTCGCTCGTGGTCGTCCGCACCGCAGCCAAGAAGGGTGATGCCAAGTGAGCGAGACGTTGAAGGTTGACGTCGTCGGCGCCGACGGAAAGCAGGCCGGTTCGGCCGAGCTGCCCGCTGAACTATTCGATGCGACGACGAATGTGCCGCTGATCCACCAGGTGGTGGTTGCTCAGCAGGCGGCGGCTCGTCAGGGCACGCACGCCACCAAGACGCGTGGTGAGGTTCGCGGCGGCGGCGCCAAGCCGTGGCGCCAGAAGGGCACCGGTCGCGCCCGTCAGGGTTCGCGGCGCGCGCCGCAGTGGACCGGTGGCGGCGTCGTGCACGGCCCGCAGCCGCGCAGCTACGCGCAGCGGACCCCCAAGAAGATGATTCAGGCCGCGTTGCGCGGTGCGCTGAGCGATCGTGCCCGCGAGGGTCTGGTCTTCGTCGTCGACCAGTTCGGCATCGGCGATACCCCCTCGACCCGCCAGGCCGCCATCCGGCTTGCTGCGGTCGGCGATTTCACCCGCTACCTGGTGGTGCTCGACCGCAAGGACGAGACCAGCTGGCTGAGCCTGCGCAATCTGCCGGGTGTTCATGTGCTGGCTGTTGATCAGCTGAACGCCTACGACGTGGTCGTTTCGGATGCCGTGGTGTTCACCACCGCCGCGCTCGAGGCTTTCGTTGCCGGTCCTGCCAAGGGCAAGTCGGTCAAGGCTGTGGCCACGGAGTCCGAGGCCGCGGCGCAGGAGGATGAGAAGTGAGCGACGTCAAGATCAGCGATCCGCGCGACATTCTGATCGCGCCGGTCGTCTCCGAGAAGAGCTACGGCCTGCTCGACGAGAACAAGTACACGTTCCTCGTTGACCCCCGCGCCAACAAGACCCAGATCAAGATCGCCGTTGAGCAGATCTTCGGGGTCAAGGTGCTGTCGGTCAACACGATCAACCGGCAGGGCAAGACGCGCCGCACCCGTTACGGGCTCGGTCGTCGCGCCAACACCAAGCGTGCGATCATCAGCGTTGCGCCTGGCGACCGGATCGACATCTTCCAGGGCCCGACGGCCTGACGACAACAAGGACGACGAGACAGATGGCAATTCGCAAGTACAAGCCGACCACTCCCGGTCGCCGTGGTGCGAGCGTCTCCGACTTCGCCGAAGTCACCCGCTCGACTCCTGAGAAGTCGCTGGTGGCCCCCAAGACGAAGACCGGTGGACGCAACAACCAGGGTCGCATCACGACGCGTCACATCGGTGGCGGTCACAAGCAGGCTTACCGCCTGATCGATTTCAAGCGTTACGACAAGGACGGCGTGCCGGCCAAGGTCGCTCACATCGAGTACGACCCGAACCGTACCGCCCGCATCGCGCTGCTGCACTACGCGGACGGCGAGAAGCGTTACATCATCGCTCCGGCGGGCTTGGCACAAGGTGCCGTGGTCGTCTCGGGCGTCGAGGCCGATATCAAGCCCGGCAACAACCTGCCGCTGCGCAACATCCCGGTCGGCACCACGGTGCACGCCGTGGAGTTGCGTCCCGGCGGCGGAGCCAAGATGGGCCGCTCGGCCGGTGTGGCCATTCAGCTGGTGGCCCGCGAGGGCAAGCACGCCACGCTGCGGATGCCTTCGGGCGAGATGCGGATGGTCGACGTGCGCTGCCGCGCCACGATCGGTGCAGTCGGCAACGCCGAGCAGTCCAACATCAACTGGGGCAAGGCCGGCCGGATGCGCTGGAAGGGCGTCCGTCCGACTGTCCGCGGTGTTGTGATGAACCCGCACGACCACCCGCACGGTGGTGGCGAGGGCCGTACCTCCGGTGGTCGTCATCCGGTGTCACCTTGGGGCAAGCCGGAAGGCCGCACCCGTAGCAAGAAGAAGGCCAGTAGCAAGTTGATCGTCCGTCGCCGCAAGACCGGCAAGAAGCGCTGACAGGGAGTTTAGGTAATGCCACGCAGCCTTAAGAAGGGTCCCTTCGTCGACGAGCACCTGGCCAAGAAGGTCGATGCCCAGAACGAGAAGGGCACCAAGAACGTCATCAAGACTTGGTCGCGACGCTCGATGATCGTGCCCGACATGCTCGGTCACACCATCGCGGTGCATGACGGTCGCAAGCATGTGCCGGTGTTCATCACCGAGGCCATGATCGGTCACAAGCTCGGAGAGTTCGCCCCCACGCGTACTTTCCGCGGCCATGTGAAGGACGACAAGAAGAGCCGTCGGCGCTGACGCCTGGGGAGACAAGGAACTGATTCGACAATGAGCAACAACAACGAGCGACCCAGCCGTCGCCTTGCCCTGCTCGGCGATCGGCCTGGCTCGTATGCCATCGCGCGTCACGTGCGGATGAGCCCGACGAAGGTCCGCCGAGTGGTCGACCTGGTGCGCGGGATGGACGTCAACGATGCCCTGGCCACGCTGCGGTTCGCCCCGCAGGCGGCCAGCGAGCCGGTCTACAAGGTGGTCGCCTCCGCGGTCGCCAACGCCGAGAACACCGAGTCCCTGCGCGCGGACGACCTGTACGTTTCACAGGCGTTCGTCGACGAGGGCGTGACCATGCGCCGTATCCGGCCACGCGCCAAGGGTTCGGCAAGCCGCATCTACAAGCGCGCCAGCCACATCACCGTGGTGGTCGAGCCCAAGGCCGCCGAGGCCGCCAACACCAAGAAGGAGGCCTGAGCATGGGACAGAAGATCAACCCGATCGGCTTCCGCCTGGGTGTGACCACAGACCACACCGCTCGCTGGTATGCCGACAAGCAGTACGCCGAGTTCGTGGGCGAGGACGACAAGATCCGCAAGTACCTGACGAGCTCGCTGGAGCGCGCCGGTATCAGCAAGATCGAGATTGAGCGTCGCTCCGAGCGCGTCACCATCTTCCTGCACGCTGCTCGTCCGGGCATCGTCATCGGCCGTAACGGTGCCGAGGCCGAGCGGGTTCGTGCAGCGCTGGAGAAGATGACCGGCAAGCAGGTCCAGCTGAACATCCTCGAGGTGCGCAACCCCGAGACCGACGCCCAGCTGGTCGCCCAGGGCATCGCCGAGCAGCTCGGCGCCCGCGTGGCCTTCCGCCGCGCGATGCGCAAGGCCCAGCAGACCGCCATGCGCGCCGGTGCCCAGGGCATCCGCGTGAAGTGCTCCGGTCGTCTGGGTGGCGCCGAAATGAGCCGCTCCGAGGGCTACCGCGACGGCCGTGTGCCGCTGCACACCCTGCGCGCCGATATCGACTACGGCTTCTACGAGGCCAAGACCACCTTCGGCCGCATCGGCGTGAAGGTCTGGATCTACAAGGGCGATGTGATCGGCACCCGCGCCGAGCGCGCCGCCCAGAAGGCGGCCCGTCAGGCCGCTCCGTCACGTGGTCAGCGGTCGAACCGTCGTCCCGGACGCGGCGAGGGCCGCGACCGTGGTGATCGTGGTGGACGCCGCAATCGGGCCGAAGAGGCTCGCAGCGAGGCTCCCGCCGCAGCTGACCAGGGCGCTGCCAGCGCCCCCGCTACCGAGAACGCAGGAGCCTGAGCATGCTGATTCCTCGTCGAGTGAAGCACCGCAAGCAGCACCGCCCGCACCGCGACGGTCTGGCCAAGGGTGGCACTCAGCTGGCCTTCGGCGACTACGGCATTCAGTCGCTGGAGTCGTCCTACCTGACCAACCGGCAGATCGAGGCCGCGCGTATTGCGATGACCCGTCACATCAAGCGTGGTGGCAAGGTCTGGATCAACGTCTTCCCCGATCGTCCGTTGACCAAGCACCCGGCCGAATCCCGGATGGGTTCGGGCAAGGGCTCTCCGGAGTTCTGGGTCGCCAATATCAAGCCCGGACGCGTGCTTTTCGAGCTGTCCGGTGTTACCGAGGATGTGGCTCGTGAGGCCATGCGCCTCGCCATTCACAAACTGCCCTTCAAAGCCCGCTTCATCAAGCGCGAAGAGGTGAACTGACCATGGCTGACACCAAGGCACTCAACGCCGTCGAGCTGCGCGGTCTGTCCGGCAAGGAGCTCAACGACCAGGTTCTGGCACTGAAGGAAGAGCTGTTCAACCTGCGCTTCCAGTCGGCCACCGGTCAGCTGAGTTCCACCGCTCGGCTGCGTGAGGTTCGCAAGGACATCGCCCGCATCTACACGGTACTGCAGGAACGCAACCTCGGCATCATCGAAGACCCAGATCAGAAGGCTGACGAAGCATGAGCGAGACGAACACCGAACCCCGGCGCGCCGGACGCAAGGTCCGCGAGGGCGTCGTGGTGTCCGACAAGATGGACAAGACCATCGTGGTCGCGGTCGCTGATCGCGTGAAGCACCCGCTGTACGGCAAGGTCCTGAGCCAGACCACCAAGCTGAAGGCCCACGACGAGGACAACCAGGCCGGCGTGGGTGACCGCGTGCGCGTCATGGAGACTCGTCCGCTGTCGGCTACCAAGCGCTGGCGCTTGATCGAGATCGTCGAGAAGGCCCGCTAATACCGTCCTGGCAAAATCCAGGGCAACCCAACGAGTTCCGCAAGGCCCTTTGAACAGGGAACCGGTGGAGCGGAGGAGAAGAAATGATCCAGCAGGAGACGCGACTGCGAGTCGCCGACAACACTGGTGCCAAGGAGATCTTGTGCATCCGTGTGCTCGGTGGCTCGAAGCGTCGCTACGCCGGTCTCGGTGACACGATCGTGGCCACCGTGAAGGACGCCATCCCCGGCGGCAACGTCAAGAAGGGCGATGTGGTCAAGGCCGTCATCGTCCGTACCGCCAAGGAGCATCGTCGCGCCGACGGCTCCTACATCAAGTTCGACGAGAATGCGGCTGTCATCCTGAAGAACGACGGCGAGCCTCGCGGCACCCGCATCTTCGGCCCGGTCGCTCGTGAACTGCGCGACAAGAAGTTCATGCGCATCGTGTCGCTCGCCCCGGAGGTGATCTGAGTGAAGCTCAAGAAGGGTGACCGCGTCAAGGTCATCGCGGGCAAGGACAAGGGTGCGGTCGGCGAGATCATGGCCGTCTACCCGGACGCCAACCGCGTTCTGGTTCAGGGCGTGAACATCATGAAGCGCCATGTGCGCGATCAGGCCGACCCGAACACCGGGCGTACCACCAAGGGTGGTGTCATCAGTTCGGAGGCGCCGATTCACGCGTCGAACGTCCAGCTGGTGACCAAGGATGCCGACGGCAACGAGGTGCTGACCCGCGCAGGTTCGCAGCGCGTCGAGGTCACCAAGACCCGTTCCGACGGCTCGGAGTACACCCGCACCCGTGGTGTGCGTATCGCCCGCAAGACCGGGAAGGAGATCTGATGGCCCGCAAGTCCGAAGCCGTCGAGAAGCCGGCCGAGGTGGTCCGCGCGTCCGCTGCGACCACCCCGCGCCTCAAGAAGCGCTATCGCGAAGAGATCGTGCCCGCGCTGAACGAAGAGTTCAAGTACGCCAACGTGATGCAGATCCCCGGTCTGACCAAGATCGTGGTGAACATGGGCGTCGGCGAGGCTGCTCACGATTCGAAGATCCTGGATGGAGCGATCCGCGATCTGACCGCCATCACCGGACAGAAGCCGCAGGTGACCAAGGCCCGCAAGTCCATCGCGCAGTTCAAGCTGCGTGAGGGTCAGGCGATCGGCTGCCACGTCACGCTGCGGGGCGACCGCATGTGGGAGTTCGCCGACCGGCTGCTGACCACCGCGCTGCCGCGGATCCGCGACTTCCGTGGGTTGAACGGCAACCAGTTCGATGGCAATGGCAACTACACCTTCGGTCTGAACGAGCAGGTCATGTTCCACGAGATCGATCAGGACAAGATCGATCGCCTGCGCGGTATGGACATCACCTTCGTCACCACCGCCACCAACGATCGCGAGGGCCGGGCGCTGCTCAAGCATCTGGGCTTCCCGTTCAAGGCTGTCGATGACGCCAAGGCCCAGCGTGGCGTGAAGATCCAGTTCAAGTCGAAGTCGGCTGCCAAGGCCGCCGCGAAGAGGAAGTGAGGCCGCGATGGCCAAGACTGCTCTGCGGGTCAAGCAGGCCCGCAAGCCGAAGTTCAAGGTGCGCGCCTACACCCGCTGCCAGCGTTGCGGACGGCCGAGGTCGGTTTACCGTACCTTCGGTCTGTGCCGCATCTGCCTGCGCGAGCTCGCCCATGCCGGCGCGCTGCCGGGTGTGACCAAGTCTTCCTGGTGAGCTACTCACCGATCCCAATCCCGACGCGGCAGGTCCCCTCACCGGGAAACCGCTGCGAGAAAGAGGCTCATAAGCCATGACGATGACCGACCCGATCGCAGACATGCTGACGCGGCTGCGTAACGCGAATCAGGCCTACCACGATTCGACGACCATGCCCCACTCGAAGATCAAGGTGCGTATCGCCGAGATCCTCAAGCAGGAGGGCTACATCGAGTCCTACCAGGTGGCCGAGCCGGCTGACGGTGAGGTTGGCAAGACGCTGACCATCACCCTCAAGTACGGCGAGGATCGCACCCGCTCCCTGGCGGGGCTGCGCCGCATCAGCAAGCCCGGTCTGCGGGTCTACACGAAGTCGAACGACCTGCCCAAGGTTCTGGGTGGCATGGGAATCGCGATTATCTCGACCTCCCAGGGCCTCATGACCGACAAGCAGGCACACCAGAAGTCTGTGGGCGGGGAAGTCCTCGCCTACGTCTGGTGACCGGACGAGGATGAGAAGGAGGAACTGACATGTCACGAATTGGCAAGCTCCCGATCACCGTCCCATCCGGTGTCGAGGTGACCATCGATGGTCGCGACGTGCGAGTCAAGGGTCCGAAGGGCACCTTGAGCCGTACGATCTCCGCCCCCATCACTATTGAGAAGAACGATGAAGGCCAGCTGGTGGTCGCTCGTCCCGACGATGAGCGCAACTCGCGCGCACTGCACGGACTGACCCGCACCCTGGTGAACAACATGGTCATCGGTGTCACCGATGGCTACTCGCGGACGCTCGAGATTGTCGGCGTCGGCTACCGCGTGATCCAGAAGACCCCGAAGCAGGTCGAGTTCGCCCTGGGCTTCAGCCATCCGGTGATCGTGGACGCCCCCGAGGGCATCACCTTCGAGGTCGAGACCCCGCAGCGGTTCCACATCCGTGGCATCGACAAGCAGGTCGTCGGCGAGGTGGCCGCGAACATTCGCAAGATTCGCAAGCCCGAGCCGTACAAGGGCAAGGGCGTGCGCTATCAGGGCGAGCACGTGCGCCGCAAGGCTGGAAAGGCTGGTAAGTGATCATGGCTATCTCGCTGCGTACGAGCAAGCACGAGGCCGCAAAGACGGCTGCTCGCGGCCGCCGGGCCGCCCGTGGCCGCAAGAAGATCTTCGGCTACCCGGAGCGTCCTCGTCTGGTGGTCACCAAGAGCGCCCGTCACACCCTGGTTCAGGTCGTGGACGATGTTGCCGGCAAGACGCTGGCTTCCGCGTCCACCATGGAGCCGGAGCTGCGCGCGCTGGCCGGCGACAAGTCGGCCCGGGCCGCCAAGGTTGGCGAGCTGATCGCTCAGCGTGCCAAGGACGCCGGCGTCACGCAGGTCGTCTTCGACCGTGCAGGCCACCAATACCACGGCCGGATTGCTGCGTTGGCGGATGCCGCCCGCGAAGCCGGCCTCGGACTCTGAGACACGACGAAAGGTAGATGAGCGATGAGTGAAACCCAGCGCGGCACTGGCCGCCAGGGCCAGCGTCGCGGCCGTGATGATCGTCGTGGCCGTGACCAGAACAGCGATCGTGAGAAGAAGGATCAGTACCTCGAGCGGGTAGTGTCCATCAACCGCGTCGCCAAGGTCGTCCAGGGTGGCCGGCGCTTCAGCTTCACCGCGCTGGTCGTGGTGGGCGACGGCGAGGGCACCGTGGGTGTCGGCTACGGCAAGGCCAAGGAGGTGCCCGCGGCCATCGCCAAGGGCGTCGAGGAGGCCAAGAAGCACTTCTTCAAGGTGCCGATGGTGCAGCGCACCATCCCGCATCCGGTGATCGGTGAGCGCGCCGCTGGTGTGGTCATGCTGCGCCCGGCTTCGCCCGGTACCGGTGTGATCGCCGGTGGTTCGGCCCGTGCGGTCCTCGAATGCGCAGGCATTCAGGACGTGCTGGCCAAGTCGCTCGGCTCGGCCAACTCGATCAACGTGGTGCACGCCACCGTCGCGGCTCTCCAGCAGCTGGAGGAGCCGGAGCAGGTTGCCAAGCGGCGCGGCAAGTCGGTTGAGGAGGTCGCTCCGGCGGCTCTGCTCCGGGCTCGTAAGGAGGCGGCGCATGCCTGAGCTGAAGGTGACCCAGGTCAAGTCCGGGATCGGCGAGAAGCCGGCTGCACGCAAGACCCTGCGTGCGCTGGGGCTGCGCAAGATCGGTGACCAGGTCGTGCACGCTGATCGTCCCGAGATTCGCGGGATGGCCCAGGCCGTGCGGCACCTGGTCGAAGTAGAAGAGGTGAACTGACAATGGCGCTGAAGGTACATCATCTGCGCCCCGCGCCCGGCGCACACACCGACGCCAAGCGCGTCGGTCGTGGCGAGGGCGGCAAGGGTGGCAAGACTGCCGGCCGCGGCACCAAGGGCAGCGGCGCACGCAAGAACATCCCCGAGAACTTCGAGGGTGGCCAGATGCCGCTGCACATGCGCATCCCGAAGATGCGTGGCTTCCAGAACCCGTTCAAGGTGAGCTTCCAGGTCGTGAACGTTTCGCGGCTCGGCGAGCTGTTCCCCGAAGGCGGAGCTGTGAGCGTGGACGATCTGGTTGCCGCCGGCGCAGTCCGTTCGGGCAAGCCGGTCAAGGTGCTGGGCAGCGGTGAGGTCAGCGTGAAGCTCGACGTGACCGCGGATGCTTTCTCGGCGTCGGCCAAGCAGAAGATCGAGGCCGCCGGAGGTAGCGTCACCGAGCGGTGACCTGCTGAGCGGTCCGACTGGTTCCAGTTGATTCAGTGAGACGGGCGATCCCATCCGGGGTCGCCCGTCTTGCCGTATCTGCTGCCGGCCAACAGGTGGCGCCAGCGATCTGACCGAACCGTGATCTGATCGGAGTAGGGGATAGCGTGCCCGGCTTGGTAGGCTACAAGAGTTTGCGTGCCGTGTGTGCGTTGTTCGTCCACCGACAAGCTGATCCATCATCGAGTCAATGAAAGAGGGAACCGGATGGTCTCCGCCTTCCTCAATGCGTTCCGGACGCCGGACCTTCGCAAGAAGATCCTTTTCACGCTGGGCATCCTGGTGCTGCTGCGGCTGGGTTCCACGATCCCGACGCCGAACGTCAACGCGAGCGCCATCCGCAGCTGTGCGACTGCCGCCACCACCGGCGAGTCCGCCGGCGTCTACTCGATGATCAACATGTTCTCGGGCGGCGCGTTGCTGCACCTGTCGATCTTCGCACTCGGCGTGATGCCCTACATCACGAGTTCGATCATCCTGCAGCTGCTGACCGTGGTCATTCCGCGCTTGGAGACGCTGAAGAAGGAGGGCGGCTCGGGCCAGCAGAAGATCACTCAGTACACCCGCTGGCTGACCATCGTCCTGGCGGTCCTGCAGGCCACCTCGTTCACGATGCTGGCGGTCAACGGCAATCTGTTCACCACCTGCGCCCTGGACATCGTCTACTCGAACGGCATCTTCCCGATCGTGGTGATGATCCTCACCATGACCGCAGGCACCTCGATCATCATGTGGTTCGGCGAGCTGATCACCGACCGCGGCGTCGGCAACGGCATGTCGGTCATCATCTTCACCCAGATCGCGGCGCGTTTCCCGGCATCCATGTGGAACATCCGCAACGGCCAGAACGACCCGAACCGCGGTCTGCTGGTGATGCTGCTGGTGATCGCGGTCGGTCTGCTGGTGATGGCCGGTGTCGTCTACGTCGAGCAGGCACAGCGCCGGATCCCGGTGCAGTACGCCAAGCGGATGGTTGGCAACCGGCTGCTGGGCGGGTCGTCCACCTACATCCCGCTGAAGGTCAACCAGGCCGGTGTCATCCCGGTCATCTTCGCGAGCTCGATTCTGTATCTACCGGTGCTGTTCACCATGTTCTCGTCCACCGGCAAGGTCGCCGAATGGGTCTCCACCAACCTGGCGACCGGTACCGGGCTGTGGTACAACCTCATCTTCTTCGTCCTGATCATCTTCTTCGCGTACTTCTATGTCTCGATCACGTTCAACCCCGTCGAGATCAGCGACAACATGAAGAAGTACGGCGGCTTCATCCCGGGCATCCGCGCCGGCAAGCCCACCGAAGACTATCTGGCCTACGTGCTTTCGCGTTTGACCGCGCCAGGCGCTCTTTACCTTGGTATCATCTCGCTCATCCCATCGGTGGCGATCCTGCTGTTCAATGCTGATCAGAACTTCCCGTTCGGCGGGACGAGCCTCCTCATTATGGTGGGCGTTGGCCTCGACACGGTGAAGCAGATCGAGAGCCAGCTGCACCAGCGACATTACGAAGGATTCCTCAAATGAGACTGATCATTATGGGGGCTCCGGGCGCAGGTAAAGGCACCCAGGCCCCAAGCATCGCTACCCACTACGGCATTCCGGCGATTTCGACCGGCGACATCTTCCGTGCGAACGTGAAGCAGAAGACCCCACTGGGCCTCAAGGTGGAAGCGATCATGGCGGCCGGTGATTATGTTCCGGACGAACTCACCGAGCAGATCGTCGCCGACCGGCTGGATCAGGACGATGCGCAGTCCGGCTTCCTGCTGGACGGCTTCCCCCGCACCCTGCACCAGGTCGGCGCGCTGGACGACTACCTCGCCGAGCGCGGTCACCAGCTCGACGCCGTGCTGTCGCTGACCGTCGACACCGAGGCGCTCATTCAGCGTCTCCTGAAGCGCGCCCAGATCGAAGGACGCGCCGACGACTCCGAGGAGACCATCCGGCATCGCATGGACGTCTACCAGCAGGACACCAGCCCGTTGATCGACGACTACCGCGACCGCGGCCTGCTGATCGAGGTCGACGGCGACGGCCAGATCGCCGAGGTCTCCGAACGGATCTTCGCCGCACTGTCCGGGGTGGCTGACGCACGGTGAATCTACGCGGCATCGAGGTCAAAACCACCGAACAGATCCAAGCCATGCGCAAGGCCGGTCTGGTGGTGGCAGAGGCACTCATCGCCATGGGGGAGGCGGCGCGGCCCGGTGTCCGCACCGCCGACCTCGACACCGTCGCCCGCACGGTGCTGGGCGACCACGGCGCCACCAGTTCGTTCCTGAACTACGGCACCGATTTCGGTATCCCGCCCTACCCGGCCACCGTGTGCATCTCGGTGGACGAAGAGGTCGTGCACGGCATCCCCGGCGACCGCCGGCTCGCCGAGGGTGACATCGTCTCGGTGGATTTCGGTGCGATCCTGAACGGCTGGCACGGTGACGCGGCACGAACCTTCATCGTCGGTGGCGGGACCACTCCCGAGGCCGCCGACCTGGTCGAGATCACCCGCAAAGCCATGTGGGACGGTATCGCGGCGGTGGCGTCCGCCAAGCGGGTGGGCGATGTCAGTGCCGCCATCCAGGCATCGGCCACCCATTCGGGACGCCGGCTGGGCATCGTGCGCGAGTACACCGGGCACGGCATCGGCTCGGCCATGCATCAGCCGCCGGATGTGCCGAACTACGGCAACCCTCGACGCGGTCCGCGCCTGAGCACCGGTATGTGCCTGGCGATCGAACCCATCTTCACCCTCGGTTCGGCCGGCACGGTCGAACTGGACGACGAGTGGACAGCGGTCACCGACGACGGCTCGTGGGCCGCCCACTGGGAGAACACCGTGGCGATCACCGAGGACGGGCTGTGGGTGCTCACCGAGCCCGACGGGGGACGAGCCGAGCTCGCTGCCCGCGGTGTCACGATCAACGAGCTCTAGCCACGTCCTCAAGGCCCTGCCAGTGCCCCGACGGCCGTCGGCAGTGGTGTCCCCAGCCGGAACCCACAGCCGGCCCGTCAGCGGCGATCAGGACGCGAAAACCCCCAGCAAGGGGTTCCACTCGGTGATGGTCAGCGAGTCCAGGACGTCGTTCACCGACATCGGGTCATCGGCGACCAGAGCCCGCACCTGATCGACATTGTCGGCCGAAAAGATCAGCAGCGCGGAATCACGATCTGCACCGACGTAGGGGCCCGAAGCCTTGAGGGATCCCGCCTCGACCAGCGAGCGGAGATAGACGCGATGCTCGGGGCGCACCCGGGCGACCAGTTCGGCGTCACTGCTGTAGACGTACTGCACTGCGAAATAAGCCATGCGCACAGCTTAGGGGTGGAATGCCGATTCTGCCGCCCACCCAGGACCCCCGATTTGGGCGGCGTGACGCAGAAGAGTAGCATAGGACGTCGGTCATTGGGTTCATCATGCCCTCAGCATGTTGGGCCGGGTGACGTGCGTCCAACCATGCAGAGAGCAGGAGTGAATGGCGAAGAAAGAAGGAGCACTCGAACTCGAGGGAACAGTGGTCGAAGCCCTACCCAACGCGATGTTCCGTGTTGAGCTGGACAACGGTCACAAGGTGCTTGCCACCATCAGCGGCAAGATGCGTCAGCACTACATTCGGATCCTTCCGCAGGACCGGGTGGTGGTCGAGTTGTCTCCGTACGATCTGACCCGTGGACGCATCGTCTACCGCCACAAATAACAAGGAGAAGCTCGAATGAAGGTTCAGCCGAGCGTCAAGAGGATCTGCGACAACTGCAAGGTGATTCGTCGCCGTGGTGTCGTCCGGGTGATTTGCACCAACCCGCGGCACAAGCAGCGTCAGGGCTGATCCGACGCAAGACGACCACAACTGAATATCTCAGCAACGTGAGAGCAACCTGACTCTTCGGAGCCCAGTGACTACCCCCGGACGAAGGCCGGGGACCCAGACCCGGGAAGATTCCCGGCAAGGCGATCTGGGAACGCCTCACGCCACACACCTTCGCGTTGACCGGCCTCGAAAGAGCCGGCGACGAATGAAACGAAAGGTAACCGCCACATGGCACGCCTCCAAGGTGTTGACCTTCCGCGCGAGAAGCGTCTGGAAGTTGCACTCACCTACATCTACGGCATCGGCAAGACCCGTGCCGCCGAAACCCTGGCAGCCACTGGGATCAGTGGTGACATCCGCGTGAAGGACCTCACCGACGAGCAACTCGTCGCGCTGCGTGATTTCATGGACGCGAACTACGAGGTCGAAGGCGACCTGCGGCGCTCGGTTGCCGCGGACATCCGCCGCAAGATCGAGATCGGCACCTACCAGGGCCGTCGTCACCGCAGCGGCCTACCCGTCCGCGGTCAGCGCACTCGCACCAACGCCCGCACCCGCAAGGGCAAGAAGAAGGCCGTCGCGGGCAAGAAGAAGGTTCGCTGACCCCACACGCCGGGGGTTGCGGTGCGAAGCGCCGACCACCCCGCGGGGTAAGCCCTCACCCAGACATCTGCCAAGGAGAACAACAGACTTATGGCTACTGCAGGCCGAAAGGGCGCCGCTGCCAAGACGAAGGTGCGGCGCAAGGAAAAGAAGAATGTGGTCACCGGACAGGCCCACATCAAGAGCACGTTCAACAACACCATCATCACCATCACCGACGCCAATGGTGCGGTCATCTCGTGGGCCAGCTCGGGCACCGTGGGCTTCAAGGGCTCGCGCAAGTCGACGCCGTTCGCCGCTCAGATGGCTGCCGAGGCCGCCGGTCGGCGCGCGATGGAGCACGGCATGAAGCGTGTTGATGTTTTCGTCAAGGGTCCCGGCTCGGGACGTGAGACCGCGATTCGTTCGCTCGGTGCGATCGGGCTCGAGGTGGGCACCATCTCGGATGTCACCCCGACCCCGCACAATGGCTGCCGCCCGCCGAAGCGCCGTCGCGTCTAATCATCCGAGCCTCAGAAAGGACTTAACACACCATGGCCCGTTACACCGGACCCATTACCAAGAAGTCCCGTCGCCTCGGGACTGACCTGGTCGGAAACGACAAGGCTTTCGAACATCGTCCCTACCCGCCGGGCCAGCACGGCCGCGGGCGGACCAAGGACTCCGAGTACCTGCTGCAGCTCAAGGAGAAGCAGAAGGCTCGCTACGCGTACGGCGTGCTGGAGAAGCAGTTCCGCCGCTACTACCAGGAGGCCGACCGGCTGCCCGGCAAGACCGGTGACACCCTGCTGCAGATCCTCGAATCGCGGCTCGACAATGTCGTGTACCGCGCCGGTTTCGCGTCCACCCGCCGTCAGGCCCGCCAGATGGTCAGCCATGGCCACTTCCTGGTCAACGGCAAGCGCGTCACCATCCCGAGCTACCGGGTCACCGCGCTCGACATCGTCGACGTGGCCCCCAAGTCGGCCAACCTGACTCCGTTCATTATTGCCCGCGAGACCTGGGGCGAGCGCGAGATCCCGGGCTGGTTGACCGTCAAGCCGAACCGCATGCGGATCCTGGTGCACCAGCTGCCCACCCGCGAGCAGATCGTGATCGACGTCAACGAGCAGGCCATCGTCGAGCTCTACTCGAAGTAAGCACTGCCAACGGGGCGCGGAACGGTTCCGCGCCCCACTGATCGCGTCGTCATATAGCGGGCGGCGCGGGAAGGACACCACATGCTCATCGCACAGCGCCCGACCCTTGTCGAAGAGGTCGTCGCCGACAATCGTTCACGGTTCGTCATCGAGCCGCTGGAGCCGGGCTTCGGTTACACACTGGGCAACTCGTTGCGCCGGACGCTGCTGTCGTCCATTCCGGGCGCAGCGGTCACCAGCATCAAGATCGAGGGCAACCAGCACGAGTTCAGCACCCTGCCCGGGGTGGTTGAGGATGTCACCGAGATCATCCTCAACCTCAAGGGACTGGTGTTGACCAGCGACAACGACGAGCCCGTCGCCATGTACCTGCGTAAGTCGGGTGCGGGCGCGGTGACCGCCGCTGACATCGCCGCTCCGGCCGGTGTCGAGGTGCTCAACCCCGAGCTGCACATCGCCGAGCTCAACGAGAAGGGCGCCATCGAGATGGAGCTCATCGTCGAGCGTGGCCGCGGCTACGTTTCGGCTGCTCAGAACGACAACCCGGACGCGGAGATCGGCCGCATCGCTGTCGACTCGATCTACTCGCCGGTCACCAAGGTGACGTACAAGGTCGAGGCCACCCGTGTCGAGACCCGTACCGACTTCGATCGCCTGATCATCGATGTCGAGACCAAGCCCGCCATCACCCCGCGTGACGCCGTGGCCAGCGCCGGTAAGACCCTGGTCGAGCTGTTCGGACTGGCACGCGAGCTCAACGCGGAGGCCGAGGGCATCGAGATCGGCCCGAGCCCGATGGACGAGCAGCTGGCCGCGGACCTGCAGCTGCCGGTCGAGGACCTCAACCTGACCGTCCGCTCGTACAACTGCCTCAAGCGCGAGGGCATCCACACCGTGGGTGAGCTGGTCGGACGCAGCGAACAAGACCTGCTCGACATCCGCAACTTCGGCTCGAAGTCGATCGACGAGGTCAAGCAGAAGCTGGCCGAACTCGGGTTGGCGCTCAAGGACAGCGCTCCCGGCTTCGATCCGCTGGCCGCCGCCGACCAGTTCGTCGATGCCGATGGCGACGAGGACGACGAGTTCATCGAGACCGAGCAGTACTGATCCCTCACTAATTACCTGGAGAACGAATAATGCCCAAGCCAACTAAGGGCCCCCGCCTCGGCGGCAGCCCTGCCCACGAGCGGATCATCTTGGCCAACCTGGCCAGCCAGCTGTTCGAGCATGACCGCATCACCACCACCGAGACCCGGGCCCGTCGCGTCCAGCCGTTGGCTGAGCGACTGATCAGCAAGGCCAAGCGCGGTGATCTGCACAACCGTCGGATCGTTCGCCAGACGATCACCAACCCGGACGTGCTGCACAAGCTCTTCGCCGAGATCGCGCCGGCCATGGAGGGTCGTGAGGGTGGCTACACCCGCATCACCAAGATCGGTCCGCGCAAGGGCGACAACGCTCCGATGGCGGTCATCGAACTGATCACCACTCCGGTGGCGGCCAAGAAGGCTGCTCCCGCCGCCGCGGACGTCGCTGCTGCCATCAACGATGCCGCGGCTGCCGAACAGGCCGCGGCCACCGATCTGGTCGAGGCCGCGCAGGCTGCTGCAGACGAGATCGAGACTGCGGCTGATGCCGAGGTCGTCGCCGACAGCGCCGATGAGGCTGCGGCCGAGACTGCTGACGACCAGGCCAAGGCCTGATCTCCTGCTGATCGCCGAGACCGGCGGTACCCACTGCGGGTACCGCCGGTTTTTGCATTGCCGCGCAGGGCCGGACCGGGGCGGATAAACTCATGAGGTTATCTGATCAGGGAGGCGTGAATGGCTCGGCTACGGATAGCCCAGCTCGCCAACTTCGTCAGCGAGACCTCGGGCGGTATGAAGATCGCCATCGACGAGCTGGGCCGCGGCTATCTGGCCAGCGGCGCCGACAGGATGCTGATCATTCCCGGGCCGCGGGATTGCATCACGGACACCGAGATGGGCACCATCGTGCAGGTGCGGGCGCCGAAGGTATCGTCCACCTACCGCATGATCGCGGAGCCCCATCGGGTCTTCGACATGCTGGGGCGATTCTCGCCCACGTCGGTGGAATGCTCCGACAAGTGGACGCTGTCGGGTGTCGGACGCTGGGCTGCGCGGCGCGGCGTGGGTTCGGTGTTGTTCAGCCACGAACGGTTGGACGACATGGCATCGGGCTGGATGCGGTCGGGCACGATCGCGAAACCCGCGGTTCGGTTGATGATGAACCGTCGTCTGGCCAGGAGTTTCGACATCATCGTGGTGACCTCCGACTACTCGGCGGGCGAATGGTCGGGGCTGGACGTTGATCTGCGGCAGGTGCCGCTGGGTGTGGACCTGGCGATATTCAATCCCGACAAGGGCGCCCCGAGCGGCGGCGAGCGGGCGTTGCAGCTGTGCTACGCGGGCCGGATGTCGCATGAGAAGCATCCGCAACTGGCGGTGGCGGCGGCCGCCGAACTGCACCGCAGGGGAGTGGAGTTCGACCTGCACATGTGCGGCACCGGGCCCGATCTCAAGGCTCTGCAGGCGCAGGCCGGTCATGCTCCGGTCCACTTCCACGGTTTCGTCGCCGGACGCGAGGAGGTCGCCCGCAGGCTGGCCCGCTCCGATATCTCGCTGTCCGTCAGTCCGACGGAGACCTTCGGTCTTGCGGTACTCGAGGCGCTGGCCTGCGGAACGCCGGTGGTCACCTCCGACCGCGGGGGAGCCAGCGAACTGATCACCTCCCGCTGTGGCGAGTGGGGCAGCCCCGACTCGTCCGGCATTGCAGACGCCATCGAACGGCTGGCCGGCCGGCTGTCGGCGCAGGTGCGCATCGCGGCCCGGTCACATGCGTGCGAATTCGATTGGAGCAGGCCGATTTCGCGCATGATGGATATACACGAGCAGGCTGCGGAGAAAGGCAGGCGAGCACGATGAACTCCAAGTGCGCATGGTGGTTGGCCCCGGTGGCGGGCCTCGCAGCGGCGGCCTTCACGCCCGTGGTGCTGCGGGCACCCAAACCTGCGATGAATCTTCCGCGCGATGTCCGCGATCTCCACGAAGCCCTCGAGGACTGCCTGGAATCGCGATTGGACGGTTGGGAGCTGGTGGATTTCGCGACCCGCCTGGTCAACGAGAAGTTCACCCGCTACTCGGTCTGGCATCTGTGGGAGAACTCCGGACTGGCGTTCAAGAACAGCCGCGGGTTCTCCGAGCAGTACAACCTGGGCTTGGCGCGCGTCTTGTCGGGTCTGGGCTACGACGTGCAGGCTGTGCACGCCAGGCATGTGCATTTCGACCCGGAGCGGCCCGGCACCGAGAGCTGGCGCAACGGCCACACCTGGCTTCGGGTCAGCTACCGGGGCGAGACCCTGGACGTCTGTGCCTCACGAGCCGGTCATCGCGCCGGGAAGGTGAGTTTCATGCCGCTCAGTGATCCCCGGCCGGTGCACTTCTGGACGGGCGGTCTGATCCGGCTCGGTCTTGCCGGGCCGGTCACCTACGAGGTGTGGAAGTCGTGGCTTTCCGGAAGGCCGGTGCCACGCTGGGTCTTCCGTGGCTTCCACGACCGCGGCTGAGTCACCGGGCGCGGAGTTCAGTGGGGCGGTTCGGCTCTGGAACCCAGCCGGTATCCGGGAACCCAACAGAGATGCAGTAGGGGCTGTGCGGACATGCCGCACAGCCCCTACTGGCAATCATGAATCGGCGAAGGAGCAGCTCACCTCAGCCCGAGCTTGGCCGTGCAGGCCGGCCAAGCGCCCCAACCCTGGGCTGCCTGGACCTTCTCGGCGATCGCGATCTGCTGCTCGCGGGTGGCCTGTGAGGCGGTCGGTGCGTACGCAGTGCCGCCGTAGGCGGCCCAGGTCGAGGCGCTGAACTGCAGACCACCGTAGTAACCGTTGCCGGTGTTGATGGCCCAGTTGCCGCCCGACTCGCATTGCGCGATGGCGTCCCAAGTGCTTCCACTGCTGACAGCAGGCGCCGCTGCACCGGTATTGCCGGACGAGGTGGTGACCTTCGTGCCGACCTTCACCTCGCGGGTGACCGGCTCGCTCACCACGGACTCGGAGATGACGGTTCGCGACTCTTCCTGTCCGTCGACCTTGACAATCTTGTAGACGACGCTCTTCTCGCCTTCCTTGCCCGCGGTCACTTCCTGAGTGGTGCCCTTGGCCAGGTTCGAATCCTCGGTGCTGACGGTCTGGTAATCGATCCGCTCGCTGACGGTCTCCTCGGAGGTCTCGACCCGCTGCACGGTCACGCTCAGCCCTGCCGTCACCAGCGCATCGGCTCCCGGAGTGATGCGGTCATCGGCGCTCACGGTGATGCCCTGCTCAGCGAGCAGGTCGGCGACCGTCGCAGCGGCTGAGCGGCCCGAGATCGTCTGGCCGTCCACGGTGATCTGGACGTCCTTCGGGGAGGTTGCGGTGACGGTCAGGCCCTCGCGTCCCAGTGGCATCGAACGATCCACGGACAGCCGCAGGTCGGGATCATGCAGACCGATCTCGGCGAGTGCGTCGTCCAGAGTGGTGGCGGTCGTCCAGTAGGTCTGCTTGTCGCCGTCGGCGATGACGGTCAGCTGACGCGCGTACCTGACGGTGATCGTGTCGCCATCGGAAACCTGATCGCCGGCCGCTGGGCTGACCCCGTCCTTGTCGGTGAGATCGATGTCGTTGGCATCCAGCACATCTTGGACGCTGCTGCCCCACACGGTGACCGCCAAGGGTTCACCGTCGACACTGAGTGTCACATCCTTGTTCATGGCGCTGGCGTAGCTGCCGAAGCCCAGAGAGCTTGCGACGACGGTGCCGGCCACGATCCCGACCACGGTCTTCTTGTTGATCCTCAAGGGTCTCTCCGATCCTCAGTATGTGCATCGCTGTGCGATGCTCGGCCAGCTCAGTCGCCTCGGAACCCGCAGGCGGAGCTTGCGGTCAGTACCAGCCATAGGAGTATGAATGCGCCAGTGCTTGCTGCCAGCCGCCATAGCGTTCTTTCACGTACTGGTCGCCCCACTTGAGCGCGACGACCGGGTCGGTCCAGTTGGGCCCGAGCTTGGAGCAGGGCAGTGACTGCACTAGGCCGCAGGCGCCACTCGATGCGTTGACCGCACTCGGATTCCAGCTGGATTCGCGCTGGACCAAGATCTCTGCAGCCGACCAATCCGACTCGGCGATGCCAGCTGCCGACATCCAATCGGCGTGGCTGCCGGTGTAGCTGGTGGCTTTGGTGCCGACGCTGACCTGCTCGTCAACCGGCTGGGTGATGACCTCTTCGCTCAGCACGGTGCGCGACTCCTCGGTGCCGTCGACGCTGGTCACCTGATAAAGGACCTTCTTCTCGCCGGGCTTGCCCTCGGTGGTCACCTTGGTGACACCCTTGGCCAGCGTCGAATCCTCGGCGCGCACGCTCTGGTAGTCGATCTTCTCTGTCTCGTTGACTTCGGAGACATCGACCCGCTGCACCTGCACCGTGGCGCCCTCGGTGAGCGTCGCGTTGCGCTCCGGGGTGACGCGGTCGTTGCTGCCCAACCGGATGCCGGCTTCGTTCAGCAGGCTCTTGACGTCGGCCGCGGTGGTGACAGTATCGATGGTCTGGCCGTCCACGGTGAGGTGGACCGTCTTCGGGGTGCTGGCGGTGAGGGTGAGACCCTCGCGGCCCAGCGGAGTGGACCGATCGACCGACAGGCGGGTGGCCGGATCGTGCAGGCCGATCTCAGCGAGGGCATCCTGCACGGTGGTGGCGGTGGTCCAGTAGGTCTGCGAGACGCCATCGGTGATCACGGTGACCGGACGCACATATTTGACCGTCACTTCGGTGCCGTCGCTGAGGGGGGTGTTCGCGGCCGGGCTGAGCTCATCGGCATCGTTGATCTGGATGCCGTTGGCGTCCAGGACATCCTGCACCGTCGTGCCCCAGACGTGCACGACTTGCTGCTGTCCGTCGATCGTGAGCTCCACAGCCTTGTTGGCGGCGCTGGCGATTCCACCGATGCTCAGGGATGCCACGGTCACGACGCCTGCGACGGCTATGGTGACGGATCGTTTCATGGATTCGTTTCTCCAGTGCGCTGGACGGCTCGGACAAGACGTAAGCCTAGTTGAAACCTGAGAATAATCCAAGAAAAACTGAAGAGTTGTACATAATGCCTAGTCAGCGCTGCCTGCTATTTCTGAACATCTCTCAGATGGGTACCGGTGCCCCGCGGATTCCGGCGACGATGAAGGCTGCGAACACAGCAAAGCGCCCCCGTCCACGAGGACGAGGGCGCTTGGAGACAGCGATGAATCAGGTGCTTACTTGGCCGAAGCCTTCGCGAAGCGTTCGGCGACGTCGCTCCAGTTGACGATGTTCCAGAACGCAGTCACATAGTCTGCCTTGACGTTTTTGTACTGCAGGTAGAAGGCGTGCTCCCACATGTCGAGCAACAGCAGCGGGACCGAGCCCACCGGCAGGTTGTTCTGCTGATCGTAGAAGGCCAAGGTGTTGAGACGGCCCGCGATGGGATCGTAGACCAGTGCGCCCCAACCCGATCCCTGGATCGACTTGGCGGCTTCGCTGAACTGGGCGCGGAAGCCTTCGAAGGTACCGAAGTACTCGTCGATAGCGGCAGCGAGTTCGCCATCGGGACGCTCGGGAGCGTTCGGGGCGAGGTTCCTCCAGAAGACGCTGTGATTGGTGTGGCCACCGAGGTTGAAGGCGAGATCCTTCTCGAGCTTGCTGATTGCTCCGAACTCGCCCTTGTCGCGCGCCTCCGCCAGCTTGTCCAGTGCGGTATTGGCGCCATCAACATAGGCCTTGTGATGCTTGTCATGGTGCAATTGCATGATCTCGGCGCTGATATAGGGCTCCAGCGCGCTGTAGTCATAGTCGAGATCGGGCAGGGTGTAAATGGCCATAGTCGCTTCTTTCCTCTCCCATGCGGGGTCTGGTTGTGGTCCCGGAAATGCCGAAGCCGGGCGCCGTCAACTGGTAAAGCGACGCCCGGCCCCGCGTTTATTCCGGACTGATCAGGATTGGGGTTCAGTCCTTCAGGTCGTCGGCAGCATCCTTAACAGCATCTTTGATCTGTTCGGCTGCCTGCTTGGCCTTTGCCTTGGCCTGGTCGGCTTTGCCCTCGGCCTCGAGACGCTCATTGTCGCTAGCGCTCCCGACGCCTTCCTTGATTTTTCCGCCGACCTCTTGAGCCTTGTTCTTGATGTCGTCGCCCAAACCCATGATGACCTCCTGTGCTAGTCGTACAGTTCTCCGTTCACCCTAGGCGGCATGGGTACCAATAAGGTCAGGTTCGCTCTACGCGGAAAACCCGGAAGCCCTTCGCCGAACCAATTCGGTCGGCCTGCCAGCCCTCGGTGTTGAGCCAGGACTGCAACGAGTCGGCGCCGAGGTTCTTGCCCACGACCAGCCAGGCCAGTCCGCCGGGACGCAGCCTGGGCAGCCAGGTCGACAGCATCTCGTGGAGCGCCTGCTTGCCGATCCGGATCGGCGGATTCGACCAGATCTCGTCGTAGCTCGCGTCGCTGGACGCCAGCTCCTCCGGACGCGAAGCGTGCACTCGATCACCGACGCCCAAGGCCTCGGCGTTCTCCCTGGTCAGCTGGAGAGCCAGATCGTTGACGTCGACTGCGTCCACCCGGGCATCAGGGCATTCGGTTGCCAGTGCCACGGCGATGGGTCCGAATCCGCAGCCCAGGTCGAGCAGTCGCGTCGCGTCAGGGCCGGGGGGCTCGGTGGTGCGGAAGAGCACCCGTGTCCCGAGGTCGAGCCGGTGGGAGCTGAAGACTCCCGGGGCCGACGTGAACTCGTAGTCGTGATCCCAGATCGTGGCGTGCACCAGGTGCCGGGACGCCTGCGATGCCGGGGTTTCGAAATAGTGACTCATCGATCCACCTCCTGTGGTGTCCGCAACGATCGGGCCTGCTCGGCCCGGTCGGCCAATTGGTCGTCCGGAGGATAGCCGACCCGCTCCAGACACAGGCCATGCGCGGGCATCACGTAGACATCGTTGTGCCGTACCGGATGGGCCGCCACTCTTTCCAGCCACGCCAGATCGCGGCGCCCGGCACCAACTGCCCACACAGCCCCGACCAGCGAGCGCACCATGGAATGGCAGAAAGCATCGGCCTGAACGTGGCATTCGATCAGCTGCGTGTCGTCGTCGGTTCTGGTCATCTCGAAATGGGTCAAGTGGCGGATGGACGTGCCGAAGTCGTTGCGCCGGCAGAACGGCGCGAAATCCCGCAGCCCGATCAGCATTGCGGCCGCCTGATTCATCGCCTCGAGGTCGAGCCGCTCACGCACCCGCACCACATGACCTCGCAGCAACGGGTCGGGGCGCGAACCGGCATCCCACAGCCGGTAGACGTAGTGCCGCCAGACCGCGGAAAAGCGCGCGTCGAAGCCGTCGGGAGCACGAGATACCCGGCGCACCACCACGTCGTCGGGGAGCACTCGAAGCAGTCGCTCGGCCAGATGAGCGGCATCGTATTGCCTGGCCAGGTCGAGATGGGCGACCTGGCCACGGGCGTGGACGCCGGCATCGGTGCGTCCGGCCACGGTCAATTGCACCGGCTCGGCGGTGCGGAGCACAGTGCTGATCCACTCCTCAAGGGTGCCCTGTACGGTGCGCAACCCGTCTTGAACCGCCCAGCCGTGAAAACCCTTGCCGTCATAGGCGAGGTCCAGCCGCCAGCGCCGGGCCGGCTTGTTCGACGCATCCAACTGCGCTGGGGCCCACCGCGGCGCCTCGCTGTCTGCCTCGGTAGTGGCCGGCGTCCGGGTGCTCACGAGATCCTCCGGTATGCCAGGTCGAGGACCGGTCGCCCGGACGCCAACCCGCGTTGTTCGAACTTGGTGATCGGGCGCTCGGCGGGCCGTGGCGCCCAACCACCCGCGGCCGGGTAGTCGTTGACCAATCCGACGGTGGCGTCCAGCACCTCACGCATCTGTTCGGCGTAGTCCGGCCAATCCGTCGCCAGCCACCACTGACCGCCGACCGCCAACCGACTGACCACAAGTTCGGCGAAAGCAGGGGAGACCAGGCGTCGCTTGTGATGCCGCTTCTTGGGCCACGGGTCGGGAAAGAAGACCGACAACCGGGTGATGGAGGCCGGCGCGAAGAGCTGGTCCAGCGCCTGTACAGCGTCCACGGTCATCAGCCGCACATTGCTCACTCCGGCCGCGGCAAGCTTCGACATGGTGCTGGCGACCGCGCGCTCGTAGACCTCGAAACCGATCACATTCGCCTCGGGATGCGCAAGAGCGCAGGCCAGCAGCGCATCCCCGGTGCCCGAACCTATCTCCACGAATACCGGCGAATCGGCTGTGCCGGTCGGGTGGCCGAACTCGACGTCCCAGTGCACCTGCGCATCGGAGGCGAGCGATGTGCTCAGATCGCCACGAGGCACCTCGATCAGATAGCGCGAGGCGAGCCGGACGAGGGTGCGCTGCTGGCCCGGGTTCATGCGGGGGCTGCGGCGCACGTACGAAACAACCCCCGGCAGTCCTCGTTCGCGCGCATCAGGCATGGTGATCAGACTAGTGGCTCGTCGCCCCTGATTCTCCCGGGTTCCCCCGGCATTCGCGGTGCATCGCAGGTCTGTCTGGCACGATTGAAATGTGCGTACCCTCCTGAACCTGATCTGGCTCTTTCTCGGCGGCATCTGGCTCGCCGCAGCCTACTTCGTCGCGGGCATCATCGCCTGCCTGCTGATCATCACCATTCCCGTGGGCATCGCGTCGTTCCGGATGGCCCGCTACGTGCTGTGGCCATTCGGCTCGATCGTGGTGAAGAAGCCCAACGCCGGCGCCGGGTCCGCGGTGATGAACGCCATCTGGTTCGTCACCGTCGGCTGGATTCTGGTCGTCCTGCATATCGTCACCGCGCTGACCCAGGCAGTGACCATCGTCGGCATCGCCAACGCTGTCGTCTCGATCATGATGATCCCGGTGACCGCGTTCCCCTTCGGCAAGGACGTGCTCGACAAGGACGATCCCCGCGCGGCGTACCAGACCTCGCTGGTTCAGTGGGGCTGAATCGCCGGCGTACACGCTGTCGGGTCGGCTGCGCGGGAGACTCACGTCGAGCCTGAGCACCGCTGCGGTGGTGAGCCACGTTCATCGCATGAACGTGATCAGCGCGAACGTGATCGGTGTGAATATGGTCAGTCTGAATATGGTCAGTGGGTGCGGCGATTTCCCATGACGGGAGGCCACCGCACCCACTGATCGGCTGACCGGGTCGAGTCAGGACTTCATGTACTCCTGCACCAGGTTCTGCGGCATCAGCTCGTAGCCGTGGAAGACGCGAGTGAAGCTGCCGGACCCGCGGGCCAGGCCGCGCAGGTCGATCGCGTAGCGGCTGAGTTCGCTCTGCGGCACCAGTGCCCGGACGATGGACTTGCCCTCATCATTCGCGTCAGTGCCGAGCACCTGCCCGCGACGGTTGCTCAGATCGGTCATCACGGACCCCAGATACTCGTCCGAAACCGTCACCGTCACCTCGTCGACCGGCTCCAGCAGTGTCACCGTGGACGCGGAGGCCGCTTCTTTCAAGGCCAGCGCGCCGGCCGACTGGAAAGCCATGTCGGACGAATCGACCGAGTGTGCCTTGCCGTCATACAGCGTCACCTTGACGTCGACCATCGGGTAGCCGGTGAGCGTGCCCTTCTCGAGCTGGGCCCGCACGCCCTTCTCCACCGAGGGGATGAACTGGCGCGGTACGGCGCCTCCGACGACCTGATCGATGAACTCGAACCCCGCCCCGCGCTCGTTGGGCTCGACCCGGATATCGCAGACCGCGTACTGGCCGTGCCCGCCCGACTGCTTGACATGACGTCCGTGGGCGGTCGCGGGAGCGATGAAGGTCTCCCGCAATGCGGTGCGGATCTGATCGGCCACGATGTTGACACCGTACTTGTCGCGCAACCGGTTCATCAGGAGGTCTTGGTGAGCCTGGCCCATCGTCCACAGCAGGAGCTGGTCGGTGCGGGCGGCTCGTTCCAGCCGAATGGTGATGTCCTCGACCACCAGACGCTGCAGTGCGCCGGCGAGCTTGTCCTCGTCGTTGCGGCTCGCCGCGCGGATCGCCACCGGCAACAGCGGCTCGGGCAGCAGCCAGGGCTCGATGACCACCGGATGGGCGGGATCCGAAATGGTGTCGCCGGTCTCGGCGGTGGCCAGCTTGGCGACCATGACGATCTCGCCGGCGGTCGCCGACTCCTTGGGGTAGAGGTCGAGGCCGTTTGGTGCGCTCAGCAGCCCGACCCGCTCCTCGTCGTCATGGTCCGGATGATGAGAGTTGGTCACGCCCTGCAGTTGTTCGCGGTGCCCGGCGACGTGAACTGCCGAATCGGGGCGCAGCGTGCCGCTGAATACGCGGACCATCGACTGCCGGCCGGCGTACGGGTCGGAGGTGGTGCGGATGACCTCGGCGAGCACCGGGCCGTCGGGGTCCACCTCCGGCGGATCAATGGGGTCGCCCGATAGGTCGGCCATCATCGGCGGCTGGTAGCGCAGTGGGGTCGGGAAGCCGCGGTCGATCACCCCGATGAGTTCCTCGGTGCCAACACCGGTCGTGGTGACCGGAATCACCGGGTAGAACTTGCCGTGGTAGAGCGCCTTCATCAAGTTGGTGACGACTTCGTCGACGGCCAGCTCATCGCCTTCGAAGTAACGTTCCAGGAGTTCGTCGTCCTCGGACTCGGTGATGATCGACTCGACGTAGTCGGTGCGGAAGTCGGCGATCGCCGCCAGTTCGGCAGGGCTCGCGGCGCGCGCCACCCGCGTGCCCGAGGAGTAGTCGTGCACCTTCTGGCTCAGCAATGACAGGTTGCCGACGATCTGGTCATCCTCGCCGACGAACGGCAGATAGGACGGATGGACGCCGGCCCCGAAGATCTCCTGGCAACGCTGCACGGTCTGCTCGAAGCTGGCGTGCTCGGTATCGAGCTTGGTGACCACGATCGCGCGCGGCACCCCGGCGCCCGCACACTCGGACCACAGGATCTGGGTGATGGCATCGATGCCATCGGCGGCACTCACGACGAACAGTGCGGCATCGGCGGCGCGCAGTCCGGCGCGCAACTCGCCGACGTAGTCGGGGTTGCCCGGCGCATCCAGCAGGTTGATGACGGTGGATTGCCCGGTGGTGATCGTGGCCAGCGTCAACGCTGCGGAGCGCTCCGCGCTTTCCTTCTCGCCGCGATATCCGGGGATACGCGTCTTGATCAGGTTCTCGAACAATGTGGTCTTGCCCGAACCAGCAGATCCGACCAGGACCACGTTGCGTATGTCTGCCGGAGAGGTCACCTTGGGTGCTTGGGTGCTCGTCTTTGAAGCCATGACCCAACATTGCCGCGCCTGGTGGCCTGCCGCAAGCATTCCGGTCATCTGGCCGATATCAGTTTGTCATCGAAAACGCCGCGGGCATGCCCCGTATTCGTGGCTCCTCAGGATCGTTGGGTAGCCTCGCTGCGTGCCATCAGATTCTCAGGTCGTCAACCGCTACTCGGGCTTCCGGCCCGAGGTGCAGGGCCTGCGCGCCATCGCGGTGCTGATGGTGGTCGTCTATCACGTCTTCATCGGACGCGTGTCCGGCGGTGTCGACATCTTCCTGCTCATCTCTGCCTTCTTCATGACGTTGTCATTCGTCCGTAAGTCCGAGGATGGCAGACCGCTGGCGATCGGACGTTACTGGCTGCACACCTTCAAACGGCTGCTGCCGTTGGCCGCGGCAACGATCCTGCTGACCTCGATCGCGCTCGGTCTGTGGTACCCGGAGTGGGCGGTCTGGGCCTATCGGGGGGACGGGCTGGCGGCTCTGTTCTATGTGGAGAACTGGCAACTGGCGGCGGTGCAGGCCGATTACTATGCCGCCGACGAATCGTTGGCCTCGCCCTTCCAGCATTTCTGGTCGTTGTCCGTGCAGGGCCAGGTCTTCTTGATCTGGCCGTTGATCTTCGGGTTGGCGTGGTTGATCTGCCGCAAGATGGGCTGGCGTCCGGTGAGGGTGCTGGCGGTGCTGTTCGGCCTGCTCTTCGCCGGCTCGCTGGCCTATTCGGTCTACATCACCAAAGCCGACCAGCAGCACGCCTATTTTGACACCGGGGCGAGACTGTGGGAGTTCGCGTTCGGCTCGCTGCTCGCCCTGGCGATTCCCTTCGTGAGATCGCCCAAGTGGACCCGCGTCACGCTCGGCTGGGTCGGGCTGGCGGGCATGATCTTGTGCGGCATCGTGCTCGATGTACAAGGTGTCTTCCCGGGCTGGATCGTCTTGTGGCCGCTGGGCTCGGCTGCCGCGATCATGATCGCCGGATCGTCGGGCTCCGCGCTGGGTGTCGATCGTTTCCTGAGCTGGTCGCCGGTGTAGCGGCTGGGCGATTCGGCCTATGCGCTCTACCTGGTGCACTGGCCGATCCTGACCACCTACCGGGCTGTCACCGGCCAGCTGGACGTGGCCATCGTTCCGGGCGCGCTGTTGGTGCTGAGCTCGATCGGCCTGGCCGTGGCGCTGACCAGGTTCATCGACGAGCCGTCGCGCCGCTGGCGTTGGGCGGAGGCCACCACCAAGCACATGGCCGCGGTCGTCGCCTTCATCGTGATGGTCACCGCGACTGCGGTGGGCGGCTGGATCAGCTTGGAGACGTCGCGTCTTCGGCTGGAGACGGAGCAGGCCCGCGCCGATTTCGAGCGTAACAATCCGGGTGCTCGGTCGTTGATGGACGACTTCGTCTACCAGGGCGATCCCGGGGCGCCGGTCCTGCCGGAAGTGGGGGAGTTGGACGACCAGTGGATGGTGTTGCCCGAAGCCTGCTCCGGCAGATTCGCTCCCATCGAAGACATGGGCCCGGGCTATTGCTGGCAGACACCGACCATTTTCCTGCCGACGCGCACCGTCGTCGTGGTGGGTAGCTCGCACGCTCAGCAGCTGCTCGCCGCGCTGCTGCCGATCGCCGAGGAGCGGAACTGGCAACTGGTCGCGCTGCTTCAGCCCGGCTGCAGCTTCGGTATCGGGGGGCCGGACCCGTGTCCGCAGACCAGTGCCGCGTTCCTGCGCTACTTGCTCGAGGTAGGTCCCGATGTCGTAGTCACGATGGCCACCCGAACTGAAGTCGGCAGCGCTGATGGTGAGCACGCTCCTCTCGGTTTCGACGACGTCGTTGCACCGCTGCTCGACCAGGACATCGCGGTGGTCGGTATCCGCGACACGCCGCGTTTCGAGACCAGCCCGGTCGACTGCTGGACGCGGCAGCGTGACTCTCGTGAAAGCTGCACCGTGCCGACCAGCGAACTGCTGGCTCCCGTGAGCCCGGCCGAGGCGTGGGACGATCGTCTGGGATACCGCAATCTCGACTTGACCGATCTGTACTGTCCGGACGACGAATGCCCAGTGGTGATCGGCAATGTGCTGGTCTGGATGGATCATGATCATCTGACCAAGGACTACGCATCCACGATGGCAGCCCCCGCTCGCGACAGGGTCATCGCGGCGGTGGAGGAACTGTCGTTTTGACGCAGCTGTCATTTTGACGTGAGCGCGGCAGCTGGCTAAAGTTGAAAACGGTCGTTCCCGCGCGGTGCCCGAGTGGCGCCGGGTCCCAGGAAGAATGGGGGCGGCCATTGAAGCGTGTTCACGCGAGCCTGCGCCCGTGTGTTCGTGACCACCACAACCGGAAGACGCACTAACCGTGACTACTTACAGCCCGAAGCCTGGTGAGATCACCAGGAATTGGCTCGTGATCGATGCCACAGACGTCGTGCTCGGACGCTTGGCCACCACGGTGGCTGGGCTGCTGCGCGGCAAGAACAAGCCGACTTTCGCCCCGCACATGGACGGCGGCGACTTCGTCATCATCGTCAATGCGTCCAAGGTCGCGCTGACCGGCAACAAGGCCACCGACTCCAAGCGTTACACCGTCTCGGGGCGTCCAGGCGGCCTGCGCACCCGCACCGCCGGCGAGCTTCGTGATAACGATCCCCGCGCACTGGTCGAGAAGGCTGTCTGGGGCATGATGCCGAAGAACAAGCTGAGCCGTCAGCAGATGTCCAAGCTCAAGGTCTACTCCGGACCCGATCACCCGCACGCTGCGCAACAGCCGCAGCCTTACGAGATCACCCAGATCGCGCAGTGAGCGCGCACAACAACAAGGATTTGACCGTGTCCGAGACTCAGACCGAAGACCTCGAAGCCACCACGACCCCGTTCGTGGACGAAGAGAACCGTGAGATCGCCTATCGTGCAGATTCGGCGGGCTCTGCCCAGGTCGCCTCGACCTCCCGTCCCGCAGTGATCGCTGCCGGGCAGGGCACCGGCCGTCGCAAGGAAGCCATCGCCCGCGTCCGCCTGGTGCCCGGCACCGGCAAGTGGTCGATCAACGGCCACCCGCTGGAGGAGTACTTCCCCAACAAGGTGCATCAGCAGTCGATCAATGAGCCGTTCGTCACCGCCGGCGTGGTGGATTCCTACGACGTGATCGCCCGCATCAACGGTGGCGGCGTGACCGGCCAGGCCGGGGCGCTTCGCCTGGGCATCGCCCGCGCGCTCAACGCCATCGACACCGAGGCCAGCCGTCCTGCCCTGAAGAAGGCAGGCCTGCTGACCCGCGACGCCCGCATCAAGGAACGCAAGAAGGCCGGCCTCAAGAAGGCCCGTAAGGCCCCGCAGTACTCGAAGCGCTGATCTTCGATACCTGCTCAACACAGCCGATCGCCCACGCGGTCGGCTGTGTTGCGTTTCAGCCCGTTTTACACAGCGGGGCGGCTGGCCATTACGCTTAGCCCCTATGGCACGACTTTTTGGAACCGACGGAGTGCGTGGAGTCGCCAATGCCGACCTCACTGCCGAACTCGCCATGGAACTGTCCGCAGCAGCCGCCAAGGTACTGGGTGAGGCCGGCGCATTCACGGGCCGGCGTCCCACCGCGCTGGTGGGACGTGACACTCGGATATCCGGCCAGCTGCTGTCAGCCGCGGTGAACGCGGGGCTGGCCAGTACCGGTGTGGACGTCATCGATGTCGGTATCGTGCCGACCCCCGGCTTGGCCTACCTGGTCAACACGCAGGGCACCGACCTGGGAGTGATGCTCTCGGCCTCCCACAATCCGATGCCCGACAACGGCATCAAGTTCTTCCAGCGTGGCGGCGTCAAGCTGGACGACTCGATCGAGGACTCCATCGAGGAACGCCTCAACGAGCAGTGGGAGCGCCCGATCGCCGGTGACGTAGGACGCATCACCACCGACGAGGGACATGCGTTGCGCCAGACCTACATCGACGCGCTGGTCGCCAGCTTGGAAGGCGTGCGGCTGGATGGCCTGAAGGTGGTCATCGACGCCGCGAACGGCGCCGCATCCTATACCGCCGGGCCCGCCTTCGAGGCCAGCGGCGCCACCGGCGTCGGGATCAACAACACTCCCGACGGCCTCAATATCAACGACAACGCCGGCTCGACCCACATCGAGGGACTGCAGGCGGCGGTTGTCGAGCACGGCGCCGATCTGGGTATCGCACTGGACGGCGACGCCGACCGCTGCCTGGCCGTGGACGCGACCGGTGCCGTCGTGGACGGCGACCACATCATGGCGATCCTGGCACTGGATCTCAAGGAGCAGGGCAAGCTGCACAACAATACCCTGGTCGCCACCATCATGAGCAACCTCGGGCTGATCATCGCGATGCGCGAGCACGGCATCCAGGTCGAGCAGACTCGGGTGGGCGATCGCTACGTGCTGGAGGCGATGGCTCAGAACGGATTCACGCTGGGCGGTGAGCAGTCCGGCCACGTCATCATCAGCGAGTATGCGAATACCGGCGACGGTGTGCTGACCGGGCTGCATGTCGCGGCCCGGGTGGCACGGTCGGGGCGCTCGCTGGCCTCGCTGGCCTCGGTGATGACCACCTTGCCGCAGGTCATGATCAACGTGCCGAATGTCGACAAGATGCGGGCCGGCGTCGACCCCGAGATCACTCGTGCGGTCACCCAGGCCAACAACAAGCTGGGCATGAGCGGGCGCGTGGTGCTGCGTCCGTCGGGCACCGAGCCGCTGGTTCGCGTGATGGTCGAAGCGTCCACCGCCGAGAACGCCCAGCAGGTCGCCGAGCAACTCGCGGGCTTGGTCGCGAGCCGCCTCGCTCTGTAAGGGCCGTGCCGTTCCCCCAGCCCCGCCCACCCGCCGAGCCGATGCCGGCTTGGCAGAGCTGACCGCCAGATCGCCTCGTCCGGTCGCGTTTCTTCCAGTCGTTCATCATCGGCGCAATCGTCGCGAATGCCGTCATCATCGGCATCAACACCTTCACGCTCGACGGCTGGGTCTCCGGTGTGCTGATGCGCCTGGACTGGATCTTCGTGACGATCTTCGTGATCGAACTGGTGGTGCGTTTCGCCGCCGATGGGCTGGACCCGCGCCGCTTCTTCAGGTCGAGTTGGAATACCTTCGACTTCCTGGTGGTGGCGGTTTGCTTCATTCCCGGGGTGTCGACCAGCGCCACGGCGCTGCGGGTGATCCGGCTGCTTCGGGTCAGCAGACTATTGCGCATCATGCCCGATTCGCGTGTGCTGCTGCGCGGGCTGCGCCGGGCAGCAGGACCCGCGCTGTCGCTGGCGGCCCTGACCGTACTGCTGTGCTATCTGTATGCGGTGGTCGGTTGGATGGCGTTTCGTGACCATGGGAATGCCGACATTCCGGGCTACTTCGACAACATCGGCGAAGCCATGCTGACGATGTTCGAGCTGCTCACCTTGGAAGGCTGGAACCAGACGCTGCATGACCTGCGTCAGGTCAGCCCGTTCGCGGTGCCGTATGTGATCTCTTTCCTGCTCATCGGCACCTATATCGTGGTGAACCTGGTGGTCGGCATCGTCATCAACAGCCTGGACGAGGCGTACAAGGAACGCGACCACGAGCGTGCGCTGGAATACATGGCGACCGGCGGTGAACGGGCCGGGGTGGAGGCGACCATCAATGAACTCCGGACGGTGCTCGACCGGCTGGAGGCCCAGCTGGGTACCGCCGTCCAAGCCGATGAACCGCTGATCATCTCCGGCGACGGACCCGATGCCGTCGAAACTACCGGTGCGCAGAACCACCAGCCGTCCCGCAACGGCTCCCAGCTGGCTGCCGGTGAAACAGCTGCCGTGGAACTGCCGCGGGCCGAGGTCGCCGACGGCTAGATCCGCCGGATCCGCACCTCGGAGATCACGTGATCGCTGCCCTTGCGCAGGATCGCGGTGGCGCGGTCGCGGGTCGGTTCGATGTTCTCGACGAGGTTCGGTTTGTTGATGGTGTCCCAGACCTCGCGCGCCTGCCATACCGCCTCTTCATCGGACAGCTCGGCATAGGAACGGAAGAAGCTGGTGGGATCGCGGAATGCGGTGTCGCGCAGCGCCGTGAATCGCGCTACATACCAGTCGCGGATATCGGATTCGTCGGCGTCCACATAGACCGAGAAATCGAAGAAATCGCTGACCGCCAGATCGCCTCGTCCGGCCGGGGCCGGCTGCAATACGTTCAGGCCTTCCACGATCAAGATGTCCGGGCGCGTGACGACGATCCTCTCACCCTGGACGATGTCATAGATGACATGGGAGTAGACCGGCGCCGTGACCTCGGCGACACCCGATTTCACGGCGATGACGAAATCCAGCAGCGCGCGGCGGTCATAGCTTTCCGGGAAGCCCTTGCGGTCGAGGATGCCGCGGGCTTCCAGAACCGAATTCGGGTACAGGAATCCATCGGTGGTCACCAATTCGACCCTCGGATGGCCGGCCGATTGCCTCAGAAGCTCCCGCAAGAGGCGCGCCGACGTCGATTTACCCACCGCAACCGAGCCGGCCACTCCGATGATGAACGGCGTTCGGGTGGGGGCGATCTTCAAGAACCCGTACGAATCGGCGTAGAGCTGATCATGGTTGATGCGGTAGAGATTCAACAGCTGCGCCAGGGGCAGGTAGACCTCGGTGACGTCGCGTTCATCGGTCGGATCCTGCAGGCCGCGCAGCCTTTCGACCGTGGCAGTGTTCAGCGTCAGCTGGCCGTCGGTGGCGAGATCTGCCCACGTCTGGCGTAACAGGGTCACCCATGGACTACTCACGGCTCGAGACTCCCGGCTCTGGACACGAGGGACAGCCTAGCGGGCGGGTGCGTGTGCTGCGACTACCAGGCATACCTTAGACTCTTCCCCATGTGTGGAATCATTGGCTACGTCGGCCCTCGCGATGCGCGTGATGTCATCATCTCGGGACTGCGGCGTCTGGAGTATCGCGGATACGACTCGGCGGGCATCGCGGTGGTCGCTGACGGCCGGCTGAGTGTTGCGAAGAAGGCCGGCAAACTCGCCAATCTCGAAGCCGAACTGGCGACTGTTGACTTCCCCGTAGCCCATCAGGGCATCGGGCACACCCGATGGGCCACCCACGGTGCACCCACCGATGAGAACGCGCACCCGCACGTCTCCGCGGACGGCCGAGTGGCCGTGGTCCACAACGGCATTATCGAGAACTTCGCCGATCTGCGCGCCGAGCTGACCGAGGCGGGCGTGCACTTCAAGTCCGAGACCGATACCGAGGTCGTTGCTCACCTGCTGGCCGCCGAACTGCAGAGCGCCGACGGGCTGATCGACGCGATGCGCGCGGTCGTCGCGCGTCTGCAGGGCGCGTTCACGCTCGTCGCGATCGACGTCACGCGTCCGGGTGAGGTCGTTGCGGCGCGCCGCAACTCCCCGCTGGTGGTCGGCGTCGGGAAGGACGAGAACTTCGTCGCCTCCGATGTGCTGGCCTTCATCGAACACACCCGCGATGTGGTCGAGCTCGGGCAGGATCAGATCGTCCTGATCACCGCCGATGACATCACCGTGGTCGGCTTCGACGGCCAGCCGGCCGAGACCACCCGCTACCACGTCGACTGGGACACCTCGGCCGCCGAGAAGGCCGGCTTCGACTGGTTCATGCGCAAGGAGATCTTCGAGCAGCCCAAGGCTGTTGCCGACACCCTGCTGGGTCGTTTCAACTCCAAGGGGGAGCTGGTGCTCGACGAGATGCGCGGCATCTCACCCGAAGACCTGCGCCGTATCAACAAGATCGTGATCGTCGCCTGCGGCACCGCCTACTACGCCGGGATGGTCGCCAAATACGCCATCGAGCACTGGACGCGGGTGCCCTGCGAGGTCGAGGTGGCCTCCGAGTTCCGCTACCGCGATCCGATCATCGATCCGCAGACGTTGTGCGTCACCATCAGTCAGTCCGGCGAGACCGCCGACACGCTGATGGCCATCCGGCATGCCCGCATCCAAGGCGCCAAGATCATCGCCATCTGCAATACCAACGGCGCCACGATCCCGCGCGAATCGGACGCAGTCATCTACACTCACGCTGGCCCCGAGATCGGTGTGGCGTCCACCAAGGGCTTCCTTACTCAGCTGGCCGCCTGCTACCTGCTGGGGCTGTACCTCGCCCAGGTGCGCGGCATGAAGTACGCCGACGAGATCCGCGTCATCACCGACGAGCTGGCGCACACCCCGCAGATGATCCAGCAGATGCTGGACGGCGCCGACGAGATCTACCAGCTGGCCCACGATCTGGCCAGCGCCGAGGACTTCATCTTCCTCGGGCGTCATGTCGGCTACCCGGTCGCCCTCGAGGGCGCACTCAAGCTGAAGGAGATCGCCTACCAGCACGCCGAGGGATTCGCCGCCGGCGAGCTCAAGCACGGGCCGATCGCCATCATCGAGCCGGGCATGCCGGTGTTCGTCGTCGTGCCGCCGGCCGGCCGCGATCAGCTGCGCGACAAGGTGCTGAGCAACATCAAGGAAGTCAAGGCGCGCGGCGCGCACACCATCGTCCTGGCCGAGAACGGGGACGACGGCATCGAGGCGGACGCCGATCTGATCATCCGGCTGCCGCACACCTCGACGCTGCTGCAGCCGTTGGTCGCGACCGTCCCGCTGCAGCTGCTCGCCTGTGAGTTGGCGACCGAGCTCGGCCACGATGTCGATCAGCCCCGCAACCTGGCGAAGTCCGTCACCGTCGAGTGATCTCGGCATGATCATCGGCATCGGGGTCGACATCTGCCAGGTCGACCGCGTCGCGGCCATGCTGGAGCGTCACCCCGGGCTGATGGATCGGCTGTTCAACTCGGCCGAGTCCCACACCGCCGACGGCAGACCGCGGTCCGCCGATTCGCTGGCCGCCCGATTCTGCGCCAAGGAAGCGTTGGCCAAGGCACTCGGTTCGCCCGGCGGCATGAGTTGGTTGGACGCCGAGGTCATCACATCGGCCAATGGCGCCCCCGAGTTCGTCATTCGCGGTACGGTTGCGGCGAGAGCCGCCGAATGCGCAGTGCAGAACATCCGGCTATCACTGAGCCATGACGGCGGGTTGGCAACGGCATTTGTCATCTGTGAGGGGTAATCGTGATCGGGATTCAGCCAGTCGATAAGATCCGCGCTGCCGAACGGGAGTTCGCCGAAGCGAATCCCGACGTCAATCTGATGCTGCGCGCCGCCGACCAGGTGGCCGAACTGGCGGAGCGGATGGTTCCGTCCGGCACCATCCTGGTGGTGGTCGGCCCCGGCAACAACGGCGGTGATGGACTGTTCGCGGCCCGCAAACTGGTGCGCGACGGGCGCCGCCAGGTGATGGTCTGGCCGGTCGCCGGCACAGCCCACCCGCAGGGCGTCGTGGCTGCCCGCCAGGTCGGCATCCGCTTCCTCAACGACTTGGAGGTCGGCAGGCTGCTGCCCGACATCGCCTTGGTCATCGACGGCATCACGGGCATTGGAGGACGCACCGGTCTGCCGGAGAATGTGCACTGGTTCGCCGAGATGTGTGACGTCTTGAAGATCCCCGTGCTGGCCATCGACATTCCCTCCGGACTCGCGGCCGAGGACCATCATCGTCCCGCCCATGTCCTCGCCGCCACCCGGACGATCACCTTCGCGGCGCCCAAGCTGTGCCATCTCGCGCAGCCGGCAGCCAGCGCCTGCGGGGATGTCGAGGTGGCCGACATCGGCCTCGAGCTGCCGAAGTCGAACCTGCGTCAGATGCAGCGGATGGATGTGGCCCGCTGGTGGCCGTGGCCGACGCCCTATACCGACAAGTACTCCCGCGGTGTACTCGGCATCGATACCGGTTCGGATCGCTATCCCGGTGCCGCCGTGCTGTCGGTGACCGGCGCGGTCTATTCGGGGGCCGGCATGATCCGGTTCACCGGCCCCGACCGGCTGGCCGACCTCATCTTGCACAAGCTGCCGTCGGTGACGGCCGGCAGTGGGCGCGTCGAGGCCTGGCTGGTCGGCTGCGGCTGGTCCGAAGAGGGAGCTGAGCAGCGGTTCGGCCCGATCCTGGAATCAGGGGTGCCGTTGGTCATCGACGCCGATGCGCTGCGCTATCTACCCAAGCGGCTGCCCGAAGGATCGTTGCTCACCCCCCACGCCGGGGAGCTGGCCGAGCTGTTGGGCATCAGCCGACCCGAGGTGGAGGACGATCCGGTCGGCAAGGCCTACGAGGCGGCCGAACGCTGGGAGACCACGGTGCTGCTCAAGGGCGCCACCCAGTACATCGCCAATCCGTTCGAGAAGCGGGTCACCCTGGCGATCGCCGGCCCCTCATGGACGGCGCAGGCGGGATCGGGTGATGTGCTGGCGGGCATCTGCGGCACCTTGCTGGCTGCGGGACTGCCCGCCCCGAAGGCGGCAGCGCTCGCGGCGTCGGTTCAGGCCATGGCTGCGGCCCGCAAGCCCGGCCCGTTCCCGCCCGATGTTGTCGCGCAGGCGATTCCCGAGGTGCTGGTGCACCTTGCCGAACTGGGTGATCAGCCGGTCTTGGCCGGTGACCTGACGCCCAGGTCGATCGCTGCGCAGTAGTAGTCGAGCAACTGGTCGCACACCCGCGGCCAGGTGCGATTTTCGACCCTCTTGCGGGCGGTCTGCCCGAAGATCGTCCGCTTGAAGCCGTCACCCACCAGGTCGGCGACCTGATTGCGCATGGCGCTCAGATCACCGGGCGGGTACAGCCAGCCGTTGTGTGACGGATCGATGAGGTCGATCGGGCCACCCCGGCGGGGTGCGATGGCAGCCAGCCCCGACGCGTGAGCCTCCTGGATCGCCTGGCAGAAGGTCTCCGACTCCCCAGGGTGAACGAACAGGTCGAGGGAGGCCAGGCAGCGAGCCAACTCCTCCCCGGACTTCATGCCCACGAAGACCGCACCAGACAGGTCGGCCTCGAGTTCGGCACGCTGTGGACCGTCCCCGATGATCACCAGCCGAACGCCGGGCAGATCGGAGAGCGCGCGCAGATCTTTGACCTGTTTCTCGGGAGCCAGGCGTCCCATGAAGCCCACCACGACCTCGCCGTGCGGGGCCCACGAATCGTGCAGCGCCTGATCACGCTTGTCGGGGCTGAACAACTCGGTGTCGACGCCTCGTCCCCAAACATCCACCCGTGAGAACCCGTGCGCTATCAGCTGGTCACGGGTATAGCTGGACGGCGCCAGATTGATGGTCGCCATGTTGTGGAGCTTGCGCAGGTGCCGCCAGAAGATCGGCTCGGCAGCCGGATATCCGTACTGCACGGCATAGCGGGGTACCTCGGTCTGGTAAAGGGCGACGCTCGGCACGCCCAACTCGGCTGCGGCCATCACCCCTTTCGAACCGAGAATCACCGGAGCGGCCAGGTGCACGACATCAGGAGCGAAATCAGCGAGCAGCTTGTGCAGCGAATTCGCGGAGGTGGCCGACAGCCGAAGATCGGGATACCAGGGCAGATAGAGCGAGGCGGTCGTCACAACAGGAAAGCCCGCATAGCTTTCCGGGACACCGCGAGGGTCACTGGGGGCGATCACCAAAGCCTCATGGCCGCGGCGTCTCAGGTGTTCCAAAGCTCGAAGTACTGAGTTGGTGACACCATTGATTGACGGCAAGAAGCACTCGGTTACAAATCCAACTCGCACGACTTCAGTTTAGGTTACCGATGAAACCTGGCATGACATTGAGTTTGCCGAATGGCAAACTCTGGATGATTCCGACGTTCTCAGTCCGCTGATCGGGTGCCGGATGGCCGGCAGCCGACTAGCGGGGAAACGTTTGCTGCCGGCCCCTCCGGGCCGCAAAATTCGGTCTTCGCCACGCGCGCGCGTAGACTCGCACGATGTGATCGAAACCGAGACCGACCAGCAGCTGCAGTTGCGGCTCGCTGAGCCGGGCGACGCTGAAACGATGCAGCAGGTGATCACCCAAGCGTTCGGCGCACGAGACGCGCTCGATCCGCCGGCTGATGCCATGAGTGACGAGCTGGCAGACATCGAGGAACGCATCGCAACCCAGATCGGATTGATCGCCTCCGACGACTCCGGTGTGGTCGGCTGCCTGTTCTGTTCGCTGCATCCCGATGCAGACGTGCCGTCGGGCATGCTGCATCGAGTATCCGTACTTCCTGGCCACCGCCGTAATGGGGTGGCCTTTCATATGATCGTGGCTGCCGCTCAGCTGGCGACCGATGCCGGTATGCGCCGGCTGCAACTCATCGCCCGCCGTGAACTGCCGCATGTCGTCTGCTGGTGGCAGGGCTATGGCTTCGAGGTGATCCGCGAACTGGATGACCATCAGCTGCTTCTCGCTGCCGCGCTGCCCGCCCGGGTGGTAGTTCCCACCGCGGATGACATGCGCCATCTCGGCGTCCGGCTGGCTGCGCTGCTGGCTCCCGGCGACCTGATCGTCGCCAATGGTGAACTCGGCGCCGGGAAGACGACCCTCACCCAGGGAATCGCCGAAGGGCTGCAGGTGAGCGGCCCGGTCACGTCGCCGACGTTCGTGCTCAGCCGCATCCATCACTCGACCGGGACGGCACCGCAGCTGGTGCACGTCGACGCCTATCGGCTCGGATCGGCCGCCGAGCTCGACGATCTCGACCTGGACGAAACGCTGGCCGATTCGGTCACCCTGGTCGAGTGGGGCGCCGGGCTGGCCGAGTATCTGGCCACCGACCGGCTGGAGATCGATATCGAACGCAGTGGTGACGTCGACGACGAGACCCGCATCGTGACCGTCCGGGGCATCGGGCCGCGCTGGCGTGGGGTGGATCTGTGGGCGCTTGCCGGTGTGCAGGAGGAATGGTGAGTTCTACTTCCGGATGGGTGCTGGCGATCGACACCGCAAGCGGTATCAACGTCGGACTGGCCCATGACGGCCGGCCGGTCGATTCGCGCACCGAAACCAGCTCCCGCAAGCATGTCGAAGAGCTGATGCCGATGATCGACGAGTTGCTCGCAGCCCACGATCTGTCGGCGTCCGACCTCTCGCTGATCGCGGTCGGTATCGGGCCGGGACCGTTCACCGGGCTGCGCATCGGCATCGTGACTGCCCGCACCTTGGGTCTGGTCGCCGGTGTTGCGGTGCGCGGTTTCGGCAGCCTGGACGCCATCGCGGCGGCCTGGTTCGCCGGTGAGTCCCGGCCGGACTCCCCGGTGGTGGTCGCCGCCGATGCTCGCCGCAAGGAGCTCTACTGGGCGGCCTACGACGCGTCCGGGATTCGGGAGACCGGCCCGGCGGTGACGGTCCCCGGTGGGCTGCCGCTGCTGCCGGTCGGCGGCCCGGGCATTGAGGTCTACCCCGAGGTGTTCGCCGACCGGATTGCTCCGGGTGCGCCGCACCGGTTGGATGCTGCGCTGGCCGCCGCCATGATCGACCACCTACCGGACACCGGGCTCGAGCCCGCTTATCTGCGCAAACCTGATGCTGAGGTACCCCGCACGCGTAAATCGGCGCTGCCTTCGACAAAGAAGCTGCGCATCGCTTACCGACAGGAGGGTCGATGATCGTCTCTACCGCAAATCGCAACGATCTGGATGCACTGCTGAGCCTTGAAGAGTCCGGATTCGATCGTCCGCAGCGCTGGAGCGCTGCGTCGTGGGTCAGTGAATTGGACACCACCGGCAGACTGGTGCTGGTCAGCCGGGATTCGGCCGGCATCGAAGCCGTCGCCTGCTTCAGTGTGCTCTACGACACCGCCGAGCTGTTGCGGGTCATCGTCGCTCCGGCCCACCGCGGCCACGGCGTGGCCCGCCGGCTGGTCAGCGTCGGCAAGGAATGGGCCGAGGCCGCCGGCGCCGACCGGATGCTGCTCGAGGTCCGGCGGGACAACGCGCCCGCACTCGCGCTCTACGGCTCGTCCGGTTTTCAGGCCATCTTGCGCCGTCGTGACTACTACGGCGCCGGTCATGATGCCGTGGTCATGGAATGCGCGCTGCAGCATCCTGCGCTGGCCGCCCACGCCGGGTGGCTGGCATGAGCGGTCCTCTCGTACTGGGCATCGAGTCCAGCTGCGATGAGACGAGTGTCGGTATCGTGCGCGGCACCGAACTGCTCGCCAACGAGGTGGCCAGTTCGGTCGAACTGCACGCCCGTTTCGGCGGGGTGGTGCCCGAGGTAGCTTCCCGCGCCCATCTGGAGGCCATGGTGCCCACTCTCGAACGGGCGCTGGCCAAGGCCGACACCGATCTGGGCGAGGTGGACGCGATCGCGGTGACCGCGGGCCCGGGCCTGATGGGCTCGCTGGTCGTCGGGCTGTCCGCTGCCAAAACGCTCGCGTCAGTGCTGAAGGTGCCGTTCTACGGGCTCAACCATCTGGTCGGCCACGTCGCGGTGGACATTCTCGACCACGGCCCGCTGCCGACCCCGGTGCTGGCGCTGCTCGTCTCGGGCGGGCACACCCAGCTGCTCGAGGTGCGCGACATCACCGGCGACATCGACGAGGTGGGCACCACCATCGACGACGCGGCAGGGGAGGCCTACGACAAGGTGGCGCGGCTGCTCGGTCTGGAATACCCGGGCGGACCGGTGATCGACAAGGCCGCTCAGGACGGTGATCCGAAGGCGGTCGCGTTCCCGCGCGGGCTCACCGCCCGCCACGACATGGCCAAGCATCGCTTCGATTATTCCTTCTCCGGGCTCAAGACCGCGGTCGCGCGGTATGTCGAGCGCTCCGAACGCGACGGCGAGCCGATCAGCGTCGACGACGTGGCCGCGAGCTTCCAGGAGGCGGTCGCCGATGTGCTCACCGGCAAGGCCGTCGATGCCTGCCAGGAGCTGGGCATCAAACACATGGTGCTCGGTGGCGGAGTAGCGGCGAATTCGCGGCTACGCACCCTGATGGCCGAACGCTGCGAAAAAGCCGGGGTGGAGCTGCGGCGTCCCCGTCCGGGGCTGTGCACGGACAACGGCGCGATGATCGCTGTGCTCGGCGCGCAGGTGATCGAGGCCGGACGTGCCCCGAGCAGCCTGGACATCCCCGCCGACTCGGGCATGCCGGTCACCCAGGTCATCGCCTGATTTCTTCGTCTCTGTTTGGGAGGTCTGCCATGGCCTACAGCCCGGAGCTGACCACGCTCGGCTTCGTCCTGTCGCCCGACGGCCGGCAGGTGCTGATGGTGCACCGCATCGGCCGATCCGATGACGAGCAACTCGGCAAATGGAACGGGCTGGGGGGCAAGGTCGAGGCGGACGAGGACGTCTGGTCGGGGATGGCCCGCGAGCTGCGCGAGGAGGCCGGGATCGAGGTCGTCTCGATGCGGCTGCGCGGCACGGTCAGCTGGCCGGGTTTTCATCCCGATGGCACCTCGGTCTTCGGTTTCGTCTTCGTGGTGGATTCATGGACCGGAGAGATCCCTGAACGTAACGCCGAGGGCCCGCTGGCCTGGCAGCCCCTCTCGGCGCTGGACCAGCTGCCGATGTGGGCGGGGGACCGGTACTTCCTGCCGCAGACCTTCGATCCGCAGGTCGAGCAGTTTCATCTGGTGATTCCGTACCGTGACGGGCAGCCCCTCGGCTGGTCGGGCACGCTGCGGTGAGGACGCCCGGTGAGTGACCAGCCCTGGGACCAGCGAGCGGCCGCCACCGAGATGGCGATGGCCGAGGCCGACCCCGAATCGCTGGCTGCGGCGGCGCGGCTGCGCTCCCGCTTCAGCCCCGACGTGGCGGCATTCGCCCTGACTCAGGTGAGCCTGCGACGCCAGGCCGCGGCCAAGTTCGGCGCCGCGGCCGAGAGCATGTGGTTCACCCGTGATGGCCTGGAGCAGGCCTCGAGACCGTCGGTGGCTGCCTGGCGAGCGGAGCGCTACCGTGCCGCTGGGGTACGGCGGGTGATCGATCTGTGCTGCGGCATCGGTGCGGACGCTCGCGGATTCAGCGCCGCGGGCCTGGAGGTCGTCGCGGTGGAGGCCGATCGGCTGACCGCCGAGCTGGCCCGGGCCAATCTGCCGGGTGTCGAAGTGATCTGTGGCGATGCGACCGAGGTCGGTCCGCGGTTGCTGGCTCACGCCGATGCGTCCACCGGGATCTTCACCGACCCCGCCCGCCGCACCGCGTCAGGGCGCAGCTGGCGGGTCGCCGACTTCAGTCCGTCCTGGGACTTCGTGCTCAGCTTAGTCGCGAGCGGGCATCCGCTGTGTGTCAAGCTCGGGCCGGGCCTGCCCCGCGAACTCATCCCCCACGGTGTCGAGGCCTGCTGGGTGTCCGACCGGGGAGACATCGTGGAGGCCGGATTGTGGCGGCTGGCGGGTGCTCAGGACAATGTCAGTGCGGCTGTTCTGCTGCCCGGTGAGCATCGCATCGAGTCGGATCCGGCGGCGCCGGGGCTGCCGGTGGCGGCGCCCGGACGCTACCTTCTCGACCCCAACGGCGCGGTCATCCGGGCCCGGGCGATCGACCAGATCAGCCCGCAGGCTTGGCTGCTGCACCCCGGTGTCGCCTACCTGTCCAGCGACGTGCCGATTCGGACGCCGTTCGCGTCCTGTTTCGAAGTGCTGCAGATCTTGGACTTCAATCCCAAGGTGCTCAAGGCGTGGGTGCGTGCGGACCGGGTGGGGGTACTGGAGATCAAGAAGCGGGCTGTCGATATCGATCCCGCCCAGCTGCGCCGCAGTCTGAAGCTATCCGGACCCAATGCGGCAACGCTGATCGTCGCCCGCACGACCGCCGGGACGAAGGCCCTGGTCTGCCGCCGCAGTTAGCTCTGGCACTCGGCTTGTCTGAGTGCCAATCGCGGGTCTAAGGTGGTTCTTGGCACTCGGCAGGCCCGGGTGCCAACGATCGGAACGGCACCCGCGACGACGTCCCGCTCGTACTGCACCGTGACACCTAGACAACAGAAAGGGGTTTGAACGTGGCAACCACGATCAAGCCGCTCGAGGACCGTATCCTCGTTGAGCCTCTCGAGGCTGAGACCACCACCGCATCGGGTCTGGTCATCCCCGACACCGCCAAGGAGAAGCCGCAGGAAGGCAAGGTCGTCGCCGCCGGCCCCGGTCGCATCGACGACAAGGGCAACCGCGTGCCGATGGACGTTAAGGTCGGGGACGTCGTCATTTTCAGCAAGTATGGCGGCACGGAAGTGCGCTACAACGCTACGGACTACCTGCTGCTCAACGCGCGCGACATTCTCGCAGTCGTCGAGAAGTGAGGCACTGATTCATGGCTAAGCAACTCCAGTTCGACGAGGAGGCCCGCCGCTCTCTCGAGCGCGGTGTGGACACCCTCGCCAATACCGTCAAGGTGACGCTCGGCCCGAAGGGCCGCTACGTCGTCCTCGACAAGAAGTACGGCGCTCCCACTATCACCAACGACGGCGTGACCGTCGCCAAGGAAGTGGACCTGACCGATCCTTACGAGAACCTCGGCGCTCAGCTCGCCAAAGAGGTCGCCACCAAGACCAACGACGTCGCCGGCGACGGCACCACCACCGCAACGGTGCTGGCGCAGGCGCTGGTGCATGAAGGTCTGCGGGCCGTGGCCGCTGGGGCCAACCCCATTGGCCTCAAGCGCGGCATCGACAGGGCCGTTGGCCTGGTGATCGACGAACTGCGCTCGGCGGCCCGTGAGGTCGAGTCGGCTGCCGACATGGCCAGTGTCGCCACCATCAGCTCCCGCGACGAGGAGATCGGAGAGATCATCGCGCAGGCCTTCGACAAGGTCGGCAAGGATGGCGTCATCACCGTCGAGGAATCGAACACCCTGGGCACCGAGCTCGACTTCACCGAGGGCATGCAGTTCGACAAGGGCTACATCTCGGCGTACTTCGTGACCGACCAGGATCGTATGGAGGCCGTTTTCGACGATCCGTACATCCTGATCAACCAGGGCAAGATCAGCAACATGAACGAGTTGCTGCCGATGCTCGAGAAGGTCATCGCAGCGCACGGCCAGCTGGTCATCATCGCTGAGGACGTCGACGGCGAGGCACTGTCGACCCTGGTGGTGAACAAGATCCGTGGCACGTTCAACGCCGTCGCCGTCAAGGCTCCCGCCTTCGGCGATCGCCGCAAGGCCATGCTGCAGGACATCGCGATCCTCACCGGCGGCCAGGTTGTGGCTCCGGAGGTCGGGCTCAAGCTCGACCAGGTCGGTCTCGAGGTTCTCGGTCGCGCCCGTCGTGTCGTGGTCACCAAGGACAACACCACCATCGTGGACGGCGCCGGTGACCAGGCCGAGGTCAAGGCCCGCGTCGAGCAGCTGCGCGCCGAGATGGAGCGCACCGACTCGGATTGGGACCGTGAGAAGCTCGCCGAGCGGGTCGCCAAGCTCGCCGGTGGCGTCTGCGTGATCAAGGTCGGCGCTGCTACCGAGGTGGAGCTGAACGAGAAGAAGCACCGCATCGAGGATGCCGTCTCGGCTACTCGCGCGGCGATCGAAGAGGGTATCGTCGCCGGCGGTGGCGCTGCTCTGGTTCATGCCGCCAAGGTGCTGGACGGCGTCGAGAGCTCCGATCACGACGAGCGCGTCGGTGTCCAGACCGTCCGCAAGGCGCTGATCGAGCCGCTGCGCTGGATCGCTGAGAACGGTGGCGTGCCCGGCTACGTGATCGCGGCCAAGGTCGCCGAACTCGGCGCCAACGAGGGCTACAACGCCAAGACCGGCGAGTACGGCAACCTGATCGACCAGGGCGTTATCGACCCGGTCAAGGTGACCCGTTCGGCGCTGGCCAACGCGGCCTCCATCGCGTCCCTGCTGCTTACCACCGAAACCTTGGTGGTCGAGAAGAAGGACGATGACGACGAGGACGACGCCAAGTAGTCAATGACTCAGCCATTCTGAGTCGTTTCTGGGTGCAGTTATCTCCCGTGACAGGGAGATGGCTGCACCCAGTTCGTTTGGGTGACGGTTCGGCATCGATCGGATGGGCGTGGTCAACGCGCCGAGAGCCACCGGCTACGATGCCTGCGTGCAGCAGACGAGCCGGGGGAGAATGGTCGGGCTGGCGGGCACCCTTCTGCTGGCCGTGTCGGCTTGGCTGGCCTCACCGTGGGGGCTCGGCTTCGCTGGACGCTCCAATCCGCTGCCGATCCGCTGGGCGCACACGTTGCCGGCGGCGCTCGGTGTGGTGCTGCTGTTCGCCGGCTGGCTGATGATGCGCGGCACCGATCAGAAGAACGCGTGGCGCACCTTTGCCGTGTGGTGCCTGCCGCTGCTGGTCTGCCCACCGCTGCTCAGCAAGGATGTCTGGGCCTATCTCGAGCAGGGCTGGCTCGTGCTGCAGGGGTTCGATCCATATCACACCGCCCTCAGTTCGGTGGGCGGGCCCTTTGCTTCACGCGTTGACACGTACTGGAAGTACACCACCACCGTCTATCCGCCGCTGGCGTTGCTCATCCAGGCCGCCATGGTGGCGATCAGCGGGGCAAGCCCGCTGTGGTCGCTGTTCGCGATGCGGATCCCCGGTCTGGCCTCGGTCATCGCCATCGGTGCCTGCCTGCCGCGCATCGGACGTGCCGCCGGTCAGAGCGCCGGCAACGCGCTGTGGTTCGGCATCTTGAATCCTCTGGTGATCGTCCACTTCATCGGAGGTGGTCACAACGATTCCTGGGCGGTCGCATTGGGTGTGCTGGGCATCTGGACAGCGCTGCGCCGGCCGGCCTGGTGGCCCCTGGGCTGTGTCGCGGTGGGGCTGGGGATGGCTGTCAAACAGCCCCTCGGCCTGATGATGGTCGCCGTTGCCTTGGCCGGTGTCGCGCTCGGTCACAGCCCTTCAGACCTCACCGCCCGGCAGGCCTGGCGAAAGATCTTCCCGCAGGCGCTGTGGCGGTTGCCTGTGGGCCTGGCCGCGACGGCAGCGGGCTTCGCGATCCCGACCCTCGCGTCGGGCTGGGGACTCGGCTGGGCCACCGGGTCGGGCTCTCCGCAGAGCGCAGGCAGCCAGTCGATCGCCCACACGGTGGCCGCCACGATCGAGATGTTCACCTCGGTCTCGCTGCGCGGAGCTATGTCGGTGGTCGGCCCGATCTTCCTGATCATCGGCGCGGTAGCCATCGGGTGGCTCGGATGGCGCCTGGGCGCGACGCGTCCGATCGCCTTCACGGCCTGGGCGCTGATCGTCTTCGCGTTCAGCTATCCGAGCCTGCAGCCCTGGTATGTGCTGTGGGGAGGCATTCTGCTGGGCACCATCGCGCTGTCGGCGAAAGCATCCGCCTGGGTGATCGCCGGTGTCGGCGCACTGCTGAGTACCAGTGTGCTGCTCGACTATGCGGGATTCCCGATACCGGTCGCGCAGGGTATCGGCCTGGCCGTTGCCGTGCTGGTGGCCCGGTGGCGACTGACCGGTCATTTGGGGCGGCTAAACTGGCCTTTTCCAGCTGAGTGATGGAAGGGAAGTGCGGTGTCCGAACAGTTGACTCCCGCCGGAATACCACCAATGTTCGAAGCTTTGGGCCTGACGTTCGACGACGTCTTGCTGCAACCCCGGGAATCGGATGTCATCCCGAGCGAGGTCCGGACGAATGCTCGGCTGAGCCGCAACATCACCCTCAATGTGCCGTTCCTGTCGGCCGCGATGGACACCGTCACCGAGCAGCGGATGGCCATCGCGATGGCCCGCGAGGGCGGTCTGGGCGTCCTGCACCGCAACCTGTCGGTCGACGACCAGGCCCGCATGGTCGACCAGGTGAAGCGCTCCGAGGCCGGCATGATCGACGAGCCGATCACCATCAGCCCGGACGCCACCCTGCGCGAGGCCGATGAACTGTGTGCCACCTACCGCATCAGCGGCATTCCGGTGGTCGATTCGTCCATGATGCTGCTCGGCATAATCACCAACCGTGACATGCGCTTCGAAAGCGACCCCACCAGACTGGTCGGCGAGGTCATGACCAAGATGCCGCTGGTCACCGCACCGGTCGGCATCAAGTCGGACGACGCGCTCGCGCTGCTGGCCAAGAACAAGATCGAGAAGCTGCCGCTGATCGACGACACCGGACGCCTGCGTGGCCTGATCACCCTCAAGGACTTCGTGAAGTCCGACCAGTACCCGAAGGCCTGCAAGGATCCGCAGGGACGCCTGCGCGTCGGTGCCGCGGTCGGCATCTTCGGCGACGCCTGGGAGCGCGCGATGGCCGTCGTCGAGGAGGGCGTCGACTGTCTCGTGGTCGATACCGCGCATGGTCATTCCCGGGCAGAGGTGGAGTTCATCAAGCGGCTCAAGGCTGAGGTGTCCACCCGCAATGTCGACATCATCGGCGGAAACGTCGCCACCTACGAAGCCGCCCGCGCGCTCATCGACGCCGGGGTGGATGGCATCAAGGTCGGTGTCGGGCCGGGCTCGATCTGCACGACGCGGGTGGTCGCCGGTGTCGGCGTCCCCCAGATCACTGCGATCTATGAGGCCGCCCGGGCGGCGAAGCCAGCCGGTGTCCCGGTCATCGGTGATGGTGGCCTCCAGTACTCCGGTGACACCGCGAAAGCGATCGTGGCCGGTGCCGACACGGTGATGCTCGGCTCGTTGCTGGCCGGTTGTGACGAGAGCCCCGGCGACCTGGTCTTCATCAACGGTAAGCAGTTCAAGAGCTATCGCGGCATGGGTTCGCTGGGCGCGATGGCCACCCGCGGACGCACCATGAGCTACTCCAAGGACCGCTACTTCCAGGCCGATGTGACCAGCAACGACAAGATCATTCCCGAAGGCATCGAGGGCCAGGTGCCCTACCGTGGGCCGCTGTCGCAGGTGCTCTACCAGTTGGCCGGCGGCCTGCACCAGTCGATGTTCTACTGCGGCGCGCACAGCATCGAAGAGCTGCAGACCAACGGACGGTTCGTCCGGATCACCGCATCCGGGCTTCGCGAGTCCCATCCGCATGACATCCAGATGACGGTGGAAGCACCGAACTACGCCTCCAAGCAGTGATGCGCGTCGTGGCCGCAGCCACCGGAATCGGTGTGACCGCGAAAACCCGGTCAAGAACCGCGTAGTGGCCGATGCCTGCGCGAGCGCGCCGGATCGCCTAGATTGGTGGGGCGCTCAGCCGAAAATGGAGGATCCATGTTGTACGACATCGGACGCAGCAAACGCGCCGCGCAGGCGTTCTCGCTGGATGATGTAGCGATCATGCCCACGCGCCGCACCCGCGGCATCGAGACCATCGATCTGGAATGGCGAATCGACGCCATCACCTTCGATTTCCCGTTGATGGCTGCGCCGATGGATTCGGTGATGAGCCCCGCCACTGCGATCGCCTTCGGACGCCTCGGTGGTCTGGGTGTGCTGAACCTCGAAGGCCTGTGGACGCGCTACGTCAACCCGCAGCCGGTGCTCGATGAGCTCGCCGCCATCACCGACGCCGCCGAGGCCACCCGCAAGCTGCAGCAGATCTACACCGAGCCGATCAAGGCAGAGCTGATCGCCGAACGGCTGCGCGAGATCCGGGACACGGGGGTTCCGGTGGCCGGGTCCCTCAGCCCGCAGAACACCCAGGAGTTCGCCTCGGTGATCGAGAACTCGGGCCTGGATTTCTTCGTGGTGCGCGGCACCGCGGTCAGCGCTCAGCACGTCTCGAACGCTGCCGAACCGCTCGACCTGGCCCGCTTCATCTACGACCTCGACGTGCCGGTCATCGTCGGTGGTTGTGCGACCTATCAGACCGCGCTGCACCTGATGCGCACGGGTGCCGCCGGTGTGCTGGTCGGCTTCGGCGGAGCCGCGACGTCGACGAACCGCCATGTGCTGGGCATCGAGGTGCCGATGGCTACCGCCATCTCGGATGTCGCCGAAGCCCGCCGTGATTACCTGGACGAGTCCGGCGGCCGCTATGTGCATGTCATCGCCGACGGTTCGATGGGGTATTCCGGTGACGTCGTCAAAGCGCTCGCCTGCGGTGCCGACGCCGCCATGTTGGGCACGCCACTGGCTCGCGCGATCGAGGCTCCCGGACAGGGCTGGCATTGGGGCGCCGAGGCCTGGCACGAGGCCCTGCCGCGCGGTCGCCGGGTCGAGGTGGGCCAGGTCGGCTCACTGTCCGAGGTCGTGCTCGGTCCGTCGCATTCCCCCGACGGCACCATGAACATCGTCGGCGCGCTGCGCCGCGCGCTGGCAAGCACCGGCTACACCGAGGTCAAGGCCTTCCAGCGCATCGACCTGATCGTCCGCTGACATGACCGAGGATCAGGAGCGGACGCTGGCCGAACTGCTGCGGCTGCGCGGTAGCATCGACAATCTGGACGCTGCGCTGATTCACATCATGGCTGAGCGGTTCAAGATCACCAAGCGGGTCGGCGCGCTGAAGGCCCAGCACGGGTTGCCGGCCGCCGACCCCGAGCGGGAGGCGCTTCAGATCGGGCGGCTACGCCAGCTGGCGATCGATTCCGATCTGGATCCGGAGTTCGCCGAGAAGCTGCTGAACTTCATCGTCCGCGAGGTGGTGCGCCACCACATGAAGATCGCCGACGAGCACGCGGGCGGCCCGGCCACCGAGGACTGACCGGGCCCTCAGGCGATCACGTCGCCCGAGCGGACGTTGCTGGGGATACCGACGACCACGGCGCCGGGCGCGACGTCCTTGACGACCAGCGCGTTCGCGCCGATCTTGGCGTCGTCGCCGACGGTGATGTCGCCGATCACCTTGGCTCCGGCCCCGATCAGGACGCGGTTGCCGATCGTGGGGTGCCGCTTGAAGCGTCCGCGGGCGCGGCCGCCGAGGGTGACCTGGTGGTAGATGAGGACGTCGTCCCCGATGATCGCGGTCTCGCCGATCACCACGCCCATGCCGTGGTCGATGAAGAACCGCCGCCCGATCGTCGCGCCTGGATGGATCTCGATGCCGGTGAGGAAGCGGGCGATCTGGCTGAGCAGCCGGGAGCTGAATCGTAGCCCCGGCTTGCCCCACATCCAGTGAGCGACCCGATACATCCAGATCGCGTGAAGGCCTGAGTAGATGATCGCGACCTCGAGTTTGGATCTGGCCGCCGGATCCTCACGCTGGGCGGCGGCCAGGTCCTCGTCGACGCGCGAGGCAATCAGGCGGACCCTCGAAAACAAGCTCACGGGACCATCCAACCACCTGGCAACAGGCTTCGTCGACTACTGCTGAACTCGGCTGCCCGGAGCCGGGCAGATCCGCCCACAGCAGACTGCGCCGTCGCGTCCGCCGAAGTGACATCGTCATACCCAGTCATCGCACGTCAACGTCAGGCCACGTCAACCCGGGTGCAGCGCGGATCACTCGATGCAGTCGGGCGAATCGGATGGCATAGACTCTGGCGCATGCCTTCACGACCGGTCATTGTCATCGACTTTGGCGCGCAGTACGCCCAGCTCATTGCCCGCAGGGTGCGTGAGGCGCACGTCTATTCCGAGATCATGCCCCATACCGCGTCGGTGGCCGAGGTGCTCGCCCGCGACCCGCAGGCCATCATCTTGTCGGGCGGCCCGCAGTCGGTCTACGCCAGCGGCGCCCCGCAGGTCGACCCGGCGCTGTTCTCCGCGGGGGTGCCGGTCTTCGGCATCTGCTACGGCTTCCAGGCGATGGCCCAGGCGCTGGGCGGCGTGGTGCGCCGCACCGACACCTCCGAGTTCGGGCGTACCCATCTCGAGGTGGACGAGCCGTCGCCGTTGCTGGCCGGAATCCCGCAGACGCTCAACGTCTGGATGAGCCACGGCGACTCCGTGACCCAGGAACCTGCCGGCTTCGGTCGGCTCGCGCACAGCCTGGGCACCCCGGTGGCGGCGTTCGCCGACACCGATCGTGGGTTCGCCGGTGTGCAGTGGCATCCCGAGGTCGCTCACACCGAGTTGGGCCAGCAGGTCATCGAGAACTTCCTGTACAACGTGGCCGGGTTGACCCCCGACTGGACGAGCGAGAATTTCGTCGCCGAGCAGATCGCGGCGATCCGCGCGCAGGTCGGCGACCGGCAGGTGCTGTGCGGGCTGTCCGGTGGCGTCGATTCGGCGGTCGCGGCTGCTCTGGTGCAGCGCGCCATCGGCGATCAGCTGACCTGCGTGTTCGTCGATCACGGCCTGCTGCGCGCCGGCGAGGCCGAGCAGGTCGAGAAGGATTTCGTGGCGGCGACCGGCGTGCGGCTGGTGGTCGCCGATGAGAAGGATCGTTTCCTGGAGGCGCTGGCTGGCGTCTCGGACCCGGAGACCAAACGCAAGATCGTCGGCCGTGAGTTCATCCGCAGTTTCGAGGCGGCCGCCCGGGCCATCGCCGGCGAGCGCGGCATCGATTTCTTGGTGCAGGGCACCTTGTACCCCGATGTCGTGGAATCCGGGGGTGGCGACGGCGCGGCAAATATCAAGAGCCATCACAATGTTGGTGGACTGCCCGACGACCTGCAGTTCACCCTGATCGAACCGCTGCGCACCCTGTTCAAGGATGAGGTGCGCGCTGCCGGTGTGGAGCTGGGTCTGCCCGACGAGATGGTTTGGCGCCAGCCCTTCCCGGGTCCGGGATTGGCCATTCGCATCATCGGCGAGGTCACCTGGGAGCGTCTCGAATTGCTGCGTGCCGCAGACGCGATCGCCCGCCACGAGCTGACTGCTGCCGGTCTCGATCGCGCTGTCTGGCAGATGCCGGTCGTCCTGCTCGCCGATGTGCGCTCGGTCGGCGTCCAAGGTGATGGACGAACCTACGGTCACCCGATCGTGCTGCGTCCGGTGAGCAGCGAGGACGCCATGACCGCCGATTGGTCGCGGCTGCCCTACGAAGTGATCGAGAAGATCAGCACGCGCATCACCAACGAAGTGCGCCAGATCAACCGGGTCGTGGTGGACGTAACCAGCAAGCCGCCGGGCACGATCGAGTGGGAGTGATCGGTGCCCAGCGGCATGCCGGCGAATCCGGGGGTTAGTCGGCGCTGAAGGTGTCAGCGGGACCGTTGTCGGGCTCACCACCGGACTGGCGGGCGTCGCGGCGACGCTGATAGTCGCCGTAGCGGTCGTAGAGCTGGTCGGCCCCGGTCTGGCCGCTTCCCTGGTCGGGGATAGCCAGCCAGGCGATCACGTAGGCAGCGCAGACGGCTCCGAGGCTGAACAGGCCGAGCGCAGCGGTCACCACCCGCACGATGGTCGGGTCGATGTCGAAGTATTCGGCGATGCCACCGCAAACACCGGCGATGACGCGATGATCGCGGCTGCGGACGAGTTTCCGAGTTGTCATGAGTCTATTGTCCCTTCTGTAGTGGCTTGCGTGGTCGGTGATGGTGGGATCAGTGGGGGCTGTCGCGTCGGTTACTCAGCACCAGCCCGAGCAGGCCGAGGACGATCAGCCCGAGCGGTGCGAGCAGACCGAAGACGGTCATCGTGGTCAGGACTTTCAGTTCTTGCAGTACCGCCAGACCCGCCATCGCGATGAAGGCAAGCCCCCAGATGATCGCCACCAGACTGGGTTTGCGGGTCATGGCATCACCCACAGCTGTGAATCGTGGGCGGAGATCACGATCGTCAGGGTCGGCTGGGTCTCGTCGATGATCTGGCGGTAGGTGACCTGGCCTGATCCGTTGTAGAAGCCGATTGGCAACATGGCCGTCGAATCGCTGTAGTTGAACTCGATGATCACGTTCTGATCGGCCGCAAGCGTCAGGCCGAGCCGGGAGTCCCGCAGATCGATCTGCCACTGATCATCCTCGGTGATCGGCACCGCCCCAATGTCCAGGCTCTGCTGGGAGTCGTAGAGCGAGACATCACCGAGCTGGTCGGACGCCAGATAGTGAATCGCGTCACTGCCTCGCGGCGGCAGCGCGATCATCGCTGCGGCCATCGCCACCGCCACAATCACGCCCGGAATGATCAGGCCGAGGCCGCGTCCGCGCCGGGCGAGTACCAGCAGACCCAGCCCGATCATCCCGAGCGCTGCCGCCAGCGGCAGCACCACCTTGTCGGGGAACCAAACCGTCGTCGCGAACGCGGCACCGGCGGCCAACAGCAGCGTCCCCAGGGTGATGGCGACAGCGGCGCGGTCATGCGCCTTGACCGGAGCCGGCGTGGGGGACCAGTAGCGGGTGGTTACCCGGCGCGGAGCACCACCTCGGCGCAGCCGGCCCTGGGTTCCGGCCCAAGCCGTCACTGCGATCATCGCGACGGGCAGCCAGCCGACCCCGGTGACGGTGCCGAACAACAGGCTGCCCAGGATGCCGAACGCCAGCGCCCAGCTCACCACGACCTTCGGCGGCGCATTGCGCCAGCGGCGGCCGACGTGATCGAGAGGAGCCATACCGGTGGTCGCGTTGCGAGTGAGTATCCATCCGGTGAGATACGCCAGGACACCGATGCCCGAACACAGTCCGGTCAACACGAACAGGCACCGCACCAGCAGCACATCGATGCCCAACCAGTCCGCCACCGCCACGCTCAGACCGGTGATATTGCCGTGAGCAGGAGTGCGCTTCAGATCGAGGAACTCGGCCGCCCAGTCACGAGACGGCCGAGGAGAATCCGGACGCAACGGCCACTGCTGAGGTGGCGGTGGCGTGCTGGCGGACATGTAGTCAAGTCTCGCCGCCCTAGTCGGCTCATGGTATGGATTCGGACCCGGAGCGATCCCCCAAAATCCTACCGGGGCTATGGTCCTGCGGAACATCCATTTCCGGGAGCCTTCGGGGTCGGGCTCGGTGGAATTGCAGGGGCAGACGTGTGAACCTTGAAGGGTGACGAGCGTTCCGGAACCCAGCTATCAACAACCTGGTCCCGTCGCGCCCGTACCACCGAACCCGCCGGTACGCACCCGACTGACCCGCAGCCGCTCCGAGGCCTGGCTGGGTGGGGTCGCTGCCGGCATCGCTGATCATCTGGGCTGGCCGACGTGGCTGGTCCGGCTGTGTTTCGTCGGTCTGGCGTTTGCGAACTTCCTGACCATCGGCGTCTACGCGGTGCTGTGGATCCTGATGCCCGAACCGTCGCCGGTCGAGCAGCCGCCCGGGCTGCAGGCGGCGACCAACCAGGGCATGCGCCAGTCGACTCGTCCGAAGAATGTCAGCTTCGGTCGGGTGAGCGCGGTGGTGATGGTCGGGTTCGGCCTGATCATGCTGGCCCGGATGCTCGGCATGGGGCCCGCCAATGCGTTCTTCTGGCCGATCATGCTGGCCGCGCTCGGTGTCGGTCTGGTCTGGCTACAGGCCGATGATGAACCCGCGGTCTCGAAGTCTGCGGCTGAGGCGCCGGCAGGCTCCGAGCAGACCCGGCGGCCGATCGTATCCGTCGGTGGCCGCAAGTGGGTCGAGGCGGTGCGGGTGCTGGGTGGCATGACGCTGATCGGCGGTGCGGTGGCGCTGCTGGCGGCATCGCAAGGTGGGGTCGGTCAGCTGCCGCTGGTGGCGATGGTGTCGGCGCTGACCGTCGCGGGTGTGGCCGTGGTGGCTGCGCCGTGGATCCTGCGCTACCGGCGCAGGATGGCCGCAGCCTATGAAGAGAAGCTGATCGCCGACACCCGGGCCGATATGGCGGCCCATCTGCACGATTCGGTGCTGCAGACCCTGGCCCTGATTCAACGCCAGGCCGACGATCCCAAGCAGGTGGCGACACTTGCTCGTCGTCAGGAGCGTGAACTGCGCTCCTGGCTCTACGCCGACCAGGCCGGGCCGTCGACTCTGAAGGCCGCCCTGACCGAGGCCGGTGGTGAGGTCGAGGACGAACGCGGTGTCCCGGTCGAGGTGGTCTGCGTGGGCGACATCGAACTGACCGAAGGGCTGCGAGCACTCGTCCAGGCTGCGCGGGAGGCGATGACCAACGCTGCGAAGCACTCCGGCGCGCCGTTCATCGATGTCTATGCTGAGGTGGAACCTACCGGCGAGGGTGAACTCGTCCAGGTCTTCGTCCGTGATCGGGGCAAGGGATTCGATCCTGCCGATGTCGCGGACGACCGGATGGGGGTGCGTTCGTCGATTGTCGGCCGCATGGAACGCCATGGCGGCAGCGCGAAGATTCGCTCGGCGCCCGGTGAGGGAACCGAGATCCGATTGGAGATGAAGGCATGACCAACGCCCAGACCGAACCAACCCCCGAGCACACCGGTCCGTGGCGGGTCGTCCTGGTGGACGATCACGGCATCTTCCGGGCCGGCGTCCGCCACGAACTCGAACAGGCGTCCGACAAGGTTGAAATCGTCGGCGAGGGCGAAGACGTGGCCACCTCGGTGAAAGCCATCCTCGCCACGGTGCCCGATGTGGTGCTGCTGGACGTTCACCTGCCCGGTGGTGGCGGCGCGGAGGTCATCAAGAAGGTGCACGCCACCCAGCCGAAGGTGAAGTTCTTGGCACTGTCGGTCAGTGACGCCGCCGAGGACGTCATCGGTGTCATCCGGGCCGGCGCCCGCGGCTATGTTACGAAATCGATCAGCACGGACGACCTGATCGACTCGATCGGGCGGGTGGCCACCAATGATGCGGTCTTCTCGCCGCGGCTGGCCGGTTTCGTCCTGGACGCGTTCTCGGGCTCGATCGACGTGGCGTCCATCGATGAGGACCTCGACCGGCTCAGCCAGCGCGAACGCGAGGTGATGAAGCTGATCGCCCGCGGCTACTCGTACAAAGAGGTGGCCAAGGAGCTGTTCATCTCGATCAAGACCGTCGAGACGCATGTCTCCAGCGTGCTGCGCAAGCTGCAGCTGTCGAACCGCTATCAGCTGACCAAGTGGGCAACCGACCGCAAGCTGGTGTGAATCCCGAACTCGTATGAATCCCAAGCTGGCGTAGACCCCCGCCGCGGATCCGGCACGCTCGCCATAAATACGGAACGCTCGCCATAAGTCAGTTCGCTGCTGTCTGTAGCAAACTGTTCTATGGCGAGCGTTTGGAGTGACGGGGTGGGGAGGACCGGACGTCTGTGCGGCCGGCCCTGCGCCGTCAGGCCTTCTTGGTCAGCTTGTTGTAGAGGAAGGTCACCAGGAATCCGCCGAGGATGGCGATGATCCAGGTGATGGGGTTCCAGAATCCCTGCAGCGAGATGCCGAAGATCGCCGACGAGATCCAGCCACCGACGACTGCGCCGAGCACACCGAGCAGCAGGGTCATGATCCATCCACCGCCCCCGCCGACTACAGCTCGCGCAATCGATCCTGCAATGAGGCCCAGGACAAGCCATGAGATGAACATCATGGCGCCAGTGTAGGCAGGAGAAGTGTTACGAACCTGAAGGTCTGGTCGTGGTCAGGGTCGCTATCAGGGTGCGTTGGGGGACCCGGCTACCCTGATAGGGCTATGACTCAATCAGATCTGCTCGAGGGCCTGAATCCGCCGCAGCGGGAAGCCGTTACGCATGCCGGTCGTCCCGTGCTGGTGGTCGCCGGCGCGGGATCGGGCAAGACCCGGGTGCTGACCCGCCGCATCGCTTATCTGGTGTCGCAGCGCGATGTGCACCCCGGTTCGATACTGGCGATCACCTTCACCAACAAGGCCGCCGCCGAGATGCGCTCGCGCGTCATCGATCTGGTGGGCAACCGAGCCCGGCTGATGTGGGTCTCCACATTCCACTCGGCCTGCGTGCGCATCCTGCGATCCGAGATCGATGCGATGGGCTTTCGCAAGACGTTCTCGATCTACGACGACACCGACGCCAAGCGCCTGATGACGCTGGTCGCCCGCGACCAGAACCTCGACCCCAAGAAGTTTCCGCCGCGGGCCCTGCTCAACTGGGTGAGCAACTGCAAGAACGAGCTGATCACTCCCGACCAGGCCATCGCAAAGGCCTCCGGTCTGGACGAGGTGCGTGCCGAGGCCTACAAGGCCTACAACGAACGGTTGCGGGCGGCGAATGCACTCGATTTCGACGACCTGATCATGACCACGGTGCTGTTGTTCCAGCAGCATCCCGAGATCCGCGAGGCCTACCGCCGGCGTTTCCGTCATGTGCTGGTCGACGAGTACCAAGACACCAACCACGCCCAATACCTGCTGATCAAGCAGCTGTGCGGGGATCTCGGCCCCGACGACGGGCTGCCGGACGACGCGCCGCGCATCACCCCGGGTGAGCTCATGGTGGTGGGTGACTCCGACCAGTCGATCTACGCATTCCGCGGAGCGACGATCCGCAACATCCTCGACTTCGAGAACGACTTCCCCGGCGCCCGGACGATCCTGCTCGAGCAGAACTACCGATCCACCCAGACCGTGCTGTCGGCGGCGAATGCGGTCATCCAGCACAACTCGGGGCGTCCGGACAAGAAGCTGTGGAGCGAGGCCGGCGCCGGCGAACAGATCGTCGGCTACGTCGCCGACACCGAGCACGACGAGGCGCGTTTCGTCGCCGGCGAGATCGACTCGCTGGTCGATGGCGGCCGGGCCAAGTACTCCGATGTGGCGGTCTTCTACCGCACCAATGCCCAGTCCCGGGCATTCGAAGAGGTGTTCATCCGGGTCGGCCTGCCCTACCGGGTGGTCGGTGGGGTGCGCTTCTACGAGCGCCGCGAGATCCGTGACGCGCTGGCCTATCTGCGCGCGATCGCCAACCCCTCGGACGACGTCTCGCTGCGCCGCATCATCAACGTGCCCAAGCGCGGGATCGGGGAGCGCGCCGAGGTAGCGCTGGCGATGCTGGCCGCCAACGAACAGATCAGCTTCGCCGACGCCATCGAGCGCGCCGAGCAGGCCCCGGGTATCGCCACCCGCTCGCTCAACCAGGTGAGAGCGTTCGGGCAGATGATGGCCGACTTCCGAGCCATGGTCGATGCCGGCCTGCCGGCCAGCGATGTCCTGGAGGCGGTGCTCAAACGCTCCGGGATGATCGATGAGTTGCGCAATTCGTCCGACCCGCAGGACGAGACCCGGCTGGAGAACCTGATCGAACTGGTCAAGGTCGCCCAGGAGTTCGTCGCGCAGGCCACCACCCGGGACCTGGCCGGACAAGACGACTTCGAGGTGGTAGCTTCGACCGGCACCGACGGCGCTGCCGACCCGGGCGCCGAGCTGGCCGGTGCTCTGGCGACGGCCCAGCCCGAGCCGGACGCGTCCTTGGGAGCCTTCTTGGAGCGGATCGCGCTGGTCGCCGACTCCGACCAGATTCCCGACGCCGGCGCCGATGCCGGGGTCGTCACGCTGATGACCCTGCACACCGCGAAGGGCCTGGAATTCGACACGGTCTTCCTGACCGGCCTGGAGGACGGCATCTTCCCGCACATGCGTGCCATGACCGACCCCGCCGAACTGGCGGAGGAACGCAGACTCGCCTATGTCGGCATCACCCGCGCCCGCAAGAAGCTCTATCTCAGCCGTTCGGTCGTCCGCACCATGTTCGGTCAGCCCGCCTACAACCCGGCCAGCCGGTTCTTCGCCGAGATCCCGGACGACCTCATCGACTGGCGGCGCAAGGAATCCGAGGTGGCCAGCTGGGCGTCCGGCGCGGCCGAACGGACCGCCTCGGCCCGCGCCGCGCTCGGGTCGGGCACGATCTTCGGCACCGGACGCGGCCAGGCCATCAAGAAGACTCTGCCCACAGTGAACACCGGCGACCGGGTGCTGCACTCCACCTACGGCATGGGCACCGTGGTGGCTACCCATGGCAGTGGTGACAATGCGAAGGCCGACGTCGATTTCGGATCCAGCGGGGTGAAGCGATTCGCTTTGAAGTACGCGCCGTTGGAGAAGCTGTGATCGATGCCCCGCTAGGCTGACGGGGTGGATCTATTCGAGTATCAGGCCCGGGATCTGTTCGAAGCCCAGGGCGTTCCGGTTCCGCGAGGCATCGTCGCTCGAACGCCGGAAGAAGCAGAGCAAGCCGCCATCACGCTCGGTACTCCCGTGACCGTCGTCAAAGCCCAGGTGAAGACCGGTGGACGCGGCAAGGCCGGCGGTGTCAAGGTCGTCCGTTCGCCGAAGGAGGCGGCGCAGGCCGCGGAAAAGATCCTCGGCATGGACATCAAGGGTCACACGGTGCACCAGGTGATGGTCGCCGAGGGCATCGACATCGCCGAGGAGTACTACTTCTCATTGCTGGTCGATCGAGCCGAACGGCGCTGGCTGGCGATGTGCAGCACCCAGGGCGGGATGGACATCGAGACGTTGGCCGCCGAGCATCCCGAAGCGCTGGCCCGGGTAGCTGTCGACCCCAGGGTGGGCATCGACGCCGCCAAGGCTGTCGAGATCGTGGACGCCGCCGGGTTCGACGAGGCCGACCGCGTGAAGATCGCTGAGGTACTGGTCACTCTGGGGGCTGCGTTCGTCGCCGAGGACGCCACGCTGGTCGAGGTGAATCCCCTGGTCAAGACCGGTTCAGGGCAGATTCTGGCGGCTGACGGCAAGGTCACCTTGGACGACAACGCCGACTTCCGGCATCCCGATCATGCCGGGCTGAAGGACCTCTCCGCCACCGATCCGCTGGAGTTGGCGGCTGCCGAACGCGGTCTCAACTACGTGAAGCTGGACGGCGACGTCGGCATCATCGGCAACGGGGCGGGCCTGGTGATGAGCACCCTCGACGTGGTCGCCTACGCGGGCGCCGACCTGCCCGGTCAGCCGAAACCGGCAAACTTCCTCGACATCGGAGGTGGCGCGTCCGCCCAGGTGATGGCCGACGGACTGAGCATCATCTTGTCCGACGGGCAGGTGCGGTCGGTCTTCGTCAACGTCTTCGGCGGCATCACCGCGTGCGACGAGGTGGCCAACGGCATCAAGCAGGCCCTGATGGTGCTGGGAGACCAGGCCACGCGTCCGATCGTGGTGCGGCTGGACGGCAATGCCGTCGAAGAAGGACGTGGCATCCTGGCCGAGTATGCGCACCCACGCGTCCGGCTCGCCGAGACCATGGACGATGGCGCCCGGCTGGCGGCCGAACTGGCTGCCGAGGTCGAGATCTTGGCCGATGACCAGCAGGCCGACGACGCAAGCAAGGAGGCCTGAGATGGCGATCTGGCTCGGAACCGACTCCCGGATCATCGTGCAGGGCATGACCGGTTCGGAGGGACGCAAGCACACCCAGCGAATGCTGGACAGTGGTTCTGTCGTGGTCGGCGGGGTGACCCCCGGCAAGGGCGGGCAGACCGCGTCGTTCAACGGCGCCGACCTCCCGGTCTTCGGCAGTGTGGCAGAGGCAGTCGAGGCCACCGCGGCCAACACGTCGGTAGTCTTCGTGCCGCCGAAATTCACCGGATCGGCGGTCGGTGAGGCCATCGATGCCGATCTCGACCTGGTCGTGTGCATCACCGAGGGTGTCCCGGTCGCCGATTCGGCACGGTTCGTCAACCAGTCCCTGGACGCGGGCGTCCGCCTGATCGGCCCGAACTGTCCCGGCATCATCTCGCCCGGCAAGTCGAACGCCGGCATCATTCCGGCGTCCATCACCGGCCCCGGTCCGATCGGCTTGGTCAGCAAGTCGGGCACCCTGACCTACCAGATGATGTTCGAATTGCGCGATCTCGGCTTCTCGACGGCCATCGGGATCGGCGGCGACCCGATCGTCGGCACCACGCACATCGATGCGCTGGCCGCTTTCGAGGCCGATGAGCAGACCGAGGCCATCGTGCTGATCGGCGAGATCGGCGGGGACGCCGAAGAGCGCGCTGCCGCCTACATCGCCGAGAACATCACCAAGCCGGTGGTCGCCTACGTCGCCGGTTTCACGGCGCCGGAAGGCCGCACCATGGGTCACGCCGGTGCGATCGTGTCCGGGTCGTCCGGTACCGCTCAGGCCAAGAAGGAGGCGTTGGAGGCCGTCGGTGTCACGGTGGGTCGTACCCCCAGTGAGACCGCCGCACTGATGCGCGAGATCCTGCACGGTTGATGAGGTTCGGTAGACGGCATCGCAATACACCCAGTGCCCGGGTCCGCCATCTGGAGGCGATGACCGAGCAGGCCGAGCCGTGGCGGCTGCCCTGGCCCGTGACCAGTGGGCTCGCAGCCGTGATCACCGCCGCCCTCGGCTGGGTACTGGTGGCCGGCTATTGCGTGCTCGGGTGGATCTCTGTGCCGCAGCTGAAGGCCTCCGCGGTGCTCGCCCTGAGCACCCAGGGCTGGCTGCTGGCGCATGGGGTGTCGGTGTCGCTGCCGGGTGCGCAATTGTCGATCATGCCGCTGGGGTTGACGCTGATCATCGTGCTCATCGGCCTGGCGGCCTGTCATCAGGCCGTGCTGCACAGCCGTCCGCCGCTTGCCGGGGAGATCGGCTCCCGGCTGCTTCGGATGTCCGGGGTGTTCGCGGTGGTCTATGTCGTAGTGCTCGCCGGGGGCCGCCAATTCGTCGAGGCGGGCGGAAGCGCCTCGACGCTGCTGGGTGCGATGGCGTTGTCGTGTCTGCTGCCGTTGGCCGGATTCGCGCGGGCGCTGGCCTGGCGCCCGCCGCGCGGGATGACGATCGTGCGAACCGTCGGCTGGTCGTTGGCGGCCGGACTGTTGGTGATGATCGCTGCCGGGTCTGCGGTGACCGCGACAGCGCTTATCAGGGGACGCTCGCAGGTCATCATGATCCACGAGTCGCTGCTGCCCGGAACCCTCGGCGGGGTGATGCTGCTGCTGGGTCAGCTCGCCTGGTTACCGAATCTGATCCTGTGGGCCGGCGCGTGGTCGGTCGGAGCAGGCATCCAACTCGGCTTGGGCACCGTCGTCTCGCCCGCCCAGACGACCCTCGGCATGCTGCCGTCGATTCCCGTCCTCGGCGCAGTGCCGGCGGCCGGGCCGATGCCGCCCAGTTGCCTGTTGTGGCTGCTCAGCGGGGTGGTGGCAGGTGGCGCCGCGGCGGCGGTGCTCGTCAAGCGGCTGCAGACTCGCGCTGCGGCCAATGGCCGACAGCTCGGGGTCGACGTCACAGCGATCGTCGGGGCGCTGGCCGGCGTCGGTTGTGGACTGGTCTTCACATTGCTGCAGCTTCCGGCCGGCGGTGATCTGGGTTCGGTGCGGCTGACGTCGTTGGGAGCGCGGATGTCGGCGCTGCTGGTGATGGCCCCGTCCACGATGGGCCTGGCCGGGATGGCCACCGGGGCGGTGCTCGGCTGGCGCGCCGGACGCTCGGATTGGCAGTCCGTGCGGTCTGCCGAAGCGCCGGTGCCGTCATTGAATCCTGCTGACGGCCCGGTGCCGGCCGTGGCGACCACCGAGGAGGCAGCTGACGAGGCGGAAGTCCCGACGACCGTGGTGGAAGACCGGTCGAAGCTGGCCGAGCGCGACAGGTAGGCTCTGAGGGTGACATCTCGGGTCGTCGTACTGTTGTCCGGATCGGGAACCCTTCTGCAGGCGCTGCTGGAGGCGAGCTCCGCCCCCGGCGCAGCTTTCGAGATCGTGGCCGTCGGTTCCGACCGGGCAGATGCCTACGGGTTGACGCGCGCACTGGACGCGGGAGTGCCGACCTTCGTCGTCCCCATGCTGCCCGACCGAGCCCTGTGGGATCGCAGGCTCGCTGAGACCGTGTCGGCATACCGGCCGGACCTGGTGGTGAGCGCCGGATTCATGAAGTTGGTCGGAGCTGCTTTCTTGAGCGAGTTCGGTGGCCGCTTCATCAATTCGCATCCGGCATTGCTGCCCAGCTTCCCGGGTATGCACGGCGTCCGAGACGCCCTGGCGGCCGGGGTCAAAGTGACCGGGACGACGATCTTCGTCGTCGATGAGGGTGTCGACACCGGCCGGATTCTCGCCCAGCGGGCAGTCGACGTGGCACCCGACGACACCGAGGCCACGCTGCATGAACGCATCAAGGTGGTTGAGCGCGCACTGCTCGTCCACGTAGTTTCCGAACTGGTGAAGGAGAAGCATGACTGAGCTGCAACCGATTCGTAGGGCCCTGGTCTCGGTTTACGACAAGACGGGGCTGATCGAGCTGGGACAGCAGTTGGCTGACAACGGCGTCGAGATCGTCTCCACCGGTTCGACAGCGGCAAAGCTGGCGAATGCCGGCGTGCCGGTGACCTCGGTGGAGGAACTGACCGGTTTCCCCGAGTGCCTCGACGGACGCGTCAAGACGCTGCACCCGCGGGTTCATGCCGGCCTCCTGGCAGATCGTCGTCTCGCCTCGCACCGCCAGCAGCTCGACGAGCTCGGGATTGCGCCGTTCGACCTGGTCGTGGTCAATCTCTACCCGTTCACCCAGACGGTCGCCTCGGGCGCCGCCCCCGACGATTGCGTCGAACAGATCGACATCGGTGGTCCCTCGATGGTGCGGGCCGCCGCGAAGAACCATCCGAGCGTTGCGGTGATCACCTCGCCCGCCCAGTACGGGCTGGTCGCCGACGCGCTGGCCGCCGGCGGCACGACGCTGGACACCCGGCAGCGGCTGGCGGCAAAGGCATTCGCTCATACCGCGGCCTATGACATCGCGGTGGCCAGCTGGATGGGTTCGGTGCTGACCGACACCTCCGATGGTGACGGCTTCCCCGCGTGGGCCGGCGCCAGCTGGACGAAGGTCGGCGCGCTGCGCTACGGCGAGAACTCCCACCAGCGGGCCGCGCTGTACGCGAGGCAGGATAGGTCATCGGGTATCACCCAGGCCGTGCAGCTACACGGCAAGGAGATGAGCTACAACAACTACACCGATGGGGATGCCGCCTATCGGGCCGCCTACGATTTCGACGAGCCGACGGTGGCGATCATCAAGCACGCCAATCCGTGCGGCATCGCGATCGGCGCGGACATCGCCGAGGCACATCGCAAGGCACACGCCTGCGATCCGGTGTCGGCCTTCGGTGGGGTGATCGCGACCAATCGTCCGGTCAACATCGAGATGGCCGAGCAGGTCGCCGAGATCTTCACCGAGGTGATCATCGCCCCCAGCTACGAGGAGGGCGCCCTGGAGATCCTGGAGCGCAAGAAGAACATCCGGATCCTGACCGCCGGACCCTATCCCTTCGGTACCGCCAAGCTCACCACGATCTCCGGTGGCGCGCTGTTGCAGGAGCCCGACCGGATCGACGCCCCCGGCGATGATCCTGCCAACTGGCAGTTGGTCAGCGGAGAAGCTGCCGACGAGGCCACCTTGGCCGATCTGGTCTTCGCCTGGCGGGCCTGCCGGTCGGTGAAGTCGAACGCGATCCTGCTGGCCTCGGGCGGCGCCTCGGTGGGGGTCGGCATGGGACAGGTGAACCGGGTCGACTCCTGCAAGCTGGCCGTCGACCGGGCGGGGGACCGTGCCGTCGGCTCGGTGGCCGCCTCCGATGCCTTCTTCCCGTTCAACGATGGCCCGCAGATCCTGCTGGACGCAGGCGTGAAGGCGATCGTCCAGCCCGGCGGTTCGGTGCGCGACGAGCAGACCATCGAGGCCTGCAAGAAGGCCGGCGTGACGATGTACTTCACCGGCACCCGGCACTTCTTCCACTGAGACCGGTCGGCTGAGGAGGTAACAGCGAATGAGCGCGCAACGCATCGACGGCAAGCAGGTGGCGGCCGACATCAAGGCCGAGTTGGCCGTGCGAGTGGCCGCCCTGAAACAGCGGGGCATCGTGCCCGGGCTCGGTACCGTGCTGGTCGGCGACGACCCGGGCAGTCAGCTCTATGTCGCCGGCAAACATCGGGATTGCGCTCAGGTGGGCTTGGAGTCGCTGCGGGTCGACCTGCCCGGCGACGCATCTGCCGAGCAGATCAGCGAAGCCATCGAGTCGCTGAACGAGGACCCGCATTGCACCGGCTACATCGTCCAACTGCCGTTGCCCGGTCATATCGACGACAACTGGGCTCTGGAACAGATCGATCCGGCCAAGGACGCCGACGGGCTGGCTCCCGCCAACCTGGGGCGGCTGCTGCTCGGCCAGCCCGCGCCGCTGCCGTGCACGCCGCGCGGCATCGTGGAGTTGCTGCGCCGCTATGACGTGCCGATCGCCGGGGCCGAGGTTTGCATCATCGGACGAGGCACCACGGTGGGGCGTCCGCTCGGCGTGTTGCTGAACCGCAAGTCGCTCAACGCGACCGTGACACTGTGCCACACCGGAACACGGGATCTGGCCGGGCATGTGCGGCAGGCAGACATCGTGGTGGCCGCCGTCGGACGTGCGCACATGATCACCGCGGACATGATCAAGCCCGGCGCGGTCTGTATCGACGTGGGCGTGACCAGGGTGAACGGCAAACCAGTAGGCGATCTGGCGCCCGATGTCTGGGATGTCGCCTCGCTGGTGACCCCCAATCCGGGTGGGGTGGGCCCGATGACTCGGGCGATGCTGCTCGCCAATGTCGTCGACTTGGCCGAGGGCATCGTCTAGACGATGGACGATCAGCAGACCGACGATCAGAAGAACGGCGAGCCGGCTGCCCCCGAGCAGCCGGCGGCCGAACAGCGGGGATCCGAGGGGCTCAACCCCTGGTCACTGCTGGCGGTGCTCGCCGTTTTCGCGGTCGGTGTGGTGCTGATCATCAACTGGCATTGGCGCCGCGGCTCGGTGGTGATCGGGGCATCGGTGACGCTGGCCGGAGTGCTGCGGCTCCTGCTGCCACCGAAATGGGTCGGCCTGCTGCAGGTACGCAGCAAACCCTTCGACGTGACGCTGCTGCTGAGCATGGGCCTTGCCATCATGGTGCTGGGAATGATCGTCCCGGGAGTCTACGAACCCTAGGGCGCCCGGCGCGCGGCTATGCGGCGGTGACGCCCCGCGGCCCGTACATGATCAGCGCGACGCCGACCAGGCAGATCAGCGAGCCGGTGACGTCCCAGCGATCCGGTTTGAAGCCGTCGGCGACCATGCCCCACAGCAACGATCCGGCGATGAAGACGCCTCCGTAGGCCGCGAGGATGCGTCCGAAGTTGGCGTCGGGCTGAAGGGTTGCGACGAAACCGTAGATGCCCAGCGCGACCACGCCGCTGCCGATCCACAGCCAGCCGCGGTGTTCGCGGACACCTTGCCAGACCAGCCAGGCCCCGCCGATCTCGCACACGGCAGCCGCCAAGAACAATAGGATCGAGCGAATCGGGACCACCCAAGCACCCTACTCAAGAAAAGATCGTGCCCGCCTGCCGCCCATCACGGGAGACAAACGGACACGATCAGTGTCGAGGCGGGACCCGATCAGATCAGGCCGAGCTCCGTGACGGCCTGCTTCTCGTCCAGCAGTTCGTCGATCGACGCCTGCAGCTTGGCCTGGCTGAAGCCGTCCAGGCTGAGGCCCTGCACGATCTCGTACTTGCCGTCGCGCACGATGCAGGGGAACGAGCTGATGACGCCTTCGGGGACACCGTAGGAGCCGTCGGCCGGAACAGCCATCGACACCCAGTCGCCCTCGGGGGTGTTGGTGAGCCAGTCGTGCATGTGCTCGACGGTGGCGTTGGCAGCCGAGGCAGCCGAGCTCGCGCCGCGGGCCTCGATGATGGCCGCGCCGCGCTTGGCGACCTTGGGAATGAAGGTGCTCTCGACCCAGATCTGGTCCACCAGCAGCCCGGCATCCCTACCGCCGACCTTGGCGTGGAAGAGATCGGGGTACTGCGTGGAGGAGTGGTTGCCCCAAATGGTCATGTTCGTGACATCACCGACGTTGACCTCAAGCTTGCGAGCCAGCAGAGCCTTGGCGCGGTTGTGGTCGAGACGAGTCAGAGCGTTGAAGCGTTCGTTGGGGATGTCGGGGGCGTTGCTCATCGCGATCAGAGCGTTCGTATTGGCCGGGTTACCGGTCACCAGGACGCGGATGTCGTCAGCGGCCGACTCGTTGAGCGCCTTGCCCTGAGCGGTGAAGATCGCACCGTTGGCGCTCAGCAGGTCGCTGCGCTCCATGCCGGCCTTGCGGGGCATGGCCCCGACCAGCATGGCCACGTTGGCCCCGTCGAAGACCTTCTTGGGGTCGTCGCCGATGACGATATTGGTCAGGTTCGGGAACGCACAGTCCTCGAGCTCCATGACGACGCCCTCGAGTGCCTTCAGGGCTGGGGTGATCTCCAGGAGCCGCAGCTCGATAGGACGATCGCCCAGCAAGGAGCCGCTGGCGATACGGAAGAGCAGGTTGTAACAGATCTGGCCGGCTGCACCGGTGACAGCCACCTTGACGGGAGTCTCACTCACGAGGATTCCTCTTCTCGACATTGGTTTGAGTCCGACGTTCCTAGGCTAGTGCAGCCGCTTGATCCGCGCGCAGCCCGGGTGGCACATTCCCCGCCGACCGCAGTTCGCGCCCCCGCCCCTGCCGGCCTGCGCCTCCCCGCGTCCCGCCGTCGTCGCCCCGCCCTCACACTTCCTGCGCCCGAAATATGAGGATGCGCCCGATATATCAGGCGCGTCTTTATATTTCGGGCGCGGGAACGTAGGGCGGGCGGCCGGAGGGCAGGCGCGGACGTAGGGCGGGCGCGGTCGGAGGGGAGTGCCGGGGTCACTTGAAGATGACGGTGCGGATGCCGTCGAGGAAGATCCTTTTCTGGGCGAAGAGACGTACCGCTGCGGTCAGGGTCTCCGATTCGAGGCGCTGGCCGACACTGGACAGTTCCGAGACCGTGTAGCTGTGGTCGACGCGGTGCACGTTCTGTTCGATGATCGGGCCCTCGTCCAGATCGGAGGTCACGAAGTGCGCTGTCGCGCCAATCAGCTTGACGCCCCGGATGTGCGCCTGGCGGTAGGGATTGGCGCCCTTGAAGCCCGGCAAGAAGCTGTGGTGAATGTTGATGACGCGCCCGGCCAGATCGTCGCACAGTTCGGGAGACAGTATCTGCATGTAGCGGGCGAGTACCACCAGATCGATATCCAGATCTGCCACGCATTGCCGGATGCGGTTCTCGAATTCGTGCTTGTTCTCGGGGAGCACCGCCTGCGAACCGAACTCGATGCCGTAGAACTCGGCCAACGAGCGCAGGTTGTCATGGTTCGACAAGATCAGCGGAATCTCGATGGGCAGATCACCGGCCCGCAGATGGAACAGCAGATCATTCAGCGGTCCTGCGGCCTTGCTGACCAGCACCAGTGCGCGGGCCTTCCGGTTCGCCGCACTCACCTGCCAGGCAGCGCCGAACAGGTCGCTGACCTGCTCGATCACCTGGCAGAAATCGTCCGGATGAACAGGAGTATCGACCTCGACCCGCATGAAGAAGCGTCCGGTATCGAGCGACGTGAATTGCTGAAGTTCGGTGATATTGCCCCCGCAACCGACAATCGCGCCGGTCACCGCATGAACGATGCCGGAAGTGTCGTTGCAGGAAAACGTCAGAATCAACTGGTGCACCCGGAGAGCCTACCCGTCCGGCCGCCGAGTGACTACGTATCGGCATCAGGCTTGACCGGGGTTGCCAGACGCTACATTGGTGCGCAGTAATCGTCAACGAACAGGAGCGCTCATGGGCAAGATCAAGGTGGCCGGTACCGTCGTCGAACTCGATGGGGACGAAATGACCCGCGTGATCTGGGCGTTCATCAAAGACCGTCTGATCCTGCCCTATCTGGACGTCAACCTCGACTACTACGACCTCAGCATCGAGAACCGCGACGCCACCGACGACCAGGTGACCGTCGACGCTGCGAACGCGATCAAGCGCGAGGGCGTCGGGGTCAAGTGCGCGACCATCACCCCGGACGAGGCGCGGGTGGCCGAGTTCGGCCTGAAGAAGATGTGGCGCTCGCCCAACGGGACGATCCGCAACATCTTGGGCGGGGTCATCTTCCGCGAGCCGATCGTGATCAGCAACATCCCGCGGTTGGTGCCGGGCTGGACGAAGCCGATCGTGGTCGGTAGGCACGCCTTCGGCGATCAGTACCGCGCCACCGATTTCAAGGTGCCGGGCGCCGGCACGGTGACCATCACCTACACCCCCGAGGACGGCTCCGAACCACTGGAACTCGAAGTGGTCAAGATGCCCGAGCACGGCGGCGTCGCGATGGGCATGTACAACTTCAACGACTCGATCCGCGATTTCGCGCGGGCGTCCATGAGCTACGGTCTTCAGCGCGGCTACCCGGTCTACCTGTCCACCAAGAACACCATCCTCAAGGCCTACGACGGCCAGTTCAAGGACATCTTCGCCGAGGTCTACGACGCCGAGTTCAAGTCGCAGTTCGAGGCGGCCGGGATCACCTACGAACACCGGCTGATCGACGACATGGTGGCCTCTGCCCTGAAATGGGAGGGCGGCTACGTCTGGGCCTGCAAGAACTACGACGGCGACGTGCAGTCCGACACCGTCGCGCAGGGCTTCGGCTCGCTGGGCCTGATGACCTCGGTGCTGATGACCCCGGACGGCAAGACGGTGGAGGCCGAGGCGGCGCACGGCACCGTGACCCGGCATTTCCGTCAGCATCAGCAGGGCAAGGCGACCTCGACGAATCCGATCGCGTCCATCTACGCCTGGACCGGCGGTCTGAAGCATCGCGGCAAGCTGGACGGCACTCCCGAGGTCACCGAGTTCGCGCGCACCCTCGAGGAGGTCTGCGTGCAGACCGTGGAGTCGGGCCGGATGACCAAGGACCTCGCCCTGCTGGTCGGCCCCGACCAGCCGTGGCTGACCACCGAGGAGTTCTTGGCCGCGCTGGACGACGGGCTGGCCGCCCGGCTGGCGTGAGCGCTCGCGCACAATCGCATGCCGAATGGCCCCGGTAGACTCACTGGAGTGAGTAATCATGTCTGACCTGCTCGTTTCTATCGGGGTCATCTTCGTCCTGCTGTTGGTCGGCTTCCTCTTCTCCGCCGCGGAGATGGCGCTGGTGACCCTGCGTGATTCCCAGATCCAGCGGCTGCAGGCCAAGGGCAAGCGCGGCCGGGCCATCATGGCCCTGACCGACAACCCGAACCGCTTCCTGTCGTCGGTGCAGATCGGCGTGACGCTGGCGGGGTTCCTGTCCTCGGCCTTCGGCAGCGACTCGCTGGCCGGCAAGTATCTGGCGCCCTGGTTCGAGAGCCGCGGGATGGCCGCGGGGCTCGCCAGCGTGCTGGCAGTGGTCGTGGTGACCGCGATCATCTCATTCTTGTCGATCGTGCTGAGCGAGCTCACCGCCAAGCGGCTGGCCATGCAGCGCCCCGAGGAATACGCCCTCGCGCTCGCGCCGATGGTCAGCGCGATCGCGAAGGCCGCGACCCCCTTGATCTGGCTGATCGACAAGTGCACGAACATCATGGTGCGCATACTCGGCGGTGACCCCGAGGCGGGCCGAGAGGCCGTCACCGAGGACGACCTGCGTTCGATGGTGGCCAACGCGGACATGCTCGGCGACGAGGAGAGACGCATCGTCGACGACGTCTTCGACGCGGGGGACCGCAGCCTGCGCGAAGTGATGGTGCCGCGTACCGAGGTCGATTTCCTTCCCGGCGATATGTCCGCCTACCAGGCAATCCGGCTGGTGCAGGGCAATCAGCGGTCCCGCTATCCGGTCACCGACGGCTCGCCCGATCAGGTGATCGGTTTCCTGCACGTGCGCGATCTGATGGGTTTGGACGCGGCCGCCCGGCAGGCCCCGGTCCGGCAGTTGGCGCGTCCGGTGCTCAGCCTGCCGGAGACCGTCAAGGTGCTCCGGGCGCTCACCGAGATGCGCCGGGAATCATCCCATCTGGCGATCGTGCGTGATGAATACGGCGGCACGGCGGGCATCGTCACCATGGAAGACCTGATCGAAGAACTCATTGGTGATATCACCGATGAGTACGATGTCGTGGACGACGACCAGATCAAGCACGAGATGGTCTCCGATCTGGAGGGCCTGATCTCGCTGCAGGACTTCGCCGATCGCACTGGTTATGAGATCCCCGAGGGGCCCTACGACACGCTCGCGGGGTTCCTGATGTGCCGCCTGGGACGCGTGCCCCGCCTGAACGACGAGATCATCGTCGATCTGGCCCCGGTCAACGCATCCGAGGACGCCCCGCAACTGGCGAGTTTCTCGATGCGGGTCTCGGAGATGGATGGCCGCCGGATCGCCTGGATCGATGTCACGCGGCAAGAGAATGCGGAGGCCGCCCCGCCGCGCGAGGACGCCTCGGCCAAGGAGCCGGTGGACGACAACGACCGAGCCCGTCGCCACGACAGCGCGCTGCGCCGCCAGCTGGCCGAGGCATCTCAGGCAGCCGACGAGGCGACCCCTGGTATCTGAGCAGCCCGGCCCGCGGACGGCCGTCAGCGGCTGATCCGCAGGCCGGCGGCGACCTGGTCGACTGCGGCAGCGTGGTCGTCCCGCTCGACCGGCACGGCGGAGAAGAACCAGGTGCGCTCGGGCGCACTGTCGATGACGATCAGCCGCAGCCGGGAACCTTTGGTCTCGTGTTGCGGGTCATCGAAGCGGACGATGAAGTCGGCCTGGGTGCCCGCGACCTCGTCGATGACCACAGACTGCTCGGTGTAGTCGTCCATCGCGACATCGATGCTCACATAGAAGCCGCTGGTCAAGATGCACTGGGCCATCGTCCGTGCCGAGTTGGCGGTGCTGGTGAAACCTGGGTCGGCCAGGATCCCGATCGTCATGGACGATGCCCACGGCCGCTGATAGGGCAGCTGCTGCGAGTAGCCCCAACCGTCTCGTCCCAGCGGCATCCGCGGTTCGGACCGCGGACCCGACCAGTCCGCGCCCGGCGACGGCATCGACAGCGGCCCCACCGTCAGCGGATCCATGGTGACCGCCGACGTGCCCGAGCCCGAAGCGGCTTCGCAGTTCAGCGGCGCGGCGCTGCTGGGGTCCGGGGTCGGGGCCGACGTCTCGTCCCAACCGCTGGCGGTCGGCGCCGCCGAGTTGGTGTCCTCGACACCCGGGCCGGGGCCGCGCCCACCCTGCCAGATGAGCGCGGCCACCACCACGACGGCGACGACAACCACGAGCAGCGCGAGCAGCCAGCCCCGGCCACCATTCCGGCCGGGCGGGCGCGGCGCCGCGCCGGTCCCGGCGGCAGACCGCACATCATTGGTCCACTGCGCCCCGTCCCAGCGCCGCAGCCCTCCGGAGCCCGCGGGATCGGGATACCAGCCGGGCTGACTCATCCCAATCAGGCGTCGATCATCGTGCCGGACAGATAGTCCGCATAGGCCGGCAGATCGAGTTGCCCGTTACCGGAAAGCCCGATCAGCACGACCTGACCATCCGCATCGTTGTCGGCAGCCCGCAGATGGGCCACCGCTCCGGCGATGGCATGGTTCGACTCGGAGGCCGGGATGATGCCCTCGGCCCGGGCGAAGAGCACGCCCGCGGCGAACGCATCGCGCTGCTTGATCGCGACCGCGTCCAGCAGCTTCTGGTCGTAGGCGGCGCTGACCAGCGGGGACATGCCGTGATAGCGCAGCCCGCCGGCGTGTACGGAGGCCGGCACGAAGTCGGCACCCAGCGTGTACATCTTCAGCAGCGGAGTGAAACCACCGGTGTCGCCGAAGTCGTAACGGTATTCGCCCTGGGTCAGCGACGGCGCCGCGGCCGGCTCGCAGGCCCGCACGTGCACCGAGGCGCCGGCGGTCAGATTCTGATGCAGGAACGGGAAGCTCAGACCGGCCAGGTTCGAGCCGCCGCCCGCGCAGGCGAACAGGTGATCGGGCAGCCTCTCACCCGCGAGTTCCAACTGGGCCAGAGTCTCCAAACCGATGATGGTCTGATGCAACGCCACGTGGTTGAGCACGCTGCCCAGCGAGTAGTTGGCATGCGGATCCTTCGCGGCTTCTTCGATGGCCTCGCTGATGGCCATGCCCAGTGAACCGGTCGTATCGGGGAACCGCTCGCGCAGCTGGCGGCCGATCTCGGTGCGATCCGAGGGGCTCGGCGTCACATGCGCGCCGAAGGTCTCCATCTGAATCCGCCGGTACGGCTTGGTCTCGTAGCTGTTGCGCACCTGCCAGACATCGCAGGTCAGCCCGAACACCTGACAGGCGAACGACAGCGCAGCGCCCCACTGGCCGGCTCCGGTCTCGGTACACAGCCGCTTGATGCCGGCCTGCTTGTTGTAGAAGGCCTGCGCGACCGCCGAGTTCGTCTTGTGGCTGCCGACCGGGGACGCGCCCTCGTACTTGTAGTAGACCCGGGCTTTTGTGCCCAGCGCCTGCTCGAAGCGGTGCGCCCGGTACAGCGGCGACGGACGCCACAGTCGGTAGATCTCGGCCACAGCATCGGGAATCGGGATCCAGCGCTCGGTGCTCACCTCCTGAGCGATCAGCGCCTCCGGGAAGATCGCCGCCAGATCGGCCGGCCCGGCGGGTTGCTTGGTGGCCGGGTTCAGCGGGGGCGGCGGGGGAGTCGGAAGATCGGGAGTGAGGTTGTACCAGTGCGTCGGCATCTGGTCCTCGGGCAGCAGGAACTTGGTGCGCTCATCGGTCATGGGTTGAGGCTAGCTGATCACTGAACTATGGTCGCCGTGGATCATAAGGAGGTTCGCCGGTGCGTCTGGTTCGTCCACTGTTGTGTGCCCTGGCGGCCATCACCGTCGCTGGTTGTGCGAGCGGTCCCGATGCCGGTACGGCAGTCTCGTCCACCCCGGTGGCTTCACCGGGAGCATTCAAGGTCTGCATGGTCGCCGACGAGGCGGGCTTCAGCGATGGCGGGATCAACCAGTTGGCCTACACCGGCATGATGGCGGCCGCCACCGATCTGAAGCTTCTGGTCGGGCAGGCGCAAGCCGATGCCCAGACCGACTACGCGGCATCGATCGCCTCGCTGGCCGCCGCGCAGTGCACGCTGATCATCACCGTCGGCCAGCAGCATGCCGGCGACGCTCAGGCCGCAGCGCAGGCCAACTCCGGCGTCAAGTTCCTGCTGGTGGATGCCCAACCGGCCGAACCCCGGGCAAACCTGAAACCACTGCTGTTCGACCTTGCCGACGCCGCCTTCCTGGCCGGTTACGTGGCCGCGGCCCAGACCCAGACCGGCACGGTCGCTGAGCCGACCGGTGCCGACGAGCCCTACCGCAACGGTTTCGCGGCGGGGGTGGACTACTTCAATCAGGCCAAGGGTGCTGCCGTGGCGGTCGTCCCGGATGCTGCTGCCAGCACCGATGGCGTTCGCAAGGTCGTCGACGCGGCCGTCATCAGCGCGATCGGTGAGGCCGCGCGCGGCCAGTTCACCAGCTCGCCGTATTACGGAACGCTGAAGGACGGCGGAGTCGACATCGCGCCGCTGGACGCCTCGGCCGGCGATGAGCTCAAAGCCGAGGTGGAAGCAGTTCGCGCCGCGCTGATCAATGGTTCGGTCACACCGCCGGCCGCGGGTTAGGCTGTCGAACCATGACGAAGCGATGGATGGCGTTCGCCGCCGGGCTGCTGGCATTCGCTCTCGCCGGGTGCGCTCAACCGCCGGTGACCGCCACTACCGACGTCACCGAACCCGATGATTCTGCCGCGGGCAGCTACAAGGCATGCCTGATCACCGACGCCGGCAGCGCGTCCGACGGCAGCCCCGCCCAGCAGGCGATCAGCGGGCTGGATCGTGCGCAGCGCGAACTCGGTATCGAGACCAACTCGGTGACCGCTGATTCGGCCGCCGACTATCCGCGGGTATTGCAGTCGCTGGTGGACGCCCAGTGCTCCATCGTGGTCGCGCTGGGCAGCGGAATGGCCGATTCGGTCGAGGCTGCGGCAAAGACCAATACCGACGTCCAGTTCGCACTGGTGGATGCCACCCCGAACACGGCCCCGCCCAACCTGCGTCCGGTGTTGTTCAGCACCCACGAATCGTCCTTCCTTGCCGGATACCTTGCTGCCGCCCGTTCGGCCAGCGGCAAGGTCGGCGTCTTCGGCGCGCTGAGCGTGCCTGCGGTCACCATCTACATGGATGGCTTCGTGCAGGGTGTCGACTATTACAACCAGGCGAAGGGCGCCCAGGTGCAGGCACTCGGCTGGGACCTGGCGGCTCAGACCGGCACCTTTGTTCGCTCCGACGCGGCGCCCTACCAGGACCCGGCGGCCGGGCGGGTGGCCGCCGAGGCGTTGACGGCCCAGGGCGCCGATGTGATCATGGCTGTCGCCGGCGACTCGGGCACCGGCGCTCTGCAGTTGGCGGCCGACTCCGGGACCCTCAAGGTGATCTGGACCGACACCAACGGCTGCCTGACCGAGGCCGTCGCCTGCGACCAGCAATTGGGCTCGGTGGTCAAGGATCGCGGCTCGGCCGTGTACGAGCTGATCCGCGCCGACAAGGACGGACGCAATGCCTCCGGGGTCTTCACCGCTGCCTTGCGCAATGACGGCACGGCACTGGTCGAAGCACGGGATGGGGATTTCGGTGCCGACTTGACCGCTGAACTCGACCGAATCGCTAAGGATATCATCGATGGCTCGATAAGCGTGACCTCACCTTCCGCAATTGGCTGACCTGCGAACAGCCGCCCCCGCCACCGAATTGGGAACCCCTAGGATGGTTGACCAATAGGGCGGATGAAGGGCGGTTTGATGTCTGGGGCAAAGCCACAAGAGCTTGCACAGCCCATCTTGGGGGTGCCCGCAAAGTCGGCGATCTATCTGACCGTGACCGTGCGGGCAGGTTCCGAGCAGGCGGTGCGTGAAGGGCTCGCAGACGTGCCCGGACTTAAGCGTTCTGTCGGGTTCCGCGTCCCCGAGACGGGGCTCAGCTGCGTGACCGGCATCGGTTCGCGGTTCTGGGATCGCGCGTATGCCGATCTGCCGAGGCCGTCGGGGCTGCACCCGTTCATTGCGCTGACCGGGTCGGTCCATACGGCGGTCAGCACGCCAGGAGACGTTTTCTTCCACCTGCGCGCTTCTCAGCCTGATATGTGTTTCGAATTGGCCCGCCAGTTGATGCTCCATTTCGACGGCATGGTCGATGTCGAGGACGAGGTCTACGGCTTCCGCTATTTCGATGAGCGTGATCTGCTCGGATTCGTGGATGGCACCGAGAACCCCGAGCCTCCGGTCGACGACATCACCGCAGCGCTGATCGCCGATGACCCGCTCTACAACGGCGGCAGCTATCTGGTCGCCCAGAAGTATCTGCACAATATGAGCGCCTGGGATGCGCTGCCGGTCGAGGAGCAGGAACGGGTGGTCGGCCGCACCAAGCTCAGTGACATCGAACTGCCCGATGACGTCAAGCCGTCGAACAGTCACGTCGCGTTGAACGTGATCGAGGACGCCGACGGCAACGAGCTCCAGATCGTCCGTGACAATCTGCCGTTCGGGCGCGTCGGGCAGAGCGAATTCGGCACCTATTTCATCAGCTACGCCGCCGACCCGGCGGTAACCGAGCAGATGCTCACGAACATGTTCATCGGCAATCCGCCGGGCAATTACGACCGCATTCTCGATTTCTCGACGGCGGTCACCGGATGCCTGTTCTTCGTCCCCCCGATCGGGTTGCTCGACGATCCGGAATCGTATGCCGATCTTCCTGCCGAACCGTGCAAGTCCACAAATTCAACGCATTCATCACGTACCGACGGCTCGCTGGGTATCGGCAGCTTGAAAAGGAGTGGTCAGAAATGAACAACCTGCATCGCGAACTAGCCCCGATCTCCGAGGCTGCATGGGAACAGATCGAGGACGAGGCGCGCCGCACCTACACGCGGTGGATCGCTGGGCGTCGGGTCGTCGACGTCACCGGCCCCGAAGGCTTCGAGCTGTCGGCGGTCGGCACCGGGCACCTGCGGGCGATCGAGGGCGTCGCGGAGGGCGTCATCACCAGCCAGCGCGCGGCCAAGCAGGTCATCGAACTGCGGGTCCCGTTCCGGGTGACCCGTCAGGACGTGGACGATGTGGAGCGCGGCTCCGAGGATTCGGACTGGCAGCCGGTCAAGGATGCCGTCCAGCAGATCGCGCTGGCCGAGGACCGGGCGATCTTCCACGGCCTGGGCTCGGCGGGGATCGACGGCATCGCACCCACCAGCAGCAACCAGCTCGTCCACGCCTCCGACGACGTGACCGAGTTCCCCGAAGCCGTCGCACACGCGGTCAATGAACTGCGCCTGGCCGGGGTCGGCGGCCCCTACAGCCTGCTGCTGTCGGCCGATCTGTACACCGAGGTCTCGGAGACCAGCGATCACGGCTATCCCATCGTCGATCATCTGGCGCGGATGCTCGACGGCGAGATCATCTGGGCACCCGGGCTGGAAAGCGGCGGCCTGTTGGTGACCACCCGCGGTGGCGATTACGAGTTGTACCTGGGCCAGGACCTGTCGATCGGCTACCTCTCGCACAACGCCGACACCATCGAGCTGTACCTGCAGGAGTCGTTCACCTTCCTGGCTTACACGGCCGAGGCCAGCGTGGTGCTCCAGATCGAGGCGGACGAGGACTGAACCGCCCGGTGATGGCCGGCTGGGACGAGCTGCTGGCTGCGGCTCGGGAGATGACCACCCGCAGCTACGCTCCCTACTCGAAGTACCCGGTGGGTGCTGCCGGCACGGCCGACGATGGACGCCTGGTCACCGGCTGCAATGTCGAGAACGCTTCCTACGGGTTGACGCTGTGCGCCGAGTGCGGGCTGATCTCGCAGCTGATCGCGACTGGAGGCGGACGGCTGGCCGCGTTGTGCTGCGTCGACGCGTCCGGAACCGTCATCATGCCGTGCGGACGCTGCCGCCAGCTCTTGTGGGAGCACGGCGGTCCCGATCTCCAGGTGCTGACTCCGAACGGGCCACAAGCCATCTGCGATCTCCTGCCGCAGGCCTTCGGCCCGGCAGATCTCATGCGCTAGCCTGTCGCTCGTGATCATCGCAGCCGCAGACGGTTCGTCCTTGTCGAACCCCGGTCCTTCGGGCTGGGCGTGGTACATCGACGACGATCACTGGCACGCCGGGGGCTGGCCGAAAGGCACGAACAACAAGGGCGAGCTGTACGCGGTGCTCGATCTGCTGCGCTCGACCGCACATCTGCCGGACGAGCCGTTGAAGATCTTGTGCGACAGCCAGTACGTCATCAATGCCGTCACCAAGTGGATGCCCGGCTGGAAACGGAAGGGCTGGAAAAAGGCCGACGGCCAGCCCGTGCTCAACCAGGATCTGCTGAAGGCCCTGGACGAGGCTCTGGTGGGCCGCGACGTCAGCTTCGAGTGGGTCAAGGGTCACGCGGGGCATGCGATGAACGAGGCCGCCGATGAGCGGGCCCGGGCAGCAGCGACCGCCTACCGGGACGGCACCGCCGTGGAGCACGGACCGGGCTTCGGGTCGGTCGAGGCGGCCGAAGCAGCGGTCCTCGAAGAGATACCGGTTGTCTCACCGGCGGCTGCTGCACAGCCCGCGGCGAGGCCAGCTGCGCCCGCGTTGCCGGCTCAGGGGCAGCCCCGGCCGACGTCGGCGACCGAATTCGACCCCGGCATCCAGACGGTCATCGGCTACGAGAAAGAACTGCTCTCCGACAAGGTGCGCAGCGATCCCATGAGGGTGCGCGAGCTGTTGCACCCGCAGTTCAGCGAGTTCGGCGCGTCCGGGAGGATCTGGACACGCAACCGGCTGCTGGCGGATATCGCGCCGATGCCGGTGCGGGTGAGCTACGAACCGATCGCCGCCGACCGGCTGGCAGACGATGTGATCCTGTTGCGCTGGCGGGCGGTCGGCGCCCACAGCACCTGGCTGCGCAGTTCGGTCTGGCAGCTGGTGGATGGCAGTTGGCGGCTGCTGTTCTCGCAGGGCACGCAGGTGCCGTAACCGGTCCCAGCCCTTGCCGGAAAGGACCTAGGCGTAGGTGGCGCACCGGCCCGCAACGTCGATGTTGCCGTTGCCCTGATCGAAGTCGATCTTTGCCGATGCGAGAGTGCCTCGTCCGCGGTCGCCGAAGTAGAAGTTGCCCTTCATCACGTCGGGGTTGCCCATCAGCCCATCTGCCACCCAGGTGTCTGCGATCTGCCTCGCTACCGCCTCGTTTGCCTGGGTGATCTCCAGAAAATCGACATTGTCGGCGGCGGTGTCCAGATCGCGGGTGCTGAACTGGCCTGTCAGGCTCACCTTGGTGCCGTCGGCTCCGGACGAGTTCGTGCAGGGGGCTTCAGACACGCTCAACGGCACCACCCACAACAGGTCAGGGCCGGCTGCTCGCAGGGTGCTGTCATACAGCGCGGACAGGTCCTCGCGGACGGCAGCGACAGGTACCGCCGGATCAAGCGGCTCGACGGGCTCTGCTGTGGGATATGTCTGCGCCGGTGCCTCGTCGACGCCGCCGGTGCTGGAAGAAGACGCCGTCTGGGAGGAGTACGGGCTGTGGTACCGGCCGTGCTGGACGAGCAGCCAGCCCTGCCGCGCGATGACGAGGACGAGACCCGCGGCGATCAGCCGCCAGGCGATCCGTCGTGCCGCGGGTGGGAGCCGCAGATCCTGCTTTCGTTGTCGCCAGGCGAGCCCTGCTGCTCCGGCTGCGGTCACGATGATCCACAGCGACAGCGGTGGCGTCAGCCATTTCGACCAGGCCGACGCGTGGTAGGTCAGCCGGACCAGCGCGTCGAGCAGCACCATGACCAGTGCGTAGCCACCGGCGAGAATCCCTGCCCTCGCGATCCGGCTCCGCGTGTTCATTGCCGCCGCGGTGAGTGCTCCGATGAGGACGGACAGTGCCGCGCTGGTGGGCAGGCGGGTGATGCCGTACAGCCGGATGGTCAGAAGTACCGACGTGAGCCCATATCCGCCGGTTGTGCTGTCGAGCCACACCGAGACGGCGATGATCGCTACCAATGTCTGCAGCGACCCGATCCACAGCGCATGACCGATCACCCGCAACGCCGACATCCGACACGTAGTCACAATCCCGATTTCTCCTCAGACCCTCTGCTACGCGTGGTAGGACGCGTTGTCCTCCCGGCTCGTCCGCTCGGCACATCCAGGCTTACGTGGCGCACTTGCTGAGGACGAGAATATTGCCGTAGCCATCAAGAAACTCGATCTTTGCGGTCGCGAGGGTCTCGGTTTCCAGAACTTCGAAGTACCAGCTGCCGAGGACCGTCTTCGGGTTGTTCATCAATCCGTCGGCAATCCAAGCGTTGGCGATCTGCTCGGCCACTACCTTGTTCTCCTCAACTATCTTCCGGAGGTCGACGCTGTCGACGGGATGATTGAGATCGCGGACCGTGAACCGACCGGTCAGTGCGAACATGGAGCCGTCGGCTCCGGATGGCGTTGAGCACGGGTTCTCTGACATGGCCAGAGGAATCGACCAGCGCAGGTCGGGTGGCGCGGCCCGCACGGTGCTGTCATATAGCGCGGACAGCTCGTCCCGGACTGCGGGGATGGACGGCACTGGCTTCAGGTAGCTGGTGACGGACGGTGTTGCCGTCTGGGAGGTGGTCTGGTGATTGGACGCACGGTAGCGGTTGGCGACCTGCCAGCTTTGCCAGGCCAGGACCATGGCTAGCCCGACAGCGATCGCTCGCCAGGCCATCTTCCGTCCATCGGAGGAGAGCCGCAGATCCTGCTTTCGTTGCCGCCAGGCCAGCCCTGCTGCTCCGGCTGCGGTCACGATGATCCACAGCGACAGCGGTGGCGTCAGCCATTTCGACCAGGCCGACGCATGGTAAGTCAGCTGGACCAGCGCGTCGAGCAGCACCATGACCAGTGCGTAGCCACCGGCGAGAATCCCTGCCCTCGCGATCCGGTTCGGCGCGTTCATCGCCGCCGCGGTGAGTGCCCCGATGAGGACGGACAGTGCCGCGCTGGTGGGCAGGCGGGTGATGCCGTACAGCCGGATGGTCAGAAGTACCGACGTGAGCCCGTACCCGCCGGTTGTGCTGTCGAGCCACACCGAGACGGCGATGATCGCCAGCAACGTCAGCAGCGACCCGATCCACAGCGCATGACCGATCACTCGCAGCGCTGGCGTCCGGTATGAGGTCACGGGTCGATTATTCCTCACGCATTCGCGGCGGCCGTCGGCGCATCGTCTGCGCGATCGGCGGGTCTGCCGGCGACCGGCCGGCAACAGCCCTGAGCGGTGGGTGGCCCACCAGCGCCGAGCCCCTAGACTGTGGACCATGTGCGCTCACATTCTTGCTACCGCTGCCTGGCCCTATGCGAATGGGCCGCGTCATATCGGGCATGTCTCCGGCTTCGGGGTGCCCTCGGACGTTTTCGCGCGGTACATGCGAATGTCGGGTCACGAGGTGCTGCTGGTCTCAGGCTCGGACGAGCATGGCACCGCCATTCAGGTGAAGGCCGAATCGGAGGGGCTCACCCCGCAGGAGGCCGCTGACAAGTACCACCGTGTCATCGTGCAGGACCTGCAGGGCCTGGGGCTCAGCTACGACCTGTACACCCGCACCACGACCGACAACCATGCCAAGGTCGTGCAGGAGATGTTCCGCGTCCTGTACGACAACGGCTACATCGTGCAGAAGACCCTGATGGGTGCCATCTCGCCGTCCACCGGGCGCACGCTACCCGACCGCTACATCGAGGGCACCTGCCCGATCTGCAAGTTCGAGTTCGCCCGGGGCGACCAGTGCGACAACTGCGGCAACCAACTCGATCCGATCGACCTGATCAACCCGCACAGCCGCATCAACGGAGAGACTCCGGAGTTCCGTGAGACCGAGCACTTCTTCCTGGATCTGCCCGCGTTGGCCGACCAGTTGAAGGAATGGCTCGACACCCGCCAGGACTGGCGTCCCAACGTGTTGAACTTCAGCTACAACTACGTCAAGGAGCTCAAGCCGCGCGCCATCACCCGCGACCTCGACTGGGGCATCAAGATCCCGATCGACGGCTGGCGCGACGACGACATGAAGCGCATCTACGTCTGGTTCGACGCGGTCACCGGCTACCTGTCGGCATCGATCGAATGGGCCAAGCGCACCGGCAATCCCGACGCCTGGCGCGACTGGTGGAACGACCCCAGCGCTCGCTGCTACATGTTCATGGGCAAGGACAACATCGTCTTCCACTCGGTCATCTGGCCCTCGATGCTGCTCGGCGTCAACGGCCAGGGAAGCCGCGGCGGCAACCCCAGCCCGTGGTTCGGGATCCTCGACCTGCCGACCGAGGTCGTCAGTTCCGAGTTCCTCACCATGAAGGGCTCAAAGGTCGACACCTCCCACGGGCACGTCATCTACGTCGGCGACTTCCTGCGTGAATTCGGACCCGACTCCCTGCGCTACTACATCGCGGTGGCCGGCCCCGAAGCCCGCGACACCGACTTCACCTGGGACGAGTTCGTCCGTCGCAACAACACCGAGTTGGCCAACGAGTGGGGCAACCTCGTGAACCGCTCGGTTTCGATGGCCCACAAGAACAACGGCGCCATTCCGCCGGCTCACGAATTGCTGCCGGTCGACGTCGAACTGCTCGAGCACAGCAAGGCTGCCTTCGACACGGTCGGCACGCTGCTGGAGCAGCGTAAGTTCAAGCAGGCGATCACCGAGGCGATGCGGGTGGTGAGTTCGGCCAATCAGTACCTGTCGCAGACCGAACCCTGGAAGCTGAAGGACGACACCGACCGTCGCGACACGGTGCTGCACGTCGCTCTGCAGATCGTCTCGGATGCCAATACCTTGCTGACGCCCTTCTTGCCGCACTCTGCGCAGCGGGTGTTCGAACTGCTCGGCGGTGAGGGCGTCTGGGCGGCCCAGCCCGAGATCCACGAGGTGGACGAAGGCCCGGGCACCGCAACATACCCGGTGCTGACCGGTGACTACGCCCACGAACAGGCCGTCTGGCAGTCGCGTCCGATCGTTGCGGGCACCCCGCTGGTGAAGCCGACCCCGTTGTTCCGCAAACTGGACGACTCGCTCGGCGAGACCGGCCCCGAGTGGGCTCCGATCGCCTAGACCGCCGGTGTTGCGACAAGCCACCAGCCCCTGGCAACCGACCGCTCGGCTGGCCGGCGACCTGGAGCGCGCCCGGCAGGTGCTGACCCAAGCGTCCAGCGTCGTCGTGCTGACCGGTGCGGGGATCTCGACCGACTCCGGCGTCCCGGACTACCGCGGGCCGAATTCGATCAGGGCCACTCCGATGCTGTTCAGTGAGTTCGTTTCAGACCCCGCGGCCCGACAGCGCTACTGGGCGCGCAACTATCAGGGCTGGGCTCATCTTCGCGGCGCACAGCCGAACGCCGGCCACCGTGCGATCGCGTCGTGGGAGCGCGGCGGACGACCCACCGCCCTGGCCGGGGTGATCACCCAGAACGTCGACGGGCTGCACGAAGCCGCCGGCACCCAGCGCCTGATCACCCTGCACGGGCGCTCGGCCGACGTCATCTGCCTGAGCTGCGGCGAGCTGATCGACCGGGCGGGACTCCAGACCAGGCTGGCCGAACTCAACCCTGACGTCGAGCCGATGCGCCGGCTCGAGCATGCCGAACTGCGTCCGGATGCCGACGCCGAGGTCGCCGACTGGCGCGGCTTCCGGGTGCCGGAATGCGAGCGGTGCGGTGGTGTGCTCAAGCCCGATGTGGTCTTCTTCGGCGAGTCCGTGCCCAAGCACCGGGTGAGTGCCGCGATGGCCTGGTGCGGTGGTGCGGACGCGCTGCTGGTGGCCGGGTCGAGCCTGACCGTGATGTCAGGGTTGCGTTTCGCGCGCCAGATGGCCAAACAGGGCAAACTGATCGTCATCATCAATCACGGCGCGACCCGCGCCGACGACCTGGCTGCCGTCCGCTTGGATATTCCGCTCTCGGCGGCCTTGGCTAGACTGACCACGGAGGTATGAGATGTCTTCTGCAGTACCGTCACCGCTGATCGAAATGGCTGGTGGAGTGCTTATTCCGCAGCTCGGATTCGGCACCTACAAGGCCACGTCATCGGAGGCGTATTCGAGCGTGCGGGCCGCGCTCAATGCGGGATATCGGCACATCGATACCGCCGAGATGTACGGCAACGAGCCAGACGTGGGCAGGGCCATCGCCGACAGCGGTTTGGCCCGTGACGAGGTGTTCATCACCAGCAAGCTCAACAACCCCTTCCACGAGCCCGCGGCCGCCCGACGGTCATTCGCTCAAACGCTGGAGGATCTGCAGGTCGAGGCCGTCGACCTCTTCCTCATCCACTGGCCCATGGCCAAGACGACCGATTACGTGGCGACCTGGCGGACGATGCTCGAGTTCCAGGCCGACGGCCGGGCTCGCGCCGTGGGTGTCTCGAACTTCGAGCAGAAACACCTGCGGGCGATCATCGACGCCACCGGTGTGAAGCCGGCACTGAACCAGATCGAGATCCACCCGTATCTTGCCCAGCGTGAGCTCGTCGATTTCGACACCGAACTGGGGATCGTCACTGCGTCCTGGTCGCCGTTGGGCCGCGGCGCGCTGCTGACCGACCCGGTGCTCACCTCGATAGCCGATGAATTGGGACGCAGCACCGCTCAGGTGATCATCCGCTGGCATCTGCAGCGCGGCTTGGTGGTCATCCCCAAGTCCGTGCATCCCGAGCGCATCGCGAGCAACGCCGACGTCTTCGATTTCGAGCTGTCGGACGACCAGATGGCCCGCATCAACTCACTCGACCGCGGTCAGCGCACCGGATCGAGTCCCGACAATGTGGAACTGGCATGACCCTGACTGCGTCCGACGTCGAGAAGGCGGCGGGGAGCCTGGCCAGGGTGGCCCGGCGGACCGAGTTGGACTACAACGATCGGCTGAGCAAGCTGACCGGTGCTCAGGTGCTGCTCAAGCGCGAGGACCTGCAGCCGGTCCGTTCCTACAAGCTGCGTGGCGCCTACCACCTGATGAGCACGCTCACCACGACCGAGCGGGCGGCCGGCGTGGTCTGCGCGTCCGCGGGTAATCACGGCCAAGGGGTGGCCTACGCGTGCGCCCGGCTGGGCATCAAGGGGCGCATCTTCTGCCCGACGACCACTCCACGGCAAAAGCGCGATCGGATGAAGTCGCTGGGCGGAGACTGGGTGGATCTGGTCTTCGTCGGCAACTCCTACGACGAGGCGGCAGCGGCCGAGAAATCGGTCGCCCAGACCACCGGCGCGATCCAGGTGCCGGCCTTCGACGACCTGCGGACGATCGCCGGGCAGGGCACCGTCGCCATCGAGATCGTCGATCAGCTGGGGACCGCTCCCGATGTGCTGCTCGTCCCGGTCGGCGGGGGAGGCCTGCTGGCCGGCTGCCTGACCTGGCTGCACGAACGCTGGCCTGCCACCCGGGTGATCGGGGTCGAGCCGGCCGGGGCCGCGTCCATGCAGGCTGCGCTGCGGGCGGGCCACCCGGTGCGGTTGGACCACATCGAGACCTTCGCCGACGGCGTGGCGGTGCGCAAGGCCGGTGACAAGACCTTCGAGATCATCAACCGGATCGGCTGCGACTGGGCAACGGTCGCCGAAGGCCAGATCTGCAGCGAGATGCTCGACCTCTACCAGGTGGACGGTGTGATCGCCGAGCCGGCGGGTGCGCTGGCGTCCGCGTCGCTGCGCAGCGTCGTCAGCGTTGAGCCCGATCAGACGGTGGTTGCGATCGTCACGGGTGGCAACAATGACGTCTCGAGGTATTCGGAGATCATAGAACGCTCGCTGGTCTTCGAAGGACGCAAGCACTATTTCTTGGTGCAGTTCCCTCAGGAGCCGGGCGCATTGCGGCACTTCGTGGACAGCGTGCTGGGTCCCGACGACGACATCGTCTTGTTCGAGTACACCAAGCGCAGCAACCGGGAACTCGGCCCAGCCCTGGTCGGGATCGAGATCGGCGATCCGGCGAATTTGCCGGACTTGCTGCGGCGGCTCGCCGATTCGCCGTTGCAGGTCGAAGCCATCGACCCCGACAGCCCGTTCTACCGCTTCCTCGTCTGAATTGGCGTCGCCGAACTCAGGGTGCGGCCTGCACACCAAAAACCGGTGATGGCACGCCGATCGGTAATAGCCATGCCCGTTGAGACCGCGGGCTTCAGACAACAAGCGGCCGGGCAACAGGTGGTCGACACCTGTTGCCCGGCCGCTGGGTTCTGACAGATCATGCCATCACGACACCTCACCGGTGCTTGATAGCCGCAATCATCAGACGGCGGCTGCCACAGCCTTCTTGTTGGCCGAAGTCTGCTTGAGCACTGTCACCAGCAGCCCTGCGACCAAGGTACCGGCAACGATGCTGACCAGGAATCCCCAGAATGGATCGATGGCGAAGAAGACGAACAGGCCGCCATGCGGAGCCTTCGACCCGACGCCCAAGGCCATGCACAACGCGCCGGTCACCGCGCCACCGGCCATCATGGATGGGATCACCCGCAGTGGATCGGCAGCCGCGAACGGGATAGCGCCCTCAGAGATGAACGCTGCGCCCAACAGCCAGGCAGTCGTTCCGTTCTCCCGCTCTGCCGGAGTGTAGAGATTGCGACGCAAAGTGGTCGACAACGCCATCGCCAGCGGAGGAACCATACCGGCAGCCATAACGGTCGCCATGATCATCCACGATGCTTCGGTTCCCTGCGAGAGCCCCGCAGTGGCGAACAAATAGGCCGCCTTGTTGACCGGGCCGCCGAGGTCAAAGCACATCATGAGGCCGAGGATGATACCGAGCAGTACTGCAGATGTGCCGGTCATGCCGGTCAGCCAGCCCTGGAGACCGGTCATCGCAGCAGCAAGCGGACGACCGAGCAGCAGCAGCATCAGGAGACCGACGAGCATGGTCGTGAGTAGCGGGATGATGACCACCGGCATCAGTCCTGCCAGCCAGCGCGGCGGTTTCAATGATGTCAGCCACAGTGCGAGCAGGCCTGCCAAGATGCCGGTGACCAGGCCGCCGAGGAAGCCTGCGCCGATGGCCACAGACAGCGCACCGCCGATGAATCCGGGAGCGATGCCGGGGCGTCCGGCGAGGCCGAAGGCGACATATCCCGACAGTGCCGCGACCAGGAAGCCCATGCCCCAGCCGCCGAGGGCTGCCAGCAGCGAGCCCAGGTACAAAGCGAGCCCAGAAGCCGAGGTGACCAGTTCGACGCCACCCGAGGTATAGGTTTGCGCATCCGGAAGGTTCCACAGCGAGTAGTTGAGGGCTACATCATTGGAGACGAATGCGACATCGTAGCCGCCGACCGCGAACCCCAGCGCGGTGAGTAGGCCGCCTGCGGCCACGAACGGGATCATATACGACACGCCGGTCATGACCGCCTGCTGGATGCGTTTGCCCCAGCCGACCTGCAGGCCACTGTCCGCAGCTTCCGTGCTGTCCCCGCCACCCCCGGCCACGCGCCTGGCATGCGGGTCCTTGGCGGCCGCGACCGCCTCGTCGATCATCTTCGCGGCCTCGGACATCGGGCGCTTGACCCCGGACTCAATGATCGGCATTCCGGCGAAGCGGTCACGCCCGGTGATGCCGACATCGGCGGCGATGATGATCGCGCCCGCTTTGGCGATGACATCGGGGGTGAAGGGCACGATGCCACCCGAGCCCTGAGTCTCGACATGCAACTCGATGCCCTTGTCTCTTGCCGCCTCCTCCAGTGCCTCCGCCGCCATATAAGTGTGGGCGATGCCGGTGGGACACGAAGTAATGGCCAAGAGCACCGGCGGGGCGGCCTCTCCGGGCGGGGTCGCCTCACTTGCGCGGACCGGGGCGGCCCCCGCAGGTGAAGGCTCATCGGGCTGGACGACCGCCGAGATCAGGGCCGCGGCTTCGGCTGGCGTCTTCGCCGAACGCAGCGAGGCCAGGAAGTCCTTGCGGACCAGCGCCCTGGAGAGCTTGGCCAGCAGCTTCATGTGGGCATCGCCGGTGCCCTCCGGCGCGGCGATGCCGATGATCAGGTCGGCCGGGCCGTCCTTCGAACCGAAGTCGATCGGTTCGGCCAACCGGATCAATCCCAGCGAGGCCTGCTTGACGGCCGCCGCGCGGCAGTGCGGGATCGCAATGCCGCCGGGCATGCCCGTGGTGAACTGCGCTTCGCGCTGTTCGAACGCGTCCAGCAAGCCGGCGCGATCAGCGCGTCCGCTGGCAGCGATCAACGTCGCCATCTCGGCGATGACTGCATGTTTGTCGCCAGTGACAGTAACCCCGAGTCTGACCAGCTCGGGAGTGATAAGCGGTTCGGTCATCGCGTTTCCTCTCTGATCGCAGGCTCTCGCCGGCGAGATTGTGCTACAAAACAGGCCACGTTCAGTCGAGCGGGCCGACCGTGCTGTCGGGGGAGGCCGACGGGCAATCTCAGGGCTGCGATCATGCCCGCACAACCTCAATTCCATTGTCTTCGAATAGTTGGGTGTAGGAGTCAGACAGGCCGGAGTCGGTGACCAGTACGTCGATTTCGCCGAGTTCGGCGAAGGTGACGAGCTGAACCAGACCTGCCTTCGACGAATCGGCGAGCACGATACGCCGGCCCGCCTGGGTGACCATCGCGGTCTTCGTGGCTGCCTCGTCCACATCGGGGGTGGTGAACCCCGCAGCGCTCATGCCGTTGCAGCCGATGAAGGCCACGTCGGGATGCAACCTGGACAGGGCTTGGACGGTGTCGACGCCGACCGCGGCGTGAGTGCTGTGACGCAGCCGCCCGGGAAGCAGGTCGAGCCGGTCGGTGGTGACCATCAACGCGGCCTGTGCGATGCCGACGGCGTTGGTGACCACCTGAAGATTCCTGCCGCTCAGATAGCCCACCAGCTCGAGAGTGGTGGAACCCGCGTCGAGCAGGACGGACTTGAGTGGGCCGGTGGGCAGGAACCGGGAGGCGGCCAGTGCGATGCGCTTCTTTGCCGCCGTGTTCGTGCTCAATCTGGTCGGCAGGTCCGGTTCGGGATCGGCTGTGCGCTTGGCGATGGCCCCGCCGTGCACCCGGGTAAGCAGCCCCGAGGACTCGAGAGTATCGAGGTCGCGCCGGATCGTCTCGGTGACGACGTCGTAGCGTTCGGCGAGTTCGGCCACGGTCACCCGGCCGTCCCTGTCAAGCGCGTCACAGATCAGCTGTCTGCGTTCCTCGGCATACATGTGGTGGCACAACTCCAAGCTCCCGTTGCTTCGACGCCTGCGATGGCGCGTGTCGATAACGAAGACAATACACACAAATGCCATGCAATACAACTGTTGTTATGTGTGGTTTTTGGCGAATGGTCGCGGCGTGCGCCCGGCGAGGCTTTGGCGGACGGGTGGCCGCGCATTATCGCAGATGTGCGAAGCTGGGGAACGTGGCAGACACACGAACATGGCAAACGATGGACGGGAACGAGGCCGCCGCGCGCGTGGCGCACGCCCTCAGCGAGGTCATCGCGATCTACCCCATCACGCCCTCGTCGGCGATGGCCGAGTCGTCGGACGCCTGGAGCGCGGCCGGACGCACGAACATCTGGGGTGAGGTTCCCGAGGTCGTCGAGATGCAGTCCGAGGCCGGGGCAGCGGGCGCGCTGCACGGCGCGGTCACCAAGGGCACCCTGGGAACGACCTTCACCGCTTCGCAGGGCCTGCTGCTGATGATCCCGAATATGTACAAGATCGCCGGTGAGCTCACTCCGGCGGTCATTCACGTGGCGGCTCGCACCATTGCCACGCACGCGTTGAGCATCTTCGGAGATCACTCCGATGTGATGGGCTGCCGGATGACCGGCTGGGCGATGCTGTGTGCCAGCAGCGTGCAGGAAGCCCATGATTTCGCGCTCGCCTCGCACGCCGCCACGCTGCGTACCCGGGTGCCCTTCCTGCACTTCTTCGATGGCTTCCGCACCAGCCACGAGGAGAACAAGATTCAGGTGCTCAGCCGCGACGACCTGCGGGCGCTGGTGCGCGAAGAAGACGTTCTGGCCCATCGCGAGCGCGGGCTCACTCCGGACGCGCCGAGCATTCGCGGCACCGCACAGAATCCCGACGTCTTCTTCCAGGCGCGTGAGGCCTCCAATCTGTTCTACGACGCGGTGCCCAAGGTTGTTGCGGAGGTCTTCGACGAGCTAGCCGAGCGCACCGGACGCCGCTACTCGCTGGTCGAGTATCACGGCGCGCCCGACGCGCAGCGGGTCGTCATCGTCCTCGGTTCTGCCTGGGGTACCACCTGTGAGGCGGTCGACGAACTGGTGGCCCGCGGCGAGAAGGTCGGCGTGGCGACGTTGCGGCTCTATCGTCCGTTCCCGGCCGCCGAGCTGATCGCCGCACTGCCGGCCACCACCACCTCGATCGCGGTGCTCGACCGCACCAAGGAACCCGGTGCTGCCGGCGAGCCGCTGTTCACCGATGTGATGGTTGCCGCCGCGGAGAATGCCACCCGCTTCGACGCCGGCATGCCGGCGATCATCGGCGGACGCTACGGCCTGTCGAGCAAGGAGTACACCCCTGCGATGGCGGCCGCCGTGTTCGCCGAACTGGCCGCCGACCAGCCCAAGAGGCGCTTCACGGTCGGCATCAACGACGACGTGACGCATCTTTCGCTGCCGGTACCCGCCGATTTCCGCACCTCGACCGACGCGCTCACGGCGGTCTTCTTCGGTCTGGGTTCGGACGGCACCGTCGGTGCGGCCAAGAACACCGTCAAGATCATCGGATCGGATCCGCGACGCTACGCGCAGGGCTACTTCGTCTACGACTCCCGCAAGTCGGGAGCAACCACCGTCAGCCATCTGCGCTTCGGTGAGAAGCCGATCAACTCGGCCTATCTCATCGACCGGGCCGACTTCGTCGCGGTGCACCAGTTCGAGCTGCTTTTCCAGATGCGCACTCTCGATCTGGCCAAGCCCGGTGCCACCGTGCTGCTCAACTCGCCCTACGGCGACCGCACCTGGGACGAGTTGCCCGCCGAGATCCGCGATCTGATCGTCCAACGTGAGTTGTCGGTCTGGGTGATCGACGCCGCTGCCGTCGCACACGCTGCCGGCCTGGGCAAACGCATCAACACCGTGATGCAGCCCTGCTTCTTCTATCTGTCGGGCGTGGTTGCGCGCTCCGATGCGATCTCGCAGATCAAGGCCTCCGTCGAGGCGACCTACGGCCGCCGCGGACGCACGGTGGTGGAGCGCAACTTCGCGGCCATCGACGGTGCCATCGCCGCGCTGGAGCCGTTGAGGATCACCGAAGCCGGCACCACCACGATCCATCGGATGCCTCCGATGCCCGACAGTGCGCCGGACTTCGTCAAGCAGGTCACCGCGACGATGCTGCGTGGCGAGGGCGATCTGCTGCCGGTCAGCGCGATGCCGGTCGACGGCACCTGGCCCAGCGGCACCGCGAAGTTCGAGAAGCGTGGTATCGCCGAGGAGATCCCGATCTGGGATCCGAGCCTGTGCATCGACTGCGGCAAGTGCGCGATCGTCTGCCCGCATTCGGCGATTCGCATCAAGGTGGCCCCGGCCGACGAGCTGGAAGGCGCGCCGGACACCTTCAAGTCGAAGCCCTACAAGGACCGCAATCTCAAGGGTCACCAGCTGGTCGTCCAGGTCGCCCCCGACGATTGCACGGGCTGCGGAATCTGCGTCGATGTCTGCCCGGCACGGTCGAAGACCGAAGTCAAACACAAGTCGATCAACCTCGAACCGCGACGCGATCACCTGGACGCCGAGCGCGCCAATTACGACTTCTTCCTGGGAATCCCCGACCTCGACCGCACGAAGGTGCGCCACGATCAGGTCAAGGGCGCCGCCCAGTTGGAGCCGCTGTTCGAGTTCTCGCTGGCCTGCTCGGGTTGTGGTGAGACGCCGTATATCCGCACGCTCACCCAGCTGTTCGGTGACCGGCTGATCATGGCGAATGCGACCGGGTGCTCGTCCATCTACGGCGGCAACCTGCCGACCAGCCCGTTCACCACCAATGCGCAGGGCCGCGGCCCGGCCTGGAGCAACTCGCTGTTCGAGGACAACGCCGAGTTCGGGCTGGGGATTCGGCTGGCCTGGGAGATGCAGAACTCGCAGGCGCGCCGGCTGCTGGGTGAACTGCGTGGGTCACTGGATGAGGAGCTGGTGGCGGGGATTCTCGGCGCCGATCAGTCCGGTGAAGCCGGAATCATCGCCCAGCGCGAGCGGGTGGCTGTGCTGAAACAGCAGCTGGCCGGTGTCGGTGATGCCAAGGCGTCGACGCTGTTGACCCTTGCGGACGAACTGGTGACCAAGAGCGTGTGGATCGTTGGTGGGGACGGCTGGGCCTACGACATCGGCTCGGGCGGTCTGGACCATGTGCTCGGGTCGGGGCGCAACGTCAACGTGCTGGTGCTCGACACCGAGGTCTATTCCAACACCGGCGGGCAGGCGTCCAAGGCCACCCCGCGCGGTGCGGCGGCGAAGTTCGCGACCGCCGGCAAGAGCTCGCCGAAGAAGGATCTGGGCATGATCGCGCAGGCCTACGGCAATGTCTATGTGGCTCAGATCGCGATGGGCGCCAATCAGCAGCAGACGGTGCGCGCGCTGTTGGAGGCCGAGGCCTGGGACGGCCCGAGCATCGTGATCGCCTACAGCACCTGCATCGCGCACGGCATCGACATGCAGACCTCGATGACTCACCAGGCGAACGCGGTGGCGACCGGCTATTGGCCGCTCTACCGCTTCCGCCCGACCGAGGAGTCCGAGGGCATCCCGCTGCACCTGGATTCGAAGGCGCCCGTGGGTGCGGTCGCCGACTACATGGCCGACGAGGCCCGGTACGCGATGCTGAGACGCTCGAATCCCGAGCGCGCCGCCCAGCTGTTCGCCCTGGCCCAAGCAGACGCGGACGAGCGCTGGCACTATTACAGCCAACTCGCCGGCGTCCAGCGGGCGTTGCCCGCCGACCATGGCGCCGCGGCCAGCGAAGCCGAATCGGGTCCGAAGGAGAGCTGAGTCATGGCAGATCTGACAACGTCGTATCTGGGTTTGGACCTGCGAGCGCCGATCATCGCGTCGTGCAGCCCGCTGACCGGACACGAGGACTCGTTGCTGCAGCTGGCCGAAGCCGGTGCGGGAGCCGTCGTGTTGCCGAGTCTGTTCCAGGAAGAGGCCGAAGCCGAAGAGCTCGCGGCGTCCGACTTGATGGATACCGGTGACGACTTCGCCGAGTTCGCCTCCGCGCCGCTGCCGGAGATCGAGTTCACGGAGATCGGGCCGGCCCGCCATATCGACCGGCTGCGCCGCGCCAAGGAACTGGTCGACATCCCGGTGCTGGCCAGCGTGAACGGCTCCCGGGTGGGGGACTGGGCCAGATATGCCCAGATGCTCGCCGAGGCCGGCGCGGACGCGATCGAGTTGAACCTGTTCTCGGTGAACACCGACCCCGACGAGTCATCGGCTGATGTCGAGGCCCGGTACCTGCAGATCATCGAGTCGGTTCGTGGACGCATCGCGGTGCCGTTGGCGGTGAAGCTCTCGCAGCACATCACCGGGTTGAGTTCGTTCGCGCGCCGTATCCAGGAGGCCGGAGCCGATGGGTTGGTGCTGTTCAACCGCTTCTACGGCGCCGAGGTCGATCTCGACTCCTTGACGTTGGAGAGCCGTCTGGCGCTCTCGTCGCCCGACGAACTGCGTTTTCCGCTGCGGTGGATCGGGATCTTGCGGGCGCAGCGTCCGGGCCTGTCGCTCGCCGCGACTTCGGGTGTCCACAGTGGTTTGGACGCTGCGAAGGCCCTGCTGGTCGGCGCCGATGTGGCCTGTACCACCTCTGCGGTGCTGCAGCACGGACCGGGCTATCTCGCCGTGATGCTGCGCGAGCTGGACGCCTGGTTGGACGAGCATGACTACGAGTCGGTGCGTCAGCTGCGGGGCTCGATGAGCGCGGCCAACGTTCCCGACCCGGGCCAGTTCGAGCGCGCCCAGTACATGAAGGTCGTCACCTCGTCCCTGTGACCGCAACCGGGTAGCGTCGAAGCATGGCTGAGGATCCGGTGCCCCGCTACGAGCCGTTTGCCGACAGGATCGTGCGCGAGGCGATCGAGCGGGGGGAGTTCGACAATCTGCCGGGCAAGGGCAAGCCGCTGCACCTCAAACGCGTCGGCGATCCCGATTGGTGGATCAAGGACAAGCTCGAGCGCGAGCAGTTGGATCATGGCGAACTGCGCCGGCAGTGGCGAAATCGCCGGGACGGCTGAGAATTCTTGAGTCGGCGCGCGACGGTCGGCGATAGGCCGTAAGATTCCTGCCAGTTGGAGACCGGCCAATCCGTGTGGTCTCGTAAGCCGATTTGAAGGAGATATGCCATGGCCAAGAAGACCGTCATCGTGGGTTCTTCTGTTGGACTGCACGCCCGCCCCGCAGCCACCGTCGCCGCCGCAGCGGGTGAGTACGACGACGAGATCACCCTCTCACTGGCCGGTGGCGACCCGATCGACGCCTCCTCGGTGTTGCTCATCATGACCTTGGGTGCCGAGCACGGCAGCGAAATCACCGTTGAGTCCGACAACGCCGAGGCCGTCGACAAGATCGCCGCCCTCATCGAGAAGGACCTCGACGCCTGATCCGTCAGGGCGTCTTGGTGGTCACTGCTTTCGTGCAACCACCCCGGCCACCAAGACGCCGCGGTCGCTTCCGACCTTCGTCACCCGCCCAGCGGCCAGCGTCCGATGAGGTGACACTCGTTGCTGCGGTACCAAACCAATTCCAGGGCATCGGCGCGCCCATGTACCGGCAGCAGGCCGTCCAGCAGAGCCTCGGTGGACGCCACGCCGACCTGAGCTGATAACCGATCCAGTGTCAGATGCGGCAGGGGATCGTCCCCGCCGTAGGGGCGCACCTGCGGATGCGCCAGCCACGCGCCGGCCGTCAATTGCTTGAACTCTCCGGTCTTGTCGGTGTGCAGATAGATCGTGCCGTCGGCGAAGGTGTCGACGTGATCCAGCTCGAAATCGAACGGTTTGCTGGACGCCGCCAAGGCGGCGATCGCTTCGACGTCCCAGCTGGTCAGCGGGGCGAGCACGGTGATGTGCGCATGGTGGAAGCCCGGATCGTCGCTGATGAAACCCGCGTCGTAGTGCCGGGTGCGCGCGACGATCCAATCCTCCAACTCGATGACCGGGACCTGCAGCACCGCGTGCCCCGGCCAGCCCACGGATCTGCGGCCCGGGCGATCCTGCTCGCCCACCCTTGCGCGACCCGGCCGGGCAGGCATCGACGCCATCCGCAAGCCGGTCAATCCTCGACAATCAGGCAGATGACCTCGCCCGAGGTCAGCGATGTCCCGGCCTCGACCAGATCGCGCACCACACCGGAGTGGTGCGCGCTGATCGGCTGCTCCATCTTCATGGCCTCCAAGACCACGATCAGGTCGCCCTCGCTCACCGTGTCGCCGTCGGACACCGCAGTCTTGACGATGGTGCCCTGCATCGGAGAGGTCAGCGCCTCGGACTGATCGGCGGGGCTGATCGAGCGGGCCCGGCGGGTCGGCTTCTTCGGCTTGACGGGCCCGGCTGCACCACCCAGGTTGGCCGGCACCTTGACCTCCAGGCGACGGCCGTTGACCTCCACGACGACGACCTTGGACGGGGTCTGCACGTCGGGCTCGCCGAGCTCGCCCAGGTACGGCTCGATCCTGCCGGTGAATCCCGTCTCGATCCAGTCGGTGTAGACGCCGAACTGGCCATCGGGCGCAGTGAAGGCTGGATCGCGCAGGAGAGCCTTGTGGAATGGCGCGACCGTCGGCATGCCTTCGATGAGGAACTCGTCGAGTGCGCGGCGAGCCCGGGCGAGCGCCTCCTCGCGGCTCGAACCGGTGATGACCAGCTTGCCGAGCAGCGAATCGAAGGCTCCTGGCACGGTCATGCCACGGCGGTAGCCTTCGTCCATGCGCACGCCCGGGCCGCACGGCGGACGCCAGCGGGTCAGCGTGCCGGGAGCCGGCATGAAACCACGCCCGGGATCTTCGGCGTTGATGCGGAATTCGATCGAATGCCCATTGATGACGGGGTCGGCATCGGGCAGATGAGTGCCTTCGGCGATCGCGAACTGCCAGCGGACCAAGTCCCATCCGGTGACCTGTTCACTGACGGGATGCTCCACCTGAAGGCGAGTATTGACCTCCAGAAAGCTGATCGTGCCGTCGATGCCGACCAGGAACTCGCAGGTCCCGGCGCCCACGTAGCCGGCCTCGCGCAAGATGGCCTTGCTCGACTCGTAGAGGCGCTGGGTCTGGGCGTCCGCGAGGAACGGCGCGGGCGCCTCCTCGACGAGCTTCTGGTGGCGGCGCTGCAATGAGCAATCCCGGGTCGAGACCACGACCACCTGGCCGTACTGGTCGGCCAGGCATTGGGTCTCCACATGCCGCGGACGATCGAGATAGCGCTCGACGAAGCACTCGCCGCGTCCGAAGGCGGTCACCGCCTCGCGGGTCGCCGACTCGAACATCTCACGGATCTCGTCGCGCTGCCGGGCGACCTTCAGGCCGCGTCCGCCGCCACCGTGAGCAGCCTTGATCGCGATCGGCAGGCCGTAGGCGTCGACGAAGGCGAGTACCTCGTCCGCATCTGCCACCGGATCGGCGGTGCCGGGCACCAGCGGGGCACCCACCCGCTGCGCGATGTGGCGGGCCTGCACCTTGTCGCCGAGTGCCTCGATGGCTGCCGGGGGAGGGCCGACCCAGGTCAGGCCGGCGTCGATGACAGCCTGCGCGAATCCGGCGTTCTCCGACAAGAACCCGTAGCCGGGATGAACTGCGTCCGCCCCGCTGCGTTTCGCGATGTCCAGCAGCTTGTCGATGTTGAGGTAGGTCTCAGCAGGGGTGGCGCCACGAAGTGCGAACGCCTCGTCCGCGAGTTCCACGAACAGTGCAGCGGAATCTGAATCGGCGTAGACGGCGACTGAGGTGATGCCCGCGTCCCGTGCGGCCCTGATGACACGAACCGCGATCTCGCCGCGGTTGGCCACCACCAGCTTGGTGATCGTCATGATGGGGAGTCTAGAAGTTTTAGTCTGGTTTCATGCCTACTCCAGATTTCATCCTCGCGTTGCGCGCCAAAGTCGGCAATCATCCGCTGTGGGTGCCTGGGGTCACCGCCGTGGTTCTGCGGCCGTTCGACGAGCCCGAAGAGGTGCTGCTGGTGCGTCGCGCGGACGACCGAACCTGGACTCCGGTGAAGGGGATCATGGAGCCGGCCGAATCGGTTACGGCGGCAGCCAAGCGCGAATGCCTCGAAGAAACCGGCGTCGTCATCGAGATCGACCGCCTGGTCAGTGTGGCCGTCAACGGTCCGGTCCGGTACGCGAATGGCGATGTGACCGACTACCTGGATCACACCGTCCGGGCGCGCTGGATCTCCGGAGAGCCGGTGGTGGGCGATGACGAGTCGGTCGACACCGGTTGGTTCAGGCTGGACGATCTGCCCGCTCCGATTCCGGCTTCCGATCTGGCCCGGATCGAGATCGCGGTCGCCAATCCCCGTGATGTCGTCTTGGACGGGGTGCCGCGCTAAGTCAGCGCGTTCGTCCGGGGGAACCCCCGCGGCGGTCCCGGCCATATGTGCCAAGTCTGCGCTGCGCGGCTGACAACGGTATACGGGCGCTCGCTGGATGGACAACGGCCATTGCGATCATGCCCGCCGCGTAGCGTGCCGGGATCATGACGCATCGATTCCTGATGCACCGATCGCGAACGGCTCAACCCCTCCGCCGTCCGCAGAAAGGAGTCTCCATGGCCACCCCTCATTCGGCCCAGGTAGCCGAGAAGATCGTGGATAAGGGTGATCAGGGTTACGACAAGGCACTCAAGCGCCGCCATATCCAGATGATCGCCATCGGCGGGTCCATCGGCACCGGCCTGTTCCTGGGAGCAGGAGGACGCATCGCCGACGGCGGCCCGGCGCTGGCGCTGTCCTACGCCATCTGTGGCGTTTTCGCCTTCATCATGGTGCGCGCGCTCGGGGAGCTGTCGATCCGGCGCCCCTCGTCGGGTGCCTTCGTGTCCTACGCGCGGGAGTTCATGGGCGAGAAGGGCGCATTCGTCACCGGCTGGTTGTTCTTCCTCGACTGGTCGACCACCGTGATGGCCGACATCACCGCCGTCGCGCTCTACCTGCACCATTGGCGGTTCTTCCAGCCGATCCCCCAGTGGTCGCTGGCCATGACCGCGTTGGCCCTCGTTTTCGTCCTCAACATGCTCAGCGTGAAGTTCTTCGGCGAGGCAGAGTTCTGGTTCGCCGCTATCAAGGTGACGGCCATCGTGACCTTCATGGTCGTGGCGATCTGGGCGATCCTGACCGGGCACGCCGTGGCCAATGACACCATCCCCGACGCCCAGGCAGGCTTCTCGAACTGGACGAACTACGGCGGCTTCTTCCCCGCCGGAGTCGGTGCGATGCTGATGCTGACTCTCGGCGTGGTCTTCGCTTTCGGCGGCACCGAGATGGTCGGTGTGGCCGCGGGCGAGGCGAAGAACGCCAGGGAGATCCTGCCCAAGGCCGTCAACTCGATGATCCTGCGCATCTTCGTCTTCTATGTGGGGTCGGTCATCCTCATGACGCTCGTGCTGCCCTGGCGGGCCTACTCGAAGAACGAGTCCCCGTTCGTGACGTTCTTCTCCGGGATCGGTGTGCCGCACGCCGGTGACATCATGCAGGTGGTGGTGCTCACCGCCGCCCTGAGCTCGCTCAATGCGGGCCTGTATGCGACGGGCCGCACCCTGCGCTCCATGGCCATTGCCGGCGAGGCCCCACATTTCGCCGGCCGGCTCAACCGCCACAAGGTGCCCTACGGCGGCATCATCATCACCGCGGTCCTGGGGCTGTTTGGGGTTGCACTGAACCTGATCGTGCCCGAGAACGCCTTCAGCATCGTGATGAACCTGGCGGGCATCGGCATCGCCGGCACCTGGATGTCGATCCTGGTGACGCACTGGATCTTCATCCGGCGGGCTGCGCAGGGCCTGGACACGCGTCCGGAGTACCGGCTGTTCGGCGCGCCCTATACGAATGCCGCAACGATCATCTTCCTGCTCGTGGTGATCGTTTCCATGGCCTTCGACGTGAACAACGGCGGGCCCTGGACGCTCGCCCTGTTCGGGCTCATCTGCCTGGCGATGGTGATCGGCTGGTACAGCGTGCGCGACCGCATCAGGGCCGACAAGCTGGACGAGATCGCAATCGAGGAGCCCGCAGATCTGGCTTCGGGCGAGAACTCCTAGCGACCGACGATGCGCGTTCACATCCTGTACACCGGCGGCACTCTCGGCATGATCGACACGCCTGCCGGCCTGGCGCCCGGCGCCGACCTGACCGGCTGGCTCGACCGGCTGCTCACCGGCACCGATCTGGCCGACGAGGTCACGTTGAGCGCCTTCGATCATCTCATCGACTCGTCGAATGCCACGCCCGCGGACTGGGCTGCGATCACTGCCGACCTGTGGGCCCACCAGCAGGAGGCCGACGGATTCGTGGTGCTGCACGGCACCGACACCATGTCCTACACCTCGTCGGCGCTGAGCTTCGCGCTGACCGATTTCGGCAAGCCGGTGGTACTCACCGGCTCCCAGTATCCGCTGGGCGTGGTCGGCTCGGACGCCACCCCCAACGTGACCGGGGCCCTGCGTGCCGTCACGTCCGGCAAGCTCGATCGGGTGGCGGTCTTCTTCGGGCACAAGCTGCTGGCCGGTAACCGAGTGATGAAGACCTCATCGTGGGCCTTCCAGGGGTTCGACTGTCCGAGCGTGCCTGCTCTGGCGCTCACCGGAGCGCCCTGGCAGTGGACGCCCGCCGTGCAGACCGGCTGCGGCTGGCACGACCCGGCCCCGTATCAGCGCCATGACGTACTGGTGCTGGATCTGGCGCCGGGCATCACCGCAGCCCGGCTGGCGGCGGCTCTGGATCCTCTTCCGGAGGCCGTGGTGCTCCGCGCCTTCGGGGTGGGGAATATGCCCAGTGAAGAGCCGGGCCTGGCCGCGGTCATCAGCGACACGATTGCGTCCGGAGTGCCGCTGGTGGTCGCCTCCCAGTGCCCTCAGGCCGATGTGCTGTTGGGGCATTACGAGGCCGGCCACGCGCTGGCCCAGGCCGGCGCGATCAGCGCTCGCGACATGACGATCGAGGCGGTCTACGCGAAGCTCGTCTTCCTGCTCTGCCAGGGTCTGGCGGCCGAGGAGATCGCCCACTGGATGGTCACCGACATTGCCGGTGAACTGAGCAGCTGATTGGCGTCGAGGACTGTGGCGTCGAGGACTGTGGCGGTGCGACGACAGAGCCCGCCGCTACAGCTCCTCGCCGCCTTGGTCGAGCGCCCACAATCCCTGCCAGGCGACACCCAGGTCGAGCAGCATCTGCCGCACCAGCGGTAGCGAGATACCCACCACATTGTGTGGGTCGCCGCTGATGCGAGTGATGAAGGGCCCACCGAAACCATCGATGGTGAACCCGCCGGCCACCCGCTGGGGTTCCCCGGTAGCCGCATACGCGGCGATCTCGGCATCGGTCAGGTCGGCGAAGGTCACCCCGGTCTCGGCGACCCGCACCTGGGAACGCACATCATCTGGTCCGTGCACCACGGCGACATAGTGACCGGTGTAGAACAGGCCCTGCCGTGCCCGCATCCGGTACCAGCGGACGATGGCGGCCTCCTGGGTCCCGGGCTTGCCGTAGACGCGCCCCTCGATCTCCAGCATGGAGTCGCAGGCCAGCAGCACGAATGGTGCCTCGAGCTCGCCCGACGCCTCGATCTTGCGCAGCACGGACTCGCCCTTCAGCCGCGCGAGTTCGGCGGTCATCTCGGGGGCGCCCGGACGGTGCACCGTCTGTTCGTCCACATCAGGGACGACGATCAGCGGCTCGATGCCTGCCTGCTGCAACGTGAGAAGCCGCGCCGGCGAACTCGATCCGAGGACGACCAGTCGGGGCTGCGGTGCGGCTGTGGGTTTGGGCACGGTCCCATCCTAGAGAAGGCTGCCTCGCCAGGCTTCCGGCCCGGACACAAACGGCTGCCGGACCTTGCGCCAGTACGAGTTCCAGCCGCCGGCGATCGGGCGATCCTTGTTCGGCTGGGCAGGTCCCGGGCCGGCCAGTCCGGCCGCGAGCACCACGACGACACCGGCGAGTTCCTCATCGTCCGGATTACCGCGCACGACCTCGAACTCGCTCATAGCGGGATGTTCCCGTGCTTCTTGGGCGGCAGCGCCTCGCGTTTGGTGCGCAGCACCCGCAGGAACCGGATGACCTGTGAGCGGGTCTGATGCGGGTAGATCACCTGATCGACGTAGCCGCGCTCGGCCGCCACATATGGATTCGCCAATGTCCGGTTGTACTCGTCGATGAGCTCATTCGCCTTCGTAGCCGGATCGGGTGCCGCGGCCAGCTCCTTGCGGTAGAGCACTTTGACGGCACCCTCGGCACCCATCACCGCGATCTGCGCGGTCGGCCAGGCCAGGTTGACGTCGGCACCCAGATGCTTGGAGCCCATCACGATGTAGGCGCCGCCGTAGGCCTTGCGGGTGATCACGGTCATCAACGGGACGCTCGCCTCGGCGTAGGCGTAGATCAGCTTCGCGCCGCGGCGGATGATGCCGTCGTGCTCCTGTTCGACACCCGGCAGGAAGCCGGGCACGTCGACGAAGGTCAGCACCGGGATGTTGAATGCGTCGCAGGTGCGCACGAAACGCGCCGCCTTCTCGGATGCCTTGGTGTCCAGGCAGCCCGCCAGGACCATTGGCTGGTTGGCGACGATGCCGATGCTGCGGCCCTCCACTCGTCCGAAGCCGCAGATCACGTTCGGCGCGTACAACTCCATGATCTCGAGGAACTCGTCCTCGTCGAGCACCGTGCGGATCACCTCGCGCATGTCGTAGGCCTGGGCCGCATGGTCGGGAACCAGGGTGTCCAGGGTGCGGTCATGGTCGGTGAAGTCGAGATCGGCGGTCTCGGTGAACTCGTAGATGGGGGCGTCCTCGAGGTTGTTCTGCGGCAGGTAGGTGACCAACTCGCGGACGTACTCGAGAGCGTCGGCCTCATCGACCGCCAGATAGTGGGCGTTGCCCGACTTGGTGTTGTGGGTACGGCCACCGCCGAGTTCCTCCATCGAGACGTCCTCGCCGGTCACCGTGCGGATGACCTCGGGGCCGGTGATGAACATCTGACTGGTCTGGTCGACCATGACGATGAAGTCGGTGAGTGCCGGCGAATAGACGTGGCCGCCGGCAGCCGCGCCCATGATCACGCTGATCTGCGGGATGACTCCGGAGGCCTGCACATTTCGCAAGAAGATGTCGCCGTAGGCACCCAGCGAAACCACGCCTTCTTGAATGCGGGCACCGCCGCCCTCGTCGATTCCGATCAGCGGGCACCCGGTGGTGGTGGCGAAGTCGATGATCTTGGCGATCTTCGCGCCGTAGACCTCGCCCAGCGAGCCGCCGAAGATGCCGACGTCCTGACTGAAGACGCAGACCGGGCGTTCATGGATCTCCCCGAGACCGATGACCACGCCATCGCCGTACGGACGTTTGGCCTCCATCCCGAAAGCGGTGCTGCGATGCCGCGCGAATTCGTCCATCTCGGTGAAGCTGCCCTCGTCGACCAGCGCGAGGATGCGCTCGCGTGCGGTCATCTTCCCGCGAGCGTGCTGCTTCTCGACTGCCTGAGCGCCGGACGCATGAACGGCATCGTCCATTCGAGTGCCGAGGTCGGCGAGTTTTGCGGCAGTGCTGTTAGCCTCCATGTGCTCAAGATAACCCGATTCGGGCGGCCAGGGTGGTGGAGAAGATGGCGAATCCACGATCGGGGATAATCGAGTTCGTGCCTTCAACGCCTGCAGCAAATGCCGAACGGATCACTGACCTCCTGGGGCCGCACAGCCCATGGCGGGTGACCACGGTCGCCGCCACCGGATCGACCAATGAGGATCTCGCCGAGCTTGCCCGCCACGGGGGGCGTGCGGGCGAGGTACTGATCGCCGAGCATCAACAGGCCGGACGCGGACGCTTCGCGCGGGTCTGGCAGTCGCCGCCCGGAACCTCGTTGTCGACGTCGGTGCTGTTGCGTCCGCGGCGCGCCTCGCTGGACTGGGGATGGCTTTCGCTGCTGGTCGGCCTGGCGGTCACCGACGGGCTGCGCAGCCTCGGCGCCGAGGACCGCATCCAGCTCAAATGGCCCAATGACGCCCTGATCGACGGCAAGAAGGTCTGCGGAATCCTGTCGGAGCTGGTGGTCACCGATCTCGGCAATGCGGCCATCTGCGGCTGGGGCATCAATGTCTCGTTCGACGAGTCCGAACTTCCCGTGCCGCAGGCGACCAGCCTGCTGCTCAGCGGCCTGCCGATCGACAAGGATCAGGTGGCGGCAGCGATCCTGGGACGGCTGGGCGACCTGTACACACGCTGGGACGCCGGCGCCGAGTTGAGTGCCGAATACGCCGCGGGCTGCGCCACGGTGGGACGACGGGTCCGGGTTCACCTGGACGCCCAGTCACCCGATAGCCCCTCGGTCAGCGGGCAGGCCGTGGGCATCGGGCCCAATGGTGAGTTGCTCGTCGACCTCGGCGGCCAGATCGAGTCGTTCGCCGCCGGAGATGTCGTCCACCTGCGCTGACCGGTAAGGGTCCGACGGCCTGCCGGCCGGCCGCGTTGACCAGGGCGGGACAATGGAGGCATGGCGCTTGAGCTGTATCCGGGGGAGGAGCTGGTCACCAAGATCCGCCCGCATGCCCGGACACTGTTGTGGCCGGTCATCGGGCTGTTCGCGATATCGGCCCTGGTCGGCACCGGCATCGCGGTCGTTCCCCGCGACTACCGCCCGATCGGTCAACAACTGGTGGCCGCCTCGGGAGCGCTGCTCGGTGTCGTGGTCCTCGTGCGTCCGCTGCTGCGCTGGGCGACCAGCAGCATCACCTTGACGACCCAACGGATCATCGTGCGCAACGGCATCGTCCGCCATGTCGAGCATCAGATACCGCTCAACCGCATCGTCGACGTCGCCACCAGCCGCGCCGCCGCCGATCTCGGCTTCGGATCGGGCACCCTGCTACTCACCACCGTCGGCGGGCAACAGTTGAGGCTGGCTCACCTACCGCAGATCAAGGCCATGCGGCAGGCGGTCAGCGAGCTGGCCACCGAAGCCCAGCCCGAGCTGTGGACCGGACCCGATCCCTGGACGCAGACCCGGGTTCTGGAAGGACCCGATCAGTGGCACTGATCGCCATGGCGGGGCTGCCCGGGGTCGGCAAGTCGACCATCGCCCGCGGGCTCGCCGAGCGTTTTCCCGGCGTCCTGATCAACGTGGACGATGTCGCGTCCGCCCTGGTGCGCGCAGAGTTCGAACGTTCCTTCGCGACCGGGCTCGCCGGCTACCTGGTGGCCGAACAGGTGGCGCGCGTCAATCTGGCGCTCGGCAGTCACGTCATCGTCGATGCTGCCAATTCGGCCGGCTATGCCCGCAACATCTGGACTTCGTTGGCTCGTGAGTTCGGCACCGAGTTGCTGTTCGTCGAGGTGGTCTGCACCGATCTGGCCGCCCACGCCGCGCGGCTGGCCACCCGCCGGCTGCCCGCCGGGCAGCCGAGGATCAGCTTCGACGATGTGGTGGTGGCCTACGCCGAAGCCGAATCGTGGGCAGCCGAGCCTCGCTGGCTGGTCAACACCACTGAGGATGTCGACCACGACCAGGTCTTCGCCGACGTCCAGGCCGCCCTGCGCGGTTACTGAGCCAGGCCCGTCACAGCAGCTCAACAGGAAGCTGCTCGATCACCAGACCGCCGGACGCAGGCTCCCCGCTGGGCGAGAACCTCGCCACCCTGGCCCCTTCACGCTCGGCGACCGCGCCGCTGAGCTTGGCATCCACCCAGTGCAGCGCGGCACCGTCGTCGGCCGCGTACCCGGCAGGCAGCAGACCGGCGGCGATCGCATCGGTGAAGATCGGCTGGCGTTTGCTCTCGCCGTCCCAGTGCGGGCAGAAGCTGCCCTGCAGGATGCCCAGCCCGTCCGGCAGCACCCGCACGTCGCCGAACGAATCGGTGACGCAGCCCTGGTACCAGCAGGCCGCACCGGCCGACAGGCCTCCGAGCACCAGATCGCGCCCGGGGCCCATCATGTCGACGAGCACCCGGTCGACCCCGTGCGCACGCCACAGCGCGAGCAGATTCACCGTCGATCCGCCGCCGACGAGCACCAGGTCTGCTTGTGGCAGCCGGTCCAGCGAGGCGGCGGCGTCCTGCCACAGGGTCAGCACCATGGTTCGCACACCGAGTGAGGCGTAGCCGGTGAGGAACTTGCGCACATAGGTCGGGTCATCGGCCGAGGCGGTGGGTACGAAACAAACCAGGGGAGAACGTCTGCCGGTGAGTTCCACGAGGTACCTGTCGAGATTCGTCGGTGCGCCCGTGGGAGACATCGAGAATCCGCCGCCACCCATGGTCACGATGTGCGTGGTCATGGGCTCATCATCCCACGGGCGATAGTCTGTGCGGGTGAGTCGCACCACCATCGGAGTTATCGGCGGCGGCCAGTTGGCCCGCATGATGTATGCCCCAGCCACCAGGCTGGGCATCGGGTTGCGGTTGCTGGCCGAGGGGCCGGACGTGGGCGCAGCGCGGATTTTCAAGGACGTGACGGTCGGCGACTACACCGACGAGGCGACCGTGCGCGCCTTCGCGGCCGGCTGCGACGTCATCACGTTCGACCACGAACACGTGCCCACCCGCATCCTGCGCGGCCTGGTGGCCGACGGGAAGCTCGTGCGACCGGGGCCCGACGCGCTGCAGCATGCCCAGGACAAGCTCCTGATGCGGCAACGTCTCACCGATTCGCTGAATGCGCCCGCGCCGAAGTGGCAGGCCTGTGCCAACGGCGACGAGTTGTGGGAATTCGGCAAGCAGATCGGTTTCCCCATCATCGCGAAGGCCAGCCGGGGCGGCTACGACGGACACGGCGTCTGGAAGGTCGATCGACCGGACCAGACGGAGATTCCCTTCGAAGAGGCGCTCGCCGAGTCCGCGGGGGAGAAGGTCGAGATCATCGGCGAGGAGTTCGTCGACTTCGCCCGCGAGCTGTCGGTGATCGTGGTCCGCGCACCATCGGGCCAGGCCGTGGTCTACCCGGTCAGCGAGACGATTCAGCGGGCAGGTGTCTGCCGCGAAACCATCACGCCGGCTCCCGGACTGACCGACGAGCAGGCCACCCGGATCGCGAAGCTGGGGCTCGACATCGCCGACGAATTGCAGGTCACCGGGGTGCTCGCGGTCGAACTGATGCAGCGCCACGACGGCAGCGTGGTGATCAACGAGCTGGCGATGCGTCCCCACAACACCGGCCATTGGACGATCGACGGCGCCCACACCAGCCAGTTCGAGAATCACCTGCGCGCGGTTCTCGATCTGCCGCTGGGTGATCCGCGAGCCCGTGATCGGTGGAGCGTGATGGTCAATGTGCTGGGCGGGACACGCGACGATCTGCCCAGTGAGCTGCTGCACTGTTTCGCGCGCGATCCGAAGCTGCGCGTCGAACTGTACGGAAAGGACATGCGTCCCGGACGCAAGGTCGGGCATGTCAACTGTTACGGCGACGATCTGGACGAGGTACGAGCGCGGGCCGAGCATGCGGCGCGCTATCTCATGGGTGAGATCGGAGAGGGATGACTATGGCCACGCCACTGGTGGGGATCGTGATGGGTTCGGATTCGGATTGGCCGACGATGAACCCGGCGGCCGAAGCGCTCGACGAGTTCGGCATCGCCTACGAGGCAGATGTCGTCTCCGCGCACCGGATGCCCGAGGAGATGGTCCGCTACGGCCGCGAGGCGCACACCCGCGGGTTGCGCTGCATCATCGCGGGTGCCGGCGGCGCGGCTCACCTGCCCGGCATGCTCGCCGCGCTCACTCCGCTTCCGGTGATCGGCGTGCCGGTGCCGCTGAAGTACCTGGACGGAATGGACTCGCTGTTGTCCATCGTCCAGATGCCGGCCGGAGTCCCGGTGGCCACGGTCGCCATCGGGGGGGCGCGGAACGCGGGCCTTCTTGCTGTCCGTATCCTGGGTGCCAGTGATCCCGGCCTCATCGACAAGATGGTGAGCTTTCAGCAGAATCTGCGCCAGACGGCGCTGGCCAAGGGGGAGCGAGTCCGGGAACAGACGTCGAAGGGGTAGCTCATGAAATCTGCCGGCAGAGGGATCGTGGCGCTGCTCGTCGGTTTGGTGGTGCTGGCCGGCTGCGGCAGCCCCGCCGGCGGCGACTCGAGCGCAAGCCCGTCGTCCGATCTACTCGACCGCTATGGTCTGGCGTCGCTGACGACTGCCGAGATCGTGGAGAAGCTCGATCAATCGCCGGAGACGCGGCCCACGAAACTGGCAGGTTCGGTGCGTCCCGATCAACTGCTGCTCAGCGAGGGCGATGAGCAGCTCGCCTTGGACATGCCCGACGACCAGTTCTACCTTTCCGTGGCGCCCTACCTCACGCACACTCATGACTGCTTCTACCACAACACCGGCAGTTGCCAAGGCGAACTGGTCAACTCCCAGGTTCACGTGACCATCACCACCGCCGACGGCATCGTCATCGTCAACAGGGACGCCACCACGTATGCGAACGGCTTCATCGGCTTCTGGGTGCCGACCGGCAGCTCGGGCACCATCACCGTCAGCCAGGACGGCAAGTCGGGCACCGTGCCGTTCGCCACCGGTGACCAGGACGCCACCTGCATCACCACACTGAAGCTGGTGTGACGAACCCCGCACCGATCGAACCGGAGCACCGATCGAACCGGAAGCACCGATCGAATCAGGGTGTCTCGGCAGGTCGCCACGATGCTGCCGCGGCAGCGCTCACTCGGACAGCTGCAGGCCCTGACGCCAGTTCAGGCGTCCGCTGGTGCGCAGCAGCGCCCGGCGGTAGATGCGCTCACCCAGCAACACCATCAGCGCCGCGAATACCAGGTTGGACGCCAACGCGGCCAGCGGCTCCCACCACGCCGCCGTACCGTCGATCAGCCGGGCCGGCATCAGGACGGCGGACACGATCGGGACGAAGCTGAGGATGTCCCGGGTCGTCCCCGTGGCCACGAAGGCGGCCACGTAGGTCGCCATGATCACCCACATCAGGGGCGTGGAGGTCTGGTTCAGGTCCTCGCTGCGGGTGCCGAGTGCGCCGGCCGCGGCCCAGATGCACGCCAGCGCCAGGAATCCGGCGAGGAAGAAGACCAGGAACCAGCCGGCCGCCCCGGCGAACTGCGGCAGGAGATCGCTCAGTGGGGTGAAGGTCAAGCCGATCAGCCCGGCGCCGAGCAGCAGCATCACCTGCGCGGCAGCGATCAGCGTGTTGGCGATGACCTTGCCGGCCAGCAGCTCCCGGATCGGGATCACCGCCACCAGGATCTCGACGATGCGTGACTGCTTCTCCTCGATCACCGAGGTGGCGATCTGCATGCCGTAGGTCATCGCCGACATCATGAACAGCACGCCGAACACGACCGTCGCGATGAAGGCGATCGGCCCGGCGGTGCCGCCGGCGTTCAGCAGCTCGACGTTCACCGCCATCTGTTGGCTGATCTGTTCAGGGCTCACACCCGCCTGAGCAGCGAGATCGTTGATCGTCTGGACGCTGAGCACGTCGGTCAACGAGGTGATGAAGCCATCGTCCGACTCCGATTCCCAGGTGGTGGACCAGCCGGTGTCGCCGTGATGCAGGTAGACATCGGCGTCCCCGTCAGCCACCTGGGCGCGGGCCGCCTCGTCGCTGCTTGCTTCGCTGACGTGCACGCTGCTGCGGGGATCGGACTGCTTGGCCACGGCTTCCACGGAGCGGGCCAGCGCGGCCGCATCGGGAGTGGTGACCACGACATCGGTGGTTTGCGCGCGTCCGCTGACCAGGAAACCGATGGCGAATCCGGCCACGATCAGGCCGAGCGTGGTCAGGGTTCCGATGATGAAGGCCCGGTCGGTGACCTTGACGACGATCTCGCGGATCGTGACGATCAGCCAGGCGGGCCGGCGGGCGGGCGTGCCCTGGGCAGTGCTGGGGTGGCTCATGCCGTCACCTCCCGATAGATTTCCGACAAGGTCGGACGCACCGGCGTGAACTCGATGACATGTCCGCGCTGCAGGGCTTGGGCGAGCAGATCGTCGCCTGCGCCGGGAACCAGGATCTCGAACAGTGCGGTGCCGCCGTCGACTGCGTCCACCCGCAGCCCGGGGACGTCGCGGACCCACCCGGCGTCGGTGTCGGTGACCAGCCGGTGCTTGGTGGCGCCGCGCGACTCGAGGTCGTCCTTGGTGCCGGCGGCGACCACGCGTCCGTTGGCCAGAATGACCAGCCCGTCGCAGAGCCGGTCGATCAGATCGAGCTGGTGGCTGCTGAACAGCACGGGCACCCCACGGGAGGCCCGCTCGGCGAGTAGCCCGGCCATCTCGTCGACGGCCTTCGGATCCAGGCCGCTGAACGGTTCGTCCAAGATCAGCCCGATCGGGTCGGCCATCACGGCGGCTGCGATCTGGACGCGCTGCTGGTTGCCCAGGCTCAGCTTCTCCAGCTTGTCCTTGAGCCGGTCACCCAGGCCGAATCGTGCCATCAACCCGGACGCCTCGGCCGCTGCCGAGTCCCGGGTCATGCCCTTGAGCTCGGCCAGGTAGATGAGCTGGCTCAGGATCGGCTGCTTGGCATACAGGCCGCGCTCCTCGGGCATATATCCGAAGCGGGAACGGTCGGATCTGGTGATGGGGCGCCCGTTCAGGTTCACCTGTCCGCTGTCGGGTGCCAGCAGCCCCATGATCATGCGCATGGTCGTGGTCTTGCCGGCGCCGTTGCCGCCGACGAAGCCGATCATCTGGCCTGCCGGCACCGTGAACGTGACGTCGTCAACGGCGGTCAGTTGGCCGAAGGTACGGGTGAGATGTATGACATCGAGCACTCGGGGTTCTCCTGTCGGTCGGTTTGCGTGGTCAGCTGATGAATCGGTCCAGATCCGAGGTGTCACCTCGGGCGATGTTGCCGAACAGTTCCGCGGCGGCCGCGTCGTCCCAGATCACCACGGACTGGCCGTCGTCGGTCCAGCCGTCGGTGCTGGCGATCGGCACCACCAGGGACAGTCCGTTGCCGCCCGACACGCTCAGCAAAGCCATGCCGGCGCCCATCAGATCGAGCAGGCCGGTCTGATCACCCTTGTTCAGCATGCTGGCCACCGCCATGGCGGTGCTCCAGTACTTGATCGGATTGAGGATCGTGGACGGGGTGGCGGCCTTGGCGACCACCTTGCCGATCACTTCACGCTGCCGCTTGGCGCGCCCGATATCACCCTCGGGGTCGGAGTAGCGCATCCGCACGTAGGCCAGCGCCATGTCGCCCTTGATCAGGCTGCATCCGGCGGGCAGGTCGAGCCCCGACAGCTCGTCGTTGACGGCTGTGTCGACGCAGACCTCGATGCCGCCGACCGCATTCACCAGATCCGTGAAGCCCTCGAAGCCGATCTCCAGATAACCGTCGAGTTGGACGCCGGTCGCTTGTTCGACGGTGTCCTGCAGGAGGGCGGCGCCGCCGTAGGAGTACGCGGCGTTGAGTTTGTTCTGCCCGTATCCGGGGATCGTGACATACGAGTCACGAGGCAGGCTGATCAGTACCGAGCGTCCGGTCGGCGGCCGGTAGAGGATCAGGATGGTATCGGCCCGCGCGCCGTCGACTCCCTCCCGGGAGTCGCTGCCGACCAGCAGCACGGCCGTGCCCGGCTGCCGGGCGAGCCGGTAGGCAGAGTCCGATTCTTCGACCGATCCCATTCGTCCCAAGGCGATGACCGGAACGGCGACCAGCCAGACGACGAATGCGACCAGCAGAATGACGATGATGCGCAGCGGCGAACGGGGTCGCCGTTTACGCGGTGCCGGCCGGGCGTGCTGAGGTGCCGGTGCGGCGCTCGGGTGCTGCGCCGGACGCTGCGGTGGCCTGGACGCCTGGGCCGGCTGAGGTCTGGACGGGGAGGCCGAATGCCGCGCCCGTGGCTGCTCAGCGGCCCGAGAGCCGAGGTGTGAGGTGTCGTAGGCGGGCGTCGAAACCCGCGGACGACCGGCAGCCCCGCCCGCGGCGGCGTCGGGGACGGCTGCACCGCCCGGCGACGGGCGTGGTGGCTCTGGCTGCTCCGCAGCCGGCCGGCCGTAGAGCCAGTCGAGGTCGGCCTGCCGGTCAGGGTCGTCGGTCATGCCAGCCAGCGTATTCCTCACGGCGACTGGCAACAGGGTCAAATCGCCTCGAAGCGGCGAGCCGGCAGGCGTTCGGCCGGCTCGAGCAGCAGCATGCGTGAGTCGGGGCTCAGGCGAGGGTCGCGCGCTCCTGGCGGGCCAGGGAATCCCGCTGGTCTGGCGTGCCGCCGACCGCGATCACGGTCGAACCGCCGCCCAGGATCGGAGCCACCAGGGCGTGGCAGACCATCGTCCACGGGTCGGGGCCGGGACTGAGCAGCAGCCGCTCGCAGGACGGCGAGACAGCGCCCAGTTCATCCCAGTTGTGCGGTGTCTCGGCGTCGAAGCAGACGGCAGCTTCGGGCGCGACCCGCCAGTGCACGTCCGGCTGGCTGAGCACTTCGGCGTAGTCGGTGACCCCGTTCGGGCGTTGCATGAATCCCGCCCCGAGCGGGTGCAGCGAGCAGGCGATCGTCTCGACCCCCGGCACCGGATGCGGGTCGTGCGGACCCACCACCACGGCGTCCAGCAGATCGATCAAGGCCAGTCCCTCGCGTGAGGTGGCCACCACTTGGCCGCCGAGCTGCCAGGTGGCCATTGTCCAGACCAACCCGACCCAGTGCCCGGGATCGGTGATCAGCAGCGTGTTGGCCACCCGCGGGAACTCGTCCACATCCATCGAGACCAGCAGATTCGCCGACTTGTCGACCCAGTTCGCGAACGTTCGCCCCGACAGCTCGGTGCGGAATCCCTTGTCGAGGTCGTACCAGGTGATGAGCGGACCGGAACCTGCCGTGGCAACCCGGTCTTCGAGCGCGGCCAGCAGATCGCTGACCGGGGGCGTGTTCGCGGGTAGGGCCATTGACCAATCGTATGGCAGCTAGATTGATCGTGTGCGCTACGTAGTCATCATGGCCGGCGGATCTGGAAAACGACTGTGGCCGCTGTCGCGGCGAGGCGAGCCCAAGCAACTGTTGCCGCTGTTCGACGGCAAGAGCCTGCTGCAGCTGGCCTATGAGCGGGTTCGCGGCGTGGTGGCGGCCGAGAACGTGCTGGTCTGCGCGGGCGCCGCCTACTCCGATGTTGTCGCTGCTCAGCTGCCGGAGGTGCCGGCCGCCAACATTCTCGGGGAGCCGGAGGGACGGGACTCGCTGAATGCGGTGGCCTGGCCGGCGGCGGTGCTTGCCCGGCGCGATCCGGACGCGGTGGTGGCGGTGGTGACCGCCGATCAGCTGATCACCCCGGTCGACGTCTTCGCCAGGGCGCTGGACGACGGCTTCCGGCTGGCGACCGATGATCCGGGGGCGCTGGTGGCGTTCGGTGTGGTGCCGACCAGCCCGCACACCGGCTACGGCTATCTGGCGCGGGGCGCCGACATCGCCGGGTACGGCCTGGCCAGCGAGATCACCGAGTTCAAGGAGAAGCCCGATCTGGCCACCGCCGAGACCTACCTGGCGTCCGGGCGGTACTGGTGGAACGCCGGCATGTTCGTCTGGCGGGCCGCCACCCTGCTCGATCAACTGCGTATCCTGATGCCGCAGACCTACCAGAAGGTCCTCGAACTGGCCGAGCATCCCGAGCGTCTCGCCGAGATCTACCCCCACCTGGTCAAGATCTCCGTCGACTACGCGGTGATGGAACCGGTCTCGCACGGCCAGACCGGCGCCCACATCGTCGCCGTCGCCCTGGCGATCCAGTGGGCGGACGTCGGCAGCTATGCCGCGCTTCAGGAAGTGCTCGACCACGACGAGGGCGGCAACGCACGGGTCGGAACGGTGGTCACCGCCGATGCGTCCGGCTGCCTGCTGGTCAACGATCAGCCCGGCACGGTGCTGGGAGTGGTGGGCATCCAGGATCTGTTCGTGGTTCGAACCGCCGACGCCACGGTGGTCGGCTCGCTGGCGGCCAGCCAGCAGGTCAAACAGTTGGCGGATAAGGTCGCTGCAGAGGTTTCTGCCGAACTAGCTTGATGAGGATGCCCATGATCGAATACGCCCGAAAGCTTCGCGGTCCGGCCACGGTCGGCGTGCTCGTCATCATCTGCTTCTATGTGGCGGTCGCGGTCGTCTACTTCGTGGCGCTGCTCGGCAACGGCATCTACATCGCCACGGCGGCCCGCCAGGCGGGCTCGGACTCGGTCTCGCTGGTGTGGATCTTCGTCACGGTCGCGCTGGTGCTGACGTGCCTGCTGACCAAACCGCCGGTCGCCAACGTCGGCCGGTTGATCGAGGCGTCCGCCATCGTGGTGAGCGTGGCCACCGGAGCAGCGCTGGTCTTCTGGATCATCGGGCTGTTCGGCGACTTCAGTCTCGGGGCCTGGCTGGCGGCTCTGGGTGGGCTGGTCGAAACGCTCGTCAAGGCGGCCGCGGCAGTGGTGCTCTGGCGGCTGCGGGGCTGGCCGGTCGAATCCAGCTCGGACGAAGCCGAGCAGCAGGCTGTCGCCGAGCCGGAGTCCGGGCAGGCTCCCGGGCGCCCGCCGGTCTGGAATCCGCCGGAAGCCGTCGGGCTGCAGTGGAACCGGGCCGGAGATGCCGCGGCCGGGGCGGTGCCGCCTTCGCTGACCGGCGAGGCTGCGGTGACCCCGGACAGCCCCGCGGTCCAGCCGCCGGCTGCACCTCGCCAGCTGTGGTCGCGCGGGGGTATTCCCCCGGAGGCGTTGCCCGCCGCACCCGACCAGACGGCCGCCGAGGCCGAGCCGGCGAAACCGCCGTCGACCCCCAAGCAGCCGCCCACCGCACCGGGCCAGCGGCCGGCACCGGATTGGTCACCCGCTCCTCGTCCTGAGTAGCCGAACGGCGCTGACGGCGCTGAACACCGGCAGCCGGCGTGGCCGGCGTCCGGATTCGTCCGACTGAGCGGGCCCATCGCGGCCCGGATTCGCCCGGGGCATAATTCCGTTTCTGCTAGCATCTTGCATCTTGACGTGCGATGAACGACACGGGTGTAATTTCAACCATGTAGGTTTACCGTCCCCGCGAGTCAGTCGGAAGGAGTGGGAAAATGCAGCCCTTGCAGGTGCTCTTCGACAACGAAGAAGACGACGGCGTCCTGGCTTGGCAGGAGCAGGCCCTGTGCGCCCAGACCGACCCCGAGGCGTTCTTCCCGGAAAAGGGAGGCTCCACGCGCGAAGCCAAACGGGTCTGCCAGAACTGCGAAGTCCGCTCCGAGTGCTTGGACTATGCGCTGGCCAACGATGAGCGTTTCGGCATCTGGGGCGGATTGTCGGAGCGGGAACGCCGTCAGCTGAAGAAGCACGCCGTCTGATCCGCGGGCGCGTCGATCAGCCTTTTTATGGCGTTCGGCTAGGGTTTCAGCTAATGGACCGGCCAGAAGACATGTGGGCCTGGGCTCATCACTCGCCCGACGACCAGCCCACTCCCATCGACGCCAGCGCCGTGCTGGCGGTGCTTGTCGCGCACAACGCCGAGCAGTGGCTCGGCAGGACCCTGGTCGGGATCGCCAGGATGGATCACCAACCTGGACGCCTGGTCGCCGTGGACGCCGGTTCGCTGGACGGCTCTCGTGCGTTGCTCGACAAGGGCGTCCATGACGGGCTGATCCACACCGTCATCGACGGAGATCCCGAGCAGGGCTACGGCGCGAATGTGAATCTGGCCCTGGCGCAGGCCATCGCCGACGGCTTCGAGCCCACCATGATCTGGCTACTGCACGACGACTCCGCGCCGAACCGAAGCGCGCTCGGCGAACTGCTGCTGGCCGCCACCGTCACCGATGACCAGGGCCGGCGCCCGGCGATCCTGGTGCCGAAGCTGCTTCGTCCCAAGCGGCGCAATCACCCCGACCAGATGAGCGCGGTGGGTGAGTCCATCTCGCCGTCCGGCCAGCGGGTGCCCACCGTCGAACCCGGCGACATCGACCAGCACCAACAAGAGCCGGCCCAGGTGCTGGGCGCATCCACCGCCGGCCTGCTCGTCACCATGGACGCCTGGCGGCAACTCGGCGGGCTTGACCCGGCGATCCCGCTTTTCCGTGACGGAGTCGACCTGGGCTGGCGGGCCAACGCGCAAGGACTGCTGGTGCGGACCTGCCCGACGGCTGCCTTGCGCCATGTCGAGGCCGGACGCGTCGGGCTGCGCGAAAGTGTGCTGGCGCCCGATTCGGTGCAGGCAGACCAGGCAGCCGGAATGGCTGTCGCCGTGATGCACTCCCGCCGGCCGGCGCGCACGATCACCCGGATCAGCGCCCAGTCGGTGGTCACCGCCTTCGGCTATCTGCTCGGCAAATCACCGAGCCTGGCCGGCAGCCAGCTCCGGGCGGCGGCTCAGCTGCGCCGGCACAAGGACGACCTGGTCGCCGCGGCCGCCAGCCGCGAGTCCGAGGCCACCGCGGCCGTGCCCGCCGGGCTGTTGCCGGGCCGCGGGTGGGGGACCAGGCGTTTCTTCGACCGCCTCGCCGGCGCGGTCAGCGACTACTACCACGACCTCACCACCGAGGACGACTCCGGCGTGCTCGACGAACTGACCGGCGACGACTTCGCCGGCGGCCGGCAGCGCGCCCGGCTCTGGTCGCCGGCAGTGATCGGATTGCTGGTGATGCTCATCGGCTGCGTCATCGCCAGTCGCCAGCTGATGCACTTCGGCCAGCTGTCGGGTCCGGCGTTATTGCCTGCGCCTGCCGACTTGGCTCAGGCCTGGACGAACTGGACCCGGTCCGACCCCGGGATGGCTGGCTCCAATGCGCCGTGGCTGGGGTTCATGGCTCTCGGTTCGACGTTGGCCTTCGGCCAGCCCGACTGGTTCGCCACCTTGCTGGTGCTGGGTGGCCCCGCACTCGCGGGCTGGTCGGCCTTCCATTTCCTGCGCGGCATCGCTGGCCCCGGCTGGTGGACCGCCGTGCTGGCCTGTCTGTGGGGTGCGTTGTTACCGCTGACCGGCGCCACCGGTCAGGGGTCACTCGACATGTCGGCGCTGGCGATCGCCTTGCCGCTGCTCGGGATGGCCGTCCGCCGCTGGCAGACCGCCGCGGTCACCGGCGCCGACGGGCTGCGGGCACCGGCCATGGTTGCGGTGCTGATCGCGGTGCTCTGCGCGTCCATGCCGTGGGCGTGGCTGCTCGGTGTGGCGATCGCGGTCCCGATGGGCCGCACCCGCAAAGACCTGCGCGGCATGCTCACCGTCGTGCTGGGTCCCCTGGTGCTGATCGCGCCCTGGCTGCCGCGGCTCTTCGCCGATCCCGGACGTCTGCTGACCGGCTCCGATCCTGCCACCCGGTTGGCCGGCAACGCCCCCGACGCCTGGGACGTGCTCGCCGGGACGACCTTCCTGCCGGGTGCGCCGTGGCCTGTGGGGGCCGTGGCGATCGGCTTGCTCTGGCTCGTCGCGGTGCTCGGTGCGGTACGCGCCCGGCCGGCGGATCGTCCACGCGCGGCGGTCTTGCTCGGCGGCGCTCTGGTGACGGCGATCCTCGCGGTGCTGCTGCCCCGTGTGGTCATCACGGTGGCCCGCGTCCCGGTGCGCCCGGACCCGACCGGTCTGCTGTTCATCAGCCTTTTCGCGCTGCTGGCCTTGGCCGCCCTCGGCATCGGTCCTGATCCCGACCGGGGTGTGGCCGATCCGGCGGGCGATCAGTCGGCCAAGCCGGCCACCGCGCGTATTCGGACGCTGCTCGGCGCAGCGTTGGCCGTCTCACTGTGCCTGGCCTATGCCTGGTGGCTGATCGGGAGCACGTCCACGCTGCACCGTTCCAGTGGGGTGCTGCCCAGTTACGTGACCGGCGCCCAGGAATCGGTGCGCAATACCCGCGCCCTGATGGTCGACCTGAGCAGCGGGATCGCCGAGTTCAACATCACCTCGGCAGCCAACCCGTCGTGGGGACGTGCAGAGTCTCCGCTGCTGGCACTCAACGAGCAGGCCGCCGACGAGATCTTGCAGGTGGCCGAACAGTTCGCTCAGGGGCAGCCCTCCGACGATCTGGCCACTCGGCTCACCGAACTGGGCATCGGCCACGTCTGGTTGCGCGGCGCCTATCCGGAAGCCGTCGCCGCGCTCGGCTCGGCGGCACAGCTGAGCAGCGCCGTGCATGACGAACAGACCGTCGTGTTCACCGTCACCACCAATCCCAGCCGCGCCATGCTGCTCGATCCCGCCGGTGAGAACCTCCGCCCGATGGCCGACGGGATCGTCCAGCAGGCCGACCCGGACACCCTGATCGTGCTCAGTTCGCCGGCCGATTCCGATTGGCACGCCGAGATCGATGGCCAACCGTTGCCGGATGCCGATTCCGGTGACTGGCGGCAGGCCTGGGCGACGCAGGGACGCACCGGTGAGCTGCGCTACTGGCTGGGCGCTGACGTCGTCGCGGTGGGCTGGCAGGCGCTGGCCCTGATCGCGCTGCTGGTGCTGGCCGCTCCGACGATTCAGCGGGCGCACGCCCCCCGCCGCGCACTGAAGGCCGACCAGGGCAGCTCGGGAGGACAGGGCCGATGAATCCACGCCGCGGCATGCCGCCCGAACCGGACGACCCGTTCAGCAACGACGAGACCGATCTCGAGAAGAGCGCGATCCGGCGCGGACTGTGGCTGGACGAATCCCAGGAAGTCGTCGCCCCCCGCCGGGCATCGCGGGCGCTGCCCGATGACCAGGACGACGAGCCCACGCTGTCGTCCATCGATCTGGCGCCCAGCCGGCGCGGGGAGCCAGCCGATGAGGCGGACGAGGAACCCGCAGCCGACCTGCCGCCGGCCGGACCCGCCCCGCACAGCCCCGCATCGACCTCACCCGATCAGGCCCCGGAGACTCCGGCCGGCGACGACGACGGATCACGCTGGAGGCTGCGGGTGATCGCGGCCACGCTGCTCGGCTTGGGTGCCGCATTCGGATTGGGGGCCATCCCTGCCGAACCTGCGCCGCTGGCGCAGACGATCCCGCTGATCACCGCGATCAGCAGGATCTGCCCGGCCCCCAATGGCGCCGAAAGCACCCTGCTGGCGGCCAGCCTCGAAGGCGACATCCAGCTGCGCACGATCGGTGAATCCGGCACGTCCGCCGAGCCCGGGTGGCTGCAGCTGCCCGGACGAACCCAGCCGGTGATCATCAGCCCGGCCGTCCAGGAGTCCGGGGTCACCGGAGGATCTTTGCTGAGCAGCGACAGACAGCTGTGGTGGGGCGCCTGCCGGGCCCCACTGGACGACCAGTACGTGCAGGTGCCCGGTGGCGCGAATGCCGACCTGCTGATCATCAACTCGGAATCGACCGACGCGCTGGTCGATGTCACGCTGAGCGGACCCGACGGTGAGATCGTCGGCGATGGGCTGCGCGGCATCACCATTCCCGCCGACTCGCAACGGGTCATCGATCTCGGCTCGTTTGCGGATGACGTGGACGCACTGGGCGCCCGGATACGCACCAGCCTCGGACGGGTCAGCGCCGTCGCCCAGATCGCGCGCGACGATGGCGGCGACTTCGCCACCAGCACCGTGCAGTCCACCGGCCTGATCATCGCGGCGGTGCCGGCCGACGCCAGCGGGACCGTCGTGCTGCTGACCAACCCGGGAACCAGCCGCGCTGTCGTCCAGATCGAAGCCGTCAGCGAGGCCGGACGCTACGCGCTGCCCGGTTTCGAATCGGTCACCCTGGATGCCCAGCGCACCACCGCCGTCGACCTCACCGACGCGATTGGCGGATTGCCGGTCTCTGTGGTGATCTCCGGACGTGACCTGATCGCGGCCTCGGCGGTGGTGACGACCAACGGCGATCTGGGGATCGAGCCGGCCCAGGTCGTCGACGAGTCGGTGGCCGCCAATGACCTGGTTGCGGTCGTCCCAGGGCCGGGCCGCCTGCAGCTGGCCAACCCCGGCGACCAGGAATCGCTCATCGTGATCGACTGGGGAGAAGACCAGGCCGAGGCCACCACAACAGCCTCCGCCGGGACCGTGGTGTCCGTCCCCATCCCCGAAGGCGCCGAGACCGTGCGCGTCACCTCGACCGCGCCGCTGTCGGCCGCGCTGCTGCTGAGCGCCCAGGGCCGCTCCGGGTTCGCCATCGCTCAGCTCGAACCGGCCGCGCGCACCCAGGCGAGCATGCCGGTGGAGATCGATGCGGGCCTGGGCGGGTGAGGTCGACGACCGCGCTGGTCAGTCGTCGTCGATCTCGGGATCCAGATCGTGCATCGAGCGCCCGGTAAGCGCGGACAGCTGCTCCACCAAGGTGATGTGAACCAGATCGCGCAGGTCCGCGCGGTCGGAGGCGCGGCGTTCCAGGGGACGCCGGAAAATCACGATGCGGGCCGGACGAGTGGTGGTGGCGTCGATGGCAGCCGCCAGCGGCACCCGCTCCAGCAATGCCCAGTCGAAGGTGGAGCTGGGCACGTCCTCCACCCCGATATCGACTCCGACCAGGGCATCCGGACAGGTCTGCATCAGCCGCTGGACCGAGGCCGTGATCGCCTGAATGAAGAACTCCGCGGCGCTGACATGGCCCGGCAACCGCATCGGCGCACCGGTCAGGGGGTTGGGCAGCGAGAGCGGTCCCCGCACGCCTCGGCCATGACGGTCACGTCTGTCGGTCATAGCCGCACTCTAATGCTCAGGTTGAGAAACACGCGGCTCCAGCTGCCTGGATCTGGCCTGACCGGGTGCCACGGGTTAGCGTGGGGGTCGTGATGAACAGGCAATGCACCCGCAGCGGCTGCAAGGGCCGGGCCGTGGCCACATTGACTTACGTGTACGCGGACTCCACCGCCGTGCTCGGCCCCCTCGCGCTGCAGGCGACGCCTGGCTGCTACGACCTGTGCGCCACCCACGCGTCCAAAATGACCGTCCCGCAGGGCTGGGAGGTCATCCGGCTCGCCGAACCCGACACGCTCGTCCCCGAACCGGACGAGGACGATCTGCTCGCCCTCGCCAATGCCGTCCGCGAGGTCGGCTTCTCGGACAGCCCGAACAGCGGCTCGCAGCCCGGCAACCCGGATTCGGTGGTCGAACTGGGACGCCGCGGACACCTCAGGGTGATCGCCGACGCGCAACGGCGCATCTGATCACGGTCGTTCGCCAGCACGCATTGCACCAGCCGAGCATGCCCGTCGTTTTCCGTCTGCCCTCTCATGCGCTGAGCTCGACCCGCGCATGGCCGCAGCATGGTCGCCTGAACTACACTGGCCAGGTGAATCAGCATGCCCAGATCCGCATGGTCGCGTTCGACCTGGATGACACCCTCGCTGAATCGAAGTCCCCACTTGAGGAATCGATGGCCCGTACACTCGCCGATCTGCTCGCGGTGTGCCCGGTCTGCATCATTTCGGGTGGCCAGTTCGAGCAGTTCGACACTCAGCTATTGGCCAACCTGCCGCCCGACACCAACCTCGATGCGCTGCACCTGATGCCGACCTGCGGCACCCGCTACCTGCGCTTCTACGAAGGATTGTGGCATGAGGTCTACGCCCACGACCTCTCCCACGCGCAGAAGCTGGCGGCCACCGAGGCACTGGAGAACTGTGCGAAGAGACTGGGCCTGTGGGAGCCCGATGATCTGGTGAGCGGTCCTCGCATCGAGGACCGCGGTTCGCAGATCACCTACTCCGCGCTGGGCCAGCAGGCCGCGGTCGACGACAAGAAGGCCTGGGATCCCGACGGCAGCAAGCGGGAGAGGCTGCGCGCCGCGGTCGCCAAGGAGCTGCCCGATCTGGAGGTCCGCGCCGGAGGCTCGACGTCCATCGACGTCACCCGCCGGGGCATTGACAAGGCCTACGGCATGACCAGCCTGTCGCGCCAGACCGGCATCGGCCTGGATCAGATGCTGTTCATCGGTGACCGCCTGATGCCCGGGGGCAACGACTACCCGGTCGCCGAGCTGGGGGTGCCCTGTCATGCGGTGACCGGACCGGCCGACACGCAGACCTATGTACGCGGGCTCATCAACGAACTGACAGCTGACGGGGAGTGACGATGAATACCGACAATGCCGTGGACGAATTGGGTCTGACCAGGCAGTTCCTCGAGATCGCGGCCTGCCCGGCGTGTCATTCGGCCTTTGCGGTCGACTACGACCGGGCTGAGCTGATCTGTGTCAACGCCGAATGCGGACTCGCCTACCCGGTGCGTGACGGCATCCCGGTGCTGCTGGTCGATCAGGCACGAAGAACGCGCTGAGGCCGACATGTTCTCCGAATTCGATGAGGCCCGGCTCGACGATCCGGCCGTTCTTGCTGACTATGACGATCAACTGCGGCGGCTGGCCACTGCTGGTGCCCGCATTCGTAGTGAGGCGTTGGACGCGCGCATCCCTGCAGACCTGACGATGACACCGCGCGGCGTCATCGTCGCCGGTGCAGAGGCCCGGCTGATCCGTGCGGTGCTGGAGCCGGTGTGCCCGGTGCCGCTGATCGCCTGGCCGTTGCCCGGGCTGCCGGGCTGGGTCGGAGCGCTCGACCTGGTCGTGGTGCTGGCCAGCGAAGCCGAGGGCTACCAGAGCCCAGCACTGATGGCCACCGTGGCGGAGGCGACTCGGCGCGGCGCCCAGGTGATGCTGGCCGCTCCGGAGGACTCGCCCATCGCGCAGATGATCTCCAGCCAGGCGATCCAGGTGTTCACCCGTTCGGACGACCCGACCGCCGCCGCGGTGGCAGTGCTCGCTCAGCTGCACAATGCCGGCTTGGGGCCGATCGTCAACACCGAGAACGCGGCGGAGGCGGCCGACATGGTGGCCGAGGAGTCGACCCCGCACCGCGACTTGTCGTCCAACCCCGCCAAAGACCTGGCGTGCGCACTGGCCGACGCCGACCCGTTGCTGTGGGGCGGATCCGTGCTGGCGGCGCGCGCGAGCCGCCGGTTGGCCGAGGCCATCCGGGCGGCATCGGGCCGGCATGCGCTGGCCGCCGACGCCGACGAGATCCTCGAGGTCTTGCGGCACGTCAAGCCGCACGATCCGTTCGCCGATCCCTTCACCGATGAGCAGCAGCGCCGCACGGTGCTGGTGATTCTGGACGACGAGCACTCCGGTGAGGCCGAGCAGCAGTCCGGGCGGTCGCTGCGCGAGACCGCGCAGCGCAGCGGTGTGCGGATCTGCGAGATCGGTGCGGGGCAGGGCAGCGAGGTCGACCGCTACATCACCTTGCTGATGCAGGGGCTGTACGGCGCCACCTATCTGGCCATCGGGCTCGACGGCCAGGAGGGCCGGCTGGGGGCGGACGGCTAGACTGCCCGGCATGGATTACCGCGTAGCTGACCTCGATCTGGCCGATTTCGGCCGCCGTGAAATCACCCTCGCCGAGCATGAGATGCCCGGCCTGATGGCGATCCGGGAACGCTACGTCGCGTCCCAGCCGCTGGCCGGTGCGCGGATCTCGGGATCGATCCATATGACCGTGCAGACCGCCGTGCTGATCGAGACCCTGGTGGCCCTGGGCGCGCAGGTGCGCTGGGCGTCCTGCAACATCTTCTCCACCCAGGATCACGCCGCGGCCGCGATCGCTGCCGCCGGCATCCCGGTCTTCGCCTGGAAGGGCGAGACCCTCGAGGACTACTGGGCGTGCACGACCGAGATCTTCCGCTGGCCGGACGGGCAACTGCCCACCATGATTCTGGACGACGGTGGCGACGCCACCCTGCTGGTGCACAAAGGCGCCGAATACGGACGCGAGGTTCCCCAGCCGGGGCCGGAGGACTCGCACGAGTACGGCGTGCTGCTCGATCAACTGCGTGCCACCACCGACATCGACTGGGAGGCCATCGCCGCTACCTTGCTCGGAGTGACCGAGGAGACCACGACCGGGGTGCACCGGCTGGTGCAGATGGCTGCCGCCGGGACCCTGCGTTTTCCCGCGATCAACGTCAACGATTCGGTGACGAAGCAGAAGTTCGACAACATCTACGGCTGCCGCCATTCGCTGATCGACGGCCTCAACCGCGGCACCGACATGCTGATCGGCGGCAAGACGGCGGTGGTCTGCGGCTACGGCGATGTCGGCAAGGGCTGCGCCCAGTCGCTGCGCGGCCAAGGTGCCCGCGTCCTGATCACCGAGATCGACCCGATCTGTGCGCTGCAGGCGGCGATGGACGGCTACCAGGTGGTGCGGCTGGACGATGTGGTCTCGACCGCCGACATCTTCGTGACCGCCACCGGCTGCTGCGATGTGATCAGTGCCGAACAGATCAGCCGGATGAAGCATCAGGCCGTGGTGGGCAATATCGGCCATTTCGACAATGAGATCGACATGGCGGGCCTGGAGGCATGGCCGGGCATCGAGCGGGTGAACATCAAGCCGCAGGTCGATCTGTGGCGTTATCCCGACGGCCACGGCGTGATCGTCTTGTCGGAGGGCCGGCTGCTCAACCTCGGCAATGCCACCGGACACCCCAGCTTCGTGATGAGCAACTCGTTCGCCAACCAGGTGCTGGCGCAGATCGAGTTGTTCTGCAACCACGACGCCTACCCGCTGGGGGTCCATGTGCTGCCCAAGCTGCTGGACGAGGAAGTCGCCCGCCTGCACCTGGATGCTCTCGGCGCACGGTTGAGCACGCTCACCGACAAGCAGGCGGACTACCTCGGCATCAGTACTGAGGGCCCGTTCAAGGCCGACAACTACCGCTACTGAGCAAGAACGCTCGCCGTCCAGCAAGAACGCGGGCGAACTGGGTGGGCGGGGCGGGTGGGGTGGACGCCCAGACGCCACACCCTCAGCCCGCGTGCTGGATCGGGTCGGCTGACCGGATCAGCGATCCTTGCCCTTGCCCTTGCCCGACTGCAGCGATTCCCAGATCTCCTTGCACATGGGGCAGACGGGGAACCGCTCCGGATTGCGAGTGGGCACCCAGACCTTCCCGCACAGGGCGACAACCGGAGTGCCCATCACCTGAGCCTCGGTCAGCTTGGCCTTCGGCACATAGTGGCTGAAGCGCTCCTCGTCGCCTTCTTCATAGCGTTCTTCGACGCGTTCCTCGGTAATGCTCTGCGAACCCGGCGCCAATTGACTCATGCCTCAAGTGTGGCACGCTTGCGCACCCGTGCCACGATGGGTTGGTGACTCAGCCGACCTCCACCACCTCCGGCGGCCCACCGCTCGTCTTCACGATCGCCATGGTCGGTGGTGCCCTGGCGGTGGCGTTCGAGGCCTACGGGACGCTGACGGCCATGCCCGATGCCGCGCAGGATCTCGGCAGATTGGATCTGTACGCCTGGGCCTTCACGGCTTTCGTCATCGCTCAGGTCTTCGCGATCGTGCTCGCCGGACGACTGGTCGACCGCATCGGGCCGGTCCTGCCGCTGGCGGCGGGCGTCCTCATCTTCGCCCTCGGACTGCTCGGCGGTGGCCTGTCGATCAACATGGGGATGCTGCTGGGTTTCCGCGCGCTCCAGGGCTTCGGCGGCGGAGCACTCAACTTGGCATTCATGGTCGTCGTGGCGCAGGCATACGGCAAGGCCGAGCGGGCCTGGATGATGAGCATCCTGTCCTTCTGCTGGATGCTGCCGAGCTTCGTCGGCCCGCCGGTTTCTGCGTGGATCACCACCACCTGGAGCTGGCACTGGGTCTTCTTGGGCATCGTCCCGTTGCTGGTGATCGTCAGCGCGCTCGCCTGGCGTCCGCTGGTGCGGATGCGGCTGCATCACGAGCCGGTCACCGCCATCAATCCGGTGCCGATCTGGGCGGCCGCTGCCGCGGCCTGCGGGGCGGCGCTGATCCAGTTCGCGGGCCAGCGGCTCGACCTGATTGCCCTCGGCATCGGCCTGGCGGGGCTGGCGGTGCTGCTGATGGCGTTGCCGCGGTTGATGCCTCCCGGCTTCCTGCGCCTGCACAGGGGACTGCCGTCGGTGATGTGGACGCGCGCGCTCGCAGCAGGCGCCTATTTCGCCGGCGAGAGTTTCATCCCGGTGATGCTCATGCAGGTCTACGGGTTCACGCTGAAAGGGGCGGGTTTCTTCCTGGCTCTGGGGGCGACGGGGTGGACGCTGGGTTCGCTCGTCCAGGCCTGGAGCGGACTGAAACTGCGCCGCGACGAGATCGTCCACGCCGGTGCAGCGTGCCTGGTGCTCAGCTCGGGATTGATGACGCTGGCCACCTGGCTGGTCTGGCCCTGGCCGGTCTTCGCGGTGGGCTTCGTCGTCCTCGGGCTCGGGATGGGCCTGGTGGTGTCCAGCACCTCGCTGATCAACATGCAGGTGAGCGATCCCCAGCTGATCGGACGCAACACCTCCTCGCTGCAGGTGGGCGAGGGCCTGGGCAACGCCCTGGTCACCGGGTTTGCCGGGACGATCTTCGCCGGGCTACTGAACACGGTCTCGGCGGCATTCACCTTCGGACCGATCTACGCATTGTGTACGGCCGCGAGCATTCTCTCGCTGCTGGCCGCGTTGCGCATCGGCCCGGTCCGCAACGAATCGTCCGGGGTGGGCTGAGAACCGATTGTCGCGACGTGGGATGCTGGAGACGTGAGTCAGCAATACGAGCCCGCCCAACAATTGCCGCCGTCCGGGTGGTATCCCGATCCCGTTGACCAGACGCAAGAACGATTCTGGGACGGGACGAGCTGGACGACCCGGCAGCGTCCGCAGGCCGTCCAGCCGCAGCCCCTTCCGCAACAGGCGGCCCCGCAACAGCAGTACGGCTATCAGCCCCGGACCGACCTCCAACAGCAGACCGGGTACCCCCAGCAGGGTTATCAACCCTCCGGCTATGTCCCGCAGGGCTACTCCCAGTACCAGCCCGCAGGTTACGGCCCGGCCACCGCCGATGGCGTGCCGCTGGCCGGCTGGTGGCAGCGGGCCTGGGCGACGATCATCGACAGCCTGATTCTGGGGCTCGCGACCGTAGGGGCGGCCCTGCCGTTCATCGATGCGCTGGCCACCGGCATGCAGGCCTGGGTGGAAGACGTGGTGCGGGCTGCCCAATCCGGTGGGATACCGCCCGAGTACACCGATCCCCAGTACGGGCTCGCCGGGCCGATCATGACCATCTACCTGGTTTCCCTGATCGTCAGCATCATCTACTCCACCGGAATGCTGATGTGGAAGGGCGGGACCCTGGGCCAGATGGCATTGGGGCTGCGGGTGGTACCGGTCAACACGGGAGCCCAGCAGCACGGCCTGCGGCTCGGCATGTCACTGATACGCAGTATTGCCTTCTACGGGCTGTCCGCAATCACGATCATCGGCCTCATCAATGTGCTGGTCCCCCTCGGAAACAGAAAACGCCAGGCGCTGCACGACATGATCGCCAAAACCCAAGTAGTGAAGATCAGGTAAAAGATCGGTTAGGGTGTGTCTTGGTCAAGTCAGCCCACATCCGAAGGACTAGGCGGAATGAGTTTAGAGTCGTCCCTATATGTGCTCGCCGAGAAACTCGGCGTCACCACCGAGTTCTGGGACTGGAAGGGACGACACACTCAGGTACCACAGCACACCATCATCGCGGTGATGGCCGCAATGGGTGTGGACGCCGCCACCGAGACCAGCGCTGAGGCCGCGATCGCCGAACTCGAACTGAAACCCTGGCGTCGCGGTCTGCCCCCGGTCGTCGTGGTCAGCGAAGGCGACACCACTCACGTCGAGGCCCACGTCGTGCACGGCCATCCCGCCCAGATCCGGCTGCGGCTCGAAGACGGCGAGGTCCGCTACCTCGGCCAGCGCCACCACATGGTCGAACCACGCGAGGTCGACGGGACGCTGATCGGGGAGGCCAGCTTCGCGGTGCCCTCGGATCTGCCCACTGGCTACCATCGTCTCGAACTGCTGTCCGATGACCGGCAGTCCGACTCGACCCTCATCGTTACCCCGCGCTTCCTGGGGCTGCCCGAGCGGCTGAACGATTCCCGGCTGTGGGGATACGCCGCGCAGTTGTACAGCGTCCGCTCGTCCGGATCGTGGGGCATCGGCGATCTGATGGACCTATCGGATCTGGCCGTCTGGTCGGCCACCCAGCAGTTCAGCCAGTACGTGCTGATCAACCCGCTGCACGCCTCGCAGCCGGTGCCCCCGATGGATGTCTCACCCTATCTGCCCAGCTCGCGGCTGTTCCTCAACCCGATGTACCTGCGTCCCGAAGCCGTTCCCGAGTATGCCCTGCTCGGTCAGCACGATCGGGACACGATCAAAGAGCTGCGCGAGCAGCTCAACGAGGAGCAGGCCGGCGAACAATTGCTCGATCGCGACGCCTCCTGGACCAACAAACGAGAAGCGCTGCGCATCATCTTCGGCGCGGGCCTTCGTCCGGCTCGGCAGATGGCTTTCGACGACTTCAAGCGTCGCCGTGGCCGCCGGCTGCGCGACTTTGCGTTGTGGTGTGTGCTCTGCGAGCACTACGGCAACGACTGGCGGCAATGGGACGAGGACCTGCAGCGCCCGACCTCACCGCGGGTGGCGAAACTGCACAACGACTACCTTGACGAGATCACGTTCAACGAGTGGCTGCAGTGGGTCTCCTGGAACCAACTCAGCGACGCCCAGCAGGCCGCGCAGGACGCGGGCATGCCGGTCGGCATCGTGACCGATCTCGCGGTCGGAGTGAGCGGCGCTTCGGCCGACACCTGGATGATGAGCGACATCTACGCCCAGGACATCAGCGTCGGTGCGCCGCCGGACGGCTATAACCAGCTCGGACAGGACTGGGGACAACCGCCGTGGCGGCCCGACCGGCTCGCCGACACCGCCTACGGCCCGTTCCGCAGCATGCTGCAGACCGCCCTCAGTCATGCGGGCGGTGTGCGGATCGACCACATCCTCGGCATGTTCCGGCTCTGGTGGATCCCCGAGGGCGGCACGCCGCGCGAGGGCACCTATGTGCGCTACGACCACGATGCACTCATCGGCATCATCATGTTGGAGGCTCAGCGCGCCGGGGCATTCGTCATCGGCGAAGATCTGGGCACCGTCGAGCCCTGGGTGCGCGGCTATCTCGCCGAACGCGGCATCCTGGGCACCTCGGTGCTGTGGTTCGAGAACGACGCGAACGGCCAGCCCTCTCCGCCCGAACATTGGCGCGAATACGCGATGGCCTCGGTGATCACCCATGATCTGCCTCCGACCGCGGGCTATCTGGCCAACGAGCACGTCCGGTTGCGGCACGATCTCGGGCTGCTCACCGAGTCGTACGAGGAAGAAGCGGCCGCCGCTGAACTCGAGCAGGATGCCTGGATGCGCCGTCTCGACGAGCGCGGCCTGTTCACCGACGACGTGGAGGACGATGTCGAGGCGAAAGTGCTGGCGCTCTACCGCTACCTGACGTACACCGATTCACGGGTGCTCAATGTCGCGCTGGTGGATGCCGTCGGTGACTACCGCATCCAGAACCAGCCGGGCACCTGGCGGCAATACCCGAACTGGCAGATACCGTTGTCGGGGCCGGACGGCGCACCGCTGATGCTGGAGGATCTCTACCAGATGGAGCGCCCGATGCGGCTGGCCGCGGTGATGAACGGGTACTCGTGGGTGCCCGGCCCGAGCAGACCGGCGTCCTGAGGCTCGATCGGGGCTGTCCGAGGCCGGCGAGATGCGGTCAGCCGGCGACGACGACCCCCGCCTCCTGCAGGCCTGCGACGACCCGGGGCACGCGGTCGGGGCTGACTGCGGCTGAAAGATCGAGCAGCATCTCGGTGCGGTAGCCATGCTTGGCGGCATCAGCGGCCGTCGCGCGGACGCAGTAGTCGGTGGCCAGGCCGCAGACCACGACGTGGTCGACATCGTGGGCGTCCAGCCAGGCTCCCAACCCCTCGCCGCCGTCGTCGCCGCCGATCGTCCCCTCGAAACCGGAGTAGGCGGCCTGGTAGGCGCCTTTGTCGAAGACTGCGTCGAAGGGCAGATCGGCGACTGCCGGATTGAAATCGGCGCCCTGAGTGCCCGCCACGCAGTGCCTGGGCCAACTGTCGATGTAATCGGGGGTGGCGCTGAAGTGGGCGCCCGGATCGATATGGCGATCACGGGTGGCGACCAGATAGTCGAAGCTGCGATCGGTGCCTCGCCCAAGCTCGCCCTCCACGAAGGCTGCGATATCCGCGGCCACCTTGGTGCCGCCGGCGACCGCCAGCGAACCGCCCTCACAGAAGTCGTTCTGAACGTCTACGACGATCAATGCAGTATTCACTGTGCCTCCCGCGCACCGGCATCCGTAGTCCTGTCTCGATGCTAGCGGCGATGGCCCGCTATCCGACCCTTCGCCGGTCCGGGAAGCCGCTCGCCGGCCGGTCGACCATCGGGAATCGCCCCGCCTGCCGGCTGGTGGCCGGTGCTAACGTACATCCAAGACGCGGGGTGCCGGGGAAGGTACCGGCTGAGACCAAACCCGTAGTGACCTGATCTAGGTAGTGCTAGCGAAGGGACGTCCAGATGAACGTCGATTTCCATTCCTCTGCTCTGGCCGAGAGCATCACTGCACTGCGGGAGCGCAACCCGCTGGTGCAGTGCCTCACCAATCATGTGGTGATGAACTTCACCGCGAACGTGCTGTATGCGGTCGGCGCGTCCCCGGCGATGTGTGACAACCCCGAGGAGGCCGCCGGATTCGCCACCCAGGTCGCCTCCGGTGTGCTGGTCAACAACGGCACTCCCTCGTCCGAGCAGATCCAGGGCATGTACCTGGCCTCAGCCGCTGCAGTCGCCGCTGGCAAACCCTGGGTGCTCGACCCGGTCGCGGCAGGCGGACTGCCGTGGCGCACGGCCGAGGTCAAGAAGATGATGGACGCCAACCCCGCCACCATCCTGCGCGGCAACGCCTCCGAGATCCTGGGCTTCTTGGGCGGCACCTCCGGACGCGGCGTCGAGGCGACCGACTCCACCACCGATGCCGTGGACGCGGCCCATGAGTTGGCCCGTCGGTACCACTGCGTCGTCGCGGTCAGCGGTCCGGTCGACATGATCACCGATGGCGACGAACTGGTGAAACTGAGCAACGGCAGCGCGATGCTCACCCAGGTCACCGGGGTCGGCTGCGCGCTGGGCGCGGTGATGGCCGGCTATGCGGCGGTCACCAGCCCGCTGAACGCGGCGATCGCGGCTACCTCGCATATGAACATCGCCGCCGAGGACGCTGCGTCCGTCGCCAGGGGACCGGGCAGCTTCGCCGTCGAACTCCTGGATGCGCTCGCTCGGCTGAGTGCCGAGCAGGCCGCAGATCGGGTGAAGATCTCATGAGCAAGGATCTGGATCTTTCGGTCTACCTGGTCACCGACACGGTGCAGTGCGGGGCGCTCGGTGTGGCGGAGACGGTCAGGCAGGCCGTGCAGGCAGGCGCCACGCTCGTCCAGGTGCGCGACCCCGATGCCGACGATGATGCATTCCTGGCGATGGCCCGCGACGTCGTCGAGACGGTCCGCGGCACGGGCGTGCCGGTGCTGCTGGACGATCGGGTGCACCTGGTCGCCGCCGCGGGAGCCGACGGCGCCCACGTCGGGCAGTCCGACATGCCCGTGGCACAGGCCCGGGCGATCCTCGGGCCCGACCCGATCCTCGGCCTGTCGGTCGAAACCGGGGAGCAGCTGGACTGGGCTGTCGCCCACCTCGGCCGCGGTGATATCGACTACCTCGGCCTGGGCCCGGTGCGCCCGACCGCATCCAAGCCCAATCACGCACCGGCCACCGGTCTGCGTTATCTGAGCGGCCTGGCCGCCCGCAGCCCGTGGCCGTGCGTGGCGATCGGGGGAGTGAAGGCGGCCGATACCGCTGCCGTGCGGCGTTCGGGTTTCGCGGGGGTCTCGGTGATCAGCGCGATCTGCGGACAGCCCGATGTCCGGGCGGCCACCCGCGAGCTGGTGAATGCTTGGGCCAGCGGCGGGCTGCCTCCCGTCGCGCTGACCATCGCGGGCAGCGACCCCTCCGGCGGCGCAGGTATCCAAGCCGACCTCAAGACCTTCTCCGCGCTGGGTGCTTTCGGCACCAGCGTGATCACCGCGCTGACCGCGCAGAACACCCAGGGTGTCACCGGGGTGCATGTGGTGCCGGTCGACTTCGTCGCTCAGCAGTTCGAGACCCTGGTGGCCGATGTGCGCATCGATTCGATCAAGGTCGGCATGCTGGCCACCGCCGAGCTGGCCGACGAGGTCGCAGAACTGCTCGGCGAGCTCGATGCCCCCGTGGTCCTTGATCCGGTGATGGTCGCCACCTCCGGCGATCGCCTATTGGACGACGACGCTGTCCAGGCGGTCCGGCGGCTCATCGCGAAGGCCGACATCATCACCCCGAACCTGCCCGAGGCCGCGGTTCTGCTGGGCGAGACGCAGGCCACCGGCCTGGACGAGATGTCGGCCCAGGCAGTCAAGCTGCGCGAACTCGGGGCGGACTGGGTACTGCTCAAGGGTGGACATCGGCTGGATGCCCGGGCCACCGATGTACTCGCGGGCCCCGATGGCGTCCACGAGCTCGTCAGCCACGTCGTACAGACCAAGAACACCCACGGCACCGGCTGCACACTGAGCTCGGCGTTGGCGGCGTTGCGACCGCGCAACCTCGACTGGCCGTCCACCGCCGCGGCCGCCAAGGAATGGATCACCGGGGCGCTGGATCACGCCGACGAACTGGGCGTCGGGCACGGGCACGGCCCGGTTCATCACTTCTATCGATTCTGGAGCTGATGGCTCACAGATTGGCCGGGGGCTCGCCGATCAGGTAGATGTTCTCGGTCTTCTCGCCTTCATGGGTGACGAAGATGGTCGGGATGGCCTGCTCCGCCCGGCTGATCTTCTGGCCCGCCAGCGGCAGTTCGGCGCGCGCGCGTGCGTGGCGGTCGCGGGCGTCCTGGAGCGGCTCTTCACCGACGATCTCACCGTTTCGCACCAGATCGACCATCACCAGCCGGTCGTTGCTGTCGGTGCGCGGTGCCACATCCACGCCGATGACCTCGGCGGTCGCGGTTCCGCTCTGATCGATCTGGCGCATCACGATCTTGCGCCCGCCGATGGTGCCCTTGTTCTGCGACTTCTTCACCACCGGATGCTGCACGGCGTCCGGGTCGTCGGAGTCGGCCCGGCTGACCATCTTGTAGACCATGCCGCAGGTCGGATGTCCCGAACCGGTGACCACCGAGGTGCCGACGCCGAACCCATCCACGGGAGCGCCACGCAACGCGGCGATCTGGTACTCGTCCAGGTCGTTGGTGACAATGATGCGCGTCTTGGTGGCGCCCAGCGAGTCGAGCAGCTTGCGTACCCGGCGCACCTCGACGCTCAGATCGCCCGAATCCAGCCGGATGGCGCCGATGCGCCCCTCGGTGAGTTCGACAGCCTTCCTAATGGCATCGTCCACGTCGTAGGTGTCGACCAGCAGTGTGGTCTGTTCGCCCATGGCCTCCAGCTGCGCCTTGAAGGCGTCTTCTTCCGAATCGAAGAGCATCGTGAAGGCGTGGGCGGCGGTGCCGCTGACCGGGATGCCCCAGCTGCGTCCGGCCTCCAGATCGGAGCTGGGCCCGAAACCGGCGATCCACGACGCCCGGGCCGCCGCGACGGCCGCCCACTCGTGGGTGCGCCGGCCACCCATCTCGATGATCGGGCGACCCTCAGCGGCCAGCGTCATCCGCGATGCCGCCGAAGCCACCGCGGAGTCATGGTTGAAGATCGACAGTAGCAACGTCTCCAGCACCACGGCTTCGGCGAAACTGCCCTCGACGACTGCCACCGGCGAGCCGGAGAAGAAGAGTTCGCCTTCCGCATAGCCGCGGATATTCCCGGAGAATTTGTAGTCGGCCAGCCACTCGGCGAGCATGTCATCGGCGATACCGCGGTCGCGCAGGAATTCGATCTCCTCGGGGCCGAACCGGAAGTGTTTCAGTGCCTCCAGGGCACGTCCGGTGCCGGCCACGACGCCGTAGCTGCGGCCGGTGGGGAGCCTGCGCGGGAACAGATCGAAAGTGCAGCGGCGAAATGCCGTGCCGGCATGCATGGCCGCCTTGATCATGGTCAGCTCATACATATCGGTGAGCAGTGCAGTGGACGTCATATGGCTGAGCCTATGCCCGCCGGTTGGGCAGGTGGGTAACAATAGGCACATGGCAAGCGAATCGGCATCCGCAGCAACGGGGGGCGGCACGGCCGTCGAGGAGCTCGCGTCCGAGAAATCTCAGACCACCCAGCCGTGGGTCACCGTGGTCTGGGATGACCCGGTCAATCTGATGAGCTACGTCACGCACGTCTTCTCGACATATTTCAGCTACCCCAAGGATCAGGCCGAACGTCTGATGATGCAGGTCCACATGGAGGGCCGCGCGATCGTCAGCTGTGGTGGCCGCGATTGTATGGAACGCGACGTCCAGGCGATGCACAGTTACGGCCTGTGGGCGACCCTGGACAAGGCCGAGTGATGCTCGCGTTCCGCCGGGTGGACGATCGGGTGGTCTGCCAGTTCGAGCCGGCCGAGCTCAGTCTGCTGAGCGGGCTGATCAGCCAGCTGATCGAACTGCTCCTGGAGTCGAGCCCCCCGGCGGGCGGCCCGGGCACCGCCTGGCTCAGCGACGACGACCCGGACGAATCCGACGCGGTCGACGACGAGGACCAGATCTTCGCCCGGCTGGAGCGCGAGATGGTCAGCGAGGACGATTTCGACTACGAGCCGGTCGGTGATCCGGTCCTGCAGCGGCTGTTCCCGAACCCGTACCCCGATGATCCGGCGGCCGGTCACGATTTCCAGCGGTTCACCCACACCGCTCAGCTCGACGACAAGGTGAACGCGGCGCGCGCGGTGCTGGCCGACCTCGAAGGCATCCAGGCCCATGGCCGCTGCGAGGTCTGCGGGTCGCACACCACAGGCTGGCTGAAGACCTTGACCAATCTGCGGCTGGCCCTCGCGGTGCGCCTCGACATCCGCGACGCCGATGATGCCGATCACGTCAGTGAGCTGCCCGAGGACGATCCCCGCAGCTGGACGTTTTCGATCTATGAATGGCTGGGATGGGTACAGGAATCCCTGCTGAACGCCCAGGAATGAGCCACGCAGCGATCCTTTGGCTAAAGTTGGCCCGGTGAACGAGCTGTCCGCGGCGCCCATAGGCATCTTCGATTCGGGTTTCGGCGGGTTGACCGTTGCACGCGCAATCGTCGATCTGCTGCCCGGTGAAGACATCATCTACCTGGGCGACACCGCCCGCGCCCCCTATGGTCCTCGGTCCTTGGCCGAGGTGCGGGAGTTCACCCTGCAAAGTCTCGACTGGTTGGTCGCCCAAGGCGTGAAGGCGCTGATCATCGCGTGCAATACCGGGTCGTCCGCTGCGCTTCGTGACGCCCGCGAGCGCTACCCCCAGCTGCCGATCGTCGAAGTCGTGCTGCCGGCCGCGCGTAAGGCGGCGTCCATCACCCGCAATGGCAGGGTCGGCGTGATCTGCACTGCCGGCACCGCGACCTCGCGCAGCTACAACGACGCGCTGGCGGCCTCACCGGTGCAGGTGAGCACGCAGGTCTGCCCGAAGTTCGTGCCCTTCGTCGAAGCAGGGATCACCACCGGCGATTCGCTGATGGCCGTCGCCAGCGGCTATCTCGAGCCTCTGAAGCACAAGCAGGTCGACACGCTGATCCTCGGCTGCACGCACTATCCGCTGTTGTCGGGTGTGATCAGTTTCATCATGGGCGACGAGGTGGTCCTGGTCAGCAGCGCGGACGAGTGCGCCCGCTCCACATTCGCCACCCTCAAGCGCAAGGGCCTGCTGCGCAGCGACGGCCACACGGCTGAGCGCAGCTTCAACACCACCGGCGATCCGGCGCAGTTCGAGGGGCTGGGCCGGCGCCTGATGGGAGGCTTCGTCCGCGACGTGGAGCAGGTAGACCTGGGACTGAAGGTCTTCTGATACCCCGGTTGCTCGGAACCGACCTAGGTGCGTGGGACGGAACCCCCTCTTGCGGGTCACTCCACCCGTTCCCGCGCCCGGAATCCGAAGCTGCGCCCGATATATCGGGCGCAGCTTCGGATTTGGAGCGCGGGAAGCCCCCAGCGGTACGACAGTGGGAGCCGGACTACGCGTTGACGGGTGCCGCCCGGGAGGCGAGCTCCTCAAGCACATGCACGTAGGTCTTGCCGGTCGCCCTGGTCAGGCCGAGCTCGCAGGTCCGGTTGAGGGACATGTACAAGTCGGCGTTGGCAGCCTTGGCCTCGGCCGCTTCGTCACGGGTCGACGTGGCGGTGAGCTCGGGATGCAGCAGGCCGCGGTCACCGGCGAAGGCGCAGCAGCGCCAGCCGTCCGGCACCATGACCTCGTCGGCCACCAGCCCGGCCAGCATGATCAGTGCGTCGTTGACGCCCAGATGGGTGCTGGAGCAGGTCGGATGCAGCACGGCCAGATGCTCGCGGGGCAGCTGGGGCAGCTTCGGCGCGATCTGCTCGGCGGTGAACTGCACGGCATCGATGATCTTCGCGTCGGTGACGCCCTGGTTCTTCAGCGCCACCTGCATGCCTTCGGTGCACGAGACCGCATCGCAGACGATCGGCAGTTCCCAGTTGTTGCTGGCCTTGGCCAGCGAGGCCGCCAGCCGTTCGCCCATGAGCTTGGCGCCGGACTTCATGCCCTTCGACTTCCACGGGGTGCCGCAGCACAGCGATTGGATGTCGTCCGGGATCTCCATGCGGATCCCCACCAGCTCGCACAGCCGCCGGAAGGCGTCCGATGATCCCTTGCCGCAGGCATGATCGGAGCCGAACATGGTGCCCACGCAGGCGGGCATGAAGACGATCTCCGGCTTTGGCGCGTGATGCGGATGCCGGGCAGGGCCACCACCGGGCAGTTCGGGCGACAGCGTGGGGACGACGTCCTCGCCGACGACCTTGCGGGCCACGCCCAGGACGCCGCGCACCGGGGCGTTCGGCACATGGTCGACCACGGTCATGCCGACCGACGCCACGTTCACGAACGGACCCCAGATCTTCGCGGCACCCTTCCAGGTGGCGTCCAGCCAACGCGGAGCGAGTTCGGCGCGCATATCGCGGATCAGCTGACCGGTGTTGATCTGCACCGGGCAGGCGGTCTGGCACATGCCGTCGACCGCGCAGGTATCGACCACCGCGTAGCGCTCGTCTTCCTTCAGCTGGGCGACCAGAGCCTCGTCGTGCTCGTCCTCGGCATGGGCGATGGCCCGCTGGATGACGATCCGCTGCCGTGGCGTGGTGGTCAGATGCTGGCTGGGACAGACCGGCTCGCAGTAGCCGCATTCCACGCAGTCATCGATGATCGGACGCACCGGTGTGGTCTTCTTGATGTCGACCAGGTGCAGCTTCGGGTTCTCGGTCAGCACCGAATCGGGGTTGAGGATCCGGGAGGGATCACAGGCCTTCTTGACCTGCCACATGGCGTCGTAGAGCTCGTCACCGTACTGCCGGTGGACGAACGGGGCCATGATGCGTCCGGTGCCGTGCTCGGCCTTCAGCGTGCCCTGCTTGCCGAGCACCAGGGAGACCATGTCCTCGGTGAAGTTCTCGTAGCGCTTCATGGACGCCGGCCCGTCGAAATCCTCGGTGACCAGGAAGTGGATGTTGCCGTCCTTCGCATGCCCGAAGATGACACCGCCTTCGTAGCCGTGGCGGTCGAAGAGCATCTGCAGGTCGCTGCAGACCGTGCCGAGATCCATGATCGGCACCGCGATGTCCTCGAGCAGCGCGGCCGTGCCCTTCGGACGATTGCGCGCGACCTTGGTGTACAGGCCCTTGCGCAGCGTCCACATCTGTTCGCGGCGTCCGGCGTCCTGGGTCAGTTCCGGCGGGGCGTACAGATCGAACGACGCGCACTTTTCCATGCCGGCCCCGGCCCGGGCAGCCAACTCGTCGTCCGAGTCGCCCTGATACTCGACCAGCAGGATCGCTTCGCCGCCGACGGTGAAGTTCTTCGGCAGCACCGGAGCAGCCTCGGTGCCCATCGCGAGGATGGACGCCGAGTCGATCAGCTCGGCCACGTCGGCCCCGCTGTCGACGATCGTGGGCAGCGCTTCGGTGGCTGCGTCGAGGGAGTTGAAGAGCAGGAAACCGGTGGCGGTCTTCGAATGGATCGGGACGGTCTTCAAGGTCGCCTCGGCAACGAAGCCCAGCGTGCCCTCACTGCCGATCATCAGGTGCTCGAGGATCTTGACCGGATCGTCGAAATCGATGAACGAGTTCAGGCCGTAGCCCATGGTGTTCTTCATGGAGTAGCGGCGCTGCAGGTCGGTACGCATCTCGGGGCGACCCAGCTGCGTGTGCAGCTTGGTCAGCACCTCGACCAGCTCCGGCTCCTGGTTGGCGAGCACTTCACCGGCCTTGGGGCTGGCGGTGTCGATGACGGTTCCCGAGGGCAACGCGATCACCATCGAGTCGATCGTGCGGTAGGTGTTGGCGGTGGTTCCGCAGGTCATGCCGGACGAGTTGTTGGCGATCATGCCGCCGATGGTGCAGGCGATCTCGCTGGCCGGATCGGGGCCGAGCTTGGTGTGGTACTTGGCCAGCCGGGCATTCACCTGCCGGACCGTCGCTCCGGGCTGGACGCGCACCCGCTGACCGGCGTCCAGAATCTCGATATCGCGGAAATGCCGCCTGACGTCGAGCGTCAGTCCGCGCGAGAACGCCTGGCCCGACAGGCTGGTGCCGCCGCTGCGGAATGTCAGAGGCCAACCCGAGCGCACGGCCAATGCCATGGCCATGCCCACCTGGTGGGCAGTGCGCGGACGGGCCAGAGCCTGAGGAACCGCGAGATAGTGGGACGCATCGATCGCGATCGCGAAGCGGTCGAGAGCGCGGGTTGTGACTTCAACATCTTCGCCCAGTGCGGCCGCGAGTTCGCGGACGTATTCTTCGGGCACATCGGCCAGTTGTGTTCGGGAACTGATTACTGACATGGATATCGGACTCCTTCGTCGCAATATGGTTCGACCATAACGCGAATCAACATTTGCTGCCACCCATGGGCAGGATCGTATACGCCGTCCGGATGTGCTCTTCGATGAGATCTGCAGCACGCTCGGGGTCGCGGCTGGCGATGGCTTCGAAGACTCTGCGGTGCTGCAGGTTCAGGTCACGGCGGAAGGCCTGATAGTCCGGTAAGTCTTCGCTGGCCCGTCGAATCGGAATGGCCAGTGCTTGCCTGACGGCAGTGGTCAGCACAGTGACGAACTGGTTGTCGGCCAGTTGCGCCATGGCGATGTGGAAGCGAGTGTCGAGGTCGTTGAATTGATCCAACTCCATCTGCTCGGCTTCCATCTCGCCGAGCAGGTCTCCCAACTTGGCAAGGCCCTCGGGGTTGGCGTTGATCGAAGCCATCGTAGCGCTGAATCGCTCCAGCATCACTCGGGCATCGACCACGTCATCAATAGGGAACTGTGACAACGCGACATGCAACTGAAGCAGCTCGCCCAAGGCGGGACCGTTCTGCGCAGTGATCCGCGTCCCGGAGTTCGGTCCGGCACCCACCTGCGAGGTTATGAGGCCTTGGGCAGCCATCATGCGAAGTGCTTCCCGCACTGCCGAGCGGCTCACCCCGAACTCGACGGCGAGTTCCCGTTCGGCCGGGAGCAGGGAGCCCACCGTCAACTCGCCGGCCAAGATCTGGTGTTCGAGGTGCTTTCGCACGACCTCATACGCTTTCACAGCGCCATCATCGAACCACTGTGACCATGCTGGCAAGCCACGGAAGCGCTGTGAAGTCGTCTGCAGTCCCGGAATCGGTCGTCTATTAGGCACGCCTTACCGACCTTTTGGCGCAAAGTCCGGCTGCCTGCTTGACGGGCGACTCCTGCGCAATTTAACGTGATCTGAGTGGTAAGACCACTCGCGCTCTCCGCCGAGAACGGATGGTTCTTACCGGGATCTGTCAATGGCAACCGTACGGCGGAACGATGGAGTTTCGATGGTTCTACTCGAGGCATTTACGCCTGATACCAACCCCTTGGGGCAGCAGTGGCTATCCGCATTGGTTGCCTTTCTCCCCGTGCTGGCCATGCTCATCACCCTCGGCGCGCTGCGCTGGAAGGCGCACCTGGCGGCGATCTTCTCTTGGGGTGTCGCTCTGGTGATCGCGATCAGCGCCTTCAAGATGCCGATTGGTCTGGCAGCAGCCAGTAGCGCCCACGGATTTCTCTACGGCATTTTCCCGATCGTCTGGATCCTGGTTTCCGCGATCTGGATGTACCAGATCACGGTTCGGTCAGGGCGTTTCGACGATTTGCGAAAGACGTTCTTCCTGATCAGCGACGATCCCCGGGTGCTGGGCATCCTGATCGCGTTCTGCTTCGGCGGCCTTCTGGAAGCCCTCGCCGGATTCGGTGCACCCGTTGCCATCGCCGCGGCGATGCTTATCGGCATTGGCTTCGGCAAGTTGCGCGCGGCGCTTACCGCCTTGGTTGCCAATACCGTTCCTGTAGCTTTCGGTGCTGTCGGCCTCCCGGTGCTCCAGGCCGCTAGGACCGCGGGCCTCGACCCGCTTGATGTTGCCCCTGTCAGCGCGCGGATCTGCGCCATGTTGTGCCTCGTCGTGCCGTTCTTGATGTTGCAGATCATGGACGGTAAGCAGGGCGTCAAACAGGTCTGGCCGTTCGGTCTGTTCTGCGGCGTTGTCTTCGGCGCGACAAAGTGGATAGTCGCATCCACTGCGCTGTACAACCTGACAGAGATCTTCGCAGCCATCATTACCGTCGGCTTGGCAATGATCTTCCTCAAGTTCTGGAAGCCCGTGGGCGGCGCCGAGGCCGCTCAGCGAATCGGGATAGCGATCGATCCCAGCATCGAAACCGAGCCCGTCAACGCCGAGAAGGTCGACACCTCCAGCCTGACCGGGTCCAGGATCGTCATGGCGCTGGTGCCGTACATCCTGGTCATCGTGATCTTTGCGATCGCTGCGATTCCGGCGGTCAAGGACCTGCTCCTCAAGGGCGACATGAAAATGGACTGGCCGCTGCTGTCGGGCAACCTCCTCACCGTCTCTGGTGATCCCGCAGCCCACCAGGTATACACCTGGCCCTGGTTCTCGCAGCCCGGTTTCCTGCTCGCGATCGTGGCCATCCTGGTCGGCCTGATCTACAAGCTGTCTCTCAGCGACATCTTCAATGAGCTGTGGCTCAACATCAAGAAGATGAAGTTCTCCGCTTTGACCATTGGCATGGTCGTGGCACTCGCGTACGTGATGGGCGACTCGGGTCAAACGCTGGCACTTGGCTTGTTCATTGCGGGCGCCGGGGCGGTCTACCCGTTCCTCGCTCCGATGCTCGGCTACATCGGCACCTATGTAACCGGCTCGGATACCTCGGCCAACATTCTCTTCTCCAACCTGCAGTCGACGGTCGCCCAGCAGATCGGCGAGGGTAGTGCTCTTGGCGTCGAGGGGATGCGTCACCTGCTCGTCGGCACCGGTGCTGCCGGTGGAGTCGTCGGCAAGATGATCTCCCCACAGTCGCTGACCGTCGCGGCCACGGCGATCGGTTTGATGGGTAGCGAGTCGGTCATCCTTCGCAAGGTGCTCAAGTACTCGCTGTTCTTGCTCTTCTTGATGTGTATCCTTGCCGGGCTCATGTCGACGCCCGTCCTGTCCTGGGTTCTGCCCTGAAGCTGACGACCACTGGAGGTAACGCTCATGACAATTACCGCAAACCCGCAAGCTAGTCCGATCACCTCGCCGGGTCGTCCTGGCGAAGGAATGACCGTCGCACTGTTCATCACGTGTATCAACGACGTCATGTTCCCGCAGACGGGGATCGCTGTGCTGAAGATCTTGGAGAGGCTTGGCTGTAAGGTCGAGTTTCCCCGGGCTCAGACCTGCTGCGGTCAGATGACCACCAACACCGGCTACTTCGACGAGTCGATCCCTACCGTCAAGGCTTATGCCAAGGCCTTCTCGGGCTACGACTACGTGGTTGCCCCCTCGGGTTCCTGCACAGCCGCGGTGCGCGACCAGCATCCGATGTTGGCCCGCAAGACAGGCGATCAGGGCCTGATCCGCGAGGTCGACCAGGTCGCCACCAAGCTCTTCGATCTCACCGAGTTCCTGGTCGACGTGCTGGGCGTCACCGATGTCGGTGCTTACTTCCCGCACCGGGTCACCTATCATCCGTCCTGCCACGGCAAGCGGATGCTGAAGCTTGGCGATAAGCCTTACGAACTGCTTCGCAATGTGCGCGGTATGACTCTGGTGCCGCTGCCGATGGAGGAGCAGTGCTGCGGCTTCGGTGGCACCTTCTCGATCAAGAACCCGGACATGAGCGCGGCAATGGTCAATGACAAGGCTCGTCACGTTCGCGAGACCGAGGCCGAGTATGTGGTGGCAGGCGACAACTCCTGCCTGCTGAACATCGGCGGGGTACTGTCCCGCCAGAACTCCGGGGTCAAGGTCATCCATATGGCCGAGATTCTGGCGAATACCGAGGAGGACTGACCGATGACTACCTCGTCCACTGAGTTGCGGCGTATCACCGAGGGTAACCACGGTGTCGCGCGTTTGACGCCGGCCCCCGACCATCCGGGCACCTTCCTTGGCATGCCGAAGTTCTCCAAGGCGGTCAAGAAGGAACTGGAGCTTGGCGTCCAGCGCAAGAACATGCGCACTGCGACTACCACGATCCGCAACAAGCGAGCGATGCGCGTTTCTGAGTCCCCGGACTGGGAAGACCTGCGAGACGCGGCGACCGCGATCAAGAACCGGGTTGCCCGCCACCTGGACTACTACCTCGAAGAGGCTGAGAAGAACCTCAAGGCCAACGGGGTGCATGTCCACTGGGCACGCGATGGCCAAGAAGCCAACCAGATCGTGGCCGAGATCGCGAGGTCGAAGGGCCTCGACGAGATCGTGAAGATCAAGTCGATCACCACCCAGGAGACCGACCTCAACGAGTACCTCGAAGAGCAGGGCATTGCCGCTTGGGAGACCGATCTTGCAGAGCTGATTGTCCAGCTCGGCCATGATCGTCCGTCCCATATCGTGGTGCCCGCGATTCACCGCAATCGGGCTGAGGTGCGCGAGATCTTCTTGCGCGAGATGAAGAACTACGGACGCCCCGCGCCCGAGGATGTTTCGTCGAATCCACCAGAACTTGCCAACGCTGCACGCTTGCACCTTCGTGAGAAGTTCCTGCGCGCGAAGATGGCGGTCTCGGGTGGCAACTTTGTGTGCGCCGACACCGGCTCGCTGGTCATCGTGGAATCCGAAGGCAACGGCCGTATGTGCCTGACGCTGCCGGAGACCCTGGTCTCGATGGTCGGTATCGAGAAGATCCTGCCGAGCTTCGACGACCTCGAAGTCTTCTTGAAGTTGCTGCCGCGCTCGGCTACGGGCGAGCGGATGAACCCGTACAACTCGGTGTGGAGCGGTGTCACCGACGGTGATGGCCCGCAAGAGCAGCACATCATCTTCATGGACAATGGTCGCACCAATGTGCTGGCTGACCGGGTGGGACGCGAAGTTCTGCGGTGTATTCGCTGTGCCTCGTGCATCAACACCTGCCCGGTTTACGAGCGGGCCGGCGGGCACGCCTACGGCTCGGTCTACCCGGGCCCGATCGGTATCACGTTGACCCCGCAGCTGCGCGGTGTGGACGATCCGGTCGACCGTGGCATGCCCTACGCCTGCTCGCTGTGTGGGGCCTGTAACGAGGTCTGCCCGGTGAAGATTCCGTTCACCGACATCATCTTGCATCTACGCAACCGGGTGGCGGACGCCGAGAAGGCCGAGCGGTTCAGCAAGGACAGCGAAGTGGCTACCGAGAAGGTGCTGATGAAGACCGCAGGATGGATCTTCGGCGATGCGCACCGCTTCGAGGCTATCGAACTCGGTGCTCGTGGGGCAGGCGTGGTGTTGCACGGTAAGCCGCTTGGCCCGATGGGGATCCCGATTGCCAAACGTTGGCTGCGCTATCGCGATATTGACGAAGTGCCAACCGAGAGTTTCCGTAGCTGGTTCAAGAAGAACCGGAAAGAGGACATGCGATGAGCATCTCTCAAGACTCCGCTGCTCGCACAGAGATCCTCGCCAGGATTCGGCGCGCGACCGCGGACATCACCGATAAGAACCCTGAGACCGACGTGCCGATCAATTGGACGTACGGAACTGGTATCGAGATGGACGATGTCGTTGACACGTTCGTCGAGAAGGTCATCGACTACTCGGCAACGGTCGTCCGGGTGAACAAGACCGAGGTACCGCAGGCTGTTGTGGAGGGCCTGAAGGCCACCGGTGCCACGACGAGTGCAGTGGTGCCGCCCGGACTGGATGCCAGCTGGGTCAAGGCAATCCGGGCGGCTGGATTCGACGCCCGCGTCGATGACCCGCCGCTGAGCCATGCCGCGTTGAACGAGACCGACGCCGTCGTCACTGCGGCCGCTAGCGCGGTGGCTGATACCGGCACGATCGTGCTCACCCATATCGCTGACCAGGGTCGCCGTGCGATCAGCCTGGTGCCCGACCGTCACGTCTGCGTGGTGGCCGCTAGCCAGGTGGTTTCCGACGTTGGCCAGGCGATGCAGGCCGTGAAGCCGGCAGTGCATGCCGGTCATCCGTTGACCTGGATCTCGGGTGGTTCGGCGACCTCTGACATCGAGCTATCGCGTGTCGATGGTGTGCATGGGCCTCGGACGCTCTACGTGATCGTGGTTGATGACGCCTGACGGCTTGAGTTGAGCAATCCACTTCGGGCGCCGTCTGCTGGTAGGCAGGCGGCGCCCGAAGTTCGTCTTCGTGACCAGGAGACGCGACTGGGCGTGGCGACCTGGCTACGCGATAGCAGGTAACTTAGGTGAACGTGAGCGATCGAATCGACGGACGCAAGGCGGCCGAGTTGCGGCCGGTGTCATTCAGCAGGGGCTGGCTCGACCATGCCGAGGGATCGGTGCTGGTGGAGTTCGGCCGAACCAGGGTATTGGTGGCCGCTTCGGTGACCGAGGGCGTGCCGCGCTGGCGCAGGGGCTCCGGTCTGGGCTGGGTGACCAGCGAGTACGAGATGCTGCCGCGGGCCACCAACACCCGCAACGATCGCGAATCCCGTAAGGGACGCATCGGGGGGCGTACCCACGAGATCAGCCGGCTGATCGGGCGTTCGCTGCGCGGAGTCATCGATTACAAGGCGCTCGGGGAGAACACCATCGTCATCGACTGCGATGTTCTGCAGGCCGACGGGGGCACCCGCACCGCGTCCATCACGGGAGCCTATGTGGCGCTGAGCGACGCGGTGTCCTGGTTGCGTGCGCGTCACCTGCTGGCCGGCGAGCCGCTGATCGGTTCGGTGTCTGCCATCAGCGTGGGCATCGTCCGCGGTCAGCCGATGCTCGACTTGTGCTATGAGGAGGATTCGTCGGCGGACGTCGACATGAACATCGTGTGCTCCGGAACCGGTGACTTCATCGAGGTGCAGGGCACCGCCGAGGGAGCGCCGTTCGATCGTGACCTGCTCAATCAGCTGCTCGATCTCGGGCAGGCCGGCTGCGCGGAACTCACCCGGATGCAGGCCGAAGCTCTCGCCGAACCGGTCCACCGATGACCAGCAGAGTGCTGCTGGCGACCAACAACGCCAAGAAGCTGGCCGAGCTGCGGCGAATCGTCGCCGAACAGGGGCTGGGCGTCGAGATCGTCGGCCTGGCCGACGTGGACAGCTACCCGGAGCCCGCCGAGACCGAATGGACCTTCGAGGGCAATGCTCTGATCAAGGCCCGCGCCGGCGTCGAGCACAGTGGCCTGGTCACCTTGGCCGACGACTCGGGTCTGTGCGTGGATGCCCTGAATCAAATGCCGGGAGTCCGCTCGTCCCGCTGGGCTGGGCCCGACCACGACGATCAGGCCAATCTCGAGCTGGTGCTGCGCCAGATCGACGACGTGGACGATCCGCTGCGCGGCGCTCGCTTCGTCGCGGCGGTCGCGCTGGTGACCCCGGATGGCCGGGAGTTCACCACCCGTGGGGAAATGGGCGGCCAGCTGGCCAGGGTCCCTCGGGGTGCGAACGGATTCGGCTACGATCCGATCTTCGTCGCCGACGATCAGCTGCTGGAGCCCGGAACCGAACCCCTGACCACCGCGCAGATGACTGCCGAGCAGAAGGATGCGATCAGTCACCGCGGCCGTGCGCTGCGCGCGATGGTGCCGCAGCTGCTGGAGGTTCTCGGACTGGAGACGTCATGAAGCAGTATCTGGATCTCTTGCAGCACGTTCTCGATCACGGCGTTCACAAGCCTGATCGCACCGGAACAGGGACACGCAGTGTGTTCGGCTATCAGATGCGCTTCGACCTGCAGGCAGGCTTTCCGCTGCTCACCACGAAGAAGATCTTCACCCGTGGGGTCTTCGGCGAGCTGCTCTGGTTCCTCAAGGGCTCGACGAATATCGAATGGCTGGTCCAGAACAAGATCCACATCTGGGACGAGTGGGCCTCCCCGGACGGCGAACTGGGGCCGATCTACGGCTACCAGTGGCGCAGCTGGCCCACCCCCGGCGGGGGCCACATCGATCAGATCGCTCAGGTGATCGATGCGATCAAGACCAACCCCGATTCGCGCCGGCACATCGTCTCGGCCTGGAATGTCGGCGAGATCCCGCAGATGGCCCTGCCGCCGTGCCACGCGCTTTTCCAGTTCTATGTGGCGCCCGCGACCGGCGATGGCGAACGCGGAAAGCTGAGCTGTCAGCTGTACCAGCGCTCGGCGGACCTCTTCTTGGGTGTGCCGTTCAATATCGCGTCCTATGCCACGCTGACCCACATGGTGGCCCAGGTCTGCGATCTGGAGGTGGGCGACTTCGTCCACACCCTGGGGGATGCGCACATCTACGACAACCACCTCGATCAGGTACATGAGCAGCTCAGCCGCGAACCGCGCGCGCTGCCGAGACTGTGGTTGAGCCCTCAGGTGCGTGACATCTTCGACTTCACCCTGGATGACATCAAGGTCACCGACTATGACCCGCATCCGGCCATCAAGGCACCGATCGCGGTCTGATGAAGTCCCGCCGCAAAGGAGAGGCGCAGCAGATGAAACTCATTGCGATTGCCGTGGTGGCCAGCAACGGCGTGATCGGAGATGGCAACGATCAGCCGTTCAAGTTCGCCGAGGACTGGGCACGGTTCAAGAAGATCACCATGGGCCACTCGATGATCATGGGACGCAAGACTCATGACGCGATGGGCCTGCTGCCGGGGCGAACCAGTATCGTCATCACCCACCATCCCGAGAAGCTCAGCTTCCCGGTGTCCGAGGATGGGCGTCCACGGGGCATCGCGGTGACCAGCTGGGAGCAGGCAGTGCAGGTGCCCACCGGCGACGCCGACGACGTCAGGTATGTCATCGGTGGCGGACAGATCTACCGGCTCGCCTGGCCAAATCTGGACGAGTTGGACGTCACCGAGGTGCACGCACAAGCTGTGGGCTCGGTGCTTTTTCCGGAGATCAAACCCGAAGAATGGAAGGAGGTCTCGCGGCAGTCGCACGGCGAATTCGACTTCGTGCGGTACACGCGAGCACAGTAATGAAGATCAACCTCGAGGTGGGCGATGTCGCCCAGTTCACCAAGACTCTGGGCGAGTCGGACGTCTACCTGTTCGCGGGTATCACCGGCGATCTGTCCCCAAACCACATCAACGAGGAGTACGGCCGGACCACTCCCTACGGGGGTCGTATCGCGCACGGCATGCTGGTGCTGAGTCTGTCGTCCGCCTGCTCGACGATGATCCAGGCGAGAGCCGGACAGGCGTGCGTGAGCTACGGATACGACAAGGTGCGGTTCACCGCAGGAGTACTGATCGGCGACACATTGACGGTGACTTACACCATCACCGAGGTCGATCAGGAGGCAGCGAAGACCTACTCGAGCATCGAGATCCACAACCAGGGTGGCGAGTTGTGTGCGGTGGGCAAGCACATTCTGAAGTTCTTCGACGCACCACTGGCGTAGCAGGGCGGAATAGTGCGAGCCTCGGCGTCGATCCTGCACCTGGATCTCGATGCCTTCTTTGCATCGGTCGAGCAGCGCGACAAGCCGTCGCTGCGCGGCAAACCGGTGATCGTGGGAGGCATCGGCGGACGCGGGGTGGTCGCTACTGCCAGCTACGAGGCCCGCGAGTTCGGAGTCGGGTCGGCGATGTCGACGGCCGAGGCACGACGGCGCGCTCCGCACGCCGCCTATCTGGGCGGCCGCTTCGACGCCTACCGGCAATCGAGTCGCATCGTGATGGCGCTGCTGCACGAGTTGAGCCCGGTCGTGGAGCCGCTGAGCATCGACGAGGCCTACGTCGATCTCGCCGCGGGCGGTATCGAGACCAGTTCTGTCGTGGAGCTGGACCGGCTGGTCGGTGATCTGCGTGCCGAGCTGACCCGCCGGACCGAGGGACTGAGTGCCTCGGTCGGGGTCGGCTCGAGCAAGTTCATCGCAAAGCTCGCCTCGGAGGCGGCGAAGCCGGATGGATGGCTCGTCGTGGCCCCCGGGCGGGAGCTGGAGATGATCACGCCGATGTCCGTGCGCGCGGTGCCCGGTGTCGGGCCGGCAACGATGGAGCGGCTGGCCCGGCTCGGCGTGGTGACGGTGGCCGATCTGCAGCGAGCCTCGGCCAAGGAACTGGTGCGTGAGCTCGGCCAGGCTGCGGGATCCGGCCTGCGTGAACTGGCGTTCGCCAGGGACGATCGCGCGGTGCAGGCGGTCCGCGAAGCGAAGTCCATCTCCGTGGAGGACACGTTCGCGACCGATCTGACCGATCCGCACGAGATCGCCGCGGTGATCGACCGGGACGCGGTGCTGGTGGCCGCCCGGATGCGCAAGGCAGGGCTGTTTGCGCGGACGGTGACGATCAAGGTGCGGCTTGGAGACTTCACCACATGGACGCGATCACGGACGCTGGACGGAGCCACCGACTCCGCCGAGCGAATCCGGGCCGTCGCCCGTGGACTGCTGGGCGGCCTGGCCACAACCAGCGGGGTGCGCCTGCTGGGGGTCGGGGTGGCGAACTTCACCGCGGCCGCCCAGGAGGAGCTGTTCTGGGCCGACGAGGAACTCGGTCCGATGACCGAAGAGGTCACCTCGGTGCCGGCGATGAGGCGGCGGCACGGGTCGAGCGGCGCATGGATCCCCGGCATGGATGTCGAGCACGAAGAACACGGCCGCGGCTGGGTCTGGGGTGCAGGTCACGGGGTCGTCACCGTGCGTTTCGAGACCCGGTTGACCGGTGTCGGTCCGGTCCGCTCGCTCGCGTCCGACGACCCGGGACTTCATCCGGTCGGGCCGCTGCCGATGGCCTTCCAGGTCGATGACAGCGAGGATCCGGCCCCCGGCTAGCGATCCGAGGGCCGGACACGGGACCCACCTATCCGTGCGGCGACGTCAGTTCTTGCGCTGCTGCCTCGCGAACAAGATCAACATCAGCAACAGCACGGCGCCGTAGGCAATCTGCTGGCCGGCATCCGACAGGCCGACGACCTGCAAGAAGCTGAGCAGAACCACGATGGTACCGACGCCGGAGAAGGTGCCTCCGTACCCGCCGACGCCGCCGAAGATGCTGGTGCCGCCGATCACGACTGCTGCAATGGACTTGAGCTGGTAGGGACCACCCAGGTCGTAGTAGCTCGACCCGATGTAGCCGGTCAGCATGAGGCCGGCCAAGGCGGACATCACGCCCGAGATGACATAGATGGCGATCACGATGACGGCCACCCGCACGCCGGAGGCCTGCGCGGCCCGGCGACTCAGGCCGACCGCGTACAGCTGCATTCCGAAGACCGACTTGCGCAGCACCAGGATGATGCCGATGCCCAGGATTACCCACAGCACCACGCCCCCGGTCAGCACCCCGGCGAACCGGGCCTGCATGAAGGTGACGATCGCGGGACTGGCATTGCCCTTGTTCACGCCTCCGGTGATCAGGTAGCCGGTACCCAGCAGCATCGTCATGGTTGCCAGTGTCATCACCATGTCGGGCACCTTCAACAGTGCGATGCCGACCCCGTTGACCAGACCGACGGTGAGACCGATGAGCAGCGTCAACCCCATCGCGAGCGGCATGTTCGCATTCGAACCGGCCATGACCAGGGCTGTCACCAGGTTGGTGAGTGTCATCACGGCGCCCACCGACAGATCGATGCCGGCGACCAGGATGGCCAGGTTCTGGCCGATGGCGACCACGCCGAGTAGCCCCATCAGCTGCAGCAGGCTTGCGACCTGGGTCGTGCTGCGGTAGCCGGGCGCGAACGTGAACGTCACCGCCAAGACGATCAGCAGGATGAGGTGTGGCGCAATCGTCTGGATGCTCACCGAGCGGCGACGTGAAACCGCGGGGGCCGGAGCGCTCGGACCCGTATCGGCAGTGCTGGTGGCGCTCATGCTGCCCTCCTCAGTTCTGGACGAGAATTCGCGCGGGCGCGGCCGATCAGATAGGGCACACCCAGCGCCGCGATCAGGATCGTCCCGATCACCACGTACTGCCAGTACCCGTTCAGGCCGAGGCTGAACAGCAGGTTGCCGATCAGCCGCAGGGTCACGGCACCGGCAACCGCTCCGGCGATGGTGCCTCGTCCACCGGACAGCAGCGTGCCGCCGATGACCGCCGCGGCGATAGCGTTCATGGTGAAATCGACGCCGATCTTCGGATCACCGGAGGCTGAGGTCATCGTCATCAGCATGCCGCCGAAGGAGGTGAAAGCCGCACCGAGCACATAGGTGCTCGCCCGGACGGCGCGGACGTTGATGCCGGAGGTGAAGGCCGATGAGTCGTCCTCGCCAACCGCCATGATCGCGGTGCCCAGCCAGGACCGCCGGATCGGGTACCAGACCAGCAGCGGAATGCCGATGAGCAGGATCAGGGAGAACGGTATCGGGCCGATCAACAGCAGCGGAATATTGGAGAACCACCTGGGCACCGACCCGCCCGGGGTGGGCAGGATGTACAGCGCGACGCCGGCGAGAATGGATGACGTCGCCAAGGTGATGACCAGCGGTGGCAGCCCCATATAGGCCACCAGCACGCCGTTCACCGAGCCGACCAGCAGGCTCACGACCAAAGCGATCAGGGCGGCGAGCAGCACCGGCATGCCATTGCTGGACAGATAGGCGATGATGACGTTGGTGATCGTGAGGATCATGCCCAGCGAGAGGTCGATGCCCTTGCCGAAGATGATGACCGCCATTCCACAGGCAACCATCGCCAGCGGCAGTGTCTGGGCGATCACGATAGCGATAGCTGAGATCGACAACCGGGGGGTATTGAGCATCCACCCGACGGCGACGATCGTCAGGATCACGAACGCCGCTATCGCCGAGGGCTCCCGGCGAGCGAAGCGCTTCAGCGAGTTCATGCGGACTCCTCCTGGATGCTCTCCTCGACGCCCTGGAAGGCAGCACCCGTGATGGTCTCTTCAGTGATCTGGGAACCGGTCAACGTGCGGACGATACGTCCCTCGGCCATGACGTGCACGATGTCGGCCAGACCGACGATCTCGGTGAGGTCGGTCGACAGCATGAGAACGCCGATGCCGTCGTTGGCCAGCTTGCGTAGCAGACCGTAGATCTCCTGTTTGGTTCCCACATCGATGCCCCGGGTGGGGTCGGCGCACAGAATCACCCGCGGATCGGCCACCAGCCATTTGCCGATGACGATCTTCTGCTGGTTTCCTCCCGACAGTTGCCCAGCGATCTTGCCCGGATCGGCGGGGCGGATGGCCATTGCGGAGATCGCCTTCGTGGCGACCTCTTTCTCTGCCGTCCGGCTGATCCAGCCTGCCTTCGCCCGGCGGAAGACCGTCGGCAACGAGATGTTCTGGCTGATCGTCATCGGGAGCACCAGGCCTTGCGACTTGCGGTCCTCGGGGATGAGAACGATGCCGTGCCGGATTCCGGCAGCCACAGACCGAAGGGCCGAGAACTCATGACCGTCCAGGGTCAGGTTGCCGCGTGACGGACGCAGTCCGGCGAGACCCTCCAGGAGATCGTTCTGGCCGTGCCCGGCCAAGCCGGCCAGCGCGACGAGCTTGCCCTTGGGGATGGTCAGCGAAATGTCGTGCACCATGGTTCCCGGTACCGAGAAATCCGAGACCGTCAAGATCGTTTCGGCGGCTTGGTCCGATGCCTTCGGGGGATAGACGGCTGCCAGTTCCCGGCCGACCATCAGCTTGACGATCTCCGCTTCGGTGGTGTCGGCCGTCGGACGCGTGCCGACATGTTTGCCGTCCTTGAGCACCATGATCGCGTCGGAGACCTCGAACATCTCGCTCATCCGGTGGGTCACCAGGACGAGCGAGGTGCCCGCATCGCGCAACTGGCGGATCAGCTTGAGCAACGTCTCGACGTCGCCTTCTCGCAGGCCCGATGTCGGCTCGTCGAGGATCAGGATCCTGGGCGAGGTGGACATGGCCTTGGCGATCTCCACCATCTGCTTTTCGGCCAGGGTCAGATCGCGCACCATCGTCCGTGGGGAGATGCTCAGCCCGAGCCGGGTGAGCAGTTCCTGAGCGAGCCCGTCTCGCCGCTGGCGATCGGTGAGTCCGAAGCGGCCTCTGGGCTCGCGGCCCAAGAAGATGTTGTCGGCCACGGATTGATGGTCGAGCACCGAGAGTTCCTGGGCGACCGCGGCGACACCGAGCTCCCGCGCCCGCGCCGGAGTGAGCGACTGCTCGGCGCCGTCGATGACGATGGTGCCCTCGTCCGGTTGATAGACGCCGGTGAGCGTCTTGATCAGGGTGGACTTGCCGGCACCGTTCTCACCGGCGATCGCAAGCACCGATTGAGGACGAAGAGTCAGGTCGACGCCACGGAGTGCGTGCACCCCGCCGAATGACTTGGTGATGCCGGTGGCGGTCAGGATCGCGCCACCGGCATCGTGAACAGCTTGTGTCATGACTCAGCCGAAGAGATCGTGCAGAATGTCGTCGGGCAGGCTGGTGGGCAGGAACATCGCGTCCGACATGTCGGGGCGCACGTTCTCGTCAAGATTGTCCTTGTCGATGACGTCCAGCTTGACTGCGACCGATTGCCCGGGGTCTTCGCCGCGAAGCGCCTTGATGCCGTACTCCAGCGCCGTCACCGAGAGGGAGGGAGACTGTGAGGGAGCGATCGAGTCCCAGCCGGTGGCGTCCCGCAGTTCCTTCCACTTCTTCAAGAAGCCGTTGTACCCCTCGCCCGGGATCGGCAGCACGTCGAGCCCGCGCTGTTCCAGCACCTCGATCGCGCCCAGTGACATGGCACCGCCCTGGGAGTAGATGCCCTTCACATTGGGGTTGGCGGACAGCAGGTTCGCGGTGGCCGCCTGGGCCTTCGCCTGATCCCAGTCGCCAGCGGCGTTCGCCACGATCGTGATGCCCTTGGCCTCCAAGGCCTTGCGGGCTGCACCTGCGCGGCTCGAGTCAATCGGCGTGCCGGAGACGCCGTCGAGCATGAAGACCTCGTCACCACTGGACAGCACGCCGGCAAGCCATTCTCCGCCGATCTGGCCGAACTCGGAGGCGTCAGTGTTGATGATGATGTTGTATTCGCTCTCGACGGCGTTGTCGAACGAGACGACCTGAATGCCCGCCTCCTGGGCTCGCTGCACGACACCACTCAGGGCGGTCGCGCTCGCCGCATCAATGAGGATCAGGTTCGCGCCGGCCGTGATCATGTCATTGATCTGCGAGATCTGCTGATCGACCGACTGATTCGCATCGGTGATGATGGTGCGCGAGATATCGTCGGCGAACTTGTTCTCTGCCGCGTACTTGAACTCGGCGACCATTTGCGAACGCCATGAGTTGCCGGCCCAGCCGTTGGCGAGGCCGACGATGAGTTTGCCATCGACCGGCGCCACCATGTGCGTGGCGCCCGAGACGGATGCGGAGCCGCCTGAACCGCCGCTGCCCGCAGTCGAGCATCCGGCGGCCACACCCGCGATTCCCATCGCCAGTCCTGCTTGAAGCAGACTGCGGCGGCTGAATTGATGAATCATCTTTCCTCCTATTTGGACCGGGCCAGGGTCATCGTCGGCCCGGCCGTTCTTGTCTGAATCAGCAGTACGGCACCATCGAATTCGCTGGCGCAGGACGGATCTGTGGATTGGGCGGATGTTATGGCAAGCACCGAACGATCGGGGCCGACGAATGTGCAACTCGTCGGGTTATGCACGGGAAGCTCCCACACCAGATCGGTGCGACCATCAGGTGTGTAACGCACGATCCGGGAGCCATTCCACTTGCACGACCAGAAGCAGCCGTCGTCGTCGATGCATCCGCCATCAGGCACATAGCCGGCGGGATCGCGGGCGAATTCGCGCTTGTTGCTGATATCGCCGCTGGCCTCGTTGTAATCGAACGCCCAGATCACTCGCGGAATCGAATCGGTGTAATAGAACGTGCGGTGATCGGGAGACCAATCCAAACCGTTGGAGGTCGTCACATGTGCCAGTTCCTCGGTGACCCCGGAACCGTCCAGCCGGTAGAGCGCGGACAGGGGATCGACCTCGGCGTAGGTCATCGATCCGAACCACACCCGGCCCTGGGGATCGGTCTTGCCGTCATTGATCCGGTGGGTTTCCAGCGGGTGCGGGGCGTGCCACAGCTGCTCCCACTCGGTGAGCGCCACGTTGCTGCGCCACAGGCCATCGGGAAAGCCCGCGAGCCAGCCACCTGCGATGTCCGGCACTGCGAAGCCGGGCATCTGCGGCAGGTCGGTCGTGCGCGTGACGGCCGCGTCCAGGTCGGACGAAAACAGTCTGCGTCCCAGAATGTCGACCCAATGCAACTGGGCGCCATCCCACACCGGTCCCTCGCCAAGTTGGGCGCGGGAAGGGAACGCAAGGGTGTCGAAAACGGGTGTTGATGCAAGCATGTGATCCTATCTCGGACATCTCTGTATGAGAGGCTCGCATCAGGATAATCCTCCAGGATCGACTGGTCAACCGTGGCAGCGGGTTTCATGAGATGCTCCGCGATAGATTCCGGACAGGAGTATTTTTCGCGCCTCATGCACGAAGATCCCGTGCACCAACTCAAATGACCAGCCGGCGACCGAATTATCCGCAGTCAGGCCCATCGGCCGAAGCCACATAAATATCGGGTGTGGTTATGGCTCTCAACGAACCATAACCACACCCGATATTCGTGTGGAATGCCTGTCAGATCACAACAGATCTCGCAGGGCCGGTGCCACCAGGGTCTCGACAGCAACCTTGGCGTCGCCGGCTGTCGGCGCGTCGACAGCGAAGGCGGCCATCTGCTGGCAGGTGGAGTAGTCGTGCAGACGCAGCGCGGCGCGCACGGTGGCGACCTTGCTCGGAGCCATCGACAGCGACGACACCCCCAAGCCGACCAGCACCAAGGCGAGCAGCGGATCGCCGCCGGCCTCGCCGCACACACCCACTGGTTTGCCGGTTGCTCGTCCGCCCAGGCAGGTGCTCTTCACCATGGCCAGCAGTGCCGGCTGCCAAGGGCTCAGCAGGGGCGCCAGCGCGCCCTGCATGCGGTCGGCGGCAAGCGTGTACTGGGACAGGTCATTCGTGCCGATCGACACGAAATCGATCACGGAGAGCAACTTGTCAGCCATGATCGCCGCGCTCGGAATCTCGACCATGATGCCGACCTTCGGCAGACCGAGCGGGCGCACCTTCTCAGCGAACCATTTCGCCTCGTCCAGGGTCGCAACCATCGGTGCCATGACCCGCAGGTCAGCGGTCTTTCCGGTCGCCTCATAGGCGGCAGCCAGAGCCTGCAGCTGAGTGTCGAGCAGGTCTTCGCGGACCATGCTCAGCCGCAGACCGCGGCGTCCCAGAGCCGGGTTGTCTTCGGGACCGAGATCGGCGAACGCCAGCGGCTTGTCGGCCCCGGCATCGAGGGTCCGCACGACGACTCGGCGGTCACCGAACGCCTTCAGCACCTCGGTGTAGGTTGCGGTCTGCTCGGCGAGCGTCGGAGCCTGATCGCGTTCCAGGAAGAGGAACTCGGTGCGGAAGAGTCCGGAACCCTCGAGATCGTAACCGGCGGCCTTGCGGGCATCGTCGGCGGTGCCGATGTTGGCCAACAGCGCCACCTTGTGGCCATCGCGGGTTGCACCCTCGCCGCTGGAGCCGGCCAAGGCTGCCGCCCGGCGGCGGGACCGCTCGGCAAGTAGCTCGACCTCGGCGTCGGTCGGGGAGACGATAACCTCGCCGACTCCGCCATCCAGGGCGACCCGGTAGCCGGCGACGATGACCTCGGCACCCTTGGCCTGAACAACGGCCGGGATGTCGAGCTGGGCGGCGAGAATCGCGGTATGACTCGTCGGGCCACCGGCTTCGGTGATGATCCCCAGCACGGTGTCCTTCGACAGCGTCGCGGTCTCGGCCGGAGCCAGATCGTGCGCGACCAGGATCGACGGCGTCTGCAGATCCGGGACGCCGGGGGCCGGGAGCCCGCGCAGCTGACAGATCGTCCGGTCGCGGATGTCGTAGAGATCGGTGACGCGCTCGGCCATGTATCCGCCGATCTGGGTCAGCATCACCGCGTACTCTTCGACCGCATTGTGCACGGCCTTGGTGATACCGGTGCCCTTCTTGAGTTCCTTGTCGACCGACTTGGCCAGCCCACGGTCGCGCGCCAGCTGAGCTGTCGCCTCGAGGATCGGCTTGGACGTCTTGGGCGCGTGCTCGGCCTTGGCCAGCAGTGCCTCCGACACAGCCTTCATGGCATCTCGCACCCGCTGACCGTCAGCGGCGGCATCGGTGCTGGGTGGCTCGGTGGCGTCCACACCCGGGGCCGGCACAACCAGTACGGCGGGTCCGGCCGCCGTACCGGCAGAAACCCCAATACCGTGCAGGATCTGATGGGTTGGAATAGTACTCATATCTTCATCCTTTGACTGGGGGATCTTGTCATCGGTGATTACGATCCCGGGCTGCCGTAGCTGAGTGGTAGCACCATTCTTATCAATGTTCGACATCGATGACGGTCTGTCCGGCCGAAACGTCAATACCGGTGTGCGGAGTGACTGCCGACAAGGCCGCGGTGTTGGTCACGGTCAGCATGACGGTGGTATCGAAACCGGCTTGCTTGACGGTGTCCAGGTTGACCGTGGCGAGCAGATCGCCGACGTTGACCCGCTGCTTCTTCGCCACGGCGACCTGGAAGCCCTTGCCGTCCAGCTGCACGGTGTCGATACCGATATGGACGAGCACCTCGACGCCATCATCACTCTTGATGCCGAACGCATGGCCGGTCTTGGCGACCGTCACCAGCGTCCCCGCGATCGGGGAGACGACACGCTCGTCGGTGGGCACGATGCCCACGCCCTCGCCGAGCGCACGAGAGGCGAACACCTTGTCCGCGACGTCGTCCAGGCTGACAACATGGCCGGCCACTGGCGAGGCGATCTCGTCGGTGGCCTGGGCGACGGCCGCGGGGGCCGGCGCGACGGCGGTGGCAACGCCACCCGAACCGGCGGGAGCAGCAATCGGGGCGGCCACGGCAGCAGCCTCATGACGGGCAGCCAGTGCCTCATCGGCTTCGGCCTGTTCGAGGGCCGCCTTGGCTTCGGCCTTCTGCTCCGGGGTGCGGTAATCGGAGATGATGACCAGCGTCATCGCGACGGCGAAGGCCACCGCAACAGCGATCGCGTAGACCCACATGGGCGAGAAGACCGGGATCGTCAGCAACGAGGTGAACGCGAACGCGGACGTGCGCACGCCGCCGAACGGGGCACCCAAGATGGCAATGGTCAGGCCGCCGGCGAAGCAACCGACCAGCATCCGCGGGTAGATGCGCTTGAAGCGCAGGTGAATGCCGTAAAGAGATGGCTCGGAGATGCCGCCGAGCAGGCCCGCAGCCAGAGCGCCGGTGGCAGTCTGACGCATGGTCGTGTCCTTGTCGCGCATCGACAGCACAAGCACGCCAGCGGTTGCGCCGAAGCAGGCGAAGTTCCAAGCGCCCATCGGACCTTGAATGAAGTCGTAGCCCAAGGTGTTGATGTTCATCAGCATCAGTGCGTTGAGCGGCCAGTGCAGGCCCAAGGGCACCAGGAACGGGTAGAGCATCGGAATCAGCAGGGCGAAGACGAACGGTGCATTGCCGTTGAGCCAGGCCAGTCCGTCGCCCAGACCGTTGCCCAGCCAGATGCCGAGCGGGCCGATCAGGAATGCGGTCACCGGAATCATGATGACCATCGAGAAGAAGGGCACGAAGACCATCTGGATGTTCTCGGGGAAGACCTTCTTCAACCACTTATAGACCAGGCCCAGTACAGCGACCATGATCAACGGCACGAAGACCTGTCCGGAGTAGTCATTCATCTGCAGCGGCAGTCCGAACACGTGGGCCACGCACGATTGGGTACCCAGCGTCTGGTTGAGCGTGCAGACAGTGTCCGGGAACAACGTCGTGTCATTGAGACTGACGAAGTTGGGCGTCATCAACGCGGCCATCACGGTGCCACCCACCCAGGGGTCGACGTTCAGCTTCTTGGACGCGTTGTAGGCGACCATGATCGGCAAGAAGTAGAAGACGGCGCGCCACATGGCGTCCACGAAGACCCACGTCGCAGGCTTGTTTTCGGCTCGGAAATCGACGACTCCGAGCGCATCTAACACGGCTGCGAAAGCGATGATCAGCGAGGCGCCGAGCAGGACACCCAGCAGCGGACGGAAGGAGTCGGACAGGTACTCGAAGAAGCCGTCGAGCCAGGCGACCTTGCCGCGGGGGCCACCGGCGCGGGCCGCGGCCTTGACATCAGCGTCCGAGCTGTCGCCGGTACTGACGGATTTCATGGACGGTAGTGCCATGATGTCGGAATACATCGATTGCACCGCGCCGCCGATGACGACCTGCAGGCGATCGCCCCCCTGCGGCACGACACCCATCACTCCAGGTACCGCCTCTAGTGCGGCCTGATCGACGAGGGAACCGTCCCTGAGCTGGAAACGTAGCCGAGTCGCGCAGTGGCTGAGACTCTCGATGTTCCCGGGACCACCCGAATTGGCGACGATCTGCGCGGCAGGGGACTGCCCGACTGTTGACTCCATAGTCATTCCTCAAAGTGCCGAATTACCGGCCCGGTCCTTGGGGGCGAAAAAGGCCCGAGACACGTCCTCGCATTAGGGCGGCTCAGGCACTGCCTCTCAGGATTGACAACCGGGGTGAGCTGGTTGGCTCAAACGGCAAACTAACATGCTGAATCCGCTGCTGGCAAGGATATCGGCGCTATTCAGCGATACTTTCGAGACTCACGCTTCGAGCTGGGGATCGTGTGGTGAAGACTGTGGTTTTGTGTCGTTTTGGCTGAGGCGAGAACGCGGCACGCTCAATCGGCTCGGGGCGTGCATGAGCTTGCTCCCCGCCTGCCTCAATCGCTTGTGGGTCGTTTGTATGGGACCCCACCGCGCCCCTGACTAGAGTATTTGCGACCCATGCGTTCGGGACCGGCGAGGCGCTTCCCGCGCTAAGTGCCATGACTTCCCAGAAGTGTCAGTCCCGACTGTCAGGGTGAAGTTCATGAAGCGTGCCTACACCGCCCTGAGCAACACGACCGACCGGGACCAAGACCTCATCACCGCCCTCCGCTGGGCCCTAGACCACGCCGAGGACGGCCAGCCCGTCACCCTGTGGTGCTGGGACAAGGATGACCTTCCTGCGGGGCTGGTGGCTAAGGCCCCGGCGCTGGGCATCGTGGTCCACTCTGAACGTCCACGCCCTCGTGGCGGTCGGGCCTTCCGCGCTCCGGACGGTCCTGTCGTTGCTGTGAGCCTCCCGCTGGAGACCCTCGTGGAGATCGAACCGTTCAGCCATCCTGTGTGCCTGGTCCACGCCTACGTGCCCGAGAACGACGAGCGGGGAGGTTGGACAGCAGGGAGGGACTTGGCCTTCGAGCGTCCTTGGATCAATGCCTTCCAGCCCGAGTGCCTTGCTGGACCGGCCATCGCCGTCCCCGATCCCCTCCTCTCAGACCCGGTGGTGGCCGTGGCGATGGACTCGTTCACCTCCACGACCTTCGGCGGCACCACGATGTACGACAGCCGCGACGGGGACCGGGTGACTCATGGCCTCTTGGAGTTGCGCAAGGGCGGCCACGCCCTCCATCCCGATCTCCTGTTCGCCGCAGCCCTCCGCCAGGGCTGGAGAGGCCGGGAAGCGCTGCGGCTCTGGAAGGTGGCCAAGGAGATCGCCAAGGGGGTCAACAAGCGCCCCAAAGAGCACTACCGCACCGACATCCTGGCCCACTGGCGAGCAGAGGCAGCAGCACGAAAGGTCGACGGGGTGAGGTGACCCTCATCAGCCTTGGGGGTACGTTCCACCGCTGGCGAAGCCCTCGTACGCACGGAAGGCCCGCTTCCGCTGCTTCACCGGCAGTCCCAGCGCGCGCCGGGCCTGCTCGGCCTCGCGCTCTCGCTTCGCCTCCCTGATGATCTCGCGGTCCTCAGCAGCGAACTGCTTGTCGAGTTTGGCGGCGAGCCGCTGGAGTTCAGGCGTGAGTGACATGGCTTTCTCCCTGGTTGGGTCACGAGAATTGGTTGGCGGTGATGATTCCCGTGCGGTCGTCCCAGTGGACGGCCAGGTTCCCGTTCATGACCCCCAAAGGCGGGTTCACTCTTTCCGGCAGGGGCGACGTCTTGGGTTCCTGTCCGGGGGTGCTGTCCACGAAGAGGCTCTCGGACCCACCTGCGGTCGCCATGCCGAAGGCACGTCCCTCGTCGGTGACAGCCGTGAAGGTGACGCTCTTCTGTCCCGAGCCGCCTCCCACGCACTCAGCCTTGTTCTCCGGAGATAGGCGCAGCCCACCCGTCACCTTCCAGCCGCGCGAGGGGCTGGTCACCAGCGATGCTTCAACGGAGGGGCCACAGTCCAGGTCGGTGATGACCTTGCCGCTCGCCGCATCGAGGAGACGATAGACGGCCCCGGTCGCGGAGGGGTCGTTCCAGCGACCGATGAGCAGAGTGTCAGCGTCGCTGCCCCATGGCGCCGCTCGCGTGAATGATGCAGACGGGGTGGCCTCCTGCGACGTCCACCCGGTGGCGCTGAAGCCCGAGCCCTTGTTCTCCCATAGGGAGAAGACGTGACTGCCGACCGTGGCAGCGCCCTTCACCTTGGCGTCCGAGGGCGGAACCGGGGCGTCTACGACCTCCCCTTCAGGAGTGACTCCCACGGCCTTGCCTCCCGGCACCGTGAAGCCGAGGCCGATCTTGTCCAAGTCTGGCAGGCTGGACTCGGTTCCGGGGATCGTCACTTCCTTGACCAGCGATCCGTCCGCGATCCGCACCAGCCAGACCTTGGCCACGTAGGAAGCCTTGGCCAGGCCCTCGCCTTCACTCTTACCCAGATCGACCACGGCCAACGACCTCGGGGCTGGCGAGGCGGAGGGCGGGTTGGGTGCCGACAGCGCGGGAGTCCTCCGCGAACGGCGACCACGGGAGGTTCCAAGCCTGCTTTCCCTGGGCGTCGAAGGCGAGCAGCGTCGCGCCATCAAGCGCCATCACGCGCTCAGCGGTGACCAGGGGCTTGGCCGTGCTCCATGTCGCAGCCACCTGAACACCCCAGGCTGGCTGGCCGAAGGAAGCAGCAACGGGGATGGTGAGATTCGGCTCGGAAGGCAACGAGGAGGACGCTGGCGCAGGAGCAGTGCCTTGGGTGTTGTTGGGGGTCGGAGTGGTGGAACAGGCGCTGAGCAGCAGCGCAGCAGCGAGCGGAAGCATGAGGGCGGGGCGGTGATGGCGCACGGGGGTCTCCTTCATGGCGAAATGACGGTCCCCATCTGGGGAGCCCCTGGTCACTGTGCCAGTGGACCCTGCTATAGCACAAGTTCTTGTGCTGACTTTGGGCATGGTGGTCGCTGGTATTGATCGGTGCGCCTCCCTCCAGACCCTGACCTTGACCGCCTCGCGGAGGCATTCAAGGCCCATCGGGACCGCTCAGGCATGACCTTTGACCAACTGGCCGACGCCACGGGCCTCGCCCGCCAGACGCTGCTCAACCTGAGCGCCGGGAGGGTCTACGGGGACCTGCGTACATGGGCCATCCTTGCGAAGGTCTGGGATGTGGCGTTGGACGACCTCATTGCACCGATCTGGGAGTGAGTCGACGCGCCGCAGCCCCAGCACCTGTACCCAAGGGCGGCAAGGGGTCATCAGCAACGACGGCTGCGGAGACCACTCCACCTGGCTACAGTCCAGGCGCATGAGAGAGCCCAGCCAGCAGACCCTGATCACCGCCGTCTTCGAGGCCGCCCAGCGCGCCACGAACGAACTCACCCATCTCGTCCCCGATCTCGACCGCGACCGAACCGAGTACGCCCTCGCGTCGGTGCTGCTGGAGGAGGCGTGGGTCAGTAGCCGCTGACGTCAGTCCCGAAGAGCCACCCCGCCGTCCGCGAAGCCCGGTACCTCCTGATGTCCCGGTCCAGCCCGGGGAGACCACTCACGGCGGCGCTGAGCCTCTCGACGGTCGTCACGCTCCTCGGCCTCTTAGACTTCAGCGAGCGTCTTCAGTTCGGCCTGAACCGTGTCGTCGGGGCGGTGCTGATGGGTCCATGACGGTCCCTCCGTGGATCGGGCTTGCGCCACTGGGTGCTATCGAGAGTAGACAGTCATTCGTACGAGTGACGGCTCTGCCGGTCACCCCAGACAGACACGGAGCAGAAGGATCGCCCCTACGACGAGCAGGGAACCGTAGAAGGGTGTGATCGACCAGGACTTCCACACCGAAGGGTCAGGAATCCAGTCCGAAGGAAACGACTCCTTCTTCGTCTTCCCGACCCCGACCTGCTGCCCCACAGCCGCATCCTCCGCCTCATCAGGGGTGATGTCACGCTCGCCCTCCGGTGTCTGCTCGCAGCGCGCCACCTCGCGCGGGTCGAGGCTGAACAGGGGTATGCCCTTGTTGCGAGCCACGGCGTCATAGAGGGCTCGGTACGCCTTCTCCCTGTCCAGGTAGTGCATGTCCAGGAACATGAAGAGCAGGACCGAACCGAGCCCGAGCGCGATCACGGACCAGGCGTTCTGTGTCATGCCGTAGCCGTAGGTGGCGGTGACCACGGGGAGCAGCCAACTCTTGGTGCTCGTGGAGGCCGCAGACATGCGCGTGACGACGGCCTGGATGAAGTCGAGGTGCTTGTGCAGGTCCTCGCGGGAGGCACCGTTGTCCGTCACGGCTCTATCGACCCGCACGCCGTGCGGACGCGTCTCAGAACGTCGTCCTTCTCTTCCTCGCTGTAGTCCGTCTCCTCCGCCCAGATCGGTCCCATCGCATCGCCGTCCCAGCGAGGCACGAGGTGCACGTGGAGATGAAAGACGGTCTGAGTCGCAGCCTCTCCGTTGGACTGAATGACGTTCAGCCCCTCTGGGTGAACCGCCTCTCGGATCGCTCCAGCGAGGCGCACGGTGGCACGGGCCAGATGACCAGCATTGTCTTCATCCAGTCCCCAGATGTCGGCTACGTGCTTGCGGGGAACAACCATGGTGTGACCGAGGACGGCGGGCTCGGTCGGGAAGAATGCGACGACGTGCTCGTCCCGGTAGACCTCGCGAGCGTCCGGGTCCTCTCTTTGGATGATCTCGCAGAAGGGGCAGCCCTCAGCCCAACTCACGAGCGCACCTTCCCCTGAGCAGACCACCACTCCAGGTTGTCGACCAACTTCTTGTACGTCGCCTTGGAGTCGATCTTCCCGTCCCAACTCAGAGTTGTGGGGTCGAAGACGGGGATGCCGGAGGAGGCACTGAACGGGCTTACCCCAGGGCGATCTACGGTGCCCATGGACGAGAGGCCATGGATGCGGACTCCGAGTAGCGGCTTCTTGTCCGCCCACGCCTTCTCGATTTCATACTTCACCCACGGTCGGGTTGCCGTCTCTTGGCCGATGAGGACGATCACGGCCCTCTTGTAGGCCATCTCCTGGTGAATCCAGTTCTTGATCGCCTGCTCGCCTTGACGACGAACCTGCTCCCACCCCTGCGAGTTCAGTAGCGGCTGACCTTCCAGGGCGTTGATGTTGCGGACGAGTTGGACGCGGTTCACGTCGCGCTCGTAGTGGAATGAGTAGAAGACTGACTTGGCCATGATGGCTCCTTCCTCGCAGTGCCGGCCTACCCGGACTCGCAAATATGTCTAGCAGGCGGGTCCGACACTCTTGGATCAGTGAAACTGCGCCGAGACCGGGCCGCGGCGGATTTCGTCCAGCACGATCCCCTGACCGGCAAGATCGGCGCTCCAGTACAGCCAGCCGTCTTCGTCCTCGGCTCCGTCCGCCTTCGCTGCAAGGCCGGGCGAGGTGTACTCCTGGTCGCCCAAGAGGATCGTCCCGTCCGGGGTGACCTCAGCGATCGAGTCCGTCCGCCCGTCCGTGGGCAAAAGGTGGGTGCCCACAGGGAGGGCACCTGCCAGTACCAACTGCTCGAAGGTCGGTAAGACGGGCTCGCTGGCTGGCAGGGGGTGAGCCGGGGGTGAAGGCTGGTAGTTAGGGTCGGACAACTTCCGGAACCCCTCCCGAGTCACCCCAGCGATCAACTTGCGGCGTGCGGCGAGGAAGTCGGTGTAGGACATCTCGGTCCAGCCCTCGGGCAGGGCGTGCCACCATGTCTGCTTGGCCAGTCGTTCGCCTTGGATGGCCTTCTCGGTCACCTGCGCGGGCCAGTAGGCCGAGGGAGCCTCGTTGGAGATGTCGATGTTGTCCGACCACTCCACCAGCGCTTGGTTGGCGACCTGGTTGATCTGGCGAGTGCTCTTCAGGCCGAGCGCTCCCTTCAAGTAGTCCTTGGGGAACAGGTGGTGCTTCTCCACGCCCTTGACGGGACGGCGGTTTGGGTCGATCCAGTCCTTGACCTTCAGGGTCGACAGCAGGACGTCGGCGTCGAGGATGTTGAGGGCTGCAACGTAGCCCGTGTAGGCGGGGCCCGACATGTTCGACGTGTGCAGGTCCTCAGGCAGGGTGACCCTCCACCAGTCCTCGGTCAAGGTGGTGGAGACCAGCGAGTCGATGGCCGTCGTGAAGGCCTCGGGCGTGCGCTCCAGACCTTCGAGGCGGTTGAGGTCCTCCTGTGCCCGCGTCTCGGCGCTCCCGGAGAAGCGCCCTGTGATCTGGGCCATGAAGTACCAGCGGGCCATGACCTCGCGCAGGTCGTCCACGGGAACTCCGAACTCGGTGCGACCGATGAGCCACAGGGCGTAGCCGTAGATCACGGCGTTCTTGGCCGTCACCATCGCGCTGGTGCGGATGCCCGCCCGCTCGATGACCTTCAGGAACTCGTCCCAGTTCTTGGGGTCCAGAGCGCGAGCCTGTCCATCCTTCAACTTCGCGAGTTCCCTCTCGCGATTGGCCGGGACGATCTCCCGGGTACGGGGGTCACGGCCTCGAAGAGCGTTGTAGGCGTCCTGGAGGGGGGCGCGTCGATTGCCCACGGCCACCACGACCCGGAGAACATGGCCGGGGTCGAGCGTCAGATACGGGTTCTTCGGCGTCCATCGCACCGTCGTCTCATCCATACGTGCGAGTTCCTGAGGGGTGAACCGTGAAGCCCGCGCGAAGTCCTCCAACTGCTGTCGGCCTTCCTCCCAGAACACCGAGAGCCAGGTGAGGATGAAGTCTGCCGAGGACAACTTCACCCCCTCGGAGTTGATGCGCACGAAGACGTCGGCAACCGTCTCCCGGCTGACATCCTTCTTCAACTGGACGACCTGGAACTGGTAGGCCAGGACGCGGGAGAGCCGGTTGATGGCCTCCTCGATCCTTCGCTCGTCCTCGCGGGACAGACGCTCCCCGCCACGGGCCTTCTCCAGCCCGTCGAGGTAGTCAGACCGAGCGTCGATGGGGGAGGCGAAGACAGTCTTGATGTCTTGAATCCACTCCGAGGAGCGCTTGATTCGGTTATCCGGCACGTCAAAGCGCTCGGTCAATGGGTTGAAAGCGATGACGATGTTCTCCTGCGAGTAATCCTCACGGACAACGCGCTTGCCCTTCACGACGGCGTACAGGGACGTCAGACGCTGCTGCCCGTCGATGACCTGCATCGACCCGGACTGGGACTTCTCCAGTGTCCCGATGGCCCGAGAGTGCTCAGGATCGGCGTTCTCCCAGAACATCAGTTCGCCGACTGGGAAGCCCTTGTACATCGAGTCCATGAGGTCACGAGCCTTGGCGTTCGACCAGACGAAGGGGCGCTGGATGTCAGGCAGACGCACATTCCCGGAGTCGACGGCGGACACAAGGTCCTGCACGGTCCACGGGTGGTGGCCGAAGGTGTCAGGCATAGAAGTCTCCTACTCCGGCTTCGTGCTCATCAGCAGGGCGTTCCAGGACCCCGCAGAGTTCTTGATGTTGGACTCGGTGGCGAACATGTAGCGCCAGACCCCGAAGTCGTCCTCGTCGCGGACGGCGCGGGCCCAGGTCTCGGCAGCCGCCTTCTTGCGGAGCACATCGGCGTCGTTGGCGTTCTTGTCTGCCTTGCCCTCGATGAGCCACCTCACGCCCTTAGTGTCGATGGCGATGAAGTCGGGGAAGTAGTTCCCGTCCGTGGTGGGGATGAACGCCTGGCCGTTGGTGTAGAGGCGAACCCACCATTCGATGTTCGGGTCCTGGTCCATGAGCAGGGCCAGTTCCCACTCGGTGGTTCCGGCATCGAAGGAGGCGATGGGCATGACGTTCTTGCCCCAGCCGGTGTACTGGAGTCCCTTGGTGAACTTGGTCACGTTGTAGGCGTTGGCGGTCTGGTCCGAGATCACCACAGGCTCCAGCGGGAGAGTGATCTTCACGAACTCGTACGCCTCCTGCCGCTTGCGGTTGGCGATGTGGGTGCGGATCATCTGCCGCAGCCCCTCGGCGGCTTGCTGGCGGCGGATGCGTCCCCACTCGGCGGTCTGCTCGGGATCGGTCACGCCCGCCCCCTTCAAGAACGCCTTCACCAGGCGCTTGGCTGCGTTCTTGCTCGCCTTCTCCTGCGGAACCTCTGGCTGTTGCATGATCAGTGAGACCAGTTCGTCTCGAACGATGTCCAGCCCCGCCAGCGCCTGCTGTGCCTCTTCGTGGGCCTCGGGCGTGCGGATGATCTGGATGTCGGTTCCCGTGCGCTTGGCAGTGAGGGCGTCGCGGAAGAGGAACGTGGGGACCTCGTTGATGAAGGCCGTCCCAGCAGCCTCCGCGTCGCCGTCGGGGACTTCGGCCAGGCTGAACGGCGAGTACACCAGGCGAGCCTCACGGCGAGGGAAGGTGATCTGCGGGGCGTTCTCGACGCGCGAGCGGGTCTCGGGGCCCTTGATCTGGGTTCGGCTCTCGGTCTCCTGGAAGGTCAGACCGGGCTCTGGCCCGTGGCCGTCCTCCTCGGTGTCCTCGTGTCCGAAGAAGTCGAACAGGGTCTGCTGACCGGGGGCCGGGTCCAGGCTGCTGCGGCCTCCCTGCCCGCCCACCGTGTCGGTCGAACCGACCTGCTCGGAGTCGGCCATCGGGTCCAACGGCTGGGAGTGGTCCACCTCAGCGGTCGTGGCGGCTCCCTGCTCGTCCACCTCCACTGCCGTGCTGGGCAGTTGGATGCGCTGTCGCAGGACGTCCTTCTGGGCCAGCAGTTGCTGGTAGGAGTCGTGGGCCACCAAGTCCACCTGGTCCACGTTCGCGATCCCGGTGCGCTTGCCGAAGGGCAGCCGTAGTCCTCGGCCCAGAATCTGTTCGGTGAGGGTCTGCGAGGCCAACTTCCGCAGGGCCACGATGACGGCGATATTCTTCACGTCCCAGCCCTCGCGGAGCATGTTCACACTCACGATGGCTCGGATCGGGGAGTCGGGTTCCTCGACCTTGGCCAGCGCCTCTAGCGCTACGTCCGAAGACTCCGACGTGATCTCCAACACCTGCGACCCGTCCCCGATCATGCCGCTCTGGGCCAGAATCCCGCCCACCTCCTTGGCATGGCCAATGCTCTGGCACACCACGAACAGCACAGGCTTCACCCGTGGGGCGTCCGGGTCGGTCTCCTGGTAGGCGCTGTAGGCGATCTCCTTGTTGCGCAGCAACTGGCACGCATCCCGCAACTGGGTGCGTTCGTCCTTGGTGCCGTCCTTGCGGTAGACGATGACCGGCACCTTCACGTGCCCGTCCGCGATGGCCTCACCCAGCGTGTACTGGAACACGATCTTGGAGTAGTCGGCACGGTCGGGAGTCGCGGTCAGCCCCACCAGCGCAACCGGGTTGAGGTCACGGATCGCTGCCGAGAACGCCTTGGCCTTCTCATGGTAGACGTGATGCTCGTCAGCGATGACGAACAGGTCATCGGCGTCTTCCAGGTGGGAGTACAAGGCCGCTCCCAGATTCTCGTCCTCGTCGCGAACCTTCCGGCTCACCTTGTCGCTCGGACGGATCAACTGCTGCACGTTGAAGACGAACACCTTCAACCGACGCGGATCGCGCAGGACCGTACCCACGCTGGCCGCCTGGAAGTTGTCCGGCGTCACGACGATCGGCTGAATGTCGGCTCCCGGGACGTACTTGGCCGAGGCCGCATCGAAGTTGGCCAGCGTCTTGCGCTGGATCGTGGACCCAGGGGTCACCACCAACACGTGCCGGACACCCTGCTGGGCGAGGTACTCGATGAGGGAGGACATGAGGAATGTCTTGCCCACACCCGTGGCCAAATCAGCCACCATCTCCTGATAGCCCAGCCCGCCATCTGCAATCCGCTTCACGATCTCGGTGAGAGCGTCCTGGTTGGGCTTGCGCAGGTCGAAGCGTGCTGCGATCTCCTCGATCAGGGCCTCGTCGTACGTGATCTCCACAGCAGCCATGTCAGTTCACCGTCGCCTTCGGGAAGATGTCACCGGGGGCCTTCTTGATCCTCGACCCCGGAGACAGGGAACGGAGCAACGCGTCCGCCTCAGGAACCACGCCCTTGCCCACGATCACGGCACGCTCGTTGTCGGCCAAGTTCTCCACCACCGTGCGGACAACCGTCTCATCCACCACACCGTCGATCACCGCCAAGCGCTGCCGCCGCCGCACCCCGCAGAAGACCGGGTGCTCCGGCGTCAGCGTGAACTCCAACTGACCAGCGATGGCCTTGGACCACGCACCGTTTGTGGCTTCGGCGGAGAGATAGACCTCGCCGTCCTCGTCGTCCACCTCGTACATCGACGGCCCCATCTTGGCCACGGTGAAACCGCCGCCGCCGTTCCACTGGACGGTCTTCTCGTCCCGGGTGCGCGTTGCATCCCGCAGAGCCTTGACGGTCGCGGTGTCCACGCCATCAACGGCCTTCAGGACGCGCCCCAAGTAGGTGTTGAACCTCTGCGCCTCGTCCGGCGTGAGGTTCTCGGGGAGGCCATCGACAGCCACCCGCTCAGTCAGGATCGTCACGCCTCCCGGGTCATCACCGCTCGCCACCTTGGTGAGTCGCGGCAGAACGAACTTCCTCGCCGTGTCTTCCTGCAACTCGACGGTGATCCATCGCCGCCCCATCTTGTGGGCGACCGCAGCAGTGGTGCCGGACCCCGCGAAGAAGTCGAGAACCAGGTCTCCAGGCAGCGTGGCAACTTGGAGAACGCGATTCAACAGGCGCTCGGGCTTGGGGGTAGCGAAAGGGATCACGCCCGGGAACAAGCGCTTGAGTTCCGCCTTGGCCTCACGGTTATGCCCTGTCTCCGCATTCGACCACCAAGTTGACGGCACCTGACCAACGCTCGGCACGTAGGACTTCCTTCCCAACCCGCCCGTACCGTTCGAGCGCAAGACAACCCTCGGCCATGACCCACGGGCAAGGCGTTCACGAGCCGAAGCAGCAGCCTGGGTCAAGGGAACCGACAGCATGATCGCACGCACTCCCGACCGCACTTGTCCCGGGGAAACGCCACAGAGCCCAGCCCGTGTCTCCTCGTCCTGGAGGTCCACTAGTTCGTAGGGGGCGTACTCATTCATGATGTCGAGGAGTTGGCCTTGGTCCGTCCACCAGCATCGTCCGCGTGCCGGGTAGTGCAGGGCCCCCGTGATGGGATGTTGAATGGCAAACACCATTCCTTGGTGGGTTCGTGCGCCAGGAGCGCTCGGATTGTCGTCGAACCACGCATTGGGGTCCCCATCAGGACTGGAGAACCGTGCATCCATTGCCGCACTTCTGGGCAAGCGATTCGGCTGCCAACTGCCCACCCTGTAGACCAACAGAGTGTCGTGGTCGCTCGACAGACCTTTGGCGTCGTTGCGTGTTGAATCGGCCTTCTGCCAGACGACTTGTCCGACCGCGTTCTCGGGACCGAACTCTTCATCGAGAAGCACTCGCATCCGATGCACCTCGGCGTCATCGAGGTGAACCCACACTGAAGCGTCAGGGGAAAGGAGCGGCTTGATGTCGCGGATGCGGTCGCGCATCATCGTCAGCCAGATCGAGTGCTCCAACTGATCTGCGTAGTGCTCGAAGGTCTGTTCGGTGTTGAACGGTGGGTCGATGTAGACCAACTTCACCTGGCCCGCGTACTTGTCGTGGTACTCCGGGATCGTTGCCAGTGAGCGAAGAGCGTCGCCCGAGTCTCCGATGATCAGCAGGTTCTCGTTCGCTCCAGTAGGGCCGTCGACCTCTCCGACTTGTTCCAGCACCTCGATGGACTTCACCTCGCGGGCACGCGGGTCGTCAGGGTCAACCCATGCGTAGTCGTACTTGCCCTCCTCCACAGGGATCAGGGCGGAGTCCTTGCCCATCCACGTGAGTTCGAGCCTGCCCTTGGGGGTGCGCTTCATCTGCCCTGCCTTGCGGTGCGGTTCGCGATCAGTCCAGTCCAGCCCCATCGTATTTCGGCAGGGCTGGGGCTGCGGCGGGACTCGCGGGCCCGGTGAGGACACCTCACCCATCTCTCCCGCTTCGTCTCAGTCACTGCGCCCAGCCTCTCGCTCCTGGCGGACTTCGGTGCCGAGTTGGAACCCGAAGCGCAGGACGTCGATGGGTCGATGCAGCACCAACTTGCCTTGGGCTGCCAGTTCAGTGCGGACGAGACGAGCAGCGATCTCCTCCAGCACGTCGGAGTTCCTCAGCGTCCGGTCACCGACCCACAGGCCAAGTCCGACGACCACTCGCGGGATTTCCCAGCCCTGACCCAAGAGCGTTCGGATACCGCGCTCGATCTCGAAGCGCTTGTTCCGCTTGCGCACTTCCTGTTGGCCATCCGGGGTCAACGCCTTGGCCAAGAAGTCCACGACCTCCTCGGCACTGGACAGGTCATCCCAAGACACCGCCCCGAGATGATCCTCAGCGGCACCGCCGCGAGGAGGGGGAGGTGCCAGGAAGTTTCGCTTCTCCTGGAGAGTCTTCTTCTGGGAGTTCTCCTTCTTAGGGCGGTTCCTGGGGCCCGGCACTTCCCCAACTCCCGGTTCCTGGAGCCCGTCACCTGCGTACTCCCGGTTCCCAGGGCCCGGCACTTCTTGCTCGGAGCCCGAAAGTCCCGGTCCCCAGGAACCGGGACTTTCCTCCAGAAGGACCCGCGTCCAGACACGAAAGGGCCCGCGCAGGTCCACCGTGAGAGGTGCCCCGACCTCGCGCGCGACTGATGCCACCCGAGCGGGCTTGACATTGCCAGGGTGCTGGACCGACTCGACCACGACGTACCCCGCCTTGCGCAGAGCGCTGATGGCCTTGCGGACCCCTTCGGCAGAGGCAGTCTCCGTCGCCCCGGTTCGAGACGACTCCCAGCGGATGTTCTCGGCCAACTGCGCCCACGTCACCACCTGTGAACCGCCGTCCTCCCAGGTCTGCGTGATGGCCCACAGCAGGCAACCGACCTGCTTCGCCAATGGAGGGAGCCGCGTGTCTCGCATGATCGCGATGATCTGCGCGCGTGTGCCAATCAGACGATGGAGGACCTCGCTGCCCTCATCGCTTTGGTGTGGCGACGCGTCGGTTGGGTCCTTCGCCTGGTCACTTCCAAGTGCTACATTCATTGTGTCCTCACATCATGGACTTCAACGAAGCGCCCCCGGTAGCCGCCAAGCATTCAGGGGGCGCTTCGTTCTGCTATCGCTTGGGCTGCTTCTTGGTCGTGCGCTTCTCCAGCGCTTCCGTGAGCAGCATGCCCATCTGGGCCGACAAGGTGCGCCGCCCCTCCCGAGCCATATCTCGGAGTTGATCGAGTTGTGCTTGCGTGAGCGGCACGCTCCTGCGCGTGACAACATCCGGGGGCGTTGACGTGACTACATGCGGGCCCTTCGGCATGGCAAGTTCCCTTCTGACGTGACTGCTTCAGGAATCACGATATGCACATGACAAGGGTGATTCATGCGTGGAACTCCTTATCCAGCAGTGTCTGCGGGAATGCACAAGAGTCAACCGGAAGAACATGAACGCGATTTCTCGGCGGTGAAGGCCAGAAAATCAGTGGCGGCGTTTCAGCGTGTCGCTGTATCAGTTACTCGCCGGTCGGGCCCACCCACCCTCAGCACCACCTCGGGCAAGATGGCCTCGTGCAGGTTCACGAGTTCTACGAGGACGACCCCGATGCCCCAGCCGACGGCTGGGGAGCCGATCCCCAACTGGACATCGACCTGCTCAACCGCCTGGCACGTGGCCCCGTTCCGGGGGATGACGACTTGGCGACGGCCATCGCTCTGACGCGAGAGACCCACCACCAGTTCGAGCAGTTCGGTACCAGTGGAGGCCAGCGCTGGAACACCGAGCAGTCACGCGTCGCCTTGCGTGCGCTACGCCTCACGCTGGAGCGGCACGGCATTCAACTCAACGTGCCTTGGCGCGACTTCGACGGCTTCTACTCGCACTGGATCGAGCAGGACTGCAAGGGATCATGGAAGAAACGGCGTGACCTCCTGTCCACGTACTTCGCTCCCGTCACCGAGGCGCTGGAGCACATCGAGGAAGACCAGTTCCGGGCCGAGTTGGCTGAAGGTATCTCGCCGCGTCCGGTGACAGGCTGGGCGCGAGTGGACGAGGAGATCAGCCAACTCCGGCTCCGCTTCCGCAGTGCGTCCACGGTCCAGGACTACAAGGACGCGGGCAACCGCTGCGTCGGAGTCCTGGAGGCTCTCAGTGCGACCGTCTACGACCCAGCGAGACACTGCCCCGCAGGAGCCACGGAACCGCCAGTCGACAAGACTGACGTCCGCATTGGTGCCTACATCGAGGACCGGCTGCCCGGGCACGCCCACGAGGAGTTGCGCGGGCTGGTCAAAAAGACCTCCGCCTTCGCCCACAAGGTCAAGCACTCACCGAAGGCGGATCGCCTGAGCGCGGGGCTCGCGGGGGACGCGGTGATCATGCTGGCGCAACTGCTCAGACGCCTAGCGGAGTGAGTCAACCCCGCTACTCCGGTTCTGTCTCGGTCCCAGCGAGCCGTGGCACGTCGGAGGGCACCCCGAACGGGCGAACTCCCAGGAGGCGCTGCATGGTGGCGAAGTCCTCGACCTCCATGGGGCCGTCGCCCCGGAGGAGGCGGCGGAGGGAGTCGAGTCCGACGCGGCTGTCCACTGCGATGTCCTCCAGCGTGAGACCTCGGTAGGGCGCTCCTGAGCGGACCTGGAAGGCGACCGAGTGCTGCCAGCGCGCAGCGCGTTGCCGGTCCACCTCACGCCGGGCGGCAAGGACGGCCTCCCGCTCTTCACGCTCGGTGGGGAGAGCCTCGTTCAGGCGGGGGTTCCCCGACAGGGGACGCCACTGCACCTCCTCGAAACGCCCGAACGCCCCGGGCGTGACCAAGAAGTCCCGAGGACGCCAGCCGTACCGTGCCATAGCAACAACTGTAGAGAAGCACAAGCGCCGGTGGGAAGTTTCCTCCCACCGGAGGGAGGTTTGCTCCCGCCGGAGGGCGCGCGCTTCCCGCCGGAGGCTTGCGGTCCTGGAAATGAGGTATGGGTCGTCGTCACGGTGAGAACGTGATCAATCGACCAAGACTCACTGAACTCACACGATCAGTCTTCAGACAGGGCAACGGGCCCGTGCCAGAGGCGCGCCCCGAACCCTTGCTCCGTGCGCGCCACCGTCAAGGAATCCGGCCACGCGTCCCCAGCGAGGATGGCCTGCAAGGTCGAGTAGTCGACGCCCGCCACCTCTTTGGCCGTCGAGCGGATCGAACGACTGCCCATGGCTTCACGCAGAGCCACGACGTAGAGCCGGACCGACTCCACCACGGGGTCAGCGACTCGCTCATCGGGCCACGCAGCACTGACCTCCCGGGGCTTGGGACGGCTCTTGCGCGGCATGACTCAACCGTACCGAATCTGACTGGCCACGATCCCGGCTCGCCTGGACTCGGTGGACCCTGTTATAGTAGTGACCGTAGTTACGGTCACTACTGGAGGGCGGTGCTCGTGGACGTTGGGGCCTACCAGCCAACGGCCCTGGCCGAGCGCGATTGGGAGAAGGTCGCGGCCTTCGTGCGAGCGGTGGTGGAGCAGGCCAAGGCAGACCCCAACTCTCCCTACGTGACCAAGAAACTCATGGTCCACGTCACTGCGCACGTGGTCTGGTGCCATCGCATCGCTGGGCTCCCGCTGGATGTCTCTGCCATGTTCGACCGCGACGTCATCAGCGAATCGTGCGAACGCGCCTTCCCGCATCTCACGACCGGCACCCTCGCCACACGCCGCTCCGCCCTGCTCTTCGTGGCCGAACAGGTCCTTCCCCAGGACGAACGCACGACACGTTTGAAGCCCTTGCGCGATGACAAGTTGGCCATGCCCTACGACGGAGCCGAGCAACTCGCCCTCCGTTCATGGGCGCGCGGCCAGACCACGCCCATCCGTCGCCGCGACTGCCACACGATCCTCGCGCTGGGACTCGGGGCTGGCCTCAACGCCCACGACATGATCCGGCTCCGCGTGCGAGACGTTCAGATCGACTCCGAAGGCGTCCTGGTGCGGGTCACGGATTCGAAGTTCCCGCGTGAGGTGCCCGTCCTGTGGAAATGGGAACAGCCGCTCGTTGACCTTGTGGACACGCGCGATCACGACGACCTCGTGCTGGGAGTTGCCCGGACGACGATCAACCCCAACTACCTGAACTATTTCATCTCGCGCACAGCCCCGGAGGCGGGCCTGCGCCCCAACTCGGAGCGACTGCGCAACACCTGGCTGCTCCACCACCTGAACTCGGGGACGCCACTCGGCCCCCTGTCCGTGGCTGCTGGCCTGGAGACCTTCCGTACGTTTGAGAAGTTGGTGCGTCTCCTCCCCGAGCCGACCGCCGAAGAGGTGCGTCGGGCGATGCGTCGACCCCTGCGGGCGGTCTGAGGGATTCATGGCAGGCAGGCGAAGCAACGGCGAGAAGGGCAGGCGCGTCCTACGGGACGACGCTGCCCTGCGCCGGTACTTCGCTGACCTGGGTGACTTCATGCCAATGGAAGGGGCTCACACCGGCTCAGCCCCTGACCTGTGGCAGACCGCCGCCTACATGGTGAAGATGGCCAACCTCGACACACTCTTCATGCGGTGGCGCAGCGAGGACCGTGGGGACAAGAGAGAGGGCCCAACACCCTGGCTCTCGGAGGCCCAGATCGTGGGCCTGTTCCTCGTGCTCACCTTGAAGCGCCGCGCCCCTCTGTTCACGGAGATGGCCGAACTCCTCTACTACTCCGACCCTGCCCTCTTGGCCACACTGGGAATCGAACGTCCGCAGTGCAGCCGACAGAACATGTACGACCGGGCGTACAACTCCTATCGACGGCTGACAGCCCTGATGAACCCGGAGCCAGAGAGCCTGTACCGCCAGATGACGAAGGAGCAGTACGCGGAGAAGGTGGCCGAGCGAGACGTCGAAGACTGCGCCAAGCGACGGCGGCGAGCGGTCCGGTTCACTGCCGCCCTCCTCTACGGATGCTGGATGCTCCTTCCACGCGAGGTGCGCAAGACCAAGCAGATCGACGTCGTGATCGACTCCACCCGTATCGAGTCCCCTTCCCGGCCAGTCGCCAACGCCTCGAAGTTCGCCTCCAGCGACCCCACCTGCTCTTGGTACACCCGTCACGGCAACCATGACGCCGACGACCCCAAGAACCGCAAGGGGACGGACAAGAAGGCACCGGAGTCCTCTCGCGCCAAGCGCATGTTCGTCCGGGAGCACGACGTCATCGAGTGGGCGCGGGAGTTCCACCTTCTCGCCCTGTGCGTGCCAGGACTACCCCGCATCCCGCTCGCAGCCGCTCTGGACAACCCCGGCAAGAACATCGCGGAGAACACACTCCAAGTCATCGACGCCCTGCTGGAGGCAGGCTTCAAGATCGACCACTTCATCTGCGACATGGCCTACCTGCCCAACACCAAGATGGAGGAACTCGCCCTGCCGCTGCGCGCACGCGGCATCTCCGGAGTGTTCGGCTACCCCCGCGAAACCACCAGCCTGGGGCTCCAGGCGACCCATGGCGGGGCGATCTTGGTGGAGGGCACGTGGTACTGCCCTTCGATGCCACAGAACCTGATCGACGCCAGCATCAACTACTTCCTGAAGGCTGAGGGCGATCCCGACCGGATCGACACCGAGACCTACGATGCACTGCTCGCCCAGCGTCGCCGCTACGAGTTCAAGGTCAAGCAGCACCCTGACAGCGACGGCTTCAGGCGACTCCAGTGCCCTTCGGTCGGCCCCTACGCGACCGCCAAGTGCGACTACCGCGAGATGGTTCCCAAGAACGCCACGGGCCGCACCAAGATTCGCAAACTGGACCTCATCGTTCCAAAGCCTCGGGTCTGCTCCCAGCAGTCAGTCACCTTTACTCCGGAGGTGGACGGCAAGTTCGGCCAGCGCTACCCGTACCAGTCCCCGGAGTGGCGTCACTACTACTCCCTGGGACGACAGACCATCGAGTCCATCAACCGCTCGAACAAGCGGGGCTACTACGCACCCCTCAACGATCCCGACTGGCGTCCCCGACGCGGCTGGCTCAATGCCCTCATCGCGGGCCTCGCCATGATCATCGCCACGAACGTCCGCAAGATCATCGCCTGGGCCTGGGACCAGATGGACCTGGCCAACGGCTACCAGAAGCCGAGGCGACGCAAGCGCCGCCGTGAACTGAGCGCGGGCTTCACCAAGCCCATCGCCCTCGGACCTCCTCCCCTGGACGAAGCGGCCTAGAACAATCCCACAGCACCCGAAGACCCCGGCGCGAGCCTGCCCAGAACCAGGCCATCCGGGGTCTTGGTGTGTCCCGAGGCAGCCCTCTAGCCCTGAGATGGCGGACGCCGCGCGTGACCGTGGCGTTCGCCAGCACAAGAGCGACTTCAGATGGTCCGTTGGAGGTCTGAGTGACCACCCTGTCGCGATCCGTACAAACGAAAATCGCGACCCATCCAAATGACCCCTTGTGCCGGAGAAGGGACTCGAACCCTCATGCCTTGCGGCACAGGAACCTAAATCCTGCGTGTCTGCCAATTCCACCACTCCGGCGCACCCCGAGTGGGGAGCGGGCCCAGTCTACAAGTGGAGCAATCCCAGGTCGCGACGCAGGCGGTCGACGTGACCGGTCGCGCGAACGTTGTACTGGGCGAGATCGATTCGTCCGACGCCGTCTTCGTCGACATCGATGACGAAGGTCGAGCGCAGGACACCCTCCATGGACTTGCCGTACAGCACCTTCGTGCCCCAGGCGCCGTAGGCGTCCAGGGTCTGCTGCGACTCGTCCGAGAGCAGGGTGATCTTGAGACCCTTGCGCTGGCGGAAGGCGGCCAGCTTCTCGGGGGCGTCCGGAGAGATGCCGATCACATCGATGCCGGCTTCCAAGAAGTCGTCGCGGGCAGCCGTGAAGTCGACTGCCTGGGTGGTGCAGCCGGGGGTCATCGCGGCGGGATAGAAGTAGACGACCACCTTGCGTCCTGCGAAATCCGACAGCGAAACCGGCTTCCCATCCGCATCAGGCAGAGTGAAGGCGGGCGCGACTTCTCCAGCGACCAGTTGACTCATGGCTTTCAGATTAGTGACTCCCGGCAAACGCCGGGGCATCCGTCAGATCATGCGGCGAGCGGGGCGAAGGGAATAGGCTAAGTTACGCAGCAACACATCGAATGATCGGGAGGGCACCGTGGCCTCGAGGGAACGAACGCCGGAGCAGATCCGGGCCGACATTGCCGCGTCGCGGCATGCGATGAGCGTCGGTATTCAGGGTCTGGTCTCGGAGGTCCACCCGACCGGGATCAAGAACCGCGCCGAAGACGAAGTCAAGAAGACCGTCAAGGACACCAAGCAGATGATCTACGACACCGTCGATGGCACTCGGCGCTACTTCGTGGACGAGAGCGGGGTTCGCTGGAACAATCTCGGCACTGTCGCGCTGATCGCCGTCGGCGTGGTCACCGTGATCGGTGCCGCGTCGGGGGTCTCGGCTTTGTTCCGCAAGGCGACCAAGTGAGTTCAGAGGAGCGTCCCACGGACGACTCGGATGACAACGAGACCGTCGGTGAGTCGGCCGGGGTAGGAGAATCCAGCCCCACGGTGCTGCCCATCCGGATGCTGCATGACCGCATCCTGGTGGATCCGGATGATGAGGCCGGGGAGCGCCGCAGCACTGGCGGCATCCTCATCCCGGCGACGGTGCAGATGGGACGCAGACTCGCCTGGGCGAAGGTGCTCGCCACCGGTTCGAGCGTGCGCACGGTGAAGCTGGGCGATCGCGTCCTTTTCGATCCTGCCGAGCGTGCCGAGGTCGAGTTGCGCGGAAAAACGTACCTGTTGTTGCGCGAACGCGACGTCCATGCGGTGGCCGCGGAGCGCCTCCAGGATGGGTCTACCGGGCTCTATTTGTGAGTTGTGGCCTCGATTGGGCATCACTGAGAAGTTGCGCTACAGTTACTTCTCGCGCGCACCGCTAGCTCAACTGGCAGAGCAGCTGACTCTTAATCAGCGGGTTCAGGGTTCGAGTCCCTGGCGGTGTACGAATCGAAGCCCCGCCCGGGTTCCCTGGGGCGGGGCTTCTGTTGTCTGTGGACCGAGTTGTCTGCGGACCGAGGGAAGTTCGGTTCCCGAACGGGGACAAGCCGCCGATGACAAGCCGCTGGCCCGAAGTCTTCCGCCGTTCGAGATGCGAACCTACGCTTTCCTTATAGGGAGGCGACACCATGGCGAAGAAGAACAAGCAGAAGAAGGCCGAGTCCGGCGAGCCTGGCCCGTCGGTCAAGGATCCTGGGTTGTACGAGGCGCTGCGCCGCGAGGGTCTCAGCAAGAAGAAGTCCGCTCGCATCGCCAATGCCGCGGCCAAGACGTCCCGCTCCGAGGTTGGACACAAGGGCGGCGAGGCGGAGAACTACGAGGACCGGACCAAGGAAGAGTTGGTGGATCGGGCCCGAGAGGTCGGCATCAAGGGCCGCTCCAAGATGTCCAAGTCGGAACTCATTGATGCGCTGCGTAACAGCTGAGCGCTGATGCGTCCCCGTCGCGCCAAGCCCATCGGCTTCGCGCGGCGGGCACCAGAGCGAATTCGATGAACTCTCAGCAGGCCCTACTTGGCCTGCGGTAGCCGCACCGGTCGTCCACGCGTCGGTCGCGGCGCCGATGGGGGCGGGACTACCGGGCCGATGTCGCCATCGGGGGCGCTGTCCAGGTCGATGATGACCGGCGCGTGGTCGCTCGGCGCCTTGCCCTTGCGAGCTTCGCGGTCGATCCAGGCGGCGCGCACGCGTGCTTCCACCGGCTGGCTGGCCAGAATCAGGTCGATGCGCATGCCGAGATCCTGGTGGAACATGCCCGCGCGGTAGTCCCAGTAGCTGAACATGCGAGCGGTGGGCCAGTGGTCGCGGACGACGTCGCGCAGCCCGATCTGGCCGAAGCCCGCCAATGCGGCCCGCTCCGGCTCGGTGACGTGGGTATGGCCGACGTAGGCGGCCGGATCGAAGACGTCGGCATCGGTGGGGGCGATGTTCATGTCTCCGCACAGCGCCACGTCGGACGGTCCCGCGGCGACGACGTCGCGCAGCGCCGCAAGCCAATCGAGCTTGTAGCGATAGTGATCGGAGTCCGGCTCGCGCCCGTTGGGAACGTACAGGCTGTGGATGCGGATCCCGCCGCAGTCCGCGCTGATCGCACGGGCCTCCGGCTCGGGGAAGCCGGGCATGCCTGAGAATCCGCGCTCGACATTGTCCAGCCCGACTCGGGAGACGATCGCCACACCGTTCCACTGCGACTGCCCATAGGCGGCGAACTCGTAGCCGCGCTCGGTGAGATCGGGACCGATGAGGTTGTCGAACGCGAACTCGGTGAGCTTGAGTTCCTGCAGGCACACGACATCGGGACGGCGCTGGTCGAGCCAGGGCAGCAGGCGGGGCAGGCGCGGCTTCACCGAGTTGACGTTCCAGGTGGCGATTCGCATAGCTTCGAGGCTAGCCGCTGTGGTCCGGCCGGCGGTTCAGCCGGCGACCTCTTGGTCGGTTCGCGCGAGCAGGTACCGCATGCCGGCGCGAGCCAGCATCAGGGTCAGGATCAGAGCCGTCACCGAGAAGAACCCGCCGAGTTGGACGAAATCGCCGAACGCCAGGGCGGTCAACTCCAGCACCAGGAACTTACTGCCCGCCATGACGAGCACCAAGGACAACGCGTTGACGACCCGGCCGACGGGAGTCGGGGCTGCTCGGATTCGTGCAACCACCCGCTTCTTCACCACCAAAACGAGTTCGAGGACGACCTTCAGCAGGATCGCGGTGAGCAGCGCAAGCAGGAAGGTTTCGGAGATCACCCGCGGGAACAGTTCGGAGAACACGCCCAGCACCACCAGGTAGACGAACACGTCCACCAGATCAATCGGTCGGAGCCTCATCTGCCGAGTCTATCGGGCCGGGGCGGCGCAAGGCCGGCGTGAGTCTCGCGTGGCTTCGGGATACGACCGTGTCGGGTCCGGACTCCGGGTGCGGAGGGCACAGACGGTCGTCCGGGTCAGTGCGGAGATCAGCCCGAACCCACCGCTGAAGTGGCAATCCGGTTGCCGGTGTTCATAGCTGTTCTCGAGGCACGCGCGCTAGCGTCGTTGGCAATGACGAACGGAACTGTTGCTTTCCTGCGTAGCAAGTTGCGCAAGATCTGGCCCGGGTTGCCAAGTACCCGGGTTGCTTGGCAGCGCTCCGTGGAGGGCGCGATACGAGACGTTGCACGCCTCACCCTGGCCACCGTCCTGGGCTATCTGCTCACCGTCAAGCTGCTGCCCCCGCCGGTCGACCTGACCGGTGCGCTGACCGCGCTGCTGGTCACGCAGGCCTCGCTACGTGGTTCGTTCCGCGCCGGGCTAGTGCGGGTGGGTGCCGTGGTATCCGGGATTCTGGTGGCGCTGGCGGTCGCCACTTTCGTCGGCCTGCACTGGTGGTCGCTGGCCGTGGTCGTCTTCATCGCACTGCTGGTCGCGCGCGTCCTGCAACTGGGGGACGCCGGCCTCGAATCAGCCATCAGCGCGATGCTGATCCTCGGTTCGGTGGGCGCCGAAGTGGCTGCGCAAACCCGCTTCCTCACCACCATCATCGGCACGATCGTGGGGATCGTGCTGCCGTTGGTTCTGCCGAGACGCGTGCAGACCGCCGACCTGACCCGCGATCTGAGGCGCATCGCACTGCGGCTGCGTTCGGTCTACCGGGACGCCGCCCGCTACCTGACCGTCAACTCCCCGAACACGCAGGCGACCAGACAGTGGCTCGACTCGGTGCGAGCCATCACGCCACTGATCTCCCAGGCCGACCAGGTGCTGGACGAGGCAGCCGACGTCCAGCACCTCAACACCCGGCAGATGTTCCAGGCGAACATCGTGCCGCTGCTGCGGGGAGGGCTGGACACCCTCGAGCGGACCCTGTTGGCCACCCGCCAGGCGTTGACGGTGATGCCGACCACCGGCGAGGTCAGTGAGTCGCCGCAGTCCGAAGACGGCTACGGCGATGACGTCCGGATCCAGTTCGCGATCGTTCTGGGCGCGATGGGGGAGGCCATCGAGGCCTACGAGGCTCTGCTGGAGGCCGAGGTCGCCGGCGGGGTGCACGACGCCGAGGCACATCTCACCCTGGCGCTGGCCAAGGTTCGCACGGCCCGGCACGACCTGTCTGCGCTGATGCTCGCTGATCCCTCGCAGGCTCAGCTGTGGGTGCGTGGCGGCAGCCTGCTGGCGGCGATCGACCAGGTCATCGCCGAGGTCGACTTGGACGCCTACTGCCAGGCGCGTGATTCGTGGCGTTCATCCCAGCTCGGACGAAGCCTTCCTGCCGGTTCGATCGGTCCGCGTATCCGCAGCCCGTGGGGTCTGCTGGCCCAGCACCGACTGCGCCAGCGCGCCGCCCGCGCCCGTACCGAGCACCCCGAGGGCAGCTACGAGGTCTCCAGCGACGAGACGACCGTGCTGATGCCGGCGGTCCCCACCGAGCCGGGCAAGCAGTAGCCGACCAGCCGTCACGGACGGCCCACCTCGCGGTGCGACCACCATGCTGAGGCCGGCGGCCTCCTGCACGAGTCGAGCCGTCGCCCAGGCGGCGGCACCCGTGGTTCAGCGCGTCTGCTCGGCGCGGTTCTTGGTCGTCCGGACGATCCGTATCCGCTCGGCACGCAACTGATCGTGCTCGGCATTGACGTCGGGGCGGGGCAGCCGATCGAGTTGGACGCCCAGTGCCCGTTCCAGCAGGTAGTCGGCCAGTTCGGGGTTGCGCGGCAGGATCGGCCCATGGGGATAGGCGGCGACTACCTGGTCCTGCAGCGCCCCATCGAAACCGTCGGAGCCGTTGCCGACGCCCACCGCAACCTTCGCCAGCGGTGTCGCGTCCGATCCCAGCTTGGTGAAACCCCCGTGGTTCTCGAATCCGGTGATCAATGACATGGAGCCGTCCGGCTTCGTCCACTGGGTCAAGATCTCACCCACGGCACGCTGATCGCCGCGGCGGGTCTCCACGTCCAGCAGGCCCAACCCGGCAAACACCTCGTCGTTGTCACCAACGGTGAACGAGTGCCCGCACAACTGATACCCGGCACAGACCGCAAACAGCACGCCACCAGCATCCAGACCACGATGCAGTCCCCGGTCTTCTTCGAGAGCCTTCACCGCGGCGATCTGGGCCCAGTCCTCGCCGCCGCCCAGCAGATAGATCAGGCCATCGTCGGGCACCGGGTCGCCGGGCTCGACCATGATCAGCTCGGCATCGATGCCGCGCCACACCAGGCGTTTGACGAGCACCATCGCATTGCCGCGGTCTCCGTAGATGCCGAGCAGCGACTGATAGACGACGACGATCTTGTGGGTCATTTCAGCTCCACCCCTCCCATGTGACACAGCCGTAGGAACGCCGAATAGGTGCTCAACACATCGACGGTGCCCTCGAACGGGCCCTTCAGCGCCTCCGCCATGTCGGGAATCACCTCATGCTCGACCTCGGCATAGCTCAACCGCAGTGCCAGGTCGGTGGCTCTCGGCCCTGTGGCGATCACCCGGCGTCCGCGCAGCTTCTCGTACTCGACGTCCCACATCCAGCTGACATCGGTGCCGTCGGCGATCGCCGAATCGACCGCCAGGATCACCGGGTCGGTTGCCATCACCAGCAGCGACTCCGCCCAGCCCGCGGGGTTCTTGGCCAGCACCAGCCTGGCCCTGGTGTCGCCATAGCTGCCGATGGCGAAGCGTCCGGCAGGCGCCTGGACGGTCCGCATCCCGCGCAGCGCGATCGGTTCGTAGACACCCATCTCGACCGCGGCAGCCAGCGCGCAAGCCGCGTTTCCCTGATTGAAGCGACCGGGGACCTGCAGATCGAGAGGCCAGCGCTCGCCGTCGGCCTCGATCACCTCGCCGCCTTCGACCCGATAGTCGGGCTGGTGTTCGCCCAGCGGGCAGCCGGGACAGTTCCAATGCCCGGCGCAGTCGTATTCGAGGATCGTCCCGCACTGCGGGCACAGCGCAGCATCCTGGGTCCAGCCGGTGGACATGTCGACCCAGATAACCTTGCGGGCCGCCTCCGCCGACCAGGTGACCAACGGATCCTTGGCGTTCGCGACAACCGTCGGGCCTTGCTCACCGGCCGCGATGAGCGCCTTGCGCCACTTCTTGCCGAGCGCGTTGATCTCGTGGTGACGGTCGAGCTGGTCGCGGCTGAAGTTCAGCATGATCAGCACCTCGGGATGGCCGTAGGCGATCACATCGGGCACCACCTGCTCGTCGACCTCGAGAATCGCAATCGGGGCCTTCGGACGCGTGGACATCGCGGAGACCACCCCCTCGCGCAGGTTCGCGCCATCCGCATTGGTCACCACATCGCGCGGATCGGCCACCGAGGCCCGCAGCGCTGCGGTCAGCAGGTGCGTCGTGGTGGTCTTGCCGTTGGTGCCCGAGATCACGCCGATCCGCTTGCCGACGAGCAATTCCTTGAAGTAGCCGGGGTAGATGCGCATCATCAGCGCGCCCTTGATGGACGCACCGCTGCCGCGTCCGCTCACCCGGGAGGCGACGGCGGCCGCATTGCCCACCGCGTACGCGATCGGTAGGCGGATCGAGTTCACGACTCCGCGGGAGCGGATGCCTGCTGCCAGCTGACTCATGCGGTTTGCCACGTGGCCATTCTGACAGACCGCACCGACACCACGCCGAAGCCGCCGGTCCGGGTCACCCAGTGGGCGCGGCTTGACGCACTGTCAGGACAGGGCGATCACCTGGACGAGCAGGATCTTCACCACAGTCCCCAGCGCGAACAGCGCGCCGTAGGCGGAGTCGATGCGTTCATCGTTGACCAGCGAGTTCGCGTAGCTCAGAACTGCCGGCTGTCCCACGAATCCGGCGAACCCGCCGACCGCGCGCTGCGCGGACAATCCGATCAGCCGGGCCCCGGCCAGCAGGATCGCCCCACCGAGGACGAGGCTGACCGCCGACAGCCCGACCAGCTTCAGGCCGGTGATCGACAATGCCTGCGAGACGAAGGCAGGCCCGGTGGCCAGCCCGACGCAGGCGAGGAAGATCATCAGGCCGATCTGGCGCAACAAGGCGTTGATGTTCTGCGGCAGATCCCAGCGGAACGGGCCGGTGCGGTGCAGTGAGCCCAGCACCATACCGACGATCAGCGGCCCCGCGGCGGTGCCGAGCTGGAAGGTGATGCCGCCGGGCAGGGGCACCGCGATGGCTCCGGCGAGCAGCCCGAGCGCGATACCCAGGCCCAGGGTGAGCGCGTCCACCTGCGAGATGCGGGCCTCCGAATCGCCGAAGAAATCCTGGGCGTCGCTGAGACGTCCGCGCGGCACGACGCACAGGACGCGGTCGCCGGGCTGAATGATCAGGTCGTCGGTAGCCAGCATGTCGAGGTCGCCACGGCGCACCCGGGTGACGATGCCGTCAAGATGGTGACGGACGTTGATCTCGCCGATGGAGCGTCCGGCGAGGTGCGGATTGGAGACCACGAAGCGGCGGAAGTCGACATCGCGGCGATTCTCGGTCAGGGTCGCCGAACTGGTGTAACCGAGGTAGTCGACGGCGGTTTTCACATCGTCGGGCATGCCGACGACCAGGACGATGTCGCCGTCATGCAAGCGGTCCGCGCGGGTCATCAGCCGCATCTCGCCGTGGCGGCGCAGGTAGCTCATCCGGATGTGGTTGGGCCAACCCGGAATCTCCGAAATCTCGGTCTCACGGGTCACATGGGTGCTGGTGGCGGTGATGCCCGCCTCGGCCATCGAGACGTTGTCGCGTTTTCCCGGCCAGCGTTTGGTGGCGACCATCGCGACCATGACTAGCGCGACGACCACACCGGTGGGGTAGGAGACCGCATAGCCGACCAGGGTGTCGGGTGAGCCGTCGGTGGCTTTCAGGGCGGCATCGATGGCGGGGGAGGTGAGGACACCGGCGAACAGGCCGGAGATGTGGGAGGAACTGAGCCCGATCAGGTGCCCGACGCCGATCCCGAAGCCGGCCATCACCACCAGCCCGACGATGCCGGCGAGCATCAGCGCCCACTGGCGTTTCAGGTCCGAGAGAAAGGTGGATCCGGCGGCCAGTCCGACGGCGTAGCAGAACAGCACAACGCCGAGGGCCTTGACCAGGTCCATGCCCTGGCTGAGGCGCGGATCGAGCATGCCGACCAGCAGGCCGACGAACAAGGCGCCGGCAGCCCCGAAGCGCAAAGGCCCGAACTTGATCTGCCCGAACAGCGCGCCCAGAGCGAGGACACCCATGATGGTGACCAGGGGATTGGACGCCAAGAATTCGATCATCGTGTGTTCCTTCGCTGAGGTGGCACGATCCTACTGGTTCACGGTGGGGGTCTCCCCGCCGTTGGCCAGTGGTGCTAGCGCTGTTCCGGTGGCCGATCGGTGGGCCAGTAGTAGCTGTCCGGACGCGACCTCGCGCCGAAGATGGCCTGGCCGACACGCACGCAGGTCGAACCTTCCTCGATGGCGATCTCGTAGTCCCCGGACATGCCCATGGACAGATCCCCGGGCCCGATCAGGTCGGGATCGGTCTCGCGGATCTGATCGCGCAGCTCGCGCAGCAGCACGAAGCACTCGCGCACCCGCTGCGTGTCGGCGCTGAACACGGCCAGAGTCATGAGCCCCCGCACCCGCAGTGACTCGAACGCCGGCAGTTTGCGCAAGAACCCGGCGACATCTTCGGGAGCCAGCCCGTACTTCTGTTCCTCGGCCGAGGTGTTCACCTGGACGAAGACGTCAAGGCTGCGCCCGGCCGATTGCAGCCTGCGGTCCAAGGCTTCGGCCACCCGGTGACTGTCGAGGGCCTGGAATTCCGAGGCGAACGCCGCGACATCCTTGGCCTTGTTGGTCTGCAGATGGCCGATCACCGACCAGGCGATGTCGAGGTCAGCGAGGTTCTCCGCCTTGCGTTTTGCCTCTTGAACCTTGTTCTCGCCGAGCTGATGACAGCCGGCCTGCACCGCATGACGAATGCGCTCCTCGGAGACCGTCTTGCTGACCGGAAGCAGACGAATCTCGGATTCGTCGCGTCCGGCGCGCTGGGCGGCTGCCGCCATCGTGGCGTGGACCGCCGCGAGACGGGTTCGGAAGTCCTCGACGGATTGCGCCTGCGGATACTGCGCTGGGCTGGGAGTGTCTGCATTGGCTGCGGGCATCGTTCTTCTTTCTTCGATCTCTGGGATCAGACAACTCCAACCCTGGCAGGATGCCAAATCCGGCGCGCTGCCGGTCCGGCATCAGTCCCGGTGTCTGCTACTCGCTGCGCAGGGCCTCAACCGGATCCTTGCGTGAGGCCGCCGACGACGGGATCAGCCCGGCCAGGAAGGTCAGAGCCATACTGATGAGCACCAGGATGACACCGGCCTGCCAGGGCAGCTTCGCCACATTGGCGATGTTGAACTTCGATTCGACGATGATGTTCGTCGGGATCGTCAGCAGAATCGTGAACATGATGCCCACTACTCCCGCCACGAAACCGACGATGAGTGTCTCCGCATTGAAGACCCAGCGGATGTCGCGTTTGCTGGCTCCGATGGAGCGCAGAATGCCGATTTCCTTCTTGCGTTCCAAGACCGAGATGTAGGTGATGACGCCGATCATGATCGACGAGACCACCAGCGAGATCGCCACGAAAGCAACGAGCACATAGCTGACGACGTTCACGATGTCGGTCACCGATGACATCAGGGTGCCCACGACGTCGGTGAAGGTGATGACCTTGTCATCATTGCCGGCGTCTTTCATGCGCTGGTTGTAGTTGTCCAGCACATTGATGACCTGGGTCTTGCTCTCGAAATCGATTGGATAGATGTTGATGCTGAACGGCTTCGCGAAATCGGCATAGCCGAGCTTCTGGAGGTTGTTGTCGAAGGTGTTCTGTCCGGTGGTCACCATCGACATCATGAGCTGGGTGAGCTCTTGTTCGTCCAGGTTGAAATGGAAGGCGTTTTGAAACGCTTGAGGATCAATGCTCATGGCGTTCGACATGTTGGTGGTGAGCTGGCTCATCGCGGACTGCATGGCGCTACCGATCTGGGCGCTGAGCGCGGTGCTGAGCTGCTCTTGCAGGGCCGTGCCGAACTGAGCGGAGATCTGGCTCATGAACGTCGTCATGACCTGCTGCATGTAGTCGCTGAGCACGGTCTGCAGCTGCGTCTGAAGGCTGTCCAGGTCGATGATCCCACCCGCTTGCTCGACCAGTTCCTGCCCGGCATCGGAGGCGATGAACAGCGGGAAGTTCGTTTGTGCATCGGTGGGGTCGGCATCATTGCTGATGCAGAAGTCGAGATAGCCGCGGATGAGTTCACCGGCGACTTCACGCGCCAGGTCGGTGTCGACATCGTCCAGACTGAAATCGAGCTGGCCGATGATGCTTGCGATATCCAGTTCGGGCAGCGACGAGGTATCGATCTGCATGGCGGACAGATCCATCGCGGACGTGTCGAGGCCCAGACCCGAAAGATCGAGAGTCAACCCCGACAGGTCCATCGAGAGCGCCGACTGGTCGAATGTGAAAGCCGCGGCGAGAGCGTTCTCGTCCACGGTCATCAGCGAACTCATATCGAAATCGCTGTTCTGCGGATTTTCCGCCTCGTCGGCGAAGGTGCGTCCGGAAAAGATGTTCACGTCCGGATCGGCCAGCTGCTTCTGGACGATCTGGGTCTGGGCTGCCTCGTTGATCAGGTGGGTGGTCAGATCGGGTGTGTAGTACAGGCCCGGGGTGAGTGCCGTCGCGGTTGTCCCGCTCCTCGGCTGGACGATGCCGGAGATGTGCAGTTCCTCACCGCTGTTCACGAGATTTCGCATGAAATCGGTGTCGGAACTCTTATCGGTCCAGACATTGTAGGTCGGGTCGAACGCATAGTAATCGGCGGCATTCACCATCTTGAACGCCACATTCATGATCTCGTCGTAGCTGAACGTCTTGTTCCCGTCGGTCGGGGTGACGATCGGTTCGTCATTGATCAATTGCTGCACCATGGAGTCCAGTTCGGCGGGATCGCGAAGGCCCATGGCGTACAGCATGAAATCGCTCACCCCGCCGTTGTCGGTCAGCACCACGACGATCTCGTTGTAGCTGGTCGGCCAGTGGCCGGCGACAACGTCGTACTGCGGCTCGACCAGTGAGGTGTCCCCGACCATCTCGTTGAAGACGTTGGTGCTCATGTTCGCGGCCATCAGGCTGTTGGCGGACGCGCCGGAGCCGAACCCGAGGGCGGAGAAGGTCGTGTCGGGATTCACCTGCCGTACCTTGTCGGTGGTGTCCGGACTGAAGATCTGCGGCGTCACGTTGTACAAATAGTGAATCGCGTTCACATAGTCATTGATATTCCCGCCGTTGCTGTCCAGGTATTCTTTGAGCGCGGCGAGATCGTTCGATCCGATGCTGGCGAACATATTCGTCAGCATCTGGATCTCGTGAACATCCCCGTCCGAGCCCGAGGTGTCCTTGCCCGAATCGGGACCCATATCGGACGAAAGAGCAAGCATGGACGTCATGTCCATGCCCTGGCTCTGGATAGTGAGCGGATAGACCGAGAGAGTGTCTTCTTCGATGCTCTTGATGTAATCATTGACACCGGTGGCCAGCGCCAAGATCGCGGCAATACCGATGATGCCGATGCTCCCCGCGAAGGAAGTCATCAGCGTGCGGCCCTTCTTCGTCATGAGATTGTTGAAGGACAATGCGACCGCTGTCAAGAACGACATCGAGGTCTTCTTGACGTCCTTCTCGCTCACCCGCATGTCACCGGTGGACGGGTTGAACGGATTGGTGTCACCGACCACCACGCCGTCGCGCAGATTGACGATGCGGTTGGCGTACTGTTCGGCGAGTTCGGGGTTGTGGGTGACCATGACCACCAGGCGATCGTCGGCGATCTGCGTCAGCAGTTTCATGATCTGGACGCTGGTCGTCGAGTCGAGCGCGCCGGTCGGTTCATCAGCCAGCAGGATCTCGGGATCATTGATGAGTGCGCGGGCAATGGCCACCCGCTGCATCTGGCCGCCGGAAAGCTGATTCGGACGCTTGTTGATATGGTCGCCCAGCCCGACCTCGCGCAGGGCTGTGATCGCCCGCTCCTTGCGTTCGGCGGGAGAAACACCGGACAGCGTCAGCGCGAGCTCGACATTGGCCAAGACGGTCTGGTGGGGGATCAGGTTGTAGCTCTGGAAGACGAAACCGATCCGGTTGTTGCGGTAGGTGTCCCAGTCGCGGTCCTTGTACTGCTTGGTCGAGATGCCATCGATGACCAGGTCGCCGGAGTCGTAGTGATCCAGACCTCCGACGATGTTGAGCATCGTCGTCTTGCCTGAACCGGACGGCCCCAGAACGGCGACGAATTCGTTGTCGCGGAACGCTATCGACACATCGTCGAGTGCCACCTGCGTGAAGTCCGCAGTCGTATACGACTTGCGGACGTTCGACAGTTGAAGCATGCCTTAGCCTTTCTGGGCCGATATGAACTCGTCAGGATTGCGGGCGCAGTCCTGGCCCAACGAATTCGAACCAGCGTTCGCGAGACTGGGCGGATGGTCCGGTGATCATCCGCTTCTGGCGAAACCTGAACGCAGGTTCACCTTAGCTTTGGGCGCCAAGCCGTCGACGCCCGCCCGGAGGGGATACTGCGATGGTCGGACCAATCGGGTGCTGCTATGGGGAGAGCCAGCCCGGTTGGGGTTGCGGCGCTCAGTTGTCCGCGCCGGTCGACCCGGCTTCACCCCGCAGGCGGGGCTCGGTGCGCCGCTGCGGTCGCAGACCGGACTTGTCGGCATAGAAGGCGCGGATGCGGTCCATATCGGACGACATGTCGCCGGTGAGCCGAAGGGTGTCGCCGAGCCCGCAGGTTCGGCTGGGACGGTCAATGTACCCAAGGGTCAGGGGCGCCCCGGCTGCCATGGCGATGCGGTAGAACCCACTGCGCCACCTGGTGCCGGCGCTGCGCGTCCCTTCGGGCGTCACGACGATCACCAGGTCCGGGTCAGCGCGCATCTCGGCCACCAGGGTGTCGACCAGACCCGCCGGATTCGCACGGTCGACGGGGATACCGCCCAGAGCACGCATGATCGGCCGGCGCCAGCCGCTGAACAGTGACTTCTTGCCGAGCCATCGCGGCCTGAGTCCTTCACTCCAGGCGATGCAGAGCATGAAGACGAAGTCCCAATTGGATGTGTGCGGGGCTCCGATCACGACTCGGGAACCTGAGAATCGCGGTGATTCCGGAACATAGGTCCATTTGCTGAGTTTCCAGAACAGGTGGGCAAATCCGCGGCGAATCGGCATTTTCCTGCGTCCGGCCGCTGGGCGAGTTCTCACCAGAAGAAAGTAGCAGTGGGCTTGGTGATCGGTCGTGCCACCCCGCGGGAGATCGATGCGGCCCGCGGCAGTGGTTCGTCAGGCATCGGTGCAAATCACAGGTCGCTGTCGTCCACGGTTTCTCCCGATTGCTCGGGTCTGATCCACTCGCTCAGATCGAAGCCCTGCTCGCGTGCGGCGTCCAGATACTCTGCCTCGATCTCGGGTGGGACGGTCGCCGTGCGTGACAACAGCCACAGGTATTTGTGGTCGGGCGTGCCGACCAGAGCGTAACGGTAGTCGTCGTCGATCTTCAATACCCAGTAGTTGGCTCGCGCGAAGGGAATCCACCGCAACGACGGGGGCAGGAAGCTCACTCGTAGCCGGCCCTCATGCCCGTCGTCGGGAACGGCACGGCCGATAGCCTGGCTCGGCTTGCCGTTGTCATCGAGGCAGCGGTTGTCGACCCGAACCGTGCCGTCGTCTCGCAGTGAGTACTGGGCAGTGATGTTGCGGGCATGAAGGTCCTCGAACCGCAGTGGTAGCCGGCCGATCTCGAACCAGCGGCCGAGGTATCGCTGGAGGTCGAGGCGCTCGACCGAGGTGACCTGCGTTTCCGCAGGGTGGGTGTCGTCCATGCGAGTTCCTTTCGACGCTGAGATGATCCCCACGCTACCCGCCCCCACAGCGCGGCCCACGAGGCGCAACGGCGACCGCTACGCAGTCCTGACTTGCGCAGACCGCACTTGCGGGCCGGTCACTTCTTCGAGGCGGCGAATGCTGCCGCTCGGTCGAGTCCACCGTGCTCCAGTCCGGCCAGCCCGGATTGCCCGGCCCAGACCTGCCGTCCGTGCCGGCTCACCTCGATGCGGAGGTGTCCGGTGAGGTGCTCGATCGCGCCGGGGACCGCGCGCCGTTGCCCGACCAGCGGCACCGGCAGCAGGTGGGCATCGCTGAGCGGGGCATGGGCCTGGACGCTGACGGCCCAGCTGAGCGAGCGTCCCTCCAGAACCCAGTGCTCATCGCCGACGTCGGCCCGCACCGGTGAGGTGACCGGATTTCCCAGCCGCAGCAGCCGGCCTCCGGGCAGCCGTACGACGAGCCCGGTCACCTCGGTGTGCAGCGGTCCGGCGACGACCTGGCCGCCGGCGAAGGCCACACACGCATCGGGCTCGGAGAAGCCTTGTGCCTGACCCCACCACCAGGAATCGGGAAAGCCGGCCCGGCCCCAGTTCTTCTCGCCGTAGACCTGAGCGTCGGAGAAGTCCCAGCGGTGGTCGCCGGCGAGCACCGTCCCGGACGCTCGTCCGCCCAGCAGCCACGGGTGCCAGTACTGATTGAGTCCCGGGATCAGCTGAAACCAGCTCGAGCCGCCGAACGGCTGATGGGAAGGCCAGCGGACGAGCCCGTCCAGGCCGATGTCGAGGCGGGCGTCGGCGCCGAGATCGACCACGACTCGCCTATCCGATCCGAAGAAGGATGCCTGCGGATCGGCCGCTCGCGCCCCCAACCCGCCGCGTCGGGCCTCGGCGCCGGCGATGATCGCCTGACGCCAGAACCCGTCGGAGGTGCCGAGCCCGGCCAGCGCCCAGCAGCCGGTGTCATCGGTCTGGATCCCGATGAGCGCGATGACGACCCGGTGGGTCGCAGGATCGGTGATCCGCCAGTAGTAGCCCTCCATGGCGACCCCGTGGGCCCGCTCGGGGCGTCCGAACGGCCAGTCGGCGCCCCAGCCGCGGTAGCCCAGCCCAGAAGAACGGTGCCTGCCGGCCGGACGAGCAGGTTCGCCTCCGACCGGCGGCGAAGTCGGAGCCGGGCGGGATGCCAGGTCGGGCTGGGATTGAGGAGTGTCGGCTGCCATGCCTGATCCTCCCATCACATCGGCCCACGAGGCCGCGGTGCGCCGAGCGAGTCACTCTCTCGGCGTCGAGTGCCTCTGCGGCGTGGTCTTCGTTTCGCCGCCCAGCCACAAAGAATCGCGGCGGCTCCCGAACCGGTGGGAGCCGCCGCGATTTCTCGGTAGTTACGGTGGAACGGCGTGAACGTGGATCGTGGTGAAGAACCTGAACTCAGTTCACTTCACATTCTGGGTTCACTTGACGTTCTGGGTCTTGCCGTCCTCGACACCGACGAAGTAGTCCTCCGACAGACCGAAATCGGTGAGGATCTTCAGCAGCGTGCCGTCCTCCTTCATGTCGTTGAGAGCCGCGTTGACCTCGGCGAGGAAGTCCTCGTCCCCGAAGCGGACGGCCGAGCCGATCTGGCCAGCGGCCTCCGGGGTGTAGGGAGTCACCAGGCGGAGGTTGAGTGAACTGTCCTGCGCGAGGGTGTAGCCGGCGACGATACCGTCGGTCACCACGGCATCTACCTTGTGCAGGTTCACGGCGGTCATGAGGTTGGACTGGTTGTCGTAGGACACCAGGTCGCCGATCTGGCCCGCGTCGTGCCAGGCCTGCGCGGTCTCGAAGAATGCGGTCCCGGGCTGGGCACCGACCGACTTGCCCACGAGGTCAGCCTTCGACTGGATCGGCGAATCCTTGGGGACGACGAGTGCTTCGCCTTCCTGGTACCACTTGTCGCTGAACGCAGCGACCTGAAGGCGCTCGTCCCGGACATACATGGCGTCCACCACCATGTCGATATTGCCGTTGTTGAGTTCGACGAGCAGGTTGGAGAAGTCGATGACCTTCATCTCGGTCTCGGGGATCCCCAGCCGCTTGTTGATCTCGGTGAGGATGGCGATGTCGAGACCCGACAGCTCGCCGGTGTTGGCGTCGATGTAGGAGAACGGTGCATCGTTGGAAGAGCCGATGATGATCTTGCCGCGGCTCTTGATCTGGGTCAGCAGGGCCGACTCGCCGGCTACCGAAGCGCTGTCGGCGGAGGTCGGGGTCTCCGTGGTGATGGTGCAGGCAGACAAGGCGGTCAGCAGGGCTGTGAGAGCGACCGCCGTCGCGATGCGGCAGGAGCGGAGGAGTTTCATGATGACTGCTTTCGGTTGGGGCCCGTAGGGCGCTGGAACATCGGGGATTTATCGGGGCCGTTGGAGTCTGTGCTCGAGGTATTTGGCGGCCTGGGACAGTGGGATCGACAAGACGAGATAGACCAGGGCGAGGATGGTGTACGCCTCGACCGTGAGGAAGGTCTGGGACGCGAAGGTCCGGGTCCGCAGGAGCAGTTCCTGGACGGAGATCATGGCCAGCAGGGACGTGTCCTTGATCATCATCACGAGGTAGTTGCCGAAGACCGGGATGGAGTTGCGCAGGGCCGGCGGAATGATGAACCGGAACAAGACCTGGGCCTCGTTGAAACCCAGCGCGAGACCGGCCTCCCGTTGCCCGGGATCGACCGCGACGATCGCGCCGCGGATCACCTCCGACAGGTAACACCCGTAGTTGATGGCGAATCCGATGATGCCGCTGGTGCTGGCTGCGATCTGCACGTTGATGTTCACTCCGAACAACATCGAGGCAAATCCGGCGATCAGCATCGGAACGACGTAGTAGATGTAGAAGAACTGGACGAGTAGCGGGGTTCCCCGGATGATCTCGATGAAGCCGATGAGGATGACGTTGAGGACCCGGTTGTGGGACAGCCGTCCGATCGCCAGCACCAGGCCGACGACAAGCGAACTGAGAAACCCGACGATTGTGATGTAGAGGACGATGCCGACACCGTCCAGCAGGCTCGGCGCCAGGGCAGCGAATGCTCGGCCGAAGTGGAGTTCCATGTCGTCCCCCTAGAGAATTCGGGCCAGGAAGGCCCGGGTCCGGTCGTTGCGAGGGTTGCCGAAGATCTCCTCCGGCGTCCCCTCCTCGACGATGTAGCCCTGGTCCATGAAGATCACGCGGTGAGCAACCTCGCGCGCAAACCCCATTTCGTGGGTGACGACAAGCATCGTCATGCCCTCGCGGGCGAGTTGCTTCATGACGGCCAGGACATCCCCCACGAGCTCCGGGTCGAGGGCGGACGTGGGCTCGTCGAACAGCAGCACCTCGGGTCGCATCGCCAAAGCCCGTGCGATGGCAACCCGCTGCTGCTGGCCACCCGACAAGGTGTTCGGGTAGGCGTCGGCCTTGGATTCCATGCCGACCTTGCGCAGGTACTCCATGCCCTGGAAGTGAGCGGTCCCCCGCGGCAGCCGCAGCAGCCTTTGTGGCGCATAGGTCACGTTCTCCAGCACCGTTTTGAGGGGGAAGAGGTTGAATCGCTGAAACACCATGCCCAGCTTCTGACGGTAGGAGGGAGTGTCGCGGCCCAGCCGGGTGATGTCCTGGCCCTCGAACAGGATCGCGCCGTTGGTGGGCCGCTCCAGCAGGTTGACACAGCGGAGCATGGTGCTCTTGCCGGATCCGGACGGGCCGATGACGACGACAACCTCGCCGCGCTCGATGTTGATGTTGATGTCGCGCAGCACTTCCAGGTCGCCGAAAGACTTGGATAGGTTCTTGATCTCCAGCATGCTCATGCCGTCGCCTCCTTCTCGGCAGGTCGCCGATGGTGGGATTGCTAACAATGTGCGGGTTGGCCGCATTGGGGCGTGCCTCTTCCTGGGGACGGAAAGCGGGCTCTCCGGGTTTGTTGGTGCGGCGTCCCGGGCGCCATCTTCAGCAGTCCGGACTAGGAAAGGCCGAACCTGGCGCGGATCAGATAACACAGGGCGTCGCAGGTGCCGTCGATTCCCAGCAGGCTGGAATCCAGCATGAGGTGTTTGTGGTCTTTGTCGGCCACTGAATAGCCGCAGTAGTGCCGGTGGTAGGACTCGCGTGCCTTGTCGACGGCCGCGATGGTCTTCTTGGCGTCGGGGATCGTCATATGGAGGTGTTCGACGCAGTTGCGCAGCCGCTGGGGATAGGGAGCGTAGACGAAGATCTTCATCACCTCCGGGCGCTCCTCGAGGATGTGATCTGCGCATCGTCCGACGATGATGCACGGCCCCCGTTCGGCGAGGTTGAGAATGACCCGGCGCTGAGCGGCGAAGACCGCGTCCTGGAGGGCGATCGTGCCGGTGCCGAGGGGTTCACTCATGCTGAAGAACGCCGGACGTGCGCTCTCCTCGGCCTTGCTGACCGTCGAGACGGGAAGCCGCATTTCCTGGGCGGCGAGCTCTACGATGTCGCGGTCGTAGTAGTCGATGCCGAGGCTTTCACTCACGGTGCGTGCGATGGGACGCCCCAGGCTGCCGAACTGGCGAGCGAGTGTGACGACGAACCTTGATGACATCTGTGGTCCTCCTTTCGTGTTCGGGATGTGGTCATGCGGCGCCCGGTGTGGATCCGGCGGTCTGCGGCACGCGGGGGACAGATGCCTCCAACGAGGCCTCGAGGATGTCGAGGCCGGCTGCGATCTGGGCATCGGTGATGACGAGGGGAGCGAGGAAGCGGATGACGTTGCCGCAGGTACCCGCGCTCTCGATGAGTAAGCCTCGGGAGGCTGCTTCGGCGATGAGATCGCGGACGAGTTCGGGGTAGGGCTCCTTGGTCGTCCGGTCCTTCACAAACTCGAGCCCGATCATCGCACCCAGGCCGCGGATATCACCGATCACATCGAAGCGCTCGGCCCACGCGCGATAGCGCGCGGTAACGATTGCGCCGATCTCGATGGCGCGGCGGGCGAGCTGGTCGCGTTCCATCACACGCAGCACCGCCAGCCCCGCGGCGCAAGCCACGGCGTTCCCGCCGAAGGTGCCTCCGATGACCCCCGCCGGGACGGATTCGGTGATCTCTTCCCGCGCGATGATCGCGCTCAGTGGCAGGCCCGCGGCGATGGACTTGGCCGTGGCCAGGATGTCGGGCCGGATGCCGGCCTCGGCCCAGTAGTCGCTGGCGAACAGGCGGCCGGTTCGGCAGAAGCCGCTTTGCACCTCGTCGACGATGAGCAGGATGCCGTGGCGATCGCAGATCTCGCGCACCGCCTGCACCCATTCCAAGGGAGCGGGGATGAATCCGCCCTCGCCCTGCACCGGCTCCACGACGATGGCAGCCACGTATTCCGGCAGCGAGGCCTGCTCGAACACCTGCTCCAACGAGCTGAGGTAGTAGGCGATGGCGTCGCTGCCCTCCAGGCCTGCGGGGGCGCGATAGAGGTTCGGGAAATCAGCCCGGTAGACACCGTCGGGGAATGGGCCCATTCCCCGGGCGTAGGCCTTCTTCGAGGTCATGGCCATGGTCAGCAGCGTGCGTCCGTGGAACGCACCGGAGAAGACGATGATGTTGGGGCGCCCAGTGAATGCCTTGGCGAGCTTCACGGCGTTCTCGTCGGCCTCGGCGCCGCTGTTGGTGAAATACGCGCGGCGGCGTTCGCCACGGATGGGAGCCCGGGAGGCCAGCGCCTCGGCGAGTTCGACGTAGCCGGGATGGGTGATGATGTTGGCCATCGCGTGCAGGTAACGGTCGGTCTGTGCGTGGATCGCGGCGAGCACATCGGGGTGCGAGTACCCGACATTGAGGACGCCGACGCCGCCGACCCAGTCGACGAAGATGTTGCCGTCGACGTCGGCGACCATGGCTCCTTCGGCCCGGTCGATGACGACGGGATAGTCGCATCGGATGGCGCTCGGTACGGCTTGAGCGCGCCGGGCGATGATCTGAGCTGCCTGAGGCCCGGGGAGCACCTTGGTGACGATCTTGGGAAGTGCGTTTCGCAACATGGTGGTAACTCCTGTGGTGTAGAGAGCCAGTAGACCGTGGGGTTTGCGTCCTAAATCCAGTATCGAAGACCACTCTCGATCTGCCTAGGTATCGCGAACACCAAGCCGATGGACGACATTTGTACGCCGAATACAAGGAGTTTCGATTGGCGTTCTGGGAAAGGGGTGCTGCGTGGAAACCGTCGTTGGTACGTTATATGAGAGGTCTCGAGAGAAGTACTCCGTGTCGCTGCTCGGGGGTGAGAATGGCCTAGCCAACTCGGCATCCTGGGTGTACTTGGCCGAGGATATCGGCAACGTTTCATTCCTTCGCGGAGGAGAGTTCGTCTTGACCACGGGGTTGTTCGTGAAAGCAGATGTCACGCTGCGTGACTTTGTGGAAGCGCTCGCTCTGCGCGATTGCAGCGGCGTTCTGGTGAATATTGGTCCCTATCTGACCGAGCATGATCTGACGCAGGATATCCGGGATTTCTGTGATGCCAACAGCCTTCCTCTTTTCGTCATGCCGTGGGAGATTCATCTCGTCGACATCATGCAGGAGTTGTCGGCGATGCTCCTGCAGGAGCAGCAGCGGATGACCAGCCTGAACGCTGCCTTTGAGGCGGCGTTGTATCAGACGCCGGTACCGGAGGTCGTGCTCCAAGGCCTGCGGCATTTCGGGTTCGAGGAGCACGCTTCCTATCGGGTTGCGGTGATCCACAATCTGGCGATTCCGGCCAAGGTGTCCTCGCCGCTGAATCGCCGCCGGATGCGTTATCACCTGTTTCGTCACAACAACCTGCACGTGCTCATTCACCGCATCGATCAACAGTCGCTGTCGCCGGATGAACTGGTCGACCTTGCGTGTTACTGCGATGCAGTCTCGATGGGGGTGAGCGGGCCGGTCAACGGCTTGCATCAGCTCGGAACCGGCTACCGCAGGGCGCGCTTCTCGTTATCGATGGCCGAATTGTGGCAGCGCCCGTTCGTTGGCTTCGAGGAGATGGGCATGCTCCAGTTGCTGTTCGGAGTGTCGGACCTGTCGCTGTTGGAGGACCTCTGCGATCACTACCTCGGCCCGCTCGAGGACTACGACCAGCTGCACGACACCGACCTCGTCCATACCTTGAAGGTGTTCCTGATCTGCGACTGCAACCTGGTCGAGACCGCGCTGCGCCTGCCGGCGCACCGCAACACGGTGGTGTACCGCGTCCGCCGGATCAAGGAGGTGCTTCAGCTGAACATCGACCAGGCGACGGTGAAGTTCAACCTCCTCCTGGCGCTCTACATCCGCGAGTACCTGTCGATGTGAGGCAGCGGGTCTGGAGGGATTGCCGGTGCCGGCGCGCGGTATTCGCTAAGGTGTCAGTGTCAACCAGCGCATGTGATCGGGACCGGGGCTGATCTGGGTGACTGGTCAGCGTTGACCGTGTGCTGCCGCCCCTGATTTCGGGCCGACATGGCTAATTCGGCAGGTATTCACTTGAAGGAGAGATAATGACAACCCACGATCCGGCGATTCCCTCGACAACGGAATCTGGTGCGCCTCGCGAATCCGATGCACATTCGTTGAGCGTGGGGCCCGACGGCCCGCTCATGTTGCACGATGTAGCCCTCGTTCAGAAACTTGCCCGCTTCGACCGCGAACGGGTTCCGGAACGTAGCCCGCACGCAAAGGGCTCCGGCGCTTTCGGTGAGTTCGTTCTCACGCAGGATGTTTCCGCATACACCAAGGCCGATTTCCTTCAGCCTGGCCGGCGGACGAGGACGCTGATGCGTTTCTCGACCGTCGCCGGCGAACTCGGCTCCCCGGATACCTGGCGGGACGTCCGCGGCTTCGCGATGCGTTTCTACACCCAGGAGGGAAACTTCGATCTGGTCGGGAACAACACGCCCGTCTTCTTCGTGCGTGACCCGATGAAATTCGCCGATTTCATTCATTCGCAAAAGCGCCTGCCCGACTCGGGTCTGCGCTCGAACAACATGCAGTGGGATTTCTGGACGCTGTCGCCGGAGTCCGCGCACCAGGTGAGCTACCTCATGGGGGATCGCGGGCTTCCGAAGACGTGGCGCAATATGAATGGCTACTCCTCGCACACCTACATGTGGATCAACGCGGCCGGGGAGCGCTTCTGGGTGAAGTATCACGTCCACACCGATCAGGGTGTGGAGAACATTACGAACGCGGAGGCAGCCAAACTCGCCGGTGACGACGCAGACTTCCATCGCAGGGATCTGTTCGACGCGATCGAACGCGGCGATTACCCGAGCTGGACGGTGAGCGTTCAGATCATGCCGTACGCCGAGGCGAAGACCTACCGCTTCAATCCGTTTGATCTGACCAAGGTCTGGTCGAAGAAGGATTACCCGCTGCACGAGGTGGGACGCATCACGTTGAACGAGAACCCGACGAATCACTTCGCGCAGATCGAGCAGGCAGCGTTCAGCCCGTCCAACATGGTGCCCGGAACGGGAGTGTCGCCGGACAAGATGCTGCTTGCGCGGGTCTTCTCCTACCCGGACGCCCAACGCAATCGGGTGGGCACGAACTACAACCAGTTGCCCGTGAACGCGCCGGTGGTGCCCACGAACTCCTATGACAAGGAGGGGCAGATGCAGTACGACCACAGCGGCGCAGCGCCGGTGTACGCGCCGAACTCGTATGGGCGTGCCTACCAGGACGAGCAGGGTCCGGTCGAAAACGGCTGGGAGTCCGACGGTGAACTGATTCGATCCGCCTACACGCTGCACGCCGAGGACGATGACTTCGGTCAGGCGCACACCCTCGTGCGCGAGGTGTTCTCGGAAGAGCAGCGGGAGCGCTTGGTGGAGACCGTCGTCGGCGCGCTCGCCGGGGTCACGGAGCCGGTGCTGTCACGCGTCTTCCAGTACTGGAAGAACATCGATCAACAAGTCGGTGAGGCGATCGAAGCCAGCTATCGCGCCGCCAACTAGGCGATGGGCGGGAGTCGCTACGGCGGCTCCCGCCCGGCTTTTCTAACGCGTCTGTTCATCGGCCGACGGTGTCGTCGCCGCTGCTGAAGCCCGGGATCGGTCGCTGCCTCAGCCCCAGAACTGCCTGATCTGCTCGACGAGGGCCGCGCCTTGGCCGTAGCCGGCTTGCGCGGCGAGCGGGCGCAGCTCCGGATTCATCGCGTTGGCGCCGAACAGATGCTCGGAGTCGCCGTCCGGGAAGACCGTCATCACCCGGCTGCCGCTGGCGCGCAGTTCGTCGACCTGAGTGGCGAGATGCGTGCCCCATGCCAGGGGATGCAGTGACCTGCCGCTCAGCGGTGACAGCACCAGCACTCGCCGGTACCCGGCCGCAAGATCGGCGTTGTCGGAATTGGACCGGTATCCGCCGTCGATGTATCGGCGGCTGCCGATGCTGTAGGGGAAGCCACCGCCGGCACAGCTGGCGGCCACGGCGTCCACCAGGTCGACCCCGCTGTCACGGTCGAAGACGACCGGTTCACCGCTGTGGGCATCGACCGCCGTGATGAGCAGTCTTCGCTGCGGCCAGTGCCAGCCGGGCAGCCGGGCGGCTACGGTGGTTCGCCACCGCTCCTGCCAGGAACCGCCGGACGCCGCGTCCAGTTCGAGGGCTATCGCGCCCATGCGGCGGCGCATGTCGGCAACATCCGAAGCGGCGGCGATGATCTCGCGCATCCGCTCCAGATGATCGGTCACCGGTCTGGTCGCGGTACTCGCCCGGTTGGCCTCGGGAGTTGTCCGTTGCTGGGGGACGGCAGCGACGACAGCGGCGAACAGTTCCGCCGGGGTTGCACCAGCCAGCTGCGCGGCGGCCGTCGAGCCGGCCGAGGTGCCGATGGTCAGGTCGGCCGTGGTGATATCCACCCCGGCATCGAACAGCCCGGCGATGACGCCGATCAGCCAGGCGTTGCCTGTTGATCCGCCGCCGCCGAGGACCAGTGCTCGTTCGCCGGTGGTGGGTTCCCGCGGGGTGGCGTCGGCCTGCGGCTGATCCTGGTCGGGTGTCGGGTGGTTTGATGCCGCACCCGTCTGGGAGTGCCGGGATGACGAAGGTGTGGTGTTCATGGGAGTCGCCTTTCGCGATATGTGCGTGACGGGCGCTCCCGGTGGCGACTACCTCAGTCGCTTGATCGTGGACTGCGGGGGAGCACCCACTGCGGATACTGCGTTCATGGGTCTCACCTCCTGCTGTCGGATCACGATCACGCGAAACGCTAACACGCTTCGGCGCGTCAGACCACAGTCATCGGAACGCGAATTGTCCGGACCCGGAGTCCGAGCGGAGATTCAAGCGCCCTGGGGACCCAGCCGGCCGTTTGCGCTGCCGCCGGGTTCCTTGAGCTCCACGAAAATCACGTGAGTCGGGTCCTCGCCGATGTTCTCCCCACGATGCGTCTGCGCGTCGAGCCATCGCGCCTCGAAGGGCTGCAGTTCCACGTCCATCGACCGACCCTGTGCGACCAGTCGGCGCCGGAAGCCGCCGAGTGTCACCATCACGGAGTCCGGGTGCGCATGATCATGGGTCGCATCCCCCGGGGCGTCGCGATACTCCAGGACGCGCACCCGGTCGTTCTCGAAGAGCACCTTGTAGTGGTCGGGGTCCGTCACACAGGGATCAGCCACGATAACTCCTTCGTTACGTGCGCCTGCGCCAACCGTGCGCCGGTCTGTCTATCCTACGCCGCCACCCTAGGTCACCGCGTTCGCGATGGCACCGCTGCGAGCCTCACGGCGTCGTTGGCCTCGTTGAGCGATGGCTCGCAGCAGCTGCTCGGCGGGTTTGGCATCCCCGCTCCGGCGGAGCGCGAGCGCGACCAACATCGTGATGGCGTAGGTGAGCACTGCCGCCAGGAGCGCGCTGGTTGCGTCGAGTTCGGCGCCGAGCGCCAGCGTCCAGGCGGGAAGCAGCGGCACCATGATGAGACTCTGAAGGAGGTAGCAGGTTAGCGATCGTTGCCCGACGGCGGACAGGGCGCGTGCCGGTCGCGATTTCATGAAGCATCTGGACTGGCACACGGCAAGGCTGAGGAGCGCGTAGCCGAGTCCGCCGAAGGGGCCGGTCGCAACGTGGACGACGGAGAATACGACGCCTGTCGGACAGGTTGTGGCCGATGCGAATCCCGCGGCGACCAGCGCTGCGGGTGTTCCGGCGACGAACGCGACACCTTGGGTCAGGGCCGTTGGCACGAGCAAGATGGCGGCGACGATGAGCAGTGTGCGGTCGGTGACTCGTCGCATGCCGACAAGGACAAGCGTCAGGATGCCATAGAGCGCCAGGACGTCCCCAGCGAACAGCAGGATGCCGTGGACCGCGCCGAAGAGGACAAGCCCGATGCCCCGCCACCGCACGACGCCGCGATCTCGGGTGGCGAGCTGCCGCGCGACTCCGTACCCAACAAGGAGCGCAAAGAGTGGGTACACGCGTGCGTCGACCAGAGCGACGGTAAGGAAGGTGACGATCTGGTCCGCGGTCGTGTCGGGCACGATCTTCTGCCGCATGCCGTATTCGCGGCCGTGCAGGTAGAGCATGATGTTCGCGACGGCGATGAAGCAGAGCGCCCACCCCCGCGCGATGTCGGGCATGGGCACGCGATCCGGCGGCTCAGCGGGCGCGAGTGGCTGAGGACCGCATCGCCTGCTGCGCGATGGCACCGCGTCCTTGGTGGCGGACACTTCGGACCTTGCCAGGTTGGTGGAACGAGACCAGGCACCGCGAGTAGGGCTCGACAGGGAGCTTGTCTTCCCTCCTTCGCCCTCTCCGACGCGCACGCTGTAGCGCGCCGGTCAGTGGTGGACGCCGGAACTGAAATCAGCGAGCGCTTCGAGTGAGATCACCCAGCGGCACATCCTCGGAGAGCTCCTGCCAGTGCTGCCGCTGCGAGCGGTACTCACGGGCGCGAGCCCTTACGAGGAGAACGACGCTCACCGGGCCGATGGCCATCATCTTGAGAGCGTTCCAGAGGCAGACCAGCACGACGAGGTGGAGCCATCCTGGGCCGCCGTTCTCGATGAGTGTGGTGCACCAGAAGGCGATGGCCAGGTAGGGACCGGCCAGGAGCATCGCGGGGACGCCCCACTTCAGTCCCTTCCTCGTGCGGATCAGATCGAGCAGGATGTTGCTCGGCATGTAGCAACGCAGGAAGTAGCGAACCTCGGCGCTGGCTGTCGGGCCCGTCGGCGTAGGAGGCGCATGGCGTTGATGATGACGATGAGGACGGATGCTTCGTGGACGAGCATGCCGATAGCCATTGTGACGCCGCCGAAGAGGACGCCGACGAGCAACAGGGTGACGGTGATCATGGCGATGGTGATGTTCTGGCGCATGTTGTTGACGGTGCGTTTGGCCAGCGATATCGCTTCGGGGAGTTTGAGCAGGTCGTCGCCCATGAGGGCGATGTCGGCGGTCTCGACGGCGACGGCTGATCCGGCGGCGCCCATGGCTACACCGATGTTGGCGGTGGCCAGGGCGGGGGCATCGTTGACGCCGTCGCCGACCATAGCCACGGTGTGTCCGCGGCGTTGCAGCGCGGCGACGGCGTCGAGTTTGTCCTCGGGCAGCAGACCGGCGTGGACCTCGTCGATGCCGGTCGCGGTGGCCACGGCGTGGGCGACCTGGGGGGCGTCGCCGGTGAGCATGACGACGGTGCGCACGCCAGAGTGGTGCAGGCGGTCGACCATCGCTGCGGCATCGGTCCGCAGAGCGTCGGCGACGGCAATGACGCCTGCGACGGTGTCGTCGATGGCGACGATCATCGGTGTCTGCCCGGCGGCGGCGAGTTCTTCGGCGACGCGGGTTGCTTGGAGGGTGTCAGGCAGGTCGTAGTGCTCCAGCAGCGCGGCGTTGCCGATCAGGACCCGGTGCTGGCCGGCGGTGGCGGCGATGCCCTTGCCGGGCACGGGCTCGGTGTGGTCGGCGAGCCCGACCGGGGCGACGCCGGCGTCGGCCGCGGCGTCCAGGATCGGGCGGGCGAGGGGGTGTTCGGAGCCGGCCTCGGCGAGCGCGGCCCATCGCAGGACGCCGGTGCGGTCGAGGGCTGGATTGAGCACGATGACGTCGGTGAGCTGGGGTCGGCCTTCGGTGAGGGTCCCGGTCTTATCGACCGCAACGGTGTCGATCTTGGCTGAGGTCTCCAGGAACTCCCCGCCCTTGATGAGGATGCCGTCCCGGGCGGCGCGGCCGATCCCGGCGACGATCGAGACCGGGATGGAGATCACCAGGGCGCCGGGGCAGCCGATGACCAGCAGGGTCAGCGCCAGCACGACGTCGGAGGTGATCAGGCCGACGGCGAGTGCGCCGACCATGATGGCGGGGGTGTACCAGGCTGAGAAGCGGTCCATGAATTGGGCGGTGCGGGCCTTGGCGTCCTGGGCCTCCTCGACCCGGTGGATGATCCTGGCCAGGGTGGTGTCGGCCCCGACGCCGGTGGCCAGCACCTGCAAGAAGCCGCTACGGGAGACGGTGCCGGCGAAGACGTGATCGGCCTCGGACTTCTCCACCGGGATCGATTCGCCGGTGATCGAGGCCTCGTCGATGCTCCCGGTGCCGGCCACGACCTCGCCGTCGACGGGGACCTTGGCGCCGTTCTTGACCAGCACGATCTCGCCCATCGCGACCTCATTGGCAGGGACTTCGACCTGATGGCCGTCCCGCAGCACGACCGCCGCATCGGGAGCAACGGCCACCAGCTCGGCCAATGCTGAACGTGTCTTGTTCAGCGTGGCCGCTTCTAGTGCGTGGCCGACGGCGAACAGGAAGGTGACGGCCGCAGCCTCCCAGTACTCGCCGATGATGATCGCTCCGATCGCGGCCACGCTGACCAGCAGGTCGATCCCGATCGCGCGAGTGAGCAGGGCGCGGGTGGCCTTGATGACGATGGGGGTGCCTGCAACGGCTGCCGCAGCCACCATCAGCGCATTCACGAGGAGCTGCTGGTCGAACAGCCGCTCGGCCAGGATGGAGACGACGATCAGCAGTCCCGAGACGCCGGGGATCGCCCAGCGGCGGTGCAGGAGTGCGGTCAGTGTTCTCATAGTGGTTTCCTTCGCGTTCTTGGGTGGCGGTTCACTTCGGATCGATGGGTGTCGGCGCCCAGGGGTATCCGTAGGCGCCGACTTCGGGATCAGGGCTGGGCTAGAAGGTGGCCGGTCGTGCCACATAGCCGGCCTTGGCCACCGCAGCCACCAAGTCCTCGACGCTCGCCAGCGCCGGATCGTGGTCGACCTCAATGCGAGCCGAGGCGAAGTGCACCTTCACCGCCGACACGCCGTCCAAGCGCCCCACCTGCTTCTCGATCTTGGCCACGCACGAGGGGCAGGAGAAGCCCTCGGCCCGCAGGACGGTGCGTGTGGAAGAAGCGTTCGTCGTCATGATCATCATCCCTTCGATGACGGTTCCGCCCGGAGTTGGGCTGGTACTCATGACGCTACGAACGGTCCGGCAGGGTCACCATGACGCAGATCAAGTAACCGCAGATTCCTCCCAGGATCGGATTCATCGTGCTCCGGGTGAACTCGGCGAGTCGTCTGAGACCGCTCGGTTGGCGGAGGGTTCTGCATCCACACGCACCCACGCGTGCAGCCGCACTGACCTCAGTTGTGCATGAGAAGGGTCGGGTGTCCGACCGGAGATGGTCAGGCGTCGCGCAGCGAGTGGAGGGCCTTGGGGTCGCGCACGGCGATCCATCGTCGGCCCGAGTCGATCAGGCCCTCTCGTCGCCACCCGCTCAACAGCCGGCTGACCGACTCAGGCGCAGCGCCGGTCATCGAGGCCAAATCCTCACGTGTCAGCGGCACATCGAGCAGGGTGCCGCCGTCCCAGGGGCGGCCCATCTTGTCCGCGATCAGCAGCAGCATGGCCGCTAGGCGCTGCTCCAACGGTGCGCCCGCCAACAGATGGACCGCCTGTTGTGCCTGGCTCAACCTGCGGGAGACACCCCTGAGGGTGGCCCTGGCCACGGCGGGAAACCTCTCCATGATCGCGTCGAAGTCATGAGCCTCTAGGCCCAACAGGCACGAGGCGGAGACCGCCCAGGCGGTGTCTGAGTAGACGTCCTCGCCCAACGCGGGAACAGCACCGAGGAAGTCGCCCGGAGCGCACAGGTCGAGGATCGTCTCGCGGCCATCGAGGGCTGGGCGTACCGCCTTGACGGCCCCCGTGGCCACGACATACATCCTTGTCGCCGATGCTCCGGCGTGATACACGACCGCTCCAGCCTCAAAGGCATGAGCCTGACAGCGCCGATCGACCTGGGCGATATCGTGAACGTCCAGGTCCGCGAACAACGGCACACGTGCCAGCATCCGCAACCGCACGCCCGGTGTGCAGACATGAGGGTCGGCGGTGGGGACCACCAAGGGTGTGCTTCGTCTCTGTGCCACCTCGGCCCCCTTTCGTCTGTCTCAAGGCTAGAGCAGGCCCCGGATCAGCCGGACGCCACGCGGCGCGGGTCCCCGCAAGCACGTGCAGGCAGTCGTAACGGGAAGGTCGACCCTCACCTCGTCCAAGCACTAGTATATCCAAACGTTCTGATAGTCCTCAGGACGTCGGTTCGAAGGCGGGTGTGAGTGTGCGTCAGAGGCGTTCGGAGCCGGGTCGGCGTGACCGGTTGCTGCAGGTGGCGTTGGAGGTGATCATCGCGCGTGGTGTGGCCGGTGCGACCTACCGGCTGATCGCCGAGGCCGCAGATGTGCCGCTGGGGTCGATGACGTATCACTTCACGAGCCGGGACGAGCTGGTGCTGGCGGCGTTCGAGAGGTTCGCCGAGGAGTCCTTTTCCCATCTGGACTCGGCCACGTCTGCCGGGGTGGGCGATCCGGTGGAGCGATTGACGCAGATGGTGGTCTCAGAGTTCAACGATCAGCCGCGGGAACGCATTCTGCTGGCCGAGATGTATGTGCTGGCATTCCGCGATGAGCGGTATGCGGCGCTGATGCGCCGATGGACGGAGCGATCCCAAGCGGCTATCGAGCGTCAGCTCCCCGGCCTCAACGGCCGGGCCCTGAATGCGGTGCGAGAAGGGCTGACCCTGCAGCGCTACTTCTTTCCCGGCGAGGTCGACGCCGATCTGGTGCACGCCACGCTCAGCGCCGTTGCATGTGGGACAGCGAGCAGCGACTCGGAGAGTCCCAAGAGTAGCGCTCCGAAGGACGATCGTGGCCCCGTCGTGAGGACTGTCGAGACGGCTCAAACTTTTCTCACCGCCGCCGAGGTGGACGCGCTGGTCGGCGACTACCTGGCCGGGATGAGCGTCAAGGCACTCGCTGAGAGGTACGGCCTCCACCGCGCCACGGTGTTCGCGCACCTCCGTCGCCGCAACGTACCGAGCCGCCGACCGGGGCTGGGGATCGACGAGAAGGCCGAGGCCGTGCGCCTCGCCCGAGCAGGCATCTCGATGCGGGCCATCGGTCGCCGGATGGGCGTGGACCGCAAGGCCGTGCGCGCAGCGCTGGTCGAGGCTGGACTCATCGCGGACAAGATCATCGACGGCGTGTCGTGAAGCAGGATGGTGGTCTGGCTCCGCGCGAGGGCGCATCAAAGTTCGAATGTCAGTGGTCCGCCGTAGGCTTTGATTGACGGTACGAGAGCGGCTCGACCGCAGGTGACGTGCCGCCGTACTGGCACCGCCACCCCGAACTCCTCTGGGAGCTGTCGGCGCTGCACCTGCACTGGCTGTGCGCGTACGACCCGGAGCAGAATGGGTCGGCACCGCTCGGCTGGCACCGCGACTTCGCTGATGCCCGTGCCCGCCTTCGTGATTGGGTGTCGGCATGCGGTACGCGGCTCGACCGAGACCGCCCGACTCGCCAGACGAGCTGGCCCGGTGAAGACCCCGCGCAACCTATCGAGGACTCACCGATCACGGATCGCGATGAGGACTTCGTTCGGTTCGTAATCGACATGGTGGACGCGCGCCAGGAGGCAGAGGACGCCTTCTTCGCGGGCGTCGACCCGGAGACCGGCGAGGTGTGAGTCGTGGCGCGCCGCTATGAACGGAAGACCGGGCAGCGTCAGCAGAGCGAGCGCGAGCTGACAATCCGCGCCGAGTTCCACGAACCGCCCGACCTCGACAGACTCTGCGAATTGCTGATCCGCCTGGCGCTCCAGCAATCGGGCTCCTGCCGTTCAGAAGGTGCGACGCGACCGAAGCGCCCTCGTGCCGCGACAAGCGCGTCGTCGTAGAATGTAGGCATCCGTCGCGGATGGCGGATGTTGTGGTCCTAGCGCTTCGCCTCGGCGGGGCAACGTAAACGTGGCCGACTTGGCCTAGTCCTACAGCCTTCGGGCTCTTCTCACGATCAACATCCGCTCTCACAAGTCCGCGTCGGCAGGACCAGTGACTGTGGAGAAGAGCCATGACGATCATCGACGCGGATCGCACCGCGATAGACAGCCTCGTAGCGCCAACGCCGTTCCCCGGGTCGTTCGCCGTCTCGTACCTGCGGGTGTCCACGAAGGAGCAAGCAGAGAAGGGCGGCCAGGCGGAGGGGTTCTCGATCCCAGCGCAGCGCGAGGCGAACCAGCGCAAGGCCGAGCAGCTCGGCGCAACGATCATCGAGGAGTTCGTCGACGCGGGCGAGTCCGCGCGCAAGGCCGATCGGCCCGAACTGATGCGGATGATCCAGTACGTCGCCAAGCACAAGACGAACTACTGCATCGTCCACAAGGTCGACCGGCTCGCCCGAAACCGTGCCGACGACGTGACCATCCACCTCGCGCTCAAGGACGCCGGAGTCACGCTGGTATCGGCGACGGAGAACATCGACGAGACCCCATCGGGGATGCTGCTGCACGGCATCATGTCCTCGATTGCCGAGTTCTACTCCCGCAACCTCGCCACCGAGGTCGTCAAGGGCCTGTCGCAGAAGGCCGCGCAAGGCGGCACCGTGACGAAGGCACCCATCGGCTACCGCAACGTCGGCGTGCGCGACGAGTTCGGGCGCGAGGTACGCACCGTCGAGATCGACGACGAACGGGCGCGGCTGGTCAGCTGGGCGTTCCAGGTGTTCGCCTCCGGCGACTGGACAACGAGCCAGCTCCACCAAGAGCTCGTGGCGCGCGGCCTCACGACTGCTGCGACACCGCGGCGACCTTCTCGGCCAATCGGCAAGTCATCGGTACACCGGATGTTGACGAACCCGTACTACAAGGGCAGCGTGCGCTACCAGGGCGTCACCTATGCCGGAGCACACGAGGCGATCGTCCCGAACGAGGTGTGGGACCAGGTGCAGACCGTGCTCGGCACGCACCGATCCGCAGCGGATGCAACGCAGGTGCACGAGCACTACTTGAAGGGCACGGTGTTCTGTGGACAGTGCGGCTCGCGGCTGATCGTGTGTAACGCGAAGAGCAGCCAGGGCACGATCTACCCCTACTTCGTGTGTGCGAGCCGGCATGGCGGCAGGGGCGATTGCACGCGACAGGCGATGCTGATCGAGCAGGTGGAACGACTCATCGAGCGCTTCTACGCCAAGGTGCAGATCGACCCGGAAACGATCGAGGCGGTATCGGCGATGATCCATGCCCGGTTCGACGAAATGATGGCCGAAGGAGCCGCCGAACTCGCCGACCTCGCGTCCCGGAGAACACAACTCGGAGGCGAGCAGCAGAAGCTGCTCCAGGCTCACTACGCCGGGGCGATCCCGCTCGACCTGCTCAAGAAGGAGCAGGATCGGATCACCGCGTCGCTGGAGACCATCGAGCACCGGATCACCGCGCACCACGGCCACTACGCCGACGCGAGAGCGAACCTCGACGACTCACTGAAACTGCTGTCCAACGCCGCCGACATCTACGAGCACGCCGACGATGCAAACCGTCGGCTCCTCAACCAGGCGCTGTTCAAGACGATCTACATCGACGAGGACAATGACGTGCGCGTCGGCTACCGCAACCCGTACGACGGGCTGAGCATCCCCGGCCTGCATGCCGACGCACTGAGTTGGGCCGCGGAGGCAAAGAAGATGGGCCAGGCTGAACCCTCGACCAAGGGTGGCCCCTTGGTCGAAAGTTCAAACCTGACCCGTTTGGGGTGGCTGACGGGACTTGAACCCGCGGCCGCCTGGACCACAACCAGGAGCTCTACCAACTGAGCTACAGCCACCATGCCCACCAGATCAGGACCTCCCGAATCAGGCAGCCTGATCAGTGTAGCGCCCAGATCCAGGTTCCGTAAAACCGGCCCAGCGGCACTTCGCTCGACCGCTGTCGTGTCGGCCGTACCGGATGAAGTGGTTGTCGGACCCCATTAACATAGTCCGCAGGGTAAGGGAGAAGGCGTGAACAAGCGGATCACACTCGCCGACATAGCGGCGCGTACGGGCTTGTCTGCGTCCACTGTGAGCATGGTGCTCAACAACCGTCCGGGCTCTCGCATTCCCGAAGCAACCGCTGAGCGCGTCCGTGCGATCGCCGAGGAACTCGGCTACGCGCCCGACCGCACGGCACGCGGGCTGCGTACCGGCCGCTCCGAGGCGCTCGGGTTCATCTCGGACGAGGTGACGATCACCCGCTACGCCTCGGCGATGATCCGCGGCATCCTGGACGCCGCGGAGGCCTGCAACCACGCCGTCCTGATGGCCGAGACCGACAATCACCCGCGGCGCCTGGAGAACGCGATCCGCCTGATGCGCACCCGCCACATCGACGGCATCCTCGTCGGGCTGATGCGAGCCCGCCAGGTGGATCTTCCGGCCGGCCTGGGTGGGCTGCCCGTCATCATTGTCAACGGCAAGGTCGACGGCTATCACGCTGTGCTTCCCGACGAGTACCAGGCCGGCCTGGACGCGGTGAACTACCTCGTAGCACATGGTCACCGCAGGATCGCCTTCATCGGCCGGGCAGCGGTGCATCTCGACCCACGCGTCTCCTGGACGATCGGCCGCCGCATCTCCGGCATTGATACTGGGATGGCAAACGCCGGTCTGTCGTTCGTCCACGAGGTCGGGGGCTCGGACTGGGAGCCGGAACTCGGCTACCGCGGCGCTGCCGAGATCTTCGATCGGGGCGACATCACAGCCATCATTACCGCCAACGACCGCATCGCCTTCGGTGTCTACGGAGTGGCTCAGGCACGCGGACTGAGTATCCCCGATGACATGTCGGTGCTGTCGTTCGACGATGAGCAATTGGCCAGCTACGTGCGTCCCCAGGTCACCACGATGCGCCTGCCCTACCTCGACATGGGACAGATCGCCGCCGAGCTCCTGTTCAAGCAGATCGCGGGCGAGTGGTGTCCGACAGACTCCGCCGAGGAGACGCTCGTCCGGATGCCGCTGGTCGAACGCAGCTCGGTCGCTGACCTCGGCTGACGACGCCGACCCGGTCGCTCCAATTTGCCGTAGGGCCCTATTCCCAAAGAGGAACTCCGCCTGCTACGCTTCAACTGCTATAACGTTATAGTGCTTCTGACTACGTATGTTACGCGGCACCACTCCACGAAAGGAGGGGGACAGGCAAAGTGGCCAGCTTCACGAAGTCCCTCAAGAACCCGTCATACCTGCAAAGCTCCCTGACGCTGCTTCTCTTCTTCATGTCCTGGGGTATCTGGTGGTCCTTCTTCCAGCTGTGGCTCACCAAGGACACCGGCCTGGGGCTGAATGGTAGCCAGGTCGGCACCGTGTATGCGGTGAACTCGCTCGTGACGCTCATCCTGATGTTCTTCTACGGCACCATCCAGGATCGGCTGGGTCTCAAGCGTCACCTGACCATTCTCATCGGCATCATCGCCTCCTGTGTTGCGCCGTTCGTCATCTTCGTCTACGAGCCATTGCTGAAGAACCAGTTCATGTTCGGCGTGATCTTGGGCGCGATCGTCCTGTCGGCCGGCTTCATGGCTGGTGTTGGCCTGCTGGAAGCATTCGCCGAGCGCATGAGCCGCCGTTTCAACTTCGAATACGGCCAAGCCCGCATGTGGGGCTCTTTCGGTTACGCGATGGTCGCGTTGGTGGCCGGCTTCCTGTTCACCGCCAACCCGCACCTGAACTTCATCATGGGCTCGGTTTTCGGCATCGCCTTGCTGCTGATCCAGCTCTTCTGGAAGCCCGGCCCGACCGACCACCACGAACCCGGCACGGTGGAGCCCACCCAGCCCGGCATCCGGGAAATGGCCGGCCTGCTCGGGATGAAGTCGCTGTGGCTCATCATCGTCTTCGTCATCTTCTCCTGGACCTTCTACACGGTCTTCGATCAGCAGATGTTCCCCGATTTCTACACCGGGCTGTTCGAAACCAAGGAACGCGGCGAGCAGATCTACGGCATCCTCAACTCCGCGCAGGTCTTCTGCGAGGCCGCGATGATGGGTGTCGTCCCGATCATCATGCGCAAGGTCGGCGTCCGCAACACGCTGCTGATGGGTGTGTCCGTCATGACCCTGCGCATCTTCGGTTGCGCAGTTCTGAGCGACCCGATCGCCGTCTCCGCAGTCAAGATGCTGCACGCGCTCGAGGTTCCGCTGTTCATCCTGCCGATCTTCCGGTACTTCACCTTGCACTTCAATCCGGCCCTGTCGGCCACCTTGTACATGGTCGGTTTCCAGATCTCGGCCCAGATCGGCAATGTGATCCTGTCGCAGCCGCTCGGCCAGTTGCGTGACGCCATCGGCTATCAGCCGACCTTCCTGGTGATTTCCGGAATTGTGCTGCTGTCCGGGATCTTCGCGTTCTTCACGCTGAAGAAGGACGACGACCAAGTGCTCGGCGACCCATTCCTGCGCGATGGCCAGGCCGAGGTCGTGGCCACCGCGGCCCCCGGTCCGCAGTCCGATCCGACCGGCAGCGACGGGAAGGCCTGACGCACCATGAAAGAACAACTCGAGCGCGCCGAAGCCGGCGTGGCCAAGCTGCTCGAAGGCCGCAGCGATCGCTGGTACCCGCTGTTCCACATCGCTGCCAAGGCGGGCTGGATCAACGATCCGAACGGTCTGTCGTACTTCAACGGGCGTTACCAGGTGTACTTCCAGCATCATCCCTTCGGCACTCAGTGGGGACCGATGCACTGGGGACATGTCTCCTCCGAGGACATGGTCACCTGGCGGCGGGAGCCGATCGCGATGGCTCCGTCGATCGAAGCCGACCGTGATGGTGTCTTCTCGGGTTCGGCGGTCGTCTCGGACGACAACCAACTGGTCGCTTACTACACCGGTCACCGCTGGCGCAATGGTGTCAACGAGGACGAAGGCAATCTGCAGGTGCAGTGCATGGCGGTCTCCGACGATGGCATCACCTTCGAGAAGACGGGTGTCATCGTCGAATGTCCCGAGGGCCTGTTGCACTTCCGCGACCCGAAGGTCTGGCGGATGGGCGACACCTGGTACATGGTCTTCGGTGCCTGTTCGGCCGAGAACCGTGGCCAGGTCTGGCTCTACACCTCGACCGACATGAAGTCCTGGGAATTCGACCGGGTGATCTTCACCGATCCCAACCCGCGCGTGTTCATGCTGGAATGCCCGGACATGTTCCCCCTGGGCGACAAGTGGGTCATTACCTACTGCCCGATGGGTACCAAACCGGAACGCTATGTGGCCCGCAACGGCCACAACGCGGGTTATGTGGTCGGCGACTGGCAGCCTGGGGGAGTCTTCGAGCAGATCACCGACTACCGGACGATCGACTGGGGACATCAGTTCTACGCGCCGCAGTCGTTCGAGGCGCCGGACGGCCGTCGCATCGAGTACGGCTGGCTCGGATCGTTCACGATGCCGATTGCCACCCAAGAAGTCGACGGCTGGTGCGGTCAGTTCACCGTGCCGCGTGAACTCACCTTGGACAAGAACAACCACCTGCGCAGCTTCCCGATCGCCGAGATCGAGCAACTGCGCACCGAGACCATCGACTTCGGTGCCTTCGAGCTGGGCCTTAATGGCGACAAGGTGCTGGTCGATGACGATGGTGGGGCGGTCGAAATCGAACTCGAGGTGGATCTGGCCTCGACCTCGGCCGAGCGGATCGGGCTGAGGGTGCACAACACCCCCGATGGTGGTCACACCTATGTCGCCTACGACGATCTGGCCGGACGAGTCGATCTCGACCGCAGGCTGACCGGCAACGGTGACCGCGGGCACCGCGCCGCACCATATGAGGGCGGTAGTCAACTCCGGTTGCGGGTGCTGGTGGATCGGGGGTCCGTCGAGGTCTTCGTCAACGACGGGGCGGAGTCGATCACGTCGTACAGCTTCCCGAACAAAGGTCCGCGCGCTGTCGTCCTGTGTGCCGAGTCGGGCGTCACCAAGGTGAATGGCCTGAAGGTGCACCGGCTACGGACGATCTGGGAGTCTCCCGACCGGTAGTTCACGGGCCAAAGGGCTGTCGCAGTCGCTCCCTCGGACTGCGGCAGCCCTTGTTCGTCCGCCGAGGTGCCCGAATCGGCCGGCAAAGCGTCAGCAGTCTGGACGCGAGTTCGTCGGCGCTTGCGCACACTAAACTCGGGGAGCGTGGCGACAGTGACGAATGCTCCCCAGACGACAGCCGATGCCAAACCGTGGGCAGAGTCCCCGCAGGACGTGCTCGAGCTGCTGGACGCCTCGTCCGGCGGTCTGTCCGGCACTGAGGCAGCCCGAAGGCTCGAGCGAGACGGCAGCAACACGCTTCCCGAACCGACCCAGAAGCCCGCCTGGCGTCGCCTGCTGGCGCACTTCGACGATGTGCTGATCTACATTCTGATCGCCGCTGCCGTACTCAAGGCGATCAGCGGCGACTGGATCGACTTCGCGGTGATCAGCGTTGTCATCGTGGCCACCGCGGTCATCGGATTCATTCAGGAGGGTCGCGCCGCGTCCGCGCTGGCCAGCCTTCAGGACATGCAATCGCTGGACGCTCAGGCGCTGCGCGACGACAGCTGGGGTGTGGTGGACGCCGCCACCCTGGTGGTCGGCGATGTCGTGCGTGTCCGGTCCGGCGACCGGGTACCCGCCGACCTGAGGCTGCTGGAGGCGTCGTCGCTGCAGGCGGACGAAGCCGCCATGACCGGCGAATCGGTGCCGGCCCAAAAGGACGTGGTTCCGGTCTGTGTAGAGGCCGGTCTCGGTGACCGTTCGTCCATGCTCTTCTCGGGCACGATCATCACCGCAGGCACCGGCGAGGGAGTGGTGGTCGCCACCGGTGCCGACACCGAGATCGGACGCATTTCGTCGCTGGTCTCCGACCAGGACCAGCTCGATACCCCGTTGACCCGTCAGCTGGCCCACCTGGGCAAACAACTGTCGATCCTCATCGGCCTGCTCGCCGTCGTGATGCTGCTGGTCGGACGCATCTTCCACGACTTCACCGGGGACGAGCTGATGTCGTCGGCGATCGGGTTCGCGGTCGCCGCAGTCCCGGAAGGCCTGCCAGTCCTGGTGACGGTGACACTCGCCCTCGGCGTTCAGCAGATGGCCAAGCGCAATGCCATCACCCGCAAGATGGCCTCGGTCGAGACCCTGGGTTCGGTCACCACCATCTGCTCGGACAAGACCGGAACCCTCACCCAGAACGAGATGACCGCACGCAGCGTCGTCACCGCCGACGGCATATACCAGGTCGAGGGCACCGGATATCAACCCACCGGCCGCATCACGACCGAGGCCGGTGAGACAGCCGACCTCGCGAACCATCCCGACCTGGAAGCTCTGGTGCTGGCCGCCGGGGTGGCCAACGATGCGCGGGTCGAACAGACCGATGAAGGCTGGCGGGTGGTCGGACAGCCCACCGAGGGAGCCATGGATGTGCTGGCGGCGAAGGCGGGAGCCGACGTCGACGATGTCGTCCGCCTCGCCCAGGTACCCTTCGAATCCGCGCACAAGTTCTCAGCAACACTCGATGACGTTCCCGACGGGGATGAAACCCGGCGGATCATTCACGCGCTCGGAGCACCGGACCGGCTGCTCGACCGCTCGTCCAGCCAGCTGACCGTCACCGGTGAGCGGGTGCCGGTGGATATCGAGGCCTGGGAACGACATATCGATGAGTTGTCGGTACAGGGTCTGCGGGTTCTCGCGGTGGCCGAGCGTCCCGCCGACGGTGTGGAATCCATCGAGCTCGCCGATCTGGACACTGACCTGACCTTCCTGGGGCTGGTCGGCATCGTCGATCCACCGCGCCCGGAGGTCACCGACGCGATCGCCGACGCCCACACCGCGGGCATCCGGGTGAAGATGATCACCGGCGACCACAAGGGCACTGCGGTGGCCATCGCCCGCGAACTCGGCATCGTGGGGACGGACGGGCGAGTGGAGGCGCTGACCGGGGCCGACCTGGACGCGATGCGTCAAGACGAGCTGGCGCTGGTGGCCCGTGATGTCGACGTCTACGCGCGCACCTCGCCGGAGCACAAGCTGCGCATCGTGCGGGCACTCCAGTCGCAGGGCGAAGTCGTCGCGATGACCGGCGACGGTGTCAACGACGCGCCGTCCATCACGCGTGCAGATGTCGGGGTCGCGATGGGCATCAAGGGCACCGAGGCGACCAAGGAGGCCGCCGATATCGTGCTGGCCGACGACAACTTCGCCACCATCGAACGGGCAGTGGAGGAGGGACGCCGGATCTACGACAACATCCGTAAGTCGGTCGCGTTCCTGCTGCCGACCAACGGCGCCCAAGCCTTGATCATTCTGGTTGCGGTGATGGTCGGTATCGCCCTGCCGCTGGCCCCCGTCCAGATCTTGTGGATCAACCTGGTGACCGCTTTGACGCTGTCGCTGGCCTTGGCCGGTGAACCAGCCGAGCCCGGCATCATGCGGCGCCCGCCCCGCGCCCCCAGCGAACAGGTGCTGTCGCCGCGCACCTTGGTGCAGGTGCTGTGGACCTCACTGCTGATCGGCGGGGTGACCTTGTGGTTGTTCATCATCGAACGCAATACCGGCGGCAGCTACGCCATGGCCCAAACCACAGCGGTGACGATGCTGGCCTTCGGGCAGTTGGCCTATCTGTTCAACTGCCGCTTCCTCAATACCTCATCGCTGACCTGGCGGGTGCTGGTCGGCAACCGGATGATCTGGTACGGAGTCGCCGGGCTGCTGGCACTGCAGTGCGTGTTCATCTACGCGCCGTTCATGCACATCTGGTTCGATTCGGCCCCCATCGGGCTCGCGGAATGGGGCCGGATCTTCGGAATGGCTGTGGTCGTCTTCCTGCTCGTCGAGGCCGGAAAGTGGGTCATCCGGAAGGTCTTCGACCGCCGCTGACCCGACGCGCGGACGTGCCCCCGCGTCCGGCACATCAACTATCCGAGCGCTGAACTCAGTCCTGCGCGGCGAAACCGGTCAGTGAGCCCTGGCACTTGGCAGCAATGGCCCGAGCCGCGGTGCTGGTGGGGCCGGGCTGCGGGACGAAGACGGCCTCGCGGTAGTACTGCAACTCCTCGATCGACTCCTGGATGTCGGCGAGCGCCCGGTGGTTGCCGTTCTTGTCCGGAGCGTTGTAGTAGGCCCGCGGATACCAGCGTCGAGCCAGCTCCTTGATGCTGGAGACATCCACGTTGCGGTAGTGCAGATGGCCCTCGAGCTCGGGCATGTCCCGGGCGAGGAAGGCGCGGTCGGTGCCGACCGTGTTACCGGCCAGCGGGGCCTTCCGGGCATCGGGCACATAGGTCTTGATGTAGTCGAGCAGTTGCGCCTCGGCGTCGGCCATGCTCAGGGTTGCCTTCTCCAACTCGTCGAGAAGACCCGAATCGGTGTGCATCTTGAGCACCGTCTCGTTCATCTGCTCCAGTGCCTGCTGGGACGGCGGGATCAACAGGTCGAGGCCTTCGCCCTGCACCTTGAGCTCGCCATCGGTCACCAGTACCGCGACTTCGACCAAAGCATCGGTAGCCAGGTTGAGCCCGGTCATTTCACAGTCGATCCACACCAGCATGTCCATCACGTCCCTAAGGGTATGCCACTGCCGCGAAGCCGGAGAATCCGATGGCTGATCCAGCACCCGCGGGCGGATGGGCCGGGGGAGCATCCTCTAGACTGTCCGTGCCTCCGTAGCTCAGTGGATAGAGCATCCGCCTTCTAAGCGGCTGGCCGCGGGTTCGATCCCCGCCGGGGGCGCCGGGCGGGCCAGTGGGCACGGACTTGGCCGTTCGCCAGAGCGGGGACGAGTTCAGGGCGCGATAGTCTTGCCCACATGACTGCTGACGCCAACACGTGGCGGCCTCCGGCCTCCACCATTCCCGTGCGGGCGACCGGACGCGGCGCTGCGGCTGTCGTCAGTCACGCTCCCGACGGCCGTGGGGAAGCCGGCCACGACGATCGGCCTGCCCAGTACCGGCGGCGGCAGAACGGCTTGGCCCAGCAGGTGGATCCGTCGCTCAAGTGGCATCAGCGCCTGCTTCGCAATCCCTACACCTGGATCGTCCTTGCGATGACGCTGGTCTACGCCGGCCTGTTGTTCACCGTCTACCGCACGGTCGGCGATGGGCTGATCGAAGAGGTCGGCGCGGTCACCAAGGAAGCGACCGGAAACCCGACGGTGCTGGTCTGGGGCCAGATCAATGAGGCCTACCTGAAGGTCATCCCGTTCGCCGCCGCGACGCTCGGCTGCTACGTGCTGCTGTTGATCTTTCTGGACCGCTTGCGTCCCACTACCTGGTCGATGAAATGGCTCGCGCTTGGCTGGGGAGCCTGCGCAGCTGTCTTCATCTCGCTGCACGTCAACACCTGGGCCGGCGAATTGATGCGAGCCGAAGGCCCGGTGGATCCGTCTCAGGGCGCCCGAGCTGCGATCTTCTCGGCGCCCTTCGTCGAGGAAGCCGCGAAGGCGACCATCCTTTTCTTCATCGCGATCGCCATGCGCAGGCGGATCGTCGGCGTCCATCAGGCGCTCACGCTGGCTGCCTTGTCAGCAGCCGGCTTCGCATTCAGTGAGAACGTCGTCTACTACATCCGCACCTACCTGTACGCGGTCACGATCTACGGCACCGACGCCGAAGCAGAGCTGCATCAGCTCTTCGTGCTGCGCGGGGTGGTGTTGTCGTTCGGGCATCTGCTGTTCACCTCGTTGACTGCGCTCGGCATGATCGCCGCCCTGACCAACCGCAGCAAGATCGTCCGTGTTCTGGCGCCGGTGGCCGGTTATCTCGCCGCGGCGTTCGGGCACATGCTCTTCAATGGGTTCGCATCGCTGTCCAGCAGCACGTTGGTGCTGATCATCGGCGGCTGGATCGGCGTTCTCGCGCTGGGCGTCTACACGATTTTCCGGTACGTGCACCAGACCCGCAACATCCGGGCCAGGCTCACCGAGCTGGTCGAGCTCGGCTGGCTACAGATCGATGATCCGGCCGAGATGAGCAAGCTGTTCGGGCGCTGGCGGATGGCCCTCGCCGCATTCCTGCGCGGTCCTCGGGTCTTCCGGGCCACCCTGCGCCTGCAGCGCAGCCTTACCGAGATCGCCTATCTGCGTGATGCCGAGATGCGCGGAATCGTCGATGCGATGGCGATCGAGCGTGAACGCGACCTCATCCTGGCCGCCGGTGAGGCCCGGGTCTGGGCGATCGATCACGTTCGTGGCGTCCCGTTCATCCCGCCGCAGTGGGGCGAAGCGGTACGCTCGCTCGTGCAACGCGTGAAGGACGCGCGCGCCGAGCGCCGGGCGCGCCGGGCGCGCAAGCAGCCGCCCCAGTCGTGGTCGCCACCCACCGGCGTTCCGGTGGCCACCGGTGGCGGAGGGTGGCCCGCACAGTGGCGTTGACGTGCCAAAGTGTCAGGTAGACGCCACAATGGGCGTGAACGGTTCGTATTGAGGAGGACGCGATGGAGTTGGCAGGGTCGCTGACCTCCTTGCGTTCGGCGTTGAGCCAGGCACGGTTCCCGCTGGCGTTGCCCGATCGCACGGCTGCCCAGACAACGATCCATCAGATCGTCACCCAGCTCGACGACTACGTCCTGCCTCGACTGGTCAACCTGGAGGCGCCGCTGCTGGCTGTGGTCGGCGGTTCCACCGGCGCAGGCAAGTCCACACTGGTCAACTCGCTCATCGGACGCGTGGTCTCACAGCCAGGCGTCATCCGCCCCACCACCCGCTCGCCGGTGCTGATTCACAATCCGGACGACGGCCGCTGGTTCGACGACGACCGTGTGCTGCCCGGGCTGATCCGCTCCCGGGTCTCCAGCCGGGACCAGCGTTCGCTGCAGCTGGTGTCCGAACCGACGTTGCCCGCAGGGCTGGCGATCCTGGACGCCCCGGACATCGATTCGGTCGTCAAGGAGAACCGGCTGTTGGCCACCCAGCTTCTCGATGCGGCCGATCTGTGGCTGTTCGTCACCTCCGCGGCCCGCTATGCCGATGCGGTCCCGTGGGAATTCCTGCGCACCGCCGCCAGCCGGGGCGCCGCCATCTCGGTGGTGCTCGACCGGGTGCCTCCGGGGGCGATGGCTGTCGTGCCCGCCGACCTCGGACAGATGATGTCCGACCGGGGCCTGGCGGACGCTCCGCTGTTCGCGGTGCCGGAGACCGTCGTGGACGATCTGGGCCTGCTGCCCGATTCGGCGGTGGCTCCGGTCCGGACCTACCTGGCCACCCTGGCCGCCGACAAGGAATCCCGGGAACGCGTCGTCCGGCGGACTCTCGACGGAGCGATCGGCTCCCTCGTACAGCGCGCGCCTGAGGTCGCGAATGCCCTCGACAGCCAGCGAGAGGTCGCCGTGCAGCTGGCCAGTGACGCCCAGAAGGCGTTCGCGGAGGCTGCCCGCGCGGTCGCGGTGCAGTCGGCCGATGGCACCCTGCTGCGCGGCGAGGTGCTGTCACGCTGGCACGACTACGTGGGTACCGGTGACCTGATGCGCAGCCTCGACCAGGGCGTCAGTCGGCTGCGGGACCGAATCGCTGGTTTCTTCACGGGCAATTCGCAGCGCGCAGAGCGGGTCGGGGTCGCAGCCAGCAGCGGGCTGGAAGCCCTGATCAACGGGGAGGCGGCCGCCGCCGCCGAACGCGCCGTCGTCGCCTGGAAAGCCAATCCGGCCGGCCGGGAACTGATGGCCCGCTACCCGGAGCTGGTTCGTCCCGGCGACGAACTGGCGGGCTCGACTGCGCGCGCCATCCGCGACTGGCAGTCCGATGTGCTCGCACTGGTCGCGAACGAGGGCAAGGGCAAACGCACCTCCGCGCGGATCGCTGCGCTCAGCGTCAACGGGGTGGGCGCTGCCCTGATGCTGGTCATTTTCTTCAACACCGGCGGTCTCACCGGAGCCGAGGGCGGGGTTGCAGTCGGCACGACGGTACTGGCCCAGCGGCTGCTCGAATCCGTCTTCGGTGATGAGGCGGTGCGCAAGCTGGCGACGACAGCCAAACAGGAACTGGACGCGCGGGTCGAGGGCCTGATGGCCGGTGAACTGGTGCGCTTCACCCGCGTGATCGACGATCTGGGTATCGGACCCGACGATGCCGCCAATGTCCGGCAGGCGGTCGTCGAGGTCGAACGCGCCCGGGGTGCGGGTGGCGAGGCTCTGCGGCCGGGTTCGCCGGCGAGACCGGCCCTCGATGGTGCGCCCCACCAGGAACTGACCACCGGCAGCACCGCGGTTGAGATCGCTCAGGTCAACGCCGCGGATGCGGAGATCGTCGATGCCGAACTCGTGCACGACAACCGGCAGGATGGCAGCAACTGATGTCGAAACCCGAACGTGCAGCCGAATCCCTCGCCACCCGTATTCAGGCCCTGAGCCGGGCCGCAGACCTCGCAGCCGGTCGGCTCAGTGACGACGTGGTGGACCAAGCTCGCCGAGTGACCCGCAAGGCCGACCGTCGACTCGCGATCGCGGGCGACACCACCGTCATCGCGCTGGCCGGGGCGACCGGGTCGGGTAAGTCCAGCCTGTTCAACGCAATCTCCGGCACCCGGCTCGCCGAGCCGGGACTCAAGCGTCCGACCACCAACAGGTCGATGGCCGCTTACTGGGGTGCGCAGCTGCCGCACGAGCTCTTGGACTGGCTCGACGTGCCGCGCCGTCACCTGGTGCAAGGCGACGACCCGGTGCTGAATGGTCTCGTCCTCATCGACCTGCCCGACCACGATTCGACGGTCGCGGCTCATCGCGCCGAGGCCGACCGGCTCGTCGAACTCGTCGACATGCTGGTGTGGGTGGTCGACCCCCAGAAGTACGCGGACGCCACGCTGCACAACGACTACCTGAAGCCGCTCGCCGACCATGCCGGCGTGATGCTCGTGGTGCTCAACCAGGCCGACCGGCTGACCGGTGACCAGCTGCGCGAGACCATGCGCGATCTGCGGGGATTGCTCGACTCCGAGGGCTTGAGCAAGACCAGCTGCGTCGCCGCCTCCGCACTGACCGGCATGGGCATCGAGACACTGCGCAAGACGATCGCCACGACCGTGCGTGAGAAGAAGACCGCGGCGAACCGGTTGTCGTCCGACATCTCAAGCGTGGCGCATTCGATGAAGACCGAGTTCGGGGACGCCAAGGTGCCCACGAAGGTGCCCGAAGCCAGGGCGCGCGAGTTGAACAAGGCGCTCGCCGAGGCCGCCGGAGCGAGCATCGTGCGGGACGCCGTGCTGAAATCGATGCGCCACAGGGGAGGCCTGGCCACCGGTTGGCCGGTCACCAAGTGGCTGCGCCGGTTCACGCCGGACCCACTGCGCATGCTGCATCTCGATCGCGCGGTGCCACGCGGCAAGAAACGACCCGACGAACTAGAGCCGGCATCGGTGCAGCGCACCAGCCTGCCGACCGCGGGTGGTGTGCAGACCGCGCGGGTCGACATCGCGTTGCGGGGGCTGGCCGCCTCATCGAGCCAGGGCCTGCCCGACGGCTTCGCGACAGCGGTCCGGGAGGCTACGCTGGCCCACCGCAATGACCTGCCGGACGAACTCGATCGCGCTGTCGGTGCCACCGATCTGGCGATGGAGCGGGGCCAGGGCTGGTGGACGGTCGTTCAGGTGCTGCAGTGGATCATCTTCGTCGCCGCGGTCGTCGGCGCCGGCTGGCTGCTGCTCGACCTGGTGCTGAATTATCTGCAGTTGCCGCAGCTGCCCGTCGTCCGGGTGGGGCGCGCGCCGCTGCCGACGGTGATGCTGTTGGGCGGTGCCCTGCTCGGCATGCTGGTAAGCCTGATTTCGCGGGCCGGGGTGGAACTGGACGCGAGAGCCAAGGGTGCCCGCGCCGAGCGTGCGCTCACCCGTTCCATCGTCGACGTCGCCGACCGGCTGGTGATTTCCCCAGTCAACGGCGAACTGACGCGGTTCAACCAGGGACGCCAGGAGGCATCGCGGGCCATCGGCTGAGCCTTGCCAGGCCGTCATCTCACGGAGTTATCCACAGCTGGCGACGTCTTTGACCGATTCGGGGTGCTAGTCACCAATCATTGGGGTCCAACGAGAAAGGACCCCCATGATGGATGCGTACATCACCGTTTCGGGAAACCTCGGCACCGACGTCGAGCACCGGGCAACCGACAACTACAGCAGGGCGAGCTTCCGGTTGGCCAGCACACCCCGGATACGCCGCGGCGACGACTGGATCGATGGCCACACCACCTGGGTGAACATCGAATGCTCCAACCGGCTGGCCGACAACGCGCGCGACTCGCTGGCCAAGGGTGACCCGGTGGTCGTCTTCGGCCGGCTGCGCACCAAGGTCTGGGAATCCGAGGGCACCAAACATGAGCGGATGGTCATTGAGGCCAGCTCGATCGGCCATGACCTGAGCCGCGGCACCACCGCCTTCACCCGGATCGCCTGGGCCCGGCAGCCGGAGGAGGCTGATCCGGGACGCGACGATGGTGACGTGGAGCCGGGCACCGAACTGGCCGGCTGAATCCGGGACTGCCGCGATGATTCGGTTGGCTTGGCAGGTGCGGCATAATGGACGGGCACCACCCCACCTGCCCAGATCGTCCGGCCTGCCCGACGGTCACGCTGCGAACGAAGGAAGCACGCGCCGAATGGCCGAGTTCATTTACACCATGCACAACGTCCGCAAGACGATCGGCGACAAGTTGATCCTGGACAATGTCACCCTCTCGTTCCTTCCGGACGCCAAGATCGGCGTCGTAGGCCCGAACGGGGCCGGCAAGTCCACGCTGCTCAAGGTGATGGCAGGTTTGGAGCCCATCAACAACGGTGACGCTCAGCTGGCCAAGGGTGCGACAGTCGGCATCCTCATGCAGGAGCCGCCACTGACCGAGGGCAAGACCGTCTTGGAGAACATCGAGGAGGGCGTCTCCGAGGTCAAGTCAATGCTGCGCCGATTCAACGAGATCTCGGAGGCGATGGCCGATCCGGACGCCGACTTCGACACCCTGCTGGCCGAGATGGGCGAGCTGCAGACCGAGCTCGACGCCCGCGATGCCTGGGATGTCGATTCCCGTCTCGAGCAAGCCATGGATGCGCTGGGTTGCCCGCCGCCGGACACCATCGTCGATGTGCTGTCGGGCGGTGAGCGGCGCCGCGTGGCATTGTGCAAGTTGCTGCTGCAACAGCCCGATCTGTTGCTGCTCGACGAGCCCACCAACCACCTGGACGCCGAATCGGTAGCTTGGCTGGAAGGTCACCTGAAGAGCTACCCGGGAGCGGTGCTGTGCATCACTCACGACCGTTACTTCCTCGACAACGTGGTGGGATGGATCTGTGAGATCGACCGCGGACGCCTGTATCCCTACGAGGGCAACTACTCGACCTACCTCGAGACCAAGCGCAGGCGTCTGACCATCGAGGGTCAGAAGGATGCCAAGCGAGCCAAGATCTTGGAGCGCGAACTCGAGTGGGTGCGCTCGTCGCCCAAAGCCCGGCAAGCCAAGAACAAGGCCCGCCTGGCCCGCTACGAGGAACTGGCCGCCGACGCCGAACGCAACCGTAAGCTCGATCCCGCCGAGATCAACATCCCGCCGGGTCCGCGGCTGGGCAGCCTGGTGCTCGAGGTGAACGATCTGCACAAGGCCTTCGACGACCGGGTGCTGATCAGCGGATTGACGTTCGACCTGCCGCGCGCCGGCATCGTCGGTGTGATCGGCCCGAACGGCGTCGGCAAGACCACGCTGTTCAAGATGATCGTCGGCGAGGAGCAGCCGGATTCGGGCACCCTGAAGGTCGGTGAGACCGTCAAGATCAGCTACGTCGACCAGGGCCGGGAAGGGCTGGATCCCGAGAAGAACGTCTGGGAGGTCGTCTCGGACAGGCTCGACTACATCAAGGTGGGCAGCTTCGAGGTGCCCAGCCGCGCCTATGTGGCGTCCTTCGGTTTCAAGGGTCCCGATCAGCAGAAGCCGTCCGGCGTGCTGTCGGGCGGTGAGCGTAACCGGCTGAACCTGGCTCTGACCCTGAAGCAGGGCGGCAATCTGCTGCTCCTCGACGAGCCGACCAACGACTTGGATGTCGAGACGCTGCAGAGCCTCGAAGATGCGCTGCTGGAATTTCCCGGCTGTGCCGTGGTGATCTCCCACGACCGCTGGTTCCTCGACCGGGTGGCCACCCACATCCTTGCCTGGGAAGGTGAGGACGACCACGGTCTGCCGCGCTGGTTCTGGTTCGAGGGCAACTTCGCCGACTACGAGAAGAACAAGCTGGAGCGGCTCGGCGAGGAGGCTGCGCGTCCGCACGCCAGCAAGCACCGTCGATTGATGCGCGACTGATCAGCCTCGGGGCTCTGATCAACCTCGGGGCTGGGGACTGCTGTTGCCCAGCTCTTCGGCCGATTGCAGGACGATGTCGAGGCAGGCCGTCACCGCGGTTGGGGCATCTCCTGATGCAATCGCGGTGGCGAGCTCGAGGTGCCGGTGGCTGGCCTGCGGGTCGGGGATGATGGGCATCAACCCCAGCCGGTACTTGCCGGCAAGGATCTCGTTCAAGATCTGCTCGAGGCTCGCGAACAGCGGGTTGCCCGACGACTGCAGCAGCAATCTGTGGAAGACCACGTCGGCTTCGACGAACTCGTCGACCTTGCCCATCGAACCGGATTCGACCATGCGGGCCGCCAGTCGGATCATCTCGGCCGCGCGATCGGAGTCGATCCGCTCCGCAGCGAGCCTCGCGGCTTGTGGCTCGACTGCCGTGCGCAGCTCGACCAGTGAACGGAACTGTTCGTCCCGTTGGGCTGGATCGTCCAGCCGCCAGGCGATCACATCGGGCGCGAACGCGTTCCACAGGCTGGGATCTTGCACCACGGTGCCGCGGTGCTTGCGGGACTGTACGAGCCCGTTGCCGGACAAGGCGCTCATCGCCTCGCGGATGACCGAGCGCGATACGTCCAGCTGATCGGCGAGTTCGTCCATCCGCAGTACCGTCCCGCCGGGCCAGCGCCCGGTGACGATCTGCTTACCGAGTTGCTCGATCACCTCGCGCTGCAACAGGCCTCCCGAGGGGCTGGGCGTCGGCTGTGCTGCGGACACTGCGTCTCCAATCTGATTGGTTACGGCTTGGCCACCATTTCTGTGAAGAGCTTCACAGCTCGATAAGTCTGATTTATTCTAGGTCATGCCGCGGATGTGCAAGCGTATCCGTGGGTAACTCAACGTTGAGTAGACAATCAAAGGAGATGCAGTGAGACGCTTACATGCAATGGGTGTCACGTTCGCACTGGCTGTTCCCCTCGTGGTATCGGGATGTGGGGGAGGGGAAGCTGCGCAAGCGCCGAGCGACACCGTGCGAGTGACGCTTGCCAATCACGTCTGGACCGAGAACATCAAGGCTCAGTTCGACGATTTCACCGCGCAGACCGGCCTGAAAGTGGAACTCACGCAGCTTGGCGAAGATCAGTTGTCTGATCAGTACAACGTCAAGCTCAACGCGGGCTCGTCCGATATCGACGTCATGATGTACCGGCCGCTGCAAGAGGGCAAGATGTTCGCCCGCAACGGATGGATGGCGGACTTGTCCGACAAGGTCACCAGCAACCCGGAATGGGATTGGGACGACTACCAGGCCGGTCCGGTCACCGCCACCACCTATGAGGGTCAGGTGGTCGGGGTGCCGATCATCACCGAGACGCAGGTGCTGTACTACCGCAAGGACCTGTTGGAGGCATCGGGATTCACCGCGCCACCGGCGACGATGGATGAGCTGAAGGAGATGTCTGCCAAGATCAATGAGGACAACCCGGGCGTTGCGGGCTTCGTCGCCCGCACCGGACGCACGGCCGCAGTCACGCAGTTCTCCAGCTTCCTGTTCAGCTACGGAGGCGACTTCGACGACGGTGCGGGCGTGGCGACCCTGGATACCCAGGCCGCCCATGATGCCTACGACATGTACGGGTCTTTGATCCGTGAGTACGGACCCGCCAATGTCAGCACCGACATGAGCTGGCCCGAGGCCATGGCCGTGTTCACCCAGGGCCAGGCAGGCTTCTATGTCGAGGCGAACTCGCTGTACAAGAACGCCACCGATCCGACGAAGTCCCAGGTCGCCGACACGGTCGGCTTCGCCGCGTTCCCCGCGGGCCCGGCCGGATCACGACCGTACAACATCCCGTCATGGGCGCTTGGAGTCAATGCCGGTTCCACGAACATCGACAATGCCTGGAAGTTCATCGAGTGGGCCACCAGCAAGGAGCAGACGCTGCTGAATCAGCAGGCGGGCGTGCCGAGTGCGCGCACCTCGGTCTGGGCGGATCCGCAAGCGACCCAGGACTACCCGCCGGATCTGTTGGCCGCCGCGCAAGCTGCCGCCGACGACGGTGTCGGTCATGATCGTCCGTTGGTCGTCCAGGTGGCGAAGGCTCGGGAGATCGTCGGTCAGCCGATCGTGGACTCGATCACTGGCAAGGATCTCGACGCGTCCCTGGCCGGCGCTCAGACCTCCTACCAGGCGTTCCTCGACGACGAGAAGTAGCAGGGCCGATCGGGCCGCCGGAGCCTTGGTACTGCCGGCCGGCCCGAGCGGGTCAATACCCAATCGGAGATGCACGAGACTGCTCGTGCATCTCCGATCTCAGTCCCTCATATTCGCTAAGGCGACACATGTCTGCTCCAATTGATAACCCGGCGTCCGGCCAAGCCGTCGCTGTGGACCAGCCCAGTCGGCCGCAACCGCGCCAAAGCACCTTCTCGCGCTGGGCCAATCGGCACCGCAAGTGGCTATTCGCAGCTCCCGCGATGGTATTCACGGCAGCAATGCTCATCTTTCCGCTCGTCTGGACGATCTACCTGAGCCTCACGAATGCTCAGGGCTCCGTGCGAGCACCCAAGTCCTTCATCGGCTTCGACAACTACATCGATGTACTCACCGACACCGAGCGCTTCTGGCCGGCCGTCGGGCGCACCCTGGTGTTCACCGTGGGAGTGCTGATTGCCCAGATGGTTCTGGGCATGTGCATCGCGCTGCTGCTCCGCAGATCGTTCCGTGGCCAGGGCATCGTCCGGGTGGCGATTCTGTTGCCCCTGGTCGCCACGCCGGTAGCGGTCGGCATGATGTGGAGACTGATATTCGACCCGAACATCGGTCCCGCTAACTACCTGCTCAGTTTCGTCGGGCTTGGTCCGTTCTCCTGGCTGGCAGGGGAGCGGACAGCATTGCCGACCACGATGCTCATCGATGTTTGGCAGTGGACTCCCATGGTGGCGCTGATCCTGCTGGCAGGCTTGACATCATTGTCCGACGAGGTCGATGAAGCGGCCGCGATCGACGGCGCCAGCACCTGGCAGCGATTCTGGTTCGTGACTCTTCCGCTGGTTTGGCCGAGCGTGCTGGTGGCGTTGCTGCTGCGCGGCATCGACGCGCTCAAGACCTTCGACATCTTGTATGCGACCAAGGGACGTGGCGGGGGATCCTTCCACGAGGTCGAGACGCTCAACGTCTATGCGTACGGCCTGAGCTTCGACTACAACGAGTATGGTGTCGCGTCCACTGTGCTCATCTTGTTCTTCGCGCTGATCATCGCGGCGATGCTGGCGCTCACCTCGCGGACCAAGGAGCGATGATGCGAGTCTCAAGTGGATACCGCGTCTTCCGTATCGTGGCGATCGCGTTGCTGCTGTTCATCATGCTGATGCCGCTGGCATGGATGGTGCTCAGCTCGTTCAAGACCAATGTGCAGATCTATGACACCGCATCGGTCTTCAGATTCACCCCGACCATGGAGAACTACCAGAAGGTTTTCCAGCAGGCGAACTTCGGCAAGTTCATGTGGAACAGCTTCTTCGTCGCCGCGCTGTCGACGGGCATCTCGCTGGTGCTCGGAGTACCGGCCGCCTATTCGATGAGCCGCTTCGTGATGAAACGGCAGGCGGTCGTCGTGCTGATGGCCCGCGTCATCCCCGGTGTCTCACTGCTCGTGCCGTGGTACTACCTGTTCAGCAATCTGCGGATGGTCGGTGGCTACGGCGTGCTGATCCTGTCGCATATGTTCGTCTCGCTGCCGCTCATTCTGTACATCATGATGGGCTTCTTCGACGGCATGCCTACCGAATTGGAGGAGGCGGCTCAGGTCGACGGACTCACCCCGATCGGCGCGATGTGGCATATCACGCTGCCGATGAGCACGCCCGGGATCGCGACAGCATCGATCCTGTCGTTCATCTTCAGCTGGAACAACTTCATGTTCGCTCTGGTGCTGTCGGGGGCAGATACCAAGACCTTGCCGGTGGCGATCTTCGACTTCATCGGCTACGCCAGTATCGACTGGGGCGGCCTGATGGCGGCGGCCAGTGTGGTGACCTTGCCAATCATGGTCATCGCGCTGTTCTTCCAGAAGTATGTGGTCAGCGGCCTGACCGCGGGTGCGGTCAAGGGCTGAGACCGAGACATTCCGGCCCCCGAGGTTGAACCTCGGGGGCCGGAATGCGATTAGAGCCACGGTGGGGTCAGGACTCCAGCGGTAGCTTCACCCAGCCGTGTTCGGCCTGCGAGCGATAGATCGCCGTGAACAGTTCGACCGTGCGGCGGCCGTCGTCCAGCGTGATCAGCGGCTGGCGGTCCTCACGGATCGCCGACAGGAAATCCGCCAACTGCTCGCGGTGGAAGTAGTACATTGAATCCACCGAATTGAAGAACTCCGAGTCCTCGGCCTGAAGCTCCGGAAGGCGATCCTCCTCACCGGCGATCGTCCACAGATCGTTGACCGGCGGCTCCGTGATGCCCGACATGCCCGCGATGAACATCGCACCGCCGTCGGTTTGGACCCCCACGCTCGCGCCGTTCGATCCGTGCACCCGCACGTTGCCGAACAGTGCCGGATTCTGCGAGTTGCTCACCACGATGTTGCCGAGGGCTCCGCTGCGGAACCGGATCAGCGCCATGGCGGTGTCGTCCACCTCGAGATCGGGGTGGTTGAGCGTGTCCCAGCAGCCCACGACTTCATCGACCTCGCCCATGTACCACAACAGCAGGTCGAGCTGGTGCGGCGCCTGGTTGACCAGCACGCCGCCGCCCTCTCCTGCCCAGGTTCCCCGCCAGGGATCGGAGCGGTAATAGGCCATGTCGCGCCAGCCCAGCATGTTGACGGTGCCCAGGATCGGATGACCGAGCTTGCCGGCGTCGATGGCCTGCTTGATGCGCATGGCCGGATGATAGAAGCGCCGCTGGCAGATCGTCGTGCCGATCACGCGGGACTGCTGGGCGGCGGCGATGATCGCATCGCAGTCGGCCAGCGTCGATGCCAGCGGCTTCTCGATGGCGATATGCAAGCCGAGCCGTGCCGCCTCGACCGCGTAGCTCTCGTGGTTGGGGTGCGGCGTGCAGATGCTTACCGCCTGCGCACCGGTCCGGTCGACCAGTTCGGCCAGCGAGTCGAAGCCGGGCACACCGTACTCGGCGCCGAAGGCCGCGCCGCGTCCCGGCCTGGTGCCCACCGCTCCGACGAACTCGCTGCCGTCCAGCGACTGGTAGCACTTGGCGTGGAAATGCCCGACTTTGCCGCAACCCAGCACCGCGGTCTTGATTGTGTCGCTCATGCGACGACCTCCTCGACCTCGGGCAGCAGCACGATCTTGTTGAGGCCCGGCTCACGGTTGTAGACTCGGGTGATCCATTCATGCCCGGCCGACAACGGCACCGATTTCGAGATCAGCGCCTCGACATCCACCTTGCCGTCGGCAATCAGCTGCAGGCATTCGTTGTACTCACCGGCCGATGCGCAGGTACCGAAGAGGCTGATCTGGCGGGTTACCACCCACTGCAGCGGGAAGCCGATGTGCTGTGCGAGATTGCCGATCAGCACCACCGAGCCGTCCAGCTTCACCGAACGGACGGACAGGTCGACGGTCGCTTCGATACCTGTGGCATCGAAGGCGATGTCGACGCCCTTGCCGCCGGGGGTTGCCGCCAACAGGTGTGCCAACGCATCGGGCGCAGCCGAGTTGATGACGGCGTCCGCACCATTGTCCAAGGCCGTCGCCAGCTTGGCGTCGTCGATGTCGACAGCGATGATCGGTCCTGCGCCCATGGCCTTGACGACCTGCAGCGTGAGCAGGCCGATCGTCCCGACTCCCACGATCACCGCGCTCATACCCGGCTTCACCGGGGTGCGGGTGGCCGCGTGGTAGGCGATGGCCAGCGGCTCGACCATCGCGGCCTGCACATAGCTGACCTCGTCGGGCAGCCGGTAGCAGATGTAGGCCGGTACCACGAGATAGTCGGCGAAGGCTCCGTCTCTGCGGTAGTCGTCGCAGGAGACGCCGAGCACCTGACGGTTGGTGCACAGATTCACGTTGCCCGCCAGACAGGCATCGCACTGGTTGCAATAGACCGTGGAGTCGAAGGTGACCCGGTCACCGACCGACCAGCCCTCGACGCCAGGGCCGACCGCTTCGATCTGGCCGGATGCCTCATGGCCCATGATGTCGGGCGGTTGTCGTCGTCCCGATGAACCGTCCATACCGTGTACATCGCTGCCGCACACGGCGCAGGCCTTCACCTTGATGAGCACTTCACCGGTGCCCGGAGTGGGGGTGGGCACATCGAGATAGTCGAACTTGTTGTACTCGGTGAGCACCAATGCTTTCATGCCTGCGCCTCCTGCGACGACGTGGATGCCGGACGACCGTCGTGCGGGTCCTCGTCTATCGACGGTATCCATTCTTGCGTAGCGCGTTCGGGTGCCGAAGCCGGTTGCCATCGTTTCGTACATCGTGGAGTATGTCGTTGCTCATGCTGAAGGGCGCTGGACGATGAACGCATCAGGGGCTGGGCCCGTCCGTGGCCGCGTCCCGGTCGGCGACCCGTGGCGTGCGGCGGTCAGAGATGGGCGACGAGCAACTCGGCCATCGTGACTGCGGTCGAACCCTCCAGATCGGCGACCTGCTTGCGGCAGGAGAAGCCATCGGCCAGCACCACGGCCTCCGGCCCGGCAGCCCGGATCGCGGGGAGCAGATCGTGTTCGGCCACCTTGACCGAAACCTCGTAGTGGCCGCGTTCGACACCGAAGTTGCCTGCCAGGCCGCAGCACCCACCGAGGGTGACAACCCGGGCGCCGGTTCGCTGGAGTAGCGCGGCATCGGCTTCCCAGCCCAGTACGGACGCGTGGTGGCAGTGCGGCTGAGCAACGATGGTGTGCCCGGCCAGGCTCGGTGGCTGCCAGTCGTCCAACGATCCCAGCAGCTCGGCGAGGGTATGAATCGACCCCGCCACCACCGGCACGCGCGCATCGTCCGGCAACAACTCAACGGCATCCGAACGCCACACGGCCATGCAGCTGGGCTCCATACCGACGATCGGAATATCCTGCTCGGCGATCGGAGCCAGCACCTCCAGTGCGTGGGTCAACTGGCGGCGGGCCCCGTCCAACTGGCCGGTGGTGATCCAGGTCAGCCCGCAGCAGGCATCCTGCGTGATGACCCGCGGCGTGAATCCCACGCTGACCAGCAGATTCAGCAGCGCTACCAGCTGGCCTCCGGCGAAGGCGTCGGTGAACGAATCGACCCAGACCGCGACCGGCCCACGCTTACCCGCAACCTCGCCCAGTTCGTAGTCCTGCTGGCTGGCGGCACGACCGACCCGGAAACGCGGCATCGGACGCCGCTGATCGACACCGGCAGCCGCCCGAACCAGATTGCTCAGGCCAGGGGTCTGCAGCGCGAAATTGCCCAGCACGCCCAGCCGCAGCTTGGTGACCAGTCGTCCCCAGCGCGGCAGCCAGCCCAGCGCATAGTGCGAAACCGGACGCAGCTTGCGCCGGTGCTTCTCGTAGAGCACCCGCGACTTGTAGGCAGCCATGTCGATGCCGGTGGGGCAGTCGCGACGGCAGCCCTTGCAGGCCAGGCACAGCTCCAAGGCTTCGGCCACCTCGGGAGAGGCCCAGCCCCCGGTGATCAGTTGACCGTTCAGCATCTCCTGCAGGACGCGTGACCGCCCGCGGGTGGCGTCCTTCTCATCCCCGGTCGCCTGGAAGCTCGGGCACATCACCCCGCCGGCCTTGGTGGTGTTGGCGCGGCACTTGCCGACGCCGGTGCACTGATGCACCTCGAGGGTGAACTCCGGGTTCTTCATGGCCAGCGGCGAGCGGCGCAACTGCGGAATCCGGAGATTGGCGTTGAGCGGCTCGGGATCGACCAGCATGCCCGGGTTGAGCAGATTCTGGGGGTCGAAGATCTGCTTCACCTGCCCGAACAGTGACAGCGCAGCGGGGGAGTACATCAACGGCAGCAGTTCGCTGCGCGCCCGGCCGTCACCGTGCTCGCCCGACATCGAGCCGCCGTAACGCGCCGCCAGCTCGCCGGCGGCGAACATGAAGTCGTGCAACAGTTGGGTGCCGTTCTCGGTGTTCAGCGGGAAGTCGATTCGGCAATGGACGCAGCCCTCACCGAAATGCCCGTACGGCAGCCCGTGCAGCCCGAAGCGGATCAGCAACTCATCGAAGTCGCGCAGGTAGGCACCCAGCCGCGGGGCGGGCACTGCCGAGTCCTCCCAGCCCGCATGCGCCGGGGCGTCCAGGGCGACCGCGGCCAAGCCGGCCGCATCGGTGCGGATCGTCCACAGCCGGGCGGCCTCGGCGGCATCGGGCACTACCCAGCCCTCGATGGCACCGGACGCGTCCACCATGGCCTGGGCGCGCTGGGCGATCTCCGCGGCGTCATCGCCGACTAACTCGATGAACAGCCACGCCTCCCCGGCCGGCAGCGGCGGCACGGCGTGCGGCCCGATGCGCTCGGCGACCACATTCGACAGCCGCCGGTCCATACCCTCGCAGGCGGTCGGGCGGTACGGCAGGATACGCTCCATGGCGTCCGCACCGTCGGCCATGGTCGGGTAGCCAAGAGCCACCGTCGTCTTCAGCGGGGCATCGCGCACCAGGCGAACGGTGGCCCTGGTGATGATGCCCAGGGTGCCTTCGGTGCCGGCGAAGAAGCTCGCCACATCGAAATTCCGCTCGGGCAGCAGATGCTCCATGCTGTACCCCGACACCTGACGCGAGAAGGTCCCGAACTCGGTGCGGATGGTGGCCAGATTGTCCAGCACCAGCGCGCGCAGCTTGTCGAGAAGACTGCCGTGGGCGTCCGGACGAAGGGTCAGCAGCTCACCGGTGCCGGTGATGATCTCGAGCTCGACGATGTTGTCGGCACTGCGCCCGTATCCCAGCGCGCGGGGTCCGCAGGCGTTGTTTCCGATCATGCCGCCGACCGTGCAGCGGTTCGAGGTGGACGGGTCGGGGCCGTACCGCCAGCCGTGCGGATTGACCTCTTTTTGCAGCATGGCCTGCACGACGCCGGGTTCGATGACCGCGGTGCCGGCCTCGATGTCGACCGAGAGCACCTTGTTCAGGTACCGGGAGGTGTCGATCACCAGTCCGGGACCGACCGCATTGCCCGCGCAGGAGGTGCCGGCCCCGCGTCCGGTGATCGGCAACCCGACGGCCAGGCCGGCGCGCACCAGCTCGATCAGCTCGTCGGTGGTTCGCGGCGTCGCGACGACCTCGGGCACGACGCGGTAGAGCGAGGCATCCGTCGAATACAGTGCCCTCGCGAGCGTTGACTGGTCGAGGCAGGACGGATCACTGAGCTGAGCGCGCAGTTCGGCGACCTTGTCGAGTGTGGCGGCCGGCGCGCTCACTTCTTGGCCCCAGCAGCATCCAGCACAGCCTGCATGGCCCTGCCGAGCCCTTCCCAGTCGTCCTCGGCGATTGGGTCGATCAACACCCGCCGAACCGAAGCGACGTGATCGGGAGCCGCGGTCTTGAGCAGCTCGAAGCCCTTGTCGGTGAGTCGGGCGATGACCCCGCGGCGATCATGGGCGGCGGTCTCCCGCACGATCAGCCCCTCGGCCTCCATGCGGTTGACGGTATGTGTGAGTCGCGAGCGGGATTGGTTGGATCCCTCGGCCAGCTGCGACATGCGGATGGAGTGACCCGGTGATTCCGAGAGCACGACGAGCACCTCGTATTCATTGAGATCGAGATTGTGCGGGCGCAAGTCGGCATTGAGTTGCTCATTTATCCGCGCGCAGGCATTCAGCCAGTTGCGCCATATAACTTGCTGGGACGGCGTCAGCCAGCGGACTTCCTGCTCGGACATGGCGACTATCCTAACGGCGCAGTTGAAGAGTGAATCATGGGGGTGGCGATGCGCGGCGGGCTCATACCTTGCTGGGCGTTAGGATCAGATGCCAGCAGATGACCTTCCGCTGCCCGGGCCGGCAGCCAACGAGGAGCGTAATGAACGCCAACGCACAGCAAGTCGCCGACACGATTCTCGCGCAGTGTGCTTCTGACTACCCAACGATGTTCCGCGACAGGGTCGCCGCAGACCCGGCCAAGGTCGCTTTCACCGTGCCCGATGGCGACGGCTGGCGTGACGTCACATGGGGTGAGGTGCGCGGGGTCGTCGACCGTGCCGCTGCCGGGTTCCTCTCCTTGGGTCTGCAGTACGAGCAGCGGGTCGCCATAGCGTGTGCCACCCGGCTGGAGTGGATCGAGGCCGACCTGGCCGTCGCCTGCGCCGCTGCCGCGACCACGACGGTCTACCCGAATACCAATGTCGAGGACATGAGCCACATCGTCCGCGATTCGGGCTCGGTGATGATGGTGCTCGAGAACAACGCGCAACTCACCAAGGTGCACCAAGCCCCCGAACTGGACGCCCAGTTGCACCACATCATCCTCATCGATGACGACCGGCCGGCCGATGCCCATGCCGACGACCGGGTGATCGTCTGGCACGACCTGCTCGACCGGGGCGCGGCCTATCTGGCCGAACATCCCGCCTGCGTGGACGAGTCCATCGGCACCTTGGGCCCGGACTCGCTGTCCACCCTGATCTACACTTCCGGCACCACCGGCAATCCCAAGGGCGTCGAACTGCTGCATCGCAGCTGGGCCTACGAGGGGGCGGCCATGGCCTACCTCGACTTCGTCCACGAGGACGATGTGCTCTACCTGTGGCTGCCGCTCAGCCACGTCTTCGGCCGCGACCTGATCTCGGTGCAGCTGTCGATCGGTTTCCGTTCGGTCGTCGACGGACGGGTCGACCACATCGTCGACGGACTCGCTCTGACCCACCCGACGATCCTGGTCGGCGTCCCGCGCATCTTCGAGAAGGTGCGTGCCGCCGTGATGACCATGTATCCCCAAAACGGTGTCAAGGGACGCATCTCCCGGTGGGCGTTCAAGGTGGGTCGTGAGTCGCGCCCCTACCGGCTGGCCGGTCGTCCGCTGCCGCGGGTGCTGCGGCTGCAGTACGCCGTCGCCGACAAGCTGGTCTTCAGCAAGCTCAAGGCCAGGCTGGGCGGGCGGATGCGGTTCATGATCTCCGGATCGGCCAAACTCTCCCGGCAGGTGCAGAAGTGGTTCTACAGCGCCGACATCACCATCGTCGAAGGCTTCGGCGCCACCGAGACCGCGGCCATCACCTTCCTCAACCTGCCGGATCGTCCGCGTTTCGGCACGGTCGGACCGGTGATCCCAGGCCTGCAGACCAAGCTCGACGACGACGGCGAGGTGCTGGTCTCCGGACCGACCATCGCCCGCGGCTATCACCATCTGCCCGAGGAGACCCGGGAGGCCTTCGATGACGGCTGGTATCGCACCGGTGATATCGGCGTGCTGGATTCCGACGGCTATCTGACGATCACCGATCGCAAGAAGGACCTCTTCAAGACCTCGAACGGCAAGTTCGTCGCCCCGCAGAAGATCGAGAACGCGGTCATGGCGAACATCCCTTACGTCAGTCAGGTGGTTGCGATCGGGCAGGACCGCAAGTTCGTGAGCGCGCTGATCACGCTGGACGAGCCGCAACTGCGCAAATGGGCCGAGCGCCGCGGCAAGGAGAACATGTCGTACGCCGAGCTGACCCAGGACCCGGCCATCCACGCCTCGATCGACCGGTTCATGCGCAAAGTCAACACCCGGCTGGAGCGCTGGGAACAGATCAAGCGCTACACAATCCTGCCGGCAGAGCTCAGCATGGCCGACGGCACCCTGACCCCCAGCCTGAAGGTGCGCCGCGATGAGGTGAACTCGGCTTACGCCGACGCGATCAACGCGATGTACGCCGACGACGCGCCGATGTCCGATCTCGTACCGCGATGACCGGGGTTTTCGTCGCTGACGTTCAGCTGCGCTGGACCGATCTGGACGCCCAGGGCCATGTCAACAACGTCATGGTGGCCGACTATCTGCAGCAGGCGCGCGCCGAGTTCATGCTGTCGGGTGATGCCGGCGAGATGATCGAGGACGGCCTTGTGGTGGTCGCCCATCAGATCTCCTACCGCAACCCGATCCACTACAGCGACGATCCGTTGCGCGCCGAGCTGTGGGTGGCCGAGGTGGGCGCCGCACGCCTGGTGATCGCCTACCGGCTGATCCAGGACGACAGCCTGTGCGTCGAGGCGCGCACGGTCTTGTGCCCCTACGACTTCGAGCGGATGGTGCCGCGGCGGCTCACCCGCCGGGAGCGCGGGTTCTTCACCGCCTGGCTGGACGAGAACACCGCGCCGCTGCCCGAGCTGGTTGCTCCCGAACTCGCGGGCCGGGGCAAGATCACCCCGGTGCAGGTGCGCTGGTCGGACCCCGACCGCTATCAGCACGTCAACAATGTGCGCTATCTCGACTATGTGCTGGCCGGGCGAGTGGACATGACCTCCCACGCCGATCCGTCGATGGCCCGGGTCGCGATGGGCAACGCCGATGCGGCGCGCTGGTTGATCGCTCGGCAGGACATCGACTATCTGGTGCAGATGATGTTCCGGCTGGAGCCGTTCCATGTGCTGACTGCGCCGGTTCACCTGGGCACGAGTTCGATCGTGCTGGCCACCGAGATCGTCGATCCGGACGACGGCATCGTCCATGCCAAGGCCCGCACCGTGCTCGTCTGTGCCGATGAGGCCGGCCACAAACGTCCCTTGCCCGATGCCGCCCGCGCGGCGCTGGAAAAGCTACTGACCACCCAGTGAGTTCGCCAGACTGATACGACGCAACCGGCCGGCTCCCCGAAGGGAACCGGCCGGTAGTGGTTGTCGGCAACTCGACCGATCGGACGCGGACTCAGTCGTCCGAGGTCTTCACCTCGGAGCGGTCGCCCGACCAATCCAGATGGAAGTGGCCCGGCTGATCGACACGCTCGTAGGTGTGCGAACCGAAGTAGTCACGCAGGCCCTGGGTCAGAGCGGCATTGTTGCGAGGTGCCCGCGCCATGTCGTAGTACGCCAGCGAGCTCGAGAAGACCGGAGCCGACACACCGGACTGCACGGCGGCCGACACCACCCGGCGCCAGGCGTCGTTGTACTGAGCCAGCTGCGGGGCAATGGACGGGGCGCACATCAGCGACACCAGATCGGGGTCGGCCGAGTACTCCTTGCGGATGTTCTCCAGCAGCTTGGCGCGGATGATGCAGCCGTCACGCCAGATCTTGGCGCAGTCGGCGACGTTGATGTTCCAGCCGAATTCCATGCCGCCGGTGCGGATCTCGTCGAAGCCTTGGGAGTAGGCGACCACCTTGGATGCCCACAGCGCCTGCCGGACGTCTTCGACGAACGCATCCTCGTCGGGCACCTGAAGCGTACGGTCGGGGCCCTGCAGCGTCTGCTGTGCGACGGCGCGCAGATCGTCGTGGCTCGACTCGGCCCGTGCGAAGACCGATTCGGCGATGCCATTGACCGGAACGCCCAGCTCGAGGGCGGTCTGCACCGTCCAGGTGCCGGTGCCCTTCATCCCAGCCCGATCCTTGATCACGTCGACCAGGGAGCCGCCGGTCTGCGGATCGGTCTGGCTCAGCACATCGGCGGTGATCTCGATCAGGTAGCTCGACAGCTCACCTTCGTTCCAGCTCTTGAAGATCTCCGCGGCCTCGGCATTGCCGATACCGGCGGCCTTCAGCAGCTCCCAGGCCTCACCGATGACCTGCATGTCGGAGTACTCGATGCCGTTGTGGATCATCTTGACGAAGTGGCCGGCGCCGTTCGGGCCGATCCAGGCGCAACAGGGCTCGTCGCCCACATGGGCGGAGATGGCCTCCAGCATCGGGCCGACGATCTTGTAGCTCTCCGGGGTGCCGCCGGGCATGATGGACGGGCCGGTCAGGGCGCCGTACTCGCCGCCGGACACGCCGGTGCCGACGAAGTGGAAGCCCTTGGCCGAGATCTCCTTCTCGCGGCGGATGGTGTCGCGGAAGTAGGCATTGCCGGCGTCCAGAATGATGTCGCCGGGCTCGAGATAGGGAAGCAGCTCCTCGATGGTCGCGTCAGTGGCGGCACCGGCCTTGACCATGATGATGATGGAGCGCGGATGCTCGATCGAGGCCACGAAATCGGCGATCGACTCCGAACCGATGAACTTGCCCTCGTTGCCGTGATCAGCCAGGACCTGCTGAGTCTTGGCGTAGGTGCGATTGAAGATCGCAACGGTGAACCCCTTGTGGGCGAGGTTACGGGCCAAGTTTGAGCCCATCACCGCCATACCGACGACGCCGATATTGGCCTTCTCTGACATATGCTGCTTCTCCTTGCTGTGTCGAGCCAAACAACCCTGGACCGCAATCCTGCCTGGTCGTGCGGCGCGCGAGCAATCGTTGCCGCTGTTTGCCGCCGATTGGCTCAGCCGCCGCTCCTGGTGACCGATATCAATCGCATCAGGCATCGCTGTCCGTGTCTAGACGCAACGCTACGGCGTCATGAGCCGATCTCGCGTAATTCAATACAAATCCGGGCAATGTTGCCACCGGTGGGCATCGTCATGGCTGAGCACGGGTCGGTTAGAGTGTTTCCCGTGGATAAGCCGGGCTCAGCAGACAAGGCCGTGACCATCTACGATGTCGCAAAGGCCGCTGGGGTAAGCCCGTCGACCGTCTCGCGGGCCTTCTCTCGTCCTGGACGGGTCAGTGCCCGGACGGCAGCTCACATTCACGAGGTGGCCGCCGAGCTGGGCTACCGAGTGCCGCAGGTCGTCAAGACCGAGGCAGCCCGGCAATCGAAGATGCTGGGCATCAGCGCCACCGACATCACGAACCCCTTCTTCTTCGGCATCATTCGCGGCGCCGAACATGTTGCCCTGGCCGAGGATTACTCGATCATCCTGGCCGACTCGCAGGAGAATGACGAGCTGGAGCGCCGGCTGTCCGATCGGACGATGCCGCTGGTCGACGGCATGATCGTCGCCACGTCGCGGCTGCCCGACTCCTTCTTGCGCAATGCCGCGAAAACCGCCCCGGTTGTTTCCCTGAACCGGCTGGTGCCAGGCCTGCCCAGCGTGATCACGGACAATGCCCGGGGGATGCGGCGGGCATTGGAACATCTGGCGGAGTTGGGTCACCGGCGGGTGGCCTATGTCAGCGGGCCGACCAACTCGTGGGCTGACGGCGCCCGGGAACGAGCGTTCCGTGAGGGCTGTTATGAGCTCGATCTGATGGATCATCGGGTAGGTCCGACAGCGCCGACCGTGCGCGGTGGGATGGGCATCCTGCCGCAGATCCGCGAGCAGCATGTCACGGCAGTGATCTGCTTCAACGATGTGGTGGCCGTCGGCGTGATGCGCGCTGCGAAGATGGCCGGAGTGCAGGTGCCCCACGAGTTGTCGGTCGTGGGTATTGACAATGTCTTCGTCGCCGACCTGGTGAGTCCGGGGCTGACCACGATCGCGTCGCCGCTCACCCTGCTGGGGGAGCGCGCCGCGCGGACGGTGATCGCGCTGGCCAACGGCCAGGAGCCGGAGACCAGCGCCGATCGTCCGTCGGTCTTGCCGATGCGGCTGATCGTCCGCGAATCGACCGGTCCAGCGCCCCGACGCTGACAGCTGCCGGATACATCGCGCGGGGTCGCTGCCCGGTCGCGGTCGCGGTCAGCTCTTGGGCCGCTCCGAAGCCAGCCGGAAGAGCACCTCACCGGCATCGGTGACGACATGGAACTCCGGATCCTCCATGAGCGCCGGGATCGTGGCCGGATCGCGGTATCCGACGTTGATGGACGCGCAGACCTCCGGCGGTATCTGGGTGGCAAAGGTCAGCTTCAGCCGGCAGCTCTCCACACCGGTTTCGGGATCGTAGCTGCCGGCGCCGCGGGCGTGGGTGGAATGCGCCAGTACGCCCCACGGCACGTCCTTGAACTTGTCCCACTGCTTCACGTAGTAGTCGCGGCAGTGGTAGCCGATCTCGTAGATCTCGGGGTGGGCTTCGGACACGGTCGTGATGTGCGGGGCGTAGAGGATCGTCTCGCCGCCGTCCGCCACGGCCGGCTCGGTCTTGTAGAAGCCCTTGGCTGCGGTCCAGATGTCGTGATAGCGCTGCGGGATCTCCGCGATGACGTTCTTGAACGGCGCGTCGACGTACTCGATGTGGGTCTGGGCGGTCACCTTCGCCTGCTCGGCCCAGGCAGCCTCGGGGCTGCCGAATGACGCCGACTCCAGCTCGTCGGAGTATGCCTTGACCACGAATGCCAGGCAGTACTTCTCGCCCGGGATCAGGTGGGCGCCCTCGTTGATCATCGCGCGCACCGGGGTGGTGCCCGGGCTGCCGATCATCTTCGCCGACGTGATCAGCGCACCGACCCAGTGGGTCATGTCGATCAACTCGTGAGCCGCACAACCGGGGATGAAGTACTTGTTGCCGCCGGAGATGCCGACCACCTCGTGCGGCAGGATCGGGCCGACGATGATCTTCACATCGGCCTCGACGACCGTCTTGTTGATCAGCACATCGGTGCCGATATCGAGACGACCCCCGGACAGCTCACTGATGCGCTCGCCGCTGATGTGACCGACATCGACCAGCTGCTCGGGGTCCTTCCACAGGTGGTTGATGATCGGCATGCCCGGGTAGACCGCGCCGAGGTCCGCCTTCGGATCACCGGCCGCCCACAAGGCGATCTCGTCCGGCTCCATGTACTCGTGGGTACCCAGCGCGATGATGCAGGTGAGGCTGGCGGCCTTACCGGCCACGGCCTTGTAGACCGCTCGCAGGATGCGAGGCATCGGACAGCCGCGGGTGTCGTCCGGAATGATCAGGCACACGGATTTGCCGGCGAGGTCGACATCGCCGATCGCCGCGGCGACGAACCCCTCGAACTCTTCGATACCGATGTGGTAGCCAGGGCCACCGACGGTAGGTATGGACATGACACGCTCCTGGTTGTGATCGACTGCGACGTCCCGATTCACGATACAGCGCGGCGCGCCCGATTTGTCCTGCTGAATCCGCCGGCCGGCGCGGTGGCTGGCAACACGTGGCAACGTTTCGGGCAGGTGATCGGCATGCATCAGAATGTGGCCATGGCACCTGAACTGACTTTGCATGAAGACCGCTTGTTCTCTGCGGACGGGGCCGTCCGTCAGATCTCGCGGCGCATCTATGCCGAAACCAAGGACCTGCCCATCATCTCGCCGCACGGCCACGTACCGCCCGCCTGGATGAGCGAGAACCTCTCGTTCGGCAATCCCACGCGGCTGCTGCTGACTCCTGACCACTACATCAACCGCATCCTGCACGCCAACGGCGTCGAACTGTCCGAGCTGGGCGTTCCGGTGACCCGCACCGATATGACCGAGGCCGACAACCGGGCGGCGTGGCGCACCTTCTGTGCACACTGGAGCGATTTCAACGGCACCGCGATGCGGTACTGGCTGACCGATCAGCTGGTGGGTGTCTTCGGCGTGACCCAGCGTCCGAGCATCGAGACCGCCGATGAGATCTACGACACCATCCAGGCCTGGATCGACGACGACAATCATCGTCCGCGTGCCCTGATGGATCAGTTCAAGATCGAGTTCATCGCCACCACCGACGACCCCTGCGACGACCTGCATGACCACGAGAAGCTGGCCGCCGATGCCGAGTTCTCCGCGAAGCATCGCGTGGCGCCGACCTTCCGTCCCGACAAGTACCTGACCCCGGCCAACCCGGACTGGAACCAGCGCGTCGATACGCTCGGTGAGGTGGCCGGCGTCGACGTCAGCACCTTGGCCGGTCTCACGTCGGCCCTGGAGAACCGTCGCGCATACTTCAAGGCTCATGGTGGCGTCAGCACCGACCATGGCATTCAGGACCTTGATGCGGCCTATCTCGATGCGCAGGACGCCGAGCGGCTCTACGGCAAGGCCCGCGCGGGTGAGATCACCGCGGCAGAAGCCACTGCCCTGCACCACCACCTGATCATGGACCAGATCCGGATGGCCACCGAGGACGGCCTGACTCTGACCCTCCACCCGGGAGCTTTCCGCGATCATGATCGCGCCACCTTCGAGGCTTACGGTGCCGACGTCGGCTGCGACATCCCCTACGCCATCGAGGTCACCCGCGCCACGCGCGAGATGCTCAACAGGTTCGGCAATCATCCGAACCTCAATCTGGTGCTGTTCACCTTGGACGAGGATGTCTACAGCCGCGAGATCGCGCCGCTGGCAGGCTTCTACCGTTCGCTGTACATCGGCGTGCCCTGGTGGTTCATCGATGCCCCCGAGTCGATCATGCGTTTCAAGCAGTCGGTCACCGAGATGGCCGGGTTCAGCCGCATCTCGGGCATGATCGACGACACCCGCGCCTTCTGCTCGATCCCGGCTCGCCACGACATGATGCGCCGGCTCGATGCCGCGCACCTGGCGAACCTCGTGGCGGCGCACCGCCTCGACGAGGACGAGGCCATCGAGCAGGCCCGCAAACTGGTCGTGGACAACCCCAAGAAGGTGTTCAAGCTGTGAGCCGCATCCTGAACCGCGCCCAGGACGGTCGGCCCGCCGCGCCGATCCGGATCGTCCACCTGGGCATCGGCAACTTCACTCGCGCCCACCAGGCGTGGTACACCGAGCACGCCAGCGACGCCGACCAGTGGGGCATCGCGGGCTTCCCCGGACGCACCACCTTGCGGCCCCGAGTCTCGCCGCGCGACGATGCCCTGGACGCCCAAGAGGGGCTCTACCAGCTGGACATTCAGGCTCCCGAGGGCGATCGGGTCGAGGTGATCAGCTCGATCAGCGCGTCCTTCCGTTCGCACGACATCGAGTCCTGGATGACACTGTTCGCCGACCCGCAGGTGGTCATCGTCACCTCGACGATCACCGAGGCCGGCTACTGCCGCAACCCGCAGGGCGATCTTGATCTGGGCAATCCGGAGCTGATCGCCGATCTGGACAAGTTGAAGTCGGGCCAGCTCGACGAGCCGGTGTTCACCGGACCGGCGAAGTTCGTCCGGGGCCTGTTGGCCCGCCGGGCCGCCGGCGCCGGTGCGATCACCTTCGTGCCGTGCGACAACGTGCCGGAGAACGGCGTGATGGCCGAGACCGTCATCCGGCAGGCCGCGGACTACGTCGATGCGAGCCTGCTGGAGTGGATCGACGAGAACGTCGGATTCGTGACCACAATGGTCGACCGCATCACCCCGCATACCAGCGAGGAAGACGCTGCCCGGGTCGCCGAACTGACCGGAATCGTCGACCCCGGGCTGGTGGTCTGCGAACCCTTCGCCGAGTGGGTGCTGGCAGGCGAATTCAAGGCGGGCCATCCAGACTGGGAGAGCGTCGGCGCCAAGTTCGTGGACGACGTGGTTCCCCATGAGATGCGCAAGCTCTACTTGCTCAATGGCTCGCATTCGCTGATGGCCTACTGCGCTCCGGTGCTCGGGTTGGAGACCGTCTACCAGGCGATCAACGATCCGCGGGTGCTCGGCTGGGTCAACGCCTTCTGGGACGATGCGGTGCAGCAGGTTCCGTTGCCTGACGCCGAGAAGCAGGCGTATCGCGCGGCGTTGCTGGAGCGGTTCACCAATCCGCGGATGAAGGATCAGCTGGCCCGCATCGCTGCCGACGGCACCCAGAAGCTGCCGATCCGGATCGTGCCGCATCTCAAGGCGTTCGCCGCTGCGGGCAAGGTCGCCACCGGAGCAACTCGTCCGGTCGCGGGCTGGGTGCTGCATCTGCGGGGTGTCGGCGCCCCGGTCAATGATGCGGCCGCGTCCGCACTGGTCAACGAGGTGCGCTCCGGCGACCTGGACAGCGCGGTGCATGCCGTGCTGCGCTTCCTGCAGATCGACGACGAGCAGATCGCCGCCACCGTGCTCAGCCAGGCCCAGGAGATGGAGGCCATGCGCGCCTGACCCGGGCTGACCGCCCGGGCGCCTCGTACCTGGGCGGTCAGGGCCCCTGGGCGGTCAGGACCGGCGGGAGTAACTGAGATGGCCTGAGTAGAAGGTCATCTCGATCGGGTCGGGCAGCTCCAGGCCGTGATACGGGTTATTGCGGGACGCCGAACTCGATCGCTCCCGGTCGACCCGGGCCCGCCGGACCGGATCCACCAGCACCAGATTGGCCACCTCGCCCGGACGCAGCGCACCGCCCTGGCCGGAGGCGCCGGTGATACGCGCCGGCATGGCACTCATGACCCGGACGACGTCGGTCCAACCCATGCGTCCGGTGTTCACCATGGTTTCCAGGACCGAGGCGAGTGCCTGTTCGAGACCGAGCATGCCCGGCTTGGCGTGCGCGAAGTCGCCCTGCTTGGCTGCCGGATCGTGGGGCGCGTGATCGGTGCCGATCACATCGATGGTGCCGTCGGCCAACGCCGCGCGCAGCGCCTCGATGTCCTCGGAGCCGCGCAACGGTGGATTGACCTTGAAGGTGGTGTCCAGCGCACGCAGATGTTGTGAATCCAGCAGCAGATGGTGGGGCGTCACTTCGGCGGTCACCTGGACGCCGCGGGCCTTAGCCCAGCGCACCACCTCCACGCTCTCCGCGGTGGTGATGTGGCAGGCGTGCAGGTGTCCGCCGGTCAGCTCAGCCAGTTGCACGTCACGCGCGATGATCGTGGACTCGGCGGCCCATGGCCAGCCGGTCAGGCCGAGGTCGGCTGCGACCGATCGCTCGTCGGCGGCGGCCTCCGGGCCCGCCAGCACATGATCTTGGCTGTGCTGGGCGATGATCACCCCGTGTACGGCCGACAGCTGCAGTGCCTCGCGCATCAGGGCGGAGTTCATGACGCAGCGACCGTCGTCGCTGAACATCCGTACCCCGGCGGCCGCCATCTCGGCGATGGGGGACAGCCGTTCGCCGGCCAGTCCTATCGTGATCGAACCGACCGGGAACACCTCGGCATTCCCGGCTGCCCGGCCCAATGCCGCGATGTGGGCAGCGCGGGCCACCGAATCGGTCACCGGATCGGTATTGGCCATCGCGAAGACCGCGGTGAAACCGCCCCGCGCCGCGCAAGCGGTTCCGCTCGCCACGGTCTCGGACGCCTCGAAACCCGGCTCACGCAGGTGGGTGTGCATGTCGACGAAACCGGGCAGCGCCAGCAGCCCATCCGCCTCGATCACCTCAGCGCCCGGGGCCATCTCGGCAACCAGATGACCATCGGCGATGTGCAGCTCCAGCGGCTCGCCCTGGGACGAGCGCGCTCCCTTGATCGTGTAGCTGCTCACTACTGATCCTGGTCGTCGTGCTGGTCACCGGAGCCCTGGTCACCGGAGGCCTGGTCGCCGCCGGAGGCTTGCTCACCGTTGACGGTTTGGCCGAACTCCTGCACCTTGATGCCGCGCAGCGCCTCGGCGCGCGAGTCGGCCAGCACCCGGCGCACCTGCTCGGGCAGATCGCGGGCCTCGACCCACTCGTCGAGCTTGACGATCCACTCGCGATCCGCGAGGACTGCCGGCCACAGGTAGGTCAATGCGGTCTGGCGTGCGACATGTCCACGTTTGGCCCAGCTACCCGATGAGGTGGCGATCTGATCACACAGCTCCAGGTAGGCGTCCTGGTAGCCGTTGAGCAGTTCTTCTTGGCCGAACTTCCAGAAGTTCGCGGCGATGGCGACGTGGGTGCCGTTCGGGATGTCGACCTCGTCGGTGGCCAGCCGCCAGGCTTCCGCCTTGGTCTGCGGATCGGCCAACGCGGCGCGCGCACCGGCGGCGGATTCGGCGCCCGAGATCGTGCGGTCCGAGTCGTGCTCGGCATCGATCTGGTCAGTGCCGATGCGTCCCAGTCGGGCGAGCGTGGTGAGGATTGCCCAGCGGCGGTCGGTATCGATCGGCAGGCCTTCGGGCACCTCCTCGCCGGTCAGCCAGCCCTCCAGCAATCCCGCGCCGGCGGGGGAGTCGACGGCCGAGATCATCCCGTCGGCCACCGCAAGTTGCCGGTCCGAACCGGGTTGCGCGGTCTTCAGGAGTTCGGCCAGGCCGGCCACCAGTCGCGCGCGCAACTGATGACGTTGGCCGGGCGCGGCGTAGCGGGTGACCGCCAGATGGGCCTGGCGGAGTTGGTTGATGATCGCTGTCACATCGGATTCGGTCTGTAACCCGCTGAGTATCAGAGTCAGGTAGTCGGACGAGGTCATCTCCGCGTCGCGCCAGGTGTCCCAGGCGCTGGTCCAGACCACCGCACGGGCGAGCGGATCGACCAGTTGCGCCATGTTCTCGGTCACCACCCGCTGCGAGTCGGGGTCGAGACGGACCTTGGTGTAGCTGAGGTCACGGTCATTGAGCAGTACGAGATCGGCGCGGGGTTTGCCCACCAGCGCCTCGGCGATCGTCCGTGCCCCCTTGACATCGATCTCCAGCGACTCGCGGCGCAGCAGGCCGCCGACGCGCAGATCGTAGAGCCCGATGGCCAACCGTTGGGTGCGCAGCGTCGGATGCGCCGGGTCGGCGCTCTGCAGCACCTCGAACCGTGAATAGCTGCCGTCGTCGGCGATATCGAAATCGGCCCGCACCAGGTTCACGCCGGTGGTTTCCAGCCATTCGGACGCGAACCCGGACAGGTCGCGCCCGCTCGACTTCTGCAGTGCATCGAGCAGATCGGCGAATGTCGTATTGCCCCAGGCGTGTTCGGCGAGGTAGTCGCGCACCCCGGCGAGGAACTGGGATTCACTGACATAGGCGACCAGCTGCTTGAGGACGCTGGCGCCCTTGGCGTAGGTGATGCCGTCGAAGTTCTGGTCGACGGTCTCCAGATCGATCATGTCGGCCGCGATCGGGTGGGTGCCGGGTGCCTGGTCGACGCGGTAGGCCCACAGCTTGCGCATATTGGCGAAGGTCGTCCAGGGGTCGTTGCCGCCGTAGCGGTGCGCGATCTCGCTCTGGCAGTAGTAGGCCGACCACTCGGCGAAGCTCTCGTTCAGCCACAGATCGTCCCACCACTTCATGGTGACCAGATCGCCGAACCACATGTGGGCGAGCTCGTGCAGGATCGTGTTGTCCCGCCGCGCGTAGTCGTCCTGGGTGACCTTGGAACGGAAGAGGTATTCGTCTCGGAAGGTGACGCAGCCCGCGTTCTCCATGGCGCCGGCGTTGTACTCGGGCAAGAAGAGCTGATCGTAGGAGTCGAAGGGGTATTCGCGTCCGAATGCCTGTTCGTAGACCTCGAAGCCCCGCTGAGTGGTGGTGCCCATCTGCTCGGCCTCCAGGTAGCGTGCCATCGACTCGCGGCACACGAAGTCGGCGGGCACGACACCCTTGATCGAGGTGATCTCACCGGTGTGCACATGGAACTCGCCTGCCACCAGTGCGGTGATGTAGCTGGAGATCGGCGGGGTGGGCGCGAAATGCCAGGTGGTGAAGCCATCGCCGCCCGGCTCGTGCTCGGCGGGTCGCGAGTTGGAGTAGACCTTCCAGTCCTCGGGTGCCTTGACGGTCAGCTCGAAGGTGGCTTTGAGATCAGGCTGGTCGAAGCAGCCGTACATGCGGCGCGCATCGGCGGTTTCGAACTGGGTGTAGAGGTAGACCTTGCCGTCGGCGGGATCGACGAAGCGGTGCAGGCCCTCACCGGTGCGGGAGTAGCGGCACAGCGCGGTGACGGTCAGCTGATGCTCGCCGCTGGCCAGATCGAGGGCGAGCCGGAAGCCATCGTGGGCGTCCGGGGGCAGCTGGACGCCGTCCAACCAGGCATCGATGACCTCGTCGGCGATCAGATCGAGCCAGCTGTGGCCCGCCTCGCTGGCGAACTGCACGGTCGAGGTGGAGATGAAGGTGGCGGCCGGATCTGCGAGCGGCTCGTCGTCCAGCCCGCGTCCGGTGAGGTCGACGGTGACGCGGTAGGCATGGTTGGCGATGAGCTGGGACCGCTGCTGTGCTTCATCCCTCGTGATGTTCACCGAACTGGTCATGGGGCCTTCCAATCTTTGTCCGTTCGCCGCATTCGCGCACCTGGGTTGGTCCCCGGGTTAGGGAGCCATCGCCCACACTGATGTGCACGTAACATTTTGGAGGTTACCGGCTGGCGCGGGCATTTCGCGCTCGACCCACGGTTGTTCGCGCACCGAGAATTGTCCTGTCTTGAATTGCAGGCCCGCATCTAGGCTGTGGTGCATGAGTGAAGAACGTCAGCAGGTTGATTTCTGGTTCGATCCGTTGTGCCCGTGGGCGTGGATGGCATCACGCTGGATGCTCGAGGTGGAGAAGGTCCGTCCGGTGCACACGGTCTTCCATGTGATGAGCCTGTCGGTGCTCAATGAGGGCCGCGACCTGGACCCTGGCTACCTCGATCACATGAAGCGCGGTTGGATCGGCGTTCGTGCTGCGATCGGCGTGGAGCAGCAGTACGGCACCGAGGCCCTGCGCGATTTCTACACGGCTCTGGGTACCCGCTATCACCCAATGGGCGAGACCGTGGGCGATCCCGAGGTCGTCAAGGCGGCATTGCGCGAGTGCGGATTCGACGAAACCATCGCCGACCGGGCCCAAACCGACGAATACGATGAGGCGCTGAGGCTGTCCCATCACCAGGGCATGGATCCGGTCGGCAGCGATGTCGGCACTCCGGTCCTGCACATCAACGGGAAGGCCCTTTTCGGGCCGGTCATTTCGCCTGCGCCCACCGGTGAGGCCGCCGGAGATCTGTTCGACGGCGTTTCCAAGGTTACGGCCGCCGATGGTTTCTTCGAGTTGAAGCGCAGCCGGGATCGCGAGCCGATTTTCAACTAATCTCCGCGTTTCCCGCGTGGCAACCGGCCATAACGGCAACTGCTTCATACGATGGGCCCGACCATCGAGGCGAAATGCCGTTCTGGACGGGGTGAGACGACATGTCAGTCGCTGAGCAGCTTGAGATTGCTGCGCCGGCAACAACCGCGCGACGCGGGTACTTTGCCGACGAAGATGCACCGCACCTGCAAGTGGCGCCTCGCCGGGCGCAGATCACCGACATGGTGATGCCCGGATTCGGCTTTGAGAAGTTCCCCATCGTGCGGGAGAATCCGCGCCGCCGCGCGCCCATGCGCGCCCTGCTCGATCGTTGGCTGCTGCGCGAGGGCAGTGCCCGCCGGGCGCTGCTCGACCCGAACGAACTGCTGGCGGCCGAATTGGTGCGGCTGTCTGGCCTGGATCCGCGTTGGGGTTTTCTGCAGGCCACCCGCGCAGCCGACGAAGGCACCGAGCTGGATCACTGGGCGGTCGGCCCCGGCGGTGTGTACCTGCTGAATGCCAAGCATCTGCCCGGTTCGAAGCTGCGGGTCAGCGGAGACCGGTTCTTGGTGGACGGCCACGATGAGCCCTATGTTTCGCAGATCCGTGGCGAGGCCCGTCGGCGCGCCGGTGGCTTCTCGACGTCGATGCGCTGGGAGATCGGCATCACCGGCGTGATCGTTCCGGTGAACGACCGGCGTCTGGTGATCGAGCGGTTCCCCGACGATGTTGCGGTCATCGATCAGTCCGACATCGCGAACTGGCTGGTCAATCGTCCCGAGCAGTTCAACAAGCGGCAGGTGCTGGCAGCCTTCGAGGCCGCCCGCGAAACCACCTTGTGGACGCCGAGGTTCGCGTCCTGAGCTTGGCGCGGCTGCCAGGATTGATCCATGCCTTCGGATGACGACGACCAGATCACCGGTGCCGACCTGCACTTGAACGCAACCCCCGAGGTGGCTGAGCCGGGGCTGGGCGAGCAGCACCGCTGGAGCGAGTTGGCGGGACGCATCAACGACGCCCAAGAGGCCTATTACGGTTTGGACGCGCCCACGATGTCGGACGCCGAATACGACTCGCTGATGCGCGAACTGCAGGATCTGGAGAAGCGTTTTCCGCAACTGCGCACTCCCGACAGCCCCACGCAGCGGGTCGGCGCAGCACAACGCGTCACCGATTTCGCGCCGGTCACCCATCTGGAGCGGCTGCTCAGCCTCGACGACATCTTCAGCACCCAGGAACTCACCGATTGGATCGCCCGTACCCAGCGGTCACTCGGCGAGCAGAAAGCGTCATGGTTGTGCGAACTGAAGATCGACGGACTGGCCGTTGACCTGGTCTATCGCGGTGGCCGGCTGGTATCCGGTGCGACCCGCGGCGACGGCAGGGTAGGCGAGAACGTCACCCCCAACGTGTTGACGATCGCAGGAATCCCGCATCAGTTCGCTGGACCCGACATCCCCGAGGTGCTCGAGGTCCGCGGTGAGATCTTCTTTCCCATCGAGGCATTCGCAGATCTGAATGCATCGTTGGTTGAGGCAGGAAAGGCCCCTTTCGCAAACCCACGCAATGCGGCGGCCGGTTCGCTGCGGCAGAAGAACCCTGCGGTGACGGCCACCCGCCCACTTCAGCTGCTGGTGCACGGCATCGGGGCCCACGAGGGCATGAACATAGAGCGCCAGTCGCAGGCCTACGAGTTGCTCGCCGGCTGGGGATTCCCGACCTCACCGGCATACCGGGTGGTCTCGTCGGTGTCCGACGTGCTGCACTACGTGAGCTACTACGGAGAACACCGGCACGATCTCAAACATGAGATCGATGGTGTGGTGGTCAAGGTCGACGACCTCGCCCAGCAAGCACAACTCGGCTCGACGTCACGGGCGCCGCGCTGGGCGATCGCCTACAAGTACCCGCCCGAACAGGTGAACACCAAGCTGCTCGATATCCAGGTCAATGTCGGACGCACCGGCCGCGTGACCCCCTTTGCGGTGATGGAGCCGGTCAAGGTCGCCGGTTCCACGGTCTCGCGGGCCACCTTGCACAATGCCTGGGAAGTGACCCGCAAGGGCGTGCTGATCGGTGACACCGTCGTGCTGCGCAAGGCCGGTGACGTGATCCCGGAGATCCTCGGGCCGGTCGTGGAACTGCGCGATGGCACCGAGCGACCCTTCGTGATGCCCACCCACTGCCCGGTCTGCGGGGCGGAGCTTCGTCCGGAAAAGGAATCCGACAAGGACATCCGCTGCCCGAACGCGAAGTCCTGCCCCGCTCAGCTGACCGAACGGCTGTTCGCGCTGGCATCGCGGCACAGCCTCGACATCGAGGCCCTGGGCTGGGAGGGGGCCCGCGGGTTGCTGGCCAGCGGGGTGCTGACGAACGAGGCGGGCCTTTTCGACCTGACCGCCGCACAGCTGATGCGGGTGCCCTTGTACACCAGGGCGGCCAAGAAGTCGGACCCGCCCGATCAGATCGTCGATGGACGCGTGCTGTCGGCGACCGGCCACAAGTTGCTGTCGAATCTGCAGTCCGCCAAGCAGCAGCCGCTGTGGCGAGTGCTGGTGGGCCTGTCGATCCGCCACGTCGGGCCGACCGCGGCACGGGCGCTGGCCGATCACTTCGGCTCGATGGACGCGATCAGGTCTGCGTCGGTGGACGAGTTGGCGACCACCGAGGGCGTGGGCCCGATCATCGCTGAGGCGGTTGTGGAGTGGTTCACCGAGCCCTGGCATCTCGAGGTGGTGGATCGCTGGGCGGCCGCCGGGGTGCGGATGGCCGACGAGCCGGCCGCACCTCAACAGACTGAGCCGCAGACCCTGAACGGGCTGACGGTTGTTGTCACGGGCACATTGAAAGGCTTCACCCGGGACTCTGCGAGGGACGCAATCCTTGCCCACGGCGGGAAGGCCGCGACCTCGGTGTCACGCAAGACCGACTATGTGGTGGTGGGGGAGAACGCAGGGTCGAAGGCCGCCAAGGCGGAGGAACTGGGGTTGCCGATCTTGGACGAGGACGGTTTCGTCCGGTTGCTGGATTCGGGGCCGCAGCCCGCGGGCGAGCCGGCCGAGAGAACTGGGCGCAAAGCCGACAAGTAGCCGCAGGCGAGCCAGTCGCGCTCGGGGCCGGGATCTGGAATTATTGCTTTCATGCGCGTACACATCGGGACTGACCATGCCGCTTTCGAGTTGAAGGAATACCTCGTCGAGCATCTGAGGGCAGAAGGTTTCGATGTGATCGATCACGGCGCCCATGAGTTCGATCCGAGCGACGACTATCCGGACTTCATCATCCCGACCGCCGAGGCCGTGTTGGCCGACGAGGGTTCGCTGGGGATCGTGCTGGGCGGCTCGGGCAATGGCGAGCAGATCGCGGCCAACAAGGTGAAGGGCATCCGCGCCGTGTTCGCCGATCGTGTCGAGTTCGCTGAGCTGGGTCGCCAGCACAACGACGCCCGGTGCGTGGCGATGGGCGGACGCTTCGTCACCCCGGAGCTGGGACTGGAGATCGCGCGGGCCTTCTTGACTACGCCATTTTCTGGCGACGAGCGTCACGCCCGCAGGATCGCGGAGCTGGAGCAGTACGAGCAGACCGGCTCGCTTGCCTGACGCTCCGCAAGTGGAGCGAAACGAGCAGGTCCAGTACACTTGGTCGAGTTCGCCACTTCAACGGCGGCACCGGGGCGTAGCGTAGTGGCTAGCGCGCCTGCTTTGGGAGCAGGAGACCGCAGGTTCGAGTCCTGTCGCCCCGACGCCAATGTGCCTTTGACTAGGCATTATGCGTCCATGTACTCTGATCGTTCATCCTGTCGCCCTTGGGGCGGAATCTGCGTGGTGGCTAGGGGTGATGTCTCGAACTCGGGCACGAACGCTGGGGCTTAGGGTGGTCAAGAGTGGACAGCTTGGTGCCCCATATAAGCCCCAAGAGCCTGCGAGATATTGATGCGGAGCCCTTGACGCCGGTCTAGGAGTGTGCATTGCGGTGTCCAAGGATGGCTACGCGCCGGTCGGAAGGGCCGGCCTGAGGGGTCGTCTCTGAGGCTCACGATTGTTTGTTACTGACTGACGGTCATCCCGATGGTCGTGACCTCGCTCTCATGCCCATGTGCGACTGTCCGCGCTCATGCCGATGTGCGGTCTTTCACCGCTTGAGACTATGATCCAGCAGCAGCCGGCAATCACCTGTCACTAGGATCCGTGCATGCCGTCCTTCGCAGATGAAGTCATCAAGTCCCATGGGGTCGTCCTGCGGCCGCTGACCGAGGCCGACGTGCCTGCAATCGCGATCGCATGCTCGGACGCTCAGACCCAGCAGTGGCTTCCCCTGCCCCGCCCATACACCGAAGACGCGGCCCGGAGCTACGCCCTGGAAGTTGCACCCGCAGCTCTGGCCAGCGGCCGCGCGCTTGAGCGGGCAATCGAGCTGAATGGAGAATTCGCCGGCGTCATCGGCCTCAAGAACACCGACTGGGCCGTGGCCAAGACAGAGGCTGGCTACTGGCTTGGGCCCTGGGCAAGGGGACGGGGAATCGCCGCTCGAGCCCTTGATGCCATCACCGACTGGGCACTCGACAGCCAGGGCATCGAGCGCGTTGAGGTGCTCGTTGCCACCGGCAACGCCGCCTCATTGGCCACTGCCCGCAAGGCCAAGTTCATAGAGGAGGGGACCCTGCGTCGTGCTGGCTACACCCACGACGGAAAGGTTGACTTGGTCATCCTGAGTCGTCTGGCGCACGACCCTAGACCGCGGCTCTAACGCCCTCAATTGCCGCTCCTGGGGCGTCGTTCGTGCCGCTGGCGCGTGGCTGCTGGTCGGTTGCAGCATCGGGTATGACCAGTCTCGAGCCTGTCCTGTTTCCCGTTCTCATTGACGCTGCCACTGATCCTTTGGTGAAGGCGGTCGCTGCCTATCTGGCCCGGTATCGGGGGCAGACCCTGGTGCACACCGAGTCGGACCTGCGCGCGTTTCTGGTGTGGTGCCGGGAGCGGGGTGTCGAGCCGTTGAAGGCGCAGCGCGCCCAGATCGAGTTGTATGTCCGCTGGATGCAGGAAGTGCGCCATTTCCAGCCGTCCACGGTCAGCCGACGCGTGTCGGTGGTGGTTGGCTTCTACCGCACGTGCGTCATCGACCAGGTCCTGCCGCAGTCCCCAGCTGACTACGTGCGACGACCGAACGTGCCACCTGAGTCACCCACGCTCGGCCTGTCGCACCTGCAGTTCGAAGCCCTGCTCAGCGCGGCCCGC
>JAAYVB010000040.1 GCA_012517405.1 Propionibacterium sp.
ATACGACAAAAGAGAAAGGAAAGTCAATAATATATTTGACCGGCAATAATTAATTATCTGTCAGTGGGGGATTTCGCATGCGTCGCGTCCGGGCCGCGCCGTCAGGCCTTCATCCGGAAATCGCCGATGCGCTTTATGAGTCCGTCCCCTTCCATCCTGTTGAGCATGGGGATGATGTATTTACGCGATAGGCCGGTCGCGTCTTTCGCCTCGGGGATGCTGATCTTGTCCCTGCCGTCGAAGAGCTCCATAACCTTCCGTTTAAGTCCGTCATATACTTCGCGATGGAGGACGATGTTACCGTCCAGACTCACGGCGAAACCCAGACGGATAAGATCGCCCAGGTTTCTTTTCTCGGCATCGTCCGCGGTCCTGTCGAGCTCGGCGCCCTCGATGGAGCGCGCGCGCAACCTGTCGAGCACCGCCCTTTTCTCATCCGGCAGGGCGTCGACGGTTACCGAGTCCCCGCCGAAATAGCGGCCGTCCTTCTCGATGATCCGGTGCTGTTTCATCACCGAGGGGACAAGGAACCTGCACAGCTCGAGGTCCAGCCCCGTTTTGTCGGCGATCTCCCTCAGATTGGGGCCGAGCGAGCCGGTTATCGCCCCGGCCACCATGGAAAGCGCCTCGGAGTGGAAACCGGCCTCGAGCAGGAAATCCCCGGTTTTGATGACGGCGTTCTGTTCCTCAAGCGTTTCTATTATCTTCTCTATGGTGCGTTCGTTCTCGGGGAAAATCGAAACGATCCAGTGCCATGGGACCGCACGCCGCACCGCGACTATATAACGAACGTACTCGTCCCTGGTATACCGTGAAAACATGGTCAGGTATTTCAGGACGATTTTCCGGCCCCCCGCCGAGCGGTAATCGGGAAGCAGCACCTCGCCGCCGCCGATTATCAGGAACCCGCCCGGATGTGTCACGATGAAGCGCTGTCCGGGGTAGAAATACCACGGAGCGTCGAAACGGACCCGAAGCACCCGCTCCTCATCACCGCTGTCCTCGTCATCGAGCAGGATGAGCTTGCCCTTGAGGGCCGTGGCGCCCACCAGCATCTCGATCCCGGTGTTGTTCTTTAAATCGCCCCTGCGCTCCAGAAACCTCATTCGCACAACGACATCCGCCGACCGCGTAAAGAAATTCTTTCCGGTAACGATGTACCCGCGGTGAATTTCGTCCACCGTCACCCCCGACAGGTTGAGCGCCGTCCTCTGCGAGGGCACGCCCTCCTCGAGCGCGCTGTGGTGGCTCTCGATCTTTTTAACCCGCACCTCGCGATCAAGCGGAAGCACCACGACCGGTTCGTCCTCATTGAACCTGCCGTTCTTGAGGGTCCCGGTCACGATGGTGCCATAGCCTTTCGATGCGAACACGCGGTCGACAAAGAGATACGGCTTGTGGGCGTCAGCCGCCTTGGCGAGCTTTCGGAGGTTGGACAGTATCGCGTCTCGCAGCCCGGCGACGCCTTCGCCGGTCTTCGCCGAGACGCGCACGATGTCGGAGTCCGCATAGCGGGTCCCCTGCAGTCGCTCCTCGACCTCGGCGGCCACGAAGGAGATCATCTCCTCGTCCGCCGCGTCGATCTTGTTGAGGGCCACGACGATACGCTCCACCCCGAGAAGCATCAGCACGCGGAAATGGTCTTCGGTCTGGGGCATCCAGCCGTCGTCGACGGCGATGACCAGGATGGCGAGGTCGACCCCCCATGCTCCGACCACCATGTTGCGGATAAAGCGTTCGTGGCCCGGGACGTCGATGATACTGACGGTGCCGAACTTCGGATACTCGATGCTCGCAAAGCCGATGTCTATGGTCATCTCGCGCGCCTTTTCCTCGGGGAG
>JAAYVB010000022.1 GCA_012517405.1 Propionibacterium sp.
CAGACCGAGGCCAAGACCCGCTGCAATCGTCCCGACCGACATCGCGGTTGCGAGGGCGAGGACGCCGACGTTGGTGACCAGGAAGCTGGAGACCAGTTCACGGCGACCCTTGCGAGGCACGTAGAAGACGAGCATCAGCAATGTGATGGCCACGATATCGGCGAGCATCAGATACGGATTCATGGTGGGACCTTTCGGGTTATGTCATCTTGTGTTAACCATTCAGTCAGGCGAAGCTTGGTTCCATCGATGACGCATCTGTGTGTTGCCTATGAGCCTGTTGTGCCGATCGGGCTCGGAAGACGCGAGGATCACTAGGGTGGGCACATGCGCTTGCTGATCGTGCGGCATGGGGAATCGACCGCCAACCGAGACCATCTGGTATTGGGGCAGTCGTTGCCGGCGCCGCTCACCGAGCTCGGACGGCTGCAAGCCGAGGCGGCGGCTGCCACGGTGGCAGGCCTGGTCGCCGGCGGGCCCGTTAAGCTGTTCAGTTCGGACGCGGTGCGGGCGGCATCGACAGCACAGGCAATCGCAGATCCGTTGGGGGCTCGGCTCAACGTCACCCCGCTGCTGCGCGAACAGTGCCTGGGCGAACTCGAGGGACGCCCCGTCAGTGAGCTGCGGGCTCTGCCGACCCCCGCCGGCTTGGATGTCGCCGAGGTCGCGTGGGGCGGTGGGGAGTCCATCGTCCAGGTCTATGAACGCATGCGGCGGTTGCTGGCGTGGCTGAGAACACGCATCGATGCTCGCGGCACGGTCGTGCTGGTCGGACACGGCGACGCGCTGTGCGTGCTGCAGACGGTGCTGGCGGGCAGGGGGCACCGGGATGTCGACTGGGAGCATGACTCGCTGGCACCCGCCGAGGTGCGCGAGATCAGCGCCGCCGGGTTGGCGGACGAATGCGGGGACGGGGTGTCGCCTGGAGCCGGCTGTGAGGTTGGTTGACCGGTTTGCTGCGGATCAGCTGGGCGGCCCGGGAGAACACGCGGCTCAGGAGAAATACAGTGGCGGGCAGCCCCGGTTGGAGCCGCCCGCCACTGGCTACGGACTGATCAGATGGCAGAGTTACACGACTGCCGAGGCTTCGCTCTGAGGAGCGATTCCGCCGACCTCCTCGGTCTCCACGTAGCCCCACATCTCCGGCAGGATGTACTTCGCCGAGAAGAAGCCGATGAGCGACAAGATGCCGACGGCCGCAGTGGCCCAGGCCTTGCCTGCGTACTGGGTGAGGACCGGGAAGACGAAGGCGCCGAAGAACGAGGCCGCCTTGACGAAGACGTATCCGAAGCCGGACGCGGTCGCCTTGAAGCGCGCCGGGGCGGCCATTGAGACGATCGTCATGCCGTTGGAGGCGTCCCAGTAGGGGCCCCACATCAAAATGCAGGCACCGACCACGAGCAGGCTCCCCCAGGCCACCGGCGGAGTCTGGTTGAGCGCCTCGAAGGGGGCGATCTTGGCCAGCGAGATAGCTCCGATCATCAGACCGATGAACGACAACCCGAAGCCCCACATCGACAGGCCGCGATGGCCGATCTTCGGAAGCATCAGCGGGGCCACGAAGCCGGAGACTGTCGCCAGGCAGAAGACCAGCGCGGTCACCAGGTTGGATCCGATGATGTTGCCGGCTCCCGCAACGCCGGCGACGGTCAGGATGAACGGCAGGTAGAAGCCCCAGGCGGTGAACTCGGCGCCCTGGCAGGCATTCGAGATCCAGCCGAAGATCGATGCGCGCTTCTTGATCGGATCTCTCCAGATGACACTCAAGAAGTCGTGCAGCTTCGGCTTCTCGATCTTGACGTCCTGGTCGGGCAGCATATCGAGGTCGTCATCGAACAGCAGCTTGCTGGTCGCCTTCGCCTGGACGAACTTGCCGCGCTGAATGAGCGACAGCGGTGTTTCGGGCAGATCCAGCCGCATGATCAGCAGCAACAGGGCCGGCACGGCACCCAGGGCCAGTGCTACGCGCCACAGGATGGTATCGCTAAAGATATTGGTGGCGAACAGGATCGTGATGACGATGATGGAGAAGACCTCGCCCAGACCGAACATGAACTGCCAGCGGGAGCCCATCTGCTCGCGGGTGCCCTTCGACATCGACTCCATGATGTAGGCGTAGCCGTTCGAGATATCCGAGCCCAGCGGAATACCGATCAGCAGCCTGATGATGATCAGGTCGATGATGTTCTGGGAGAATCCCTGCGCGATGGCCAGGATGATGAACAGCACCATCGTCAGGATGAAGACCTTCTTGCGTCCGAGTCGATCGGCAACCACGCCACCGATCAGCGCGCCGATCAGCGCGCCGCCCTGGACCGCCGCGGCAACCAAGGACAGCTCAACGGCATTTGGCTGAAACTCGTTCTTGATGAAGATCAGCACAAAGGCGATCGCATAGAGATCCCACGCTTCGATGAGGATCGTGGAGATCATCATCCAGCCGCCCTTGCGGCTCGAGATGGTCTGGGGCTTGTTGAGCAACACATGGGTTGCCTGATCCGACAGGCGTCGGATCGTCTCTTGATCCATATTCCCTCCTTTGGGGTTCGGGTACGCCGGATCAGTCGCCCGAGGTGGAGGAGGCATCATGGGGTGTCTCGCGCCAGGTGTGCCGGTTCGGCAAGCCCGCTTGGCCTGGACCAGTGCCGCGCGGGTAAGACCGCCGTGAACAGGAGGGCGTCAGCGTGTCGCTGCCGAAAGTGGCTTCGTCAGCCGGCGCCCGACCAGACTGGTGGTTGCTTCACGAGAACGGTAATTTTCTGGAGACGGCCTGTCGATTGATGCGACCAAATGCGAGACAACTTGTCAGAACTTATGACCAGTGATAGAGGCTGAGTGGTGTATTGCATCGCCGTGGCCGTGATGACAGGAGGACGGTATGGGAGCCCCGACGCTGCACCAAGCGATCGTTGAATCCGTGGCGCAGCACATTCTGAGTGGTGAGATTCAGCCCGGCGAGGTGCTCACTTTGACCTGGATCCAAGAGGAATACGGCGTCTCTCGTACCGTGGCGCGGGAGACCGCGCGGGTGCTCGAGTCGGTCGGACTGCTGGAAGCCCGCCGCAAGGTGGGGCTGGTCGTCCGGCCGCAGAGCGAATGGAGTGCGCTCCACCCGCGCATGGTGCGGTGGATGATGCAGGGCGGTGGTCATCTCGCGGAGCTGCGAGCATTGACCGAATTGCGGCTCGCCGTCGAACCGGTCGCCGCATCGGCCGCGGCTACCCTGGCCACCAGTGAGCAACGAGAAGAACTGAAGGCCCTGGCCAGACGGTTGTATCAGCTTGCCGACCGGGCCGATTCGCAGGACTTTCTCGAGGCTGACATCAGATTCCATGCGCTGCTGCTCGAGGCGAGCGGCAATCCGATCTTCGTCTCGTTGAAGGGCGCGCTGGCCGAAACACTGCGCGGACGCGTCGCCTGGGGGCTGATGCCGCGGGAGGCTGCCCTGATGGCGATCACCGGCCACGCCCATGTGGCCTGGCTGGTTGCCGGCGGCGATCGGGAAGCGGCCTTCCACGCGACGGTTGCCATGCTCGGCGGCCTGCGCCGGGAGTTGGGGCAGTAGCACGTCGCGGCTCCGGGCCATTCACCTGCCGGCCGTCGGTCACCTGCCGGCCGTCGGCGGGCGGCCGACCGGTGATCGGTGGCCCGGGCAGGACCTTGGATTGAGACCCCCCACGTCGAGGTCTGAATGCTTAAGGTATTACTATTGCAATTCGGACGACGGGCATCGCGAGCGTTGTGGCCGCGAGCACGTCCACGAATGATGGAGTGCTGATCAGTGAGGACAATCAGAAGCGCCGAGGTTTTGCTTACCAGCCCGGGCCGCAACTACGTGACCCTCAAGGTCACCACCGATGATGGGATCGTCGGGTGGGGCGATGCTACGGTCAACGGACGCGAATTGGCGGTGGCGTCGTATCTGCGAGATCACATCGCGCCGCTGCTGGTCGGCTTGGACGCGGACCGGATCGAGGACACCTGGCAGTACCTCTACCGTGGCGTCTACTGGCGCCGGGGGCCGATCACGATGGCTGCCATCGGCGCGGTGGACCTCGCCCTGTGGGACATCAAAGGCAAGGCGCTCAACCAGCCGGTCTATCAACTGCTCGGAGGCAAGGTACGAGACCGGCTCCTCGCCTACACCCATGCCACCGGATGGTCGACTCCCGAACTGCTGGAATCCGTGGACGCCATCCGGGAGCGTGGCTTCACAGCCATCCGTGCGCAATCAGGCGTCCCCGGGCTGGATTCGGTATACGGGGTGCAGCGCCATCGCGACGCCTACGAACCTGCATCCAGGGGAGCGAAGCCGGTCGTCGAAGTCTGGGACACGGAGGCCTATCTGCGGCATGCGCCGGTCATGCTCGCCGAGGTCCGCGACCATGTCGGGCCCGAGCTGAAGCTGCTGCACGATGCTCATCACCGGTTGACGCCGATCGAAGCCGCGCGGCTGGGCAAGGAACTGGAGCCGTTGCGGCTGTTCTGGTTGGAGGACGTCACCCCGGCCGAGAACCAGCAGGCACTCGACCTGGTGCGTCAGCACACGACGACGCCACTGGCGATCGGCGAAGTCTTCAACACGATATGGGACTGCAAGGACCTGATCATCGGGCAGAAGATCGACTATGTCCGCACCTGTGTCATGCATGCGGGGGGTATCTCGCATGTGCGACGCATCTTCGACCTGGCGAATCTCTACCAGGTGAAGGGTGCTCCGCACGGCCCATCCGATGTCTCGCCGCTGACCATGGCTGCGTCGGTTCACCTGGGCATCTCGAATCCGGCTGGCGCGATCCAGGAGTACATGGGATACCCCCGCGAGGTGAGCGAGGTCTTCCATGTGTCCTACGAACTCGTCGACGGATACCTGGTGCCGGGAGAGGCCCCGGGGCTGGGCGTCGAATTCGACGAACAGGCCGCCGCAGGATTCCCTTTCGAGTCGGCCTATCTCCCTGTTGCTCGTGACCGCGACGGATCGATGCACGACTGGTGACCGATCGATCCGCACTGAAGAAATGAACCGGGCCAGTACCTCCAAGAGGTACTGGCCCGGTTCATTTCGGCTTGGGGTGACAAGCCCAAATGATCAGATCTGGTAGTACAGATCGAACTCGTAGGGATGCGGACGCTGACGCAGTGCGTCGATCTCGTCGTTCTTCAGATCGATCCAGGTCTGCAGGAGGTCAGGAGTGAAGACGTCTCCGGCCAGCAGGAAGTCCTTGTCGGCTTCGAGGGCGGCCAGCACCTCATCCAGCGAGGACGGAACCTGGGTGACCTGAGCGTGCTCTTCGGGCGGCAGTTCGTAGAGGTCCTTGTCGACCGGAGCCGGCGGTTCGATGCGGTTCTGAATGCCGTCGATGCCGGCGAGCAGCAGCGCGGAGAAGGCCAGGTACGGGTTGGCCGACGGGTCGGGGCAGCGGAACTCGATGCGCTTGGCCTTCGGGTTCGAACCGGTGATCGGAATGCGGATGCAGGCCGAGCGGTTACGAGCCGAGTAGACCAGGTTCACCGGGGCTTCGAAGCCCGGCACCAGACGGTGGAAGCTGTTGATGGTCGGGTTGGTGAAGGCCAGCAGCGCCGGAGCGTGCTTGAGGAGGCCACCGATGTACCAACGGGCCACGTCGGACAGCTGAGCGTAACCGTTCTCGTCGTAGAACAGCGGCTTGCCGTCGTTCCAGATCGACTGGTGGCAGTGCATGCCCGAGCCGTTGTCACCGAAGACGGGCTTCGGCATGAAGGTCGCGGTCTTGCCGTTGACGAATGCAGTGTTCTTGACCAGGTACTTGAACTTCATGACGTTGTCGGCGCTGGTCAGCAGCTCGTCGAAACGCCAGTTGATCTCGGCCTGGCCGGCAGCGCCGACCTCGTGGTGAGCGCGCTCAATGATCAGACCGGCATCTTCACAGTGCTTGACGATTTCGTCGCGCAGATCGCCGTAGTGATCGGCGGGAGCCACCGGGAAGTAGCCGCCCTTGGTCTTGACCTTGTAGCCGAGGTTGCCACGCTCTTCTTCGCGGGCGCTGTTCCAGCCGGCCGACTCCGCGTCCACCGAGTAGAACGCGCTGTGACCGTTGGTCTCGTAACGCACGTCATCGAAAACGTAGAACTCGGCCTCGGGAGCGAAGTACGCGGTATCGCCGATTCCGGTGGTGCCGAGGTATGCCTGAGCCTTCCGCGCGATGTTGCGGGGGTCGCGGCTGTAGGGCTCCTTCGTCAGCGGGTCATGCACGAAGAAGTTGACCACCAGCGTCTTCGACTTACGGAACGCATCCAGGTAAGCCGAGGTGGGGTCGGGCATCAGGGCCATGTCCGACTCGTTGATCGCCTGGAAGCCAGTCACGGACGAGCCGTCGAATGCCAGGCCCTCCTCGAAAACTTCGGGACCAAACGAACCCACAGGCACAGTGAAGTGCTGCATCACTCCTGGCAGATCGCAGAAACGGACGTCGACGTTCTCGACGTTCTCGTCCTTCAAATACGCCAAGAGATCATCGGCGCCTTGGAACATGGGGTCTCCTTCAACTCGACGACCGGGCTTTCCCGGCCCGCTGAATCAGTGAACGGGTTCACGCTATCCAGCCAATCTAGCGGAGGTGTTGCGCGAGTGTTTCAGCCATGTAACGTCTGGGCCGTCACAGATCGAAGCTGAAGCTGATTTGCACCTTGTCACCGCGGAACAGAATCTTCGAGTACTCGTACGGAGTCCCTGAAGCGTCGAAGATGAGGTCCTCGAGAAGCAGGACCGGGTCGCCACGACTCAGCTTGAGCTGCCGTGCGACCTCAGTCGTGGCAGATACCGATTCCAGCTTCTCGTCGACGTGTTTCATCGCCAGGTTGTAGTGCTCATCGAGGATGACGCACAGCTGGTGGGAGGTCAGATCGTGCTGGTCGAGGGTCGGCGCGAGCCGATACGGAACAAAGGAATGGTGCAGCGAGATCGGTAGGCCATCGGCGCTGCGCACCCGTTCGACGGTGAAGACATCTTCGCCGTCGGCGAGGCGCAGATGTTCTTGCACGGACGGACTGGGAGTCGTCCTGGTGCTGCGGATGAGTCGTGTCGTGGTCTGGTAGCCGAGGCTTTCGAGCTGCTCGCGCACGCCTCGGTAGGCGGGGGAGCTGGTCTCGATCTTCTTCTTGGCGACGAAGGTGCCCTTGCCTGCCACGCGGACGAGCAGTCCGTCCTCGACGAGTCTGGTGAGCACGCCCCGCACCGTCATCCGCGAGACGTTGAAAATGCGGTTGAGTTCGTTCTCTGAGGGGATCCGGTCGCCGGGTGCCCACTGACCGCCGGCGATTTGGGCTCGGAAGATCTCTTCCAGTTGCGCGTACAGCGGCACAGCCGAATCGCGCGCGAGGCCTGTCGCCATCGGCTCGATATCGGTTGTCACTGCATCTCCTGTGAGGCCGAGTTGGCAGGGTCGCTGCAGGCGCCGTGGCCGGCCGGTTGTGCGAGCAGCGCGTCGTCTCCACGGGTGGAGGCTCGACGACTACACCCTACCCGCGACGGCGAGTTGTCCGATGCGCGAATGGGGTGTGGGCGGCACCGGCCGAGGGAATCGGTGGCAAATACTGGTACATACCTGTATAGTCACGTCTATGGAGGCGCCGAGGCTGAGGGAACGGTTCCTGGTTCGGAGCCCGTGAAGACCAGAGCGAGATCTGAGACTGCCGAAAGGGATGTGACGATGAAGCCGACATCAACAGTTGAGTTGTTGAAAGCCGCTCAGGCGGGTGGGTATGCGGTGGCTGCCTTCAATGTTGTGGACGACGTGAGTCTGCGCGCGATCGTTGCCGCGGCGAACCGTGCGAGCTCACCGGTGATCATTCAGGCGTCGGTGAAGACGGCGAAGTCGATCGGAGTGGGGTTGCTGACAGCCATGTTCGACGCCGCGGTATCCGATTCGCGGGTACCGGTCGCCTTGCATCTGGATCACTGCCCGGATCGTCGTGTCATCGAGGACGTGGTTGCGGCGGGCTGGTCGTCCGTGTTGTTCGATGCGTCGAACCGCGATCTGGAGACGGCGATCCGCGAATCGCGGGAGGTAGCCGAGTTGGCACATGCTCACGGCATCGGCGTCGAGTCCGAGATCGAGAACATCGTCGGCGTTGAAGACGGTGTCGGCTCCGATGTGATTGCGCACGCCTACAGCGCGCAGCAGGTCGTCGAGGCGGCCCAGGCGAGTGGCATCGACTTGATCGCCCCGCAGCTGGGCACTGCCCACGGGGTTTACCATGGTCGTCCGAAACTGCTTCCGGAGCGAGCACGGGAGTTCAGGGCATTGTCGGACAAGCCGATCGTCCTGCACGGGGGCACCGGATTGACCACGCAGGAATTCCAGGCGTTCATTGAAGCCGGAGTCTCGAAGATCAATATCTCGACGGAGCTCAAGATGACGTATATGAAGTCTGCGCTCGCATCGCTGCGGCGATGCGAGCAGACCCAGGAATGGGATCCGCCAACGTTGTTCAATGAGATCGGTGGAGCGGTCGAGACCATGGCGGTCGGCTTCTTCGAGATCTTCGGCTCGGCAGGCAGGGCATGATGACCCCGGCGCTGCTCATCTTCGACTGCGATGGCGTTCTGGCCGACACCGAGCGCGATGGCCACCGGGTGGCGTTCAACCAGATGTTCGACGAACTGTCGATCCCGCTGCACTGGAGCAACGACGAGTACGCCGCACTGGTGAGCATCGGCGGGGGCAAGGAACGCCTCGCCAGCGTGCTGACTCCCGCCTTGCGTGAACAGTTGGGGCTGCCCGAGGACGAAGAAGTACTTAAGCAGGAGGTGGCTCGTTGGCATCGGGTGAAGACCCGCCGCTACACCGAGCTGGTGACCGCCGGTGCGCTGCCAGGCCGGCCGGGTGTCAAGCGCCTGATCGGTGAAGCCGATCGCAGCGGCTGGACGGTCGCGGTGTGCTCGACCTCTGCCCGCGAATCCGTCCTGGCGGTCCTACAGCATGTGATCGGGCCCGAACTCGCCACACGCGTGCACATCTTCGCCGGAGACATCGTCGCGCGCAAGAAGCCGGCTCCCGATATCTATCTGTACGCGTTGGACAGTCTCGGGTTCGGGCCGCACAACGCGGTGGTGGTCGAGGACAGCGGCATCGGCTGTCGGGCCGCGGTCGGCGCCGGCCTGGCGACTGTGATCACGGTATCGGCATACACCGGCGGGGACGATTTCACCGGTGCCGCCATGGTGCTTTCCGATTTGGGGGAACCTGGAGCTGCCGCAACCGTGCTGGCAGATCCGTGGGGCGTGCAGGTGGGGGAGTATGTGGATCTCGGCGTGCTGAACAAGGTGCTGGAGTCGCGGCAGGGCTGAAGGCCGGCATCGCGAGATCCGGCACTGAGGAGGTGTTTCCTTATGCCCCGGCAGCAGGGGCATAAGGAAACACCAGGCATCGTCTCAGCGCAGATACGGCAGAACGAGCGCGCTGTAGCGCTCGGCAACAGTGCTGAGCAGTTCCTCGGTGGGCAGATCCCAGATCTTTCGGTTGAAGATCTCGACCTCGATGTCGCCGGTGTAGCCGGTCTGCTCGACCAGCGAGGTGATCGTGGCGAAGTCGATGTAGCCATCGCCCATGAATCCGCGGGAGTTGAGAGTGTCGAGGTCCAACGGAAGAACCCAGTCGCTCACCTGGTAGGACGAAATCTGTCCGGCTCGTCCGGCGCGTTCGACCTGCGAGGCCAGCTGGGGATCCCACCAGACGTGGTAGGTGTCCACGACCACCCCGACAGCCCCCTGATCGAATGCATCGGCGATATCGAGGCACTGGCCCAGAGTGGACAGCACGCCGCGGTCGGCGGCGAAGATCGGGTGCATCGGCTCGAGCGCCAGACGCACCCCGCGAGACTGCGCATAGCCGACGAGGTCGCCGACGCGGTCGATGACCCGCTGCCGCGCTGCGCCGAGATCCCGATCGCCATCGGGAATTGCAGGTCCTCCGAAGTCGCTGGCGGCCGGCAGACCGCCGACCACCATCACCAGTTCCGAGGTGCCGAGCCCGGCTGCTTCGTCGATCGCGGCCTTGTTGTCGGACAGCGCCCACGCGATGGCATCAGGCTCGGAGGCGGTCATGAAGCCTCCGCGGCACAGCGACGACACTCGCAGCCCTGCCTGCTTGACGAGTTGGGCCGTGCGTTCGACACCGGTCTCGGCGACACGGTCGCGCCACAGCCCTACCGCTTCGTAGCCATGCTCGGCGGCCGCGGCCAGTGCCGTCGGCAGATCGAGGTTCTTGGCGGTTGCTGTATTGAGGGAAAGGCGATTGATTGACATCACTGCTCCAGGAGTCCGGCCGCTACCGTGGCGATCATCACAGCACCGGGATCCGCATGCCGCCATCGACGTAGATGATGTCACCGGTCGAGTACTTGAGCCGACCTTCGGCCAGCACAATGACCGCCTCGGCGACGTCCTCTGGTTCACCCCAGCGAGCAATCGGGCAGTTGCCGTCCTCGAGGATGTACTTGTCGTACTTGGCCGTGACAACCTTGGTCATCTCGGTGCGGATGATTCCGGGGCTCACTTCGTAGACGGGAATGCCGTGCTCGGCCAGGCGGATCGCGAGGAGCTTGGTCATCATCGAGACCCCGGCCTTGGAGATGCAGTACTCGCCACGGTTGGTGGACACCATGGTGGCAGAGGCCGAGCCGGTGTTCACGATGACCCCAGGCTGACCGCCCGGGTTGCGAGGAGTGTTCTTGATCATGAGGGCAGCCACCACCTGGGTGAGCAGCAGCGGGCTGCGGAGATTCACGTCCATGACTCGGTCGTAGCTCTCCAGCGGCATATCGAGGATGTCGAGGCGCTTTTCGGGGCCGGTTCCGACGTTGTTGCACAGCAGGTCGATCTGGCCGAACTTGTCCAAGGTGGTGTTCACCAGAGTCTCACGTGTGGCAGCATCCGTGATGTCACCCAACAGGAACAACACCTTGCCGCTGTCCACGAGCTGGTGGAATTCGTCATCGGTGGACTCATTGCGAGCGATCGTGCTGACGTTGTAACCGGCAGCGATCAACTTCTTGACGATGGCCAAACCGATGCCCCGGGATCCTCCGGTGACGAGGGCGGTTGGCTGATTCATGTCTTGCTCCTTTGCGTAGGGTCGAACAAAAATAGGCGCGCAATATCGCTGTGCGGCGAGCGGGCCGCCGCGAAATCGCGCAATTCAGCTGGCTGATGCGTCGTGATTCGATGGCGCTGGGCCGGTGGATTGCCGTATTACGAGACTTGCGAGCAGCACGACTTCTTCTCGCATGATGCTTTGTCCGGAGATCGCCTTCTCCAGTAGTTCCACGGCGGCGCTGCCCAGTCGCTCGAGTGGCATCGCCATGGTGGTCAACGGCGGATAGGTGGCCTCGGAAATCAGGACGTCGTCGGTGCCGACCACGCTGATATCTTCGGGCACTCGAAGGCCGCGTTGGTGAAGACGGGACAAGATGCCGATCGCCGCCAAGTCGTTGAAGGCGATGACCGCGGTAGCCCCCGACGAGATGACCAGATCTGCTGCGGCCATGCCGCCATGTGCGAAGGCGGCGAAGTTGCCCAGATGCATGATCTCGAGTTCATCGTGCTCTGCATCGATCTGGATCAGTGCCGAGCTGCGCGCGACTTCGGACGGTGATGCCGCCGACCCGCCGGCGTAGGCAATCCGGCGATGCCCGAGCGCGGTGAGATGATTCACGATCTGCCGCATGGCATCGGTCTCGTCCACCCGCACCGAATTCACCGACGGGACCGAATGGTTGATGAGCACCATGGGTGCGCGTGCCGACATCTCGAGGATCTGGGAATCCGTCGAGCGGCTGGAGCATGAGATCACGCCCTGCACGCTCGGCGGCAATCCGTTGAGCAACTCGGATTCCTGTTCGATGTCTTCACTGGTGTTCGCGACCATCATGTTGAACGAACGCATGTGCGCACGCTGCTGGGCGGCCTTCGCAATCGCAGCGAAGTACGGGTTGGCAATGTCAGGAGCGATGAAAGCTATCGTCGGATGACTGGTGCCAATTCCGTACGGACGTCGTACCTGCACCGGCTCGTAGTCGAGGGCCTGTGCGGCCTCTCGAACCCGGCTGAGCGTGGCAGGGGAGAGTTTGTCAGGATGCGTGTACGCCCGCGACACTGTAGATACTGAAACCCCCGCGCGCTGCGCAACTAGTCGAGCTGTCGATGTCATGAGGCGGACTCTTCCATGTACCGAGCGTAGAGGGGCGGATGTTCTCGTCGTCAGCGTAGCGTACCCCCACCTTGGCAGCAATTGTTGCTGCAAATGCGGTTGCATCTTGCGATCTCCTCTGCCACTAGCCGTGTTATGCCGGTGTGATCATGCCGGCTGCGGTGGGTAGCCACAGTGATAGGGCGGGCACGTATTGGACGATGAGCAGCATGACGATCAGGGCTCCGAAGAAGGGCATGAGGGGGCCGATGACGTCTTCGACTTTCTTGCCGGCGACGCGGGCGCCGACGAACAAGACGGGTGCTGATGGTGGGGAGATGATGGCTAGGCCCATGTTGAACATCATCATCATGCCGAGGTGGACCGGGTGGACGCCGTATTGGACGGCGATCGGTAGGAAGATCGGGGTGAAGATCAACACTGCCGGGGTGGCGTCCAGGGGGATACCGATGATCAGCAAGATGACGGCCATGATGAGCAGGAACACCACGGATGAGTCGGTGAACGAGGTCAGCCAGTCGGCGATCAGGTTCGGGATGTTCGCGAAGACCATGGCGTAGCTCATGATGGACGACAATCCGATCAAGAAGATGACCACCGAGGCGGTACGGGTCGCGGTCAGCAAGATGCGGGGGATGTCGCGGATTTTCACGGTGCGGTAGACCAAGGACAAGATCAGCGCGTAGGACACGGCCACGGCCGCGCCTTCGGTCGCGGTGAAGATACCGGTGATGATACCGCCGATGACGACCACGATCAGGCCGAGGCTGGGCAGGGCCCGCAAGAACGCGCGCATGCCGTCTTTGAAGGGCGGGAAGCCTTTACCTTTGAGTTCGGGACGTTTCCGCGCGTACAAGAAGACCAGCACTATGCAGGTCGCGATCCACAAGATTCCGGGAATGTAGCCGGCCAGGAACAGTGCGCCGACCGAGGCCTGGGAGACCAGCGCGTACACGATCACGGTGTTCGACGGGGGGATCATCATCCCGGCCGGCGCCGACGCGATGTTGACCGCGGCAGCCCAGCTGCGTCACTCATAATCAGATGCCCTCTTCCTGCAGGGATGCAATATCAATGTCTTCTTCCGGAAGGAGTTCCTTCACATCCGAAGTGACCGTCTTGATGATGTGCAAGACGCAGTAGATCGCGATAAGAGCACCCGCGAGAGGCAAGATCATGTAGATCTGGCCCTGGGAGAACGGCAACAACTCCACCGTCTGATCGAACGCCGACGACGCGAGTTCCCACCCGCCCATGATCATGATCCAGACCGCGAAGAACCCCACGATCGAGTGCGCCAAAATCTCGAAGAACTTCACGACCGCGGCCGGGAACTTCCGAACCAAGAAATCGATCGCAACATCATCATTCTCACCAATGACATACGCGGCACCAATAATGCCCTGCCAAATGAAAATGATCCGCGCCATCGCCTCGGTCCACGCGTTACCACCACCGAACGAACGAATGATTACCTGGTACACGACCAGAATGACCAGCAACGCGAACAATACGATACAAACCCATCTCAAAATCGTATCGACCACGCGCTGAAATACGCTAAAAGCTTTCATGCACTGAGCCTTTTTTGTGTGTGTCAACGGGTTTCCAGTACCCGCTTCGGGAGGGAAGGACCGCCGGTTCTTCCCCATGGAGATCTGTGGCGAAGAACCGGCGGAGTGCTGTCACTTGGCCGGGTGAGCCTGATTGGCGGCCTGCACGCCCTCGTAGAGCTTGATGCGTGCATCATTCTGATTGACCGAAGCCAGGTTCTGAGGCGCGACGAGAGCCTTGAAGGCGGCGACGTCGACGTCGTCGTTGAACTGAGCGCCGATCGCCTCCGACTGGGCTATCGACTTGTTGGCGAATTCGACCATGCCGTCATTGGCCGCCGTCTGGACCTCGGGCAGCAGTCCCAGGAGTGCTTCGCGGTCCGCCTCGTCCATGCCTGCCAGCGTCTTCGAGTTGATCAACAGGTAGTCGGGCATGAGCAGATGCCGAGTGTACGAGTAGTACTTCGCGACCTCGTCGTGCTTCATCGAGTGGTAGACGGCTTCGTTGTTCTCAGCACCGTCCAGGACGCCGGTCTGCATCGCCGAGTAGACATCGCCGAAGTTCATCGGGGACGCGGTCGCGCCCATGGCTTCGATCATCGCTACCTGCGAATCCGACTGCTGCACCCGGACCTTCAGACCCTGCATGTCAGCAGGAGTCCGGATCGGGCGCTTGCTGTTGTAGACGTTGCGGGTGCCGGCATTCACACCGGTGAGGACGGTGATCGACTTGCTGTCCTCGAGCGAGGAGTACAGATCGCTCAGCAGATCAGTGTCCGACAGCACCTGGGCCTGCGCCTCGGTGGAGTCGAACATGTACGGCAGGTTGAACACCACGAAGTCAGGGTTGTATCCCTCCAGGATGCTGGCCGCGATCCACATCATTTCGACGGTGCCGTTCGACAGATTCTGAACGACATCGGCCTGGCCGCCCAACTGTTCGTTCGGGTAGACCCGGATCGAGTACCGGCCGTCGGTCGCCTCCTCGAGCTTCTTGCCCAGTTCGACGCCGGCCGCATATTGCGGGTGATCCTCGGTCTGGTTGAACGCCAGTTTGAAGACGGTCTTGGTGCCACCACCAGAGAGCTTGTGCTGCTGGCTGCGGCGTGCTGCCAGAAGTTTCGCTGTCGAAGAGTCCCGCTGCCGAAGACTCGCCCATGGCCGCCTGTACGCTGGCGGAGTCTTCGGAGACACCAGGTGACCATTGAGGACATGTGAGATGCAGTAGCCCGTCATCTCATCACCTCCGCGCAGAAGGAATCCGCATGACTACGCTTGCTACCGCCCGGATCCCCGGGCCCAGCGGGGCACGCACCATCGAACTGGCTGCCCCACCCGTGCTGATCACGGCCAGCACTCCACCGTCGAGCAGAATCGCGTACGCCGCCGGTCACGTCGTGGCCGATCCGCTGCATGCCGCTGCCTCGGTGCCTGCGGCCATCGACTGGGATACCACCATGGCGGTGCGCCACAGGTTGTGGGCCCTGGGGCTCGGTGTCGCAGAGAGTATGGACACCGCTCAACGTGGCATGGGCCTCGACGCAGCGACTGCCCTCGAACTGGGCCGGCGCACCGTGCGGGAAGCGGCTTCTTGCGGCGGACGGGTAGTCGTCGGCATCGCAACCGATCAGCTTCCTGCCGGTCCCGCGACGCTTTCCGAGATAGCCGATGCCTATCTTGAGCAACTCGAACAGATCGAGTCCGCCGGTGGCTCAGTGGTCATCATGGCCAGCAGGCAGCTCGCTCGAGCGGCAACCTCGGCCGACGACTACCTCGCCATTTACGGTCGCGTGATCGAGGCAGCCAGCCGACCCGTTATTCTGCACTGGCTCGGTACGATGTTCGACCCGCAGCTGGCCGGCTATTGGGGCAGTGACGACCTCGACGCCGCTGTCGACACCGTGGTGACCCTCGCCAATGCCCATGCCGACGCCATCCTCGGTATCAAGGTCTCGCTTCTCGACGCAGGACGCGAGGGCGCCTTGCGCCGTCGGCTCCCCGAGGGCGTGCGGGTGTTCGCCGGCGATGATTTCAACTATGCCGAGCTCATCGCCGGCGACGAGAGCGGCCATTGCGACGCGCTTCTGGGCGCATTCGCGGTCATACCTCGGTACGCGTCCGCTGCGCTCCTGAGGCTGGACGCCGCAGACACCGCGGGGTTTCACACAATTCTCGATCCCACCGTTGCGCTCAGCAGGCTGCTGTTCGAGGCGCCCACGCAGTTCTATAAGACCGGAGTCGCGTGGCTCAGCTTCCTCATGGGGGACCAATCGCACTTCCGGATGCTCGCCGGGCTCGAGAGTGGTCGTACCGTCCTGCATCTGGCCGACCTGCTCGCGGAGGCGGCAGGCATCGGACTGTTCCCCGACCCCGAACTGGCGGTGGATCGCGCCACTGGCTATTTCCGCGGTATCGGGCTGTGAGGCGAGCACGTCAATGCTTGTCCAGACGTCTCCGCTGCGTTGCCTCGTCCAACGGTGCGGCGTCAGGCATAGGGCAGACGCGTGGCAGAGGGCTGATGGATGAGAAGTGATGACACATCGACAGCAATTGCTGCAAAGATGCAGTTACGGTAGGATGCACAGTACGTCGCCAGATGTCGGTATGGCGAGCCGTGGCCACGATGTAGAGCCATGGCATTCCTGACGGGCCCTTCAGCAGGGTCAGGATGGTATCTTGCGCGTGTTCAACTGGCCAGCGTTGGAGGAAGTGAGACTGTGGCGAATATCGAAACACATACTCTCGAGGTTCTCGAGGGGCTCGAACTCGATGTCCTCACGACCAATACGGTCGTTGTCGGAACTGGTTCGGCAGGCTTCTGTGCCGCCACCAGGCTTGTCGAATTCGGTCAGGACGATGTCGTCATCGTGACCGACAAGACCAAGGCGGGTACCTCTCGTAACGCCGGCTCGGACAAGCAGACCTATTACAAGCTGACATTGGCGGGCTCGGAGCCGGACTCGGTGCGCGAGATGGCCAGCACACTGTTCTCCGGCGGTGCGATGGATGGTGACAACGCGCTTGCCGAGGCGGCGCTGTCGGCGAGAACGTTCTTGCACCTCTGCGATATCGGCGTCCCATTCCCTCGCAACGAGTACGGCGAGTTCGTCGGATACAAGACCGATCATGATCCGCGGCAGCGAGCCACCTCCGTGGGCCCGTACACCTCGCGTTCCATGGTCGAAGCGCTGGAGAAGAAGGCGCAGGAGCAGGGCATCCCGGTCATCTCGGAATGCCGCGTGGTCGATCTGATCGTGGACGATGACAAGGTGATCGGCCTCCTGGTGCTCAGGCGCGATCGCGACTGGGACGCTGCAAACCCCCCGCTGCTTCTCATCCGTTGCACGAATGTGGTTTACGCCACCGGCGGCCCGGCGATGCTCTACGCAAACAGCGTCTTCCCGCATGGCCAGTGGGGTGCCTCGGGCGCGGGCTACCGGGCGGGTGTGATCGGCAAGAACGTCACCGAGTGGCAGTTCGGCCTGGCTTCCCTGCGTCCGAGATGGAATGTGTCGGGCACCTATATGCAGGTCGTGCCCCGGTTCATCTCCACCGAGCCGGACGGCAGCGACCCGCGGGAGTTCTTGCTGGACGCGATCCCCGATCGGGGGCGGCTCGCTTCGCTGATCTTCCTGAAGGGGTACCAGTGGCCCTTCGACATCCGCAAGGCTCGTGACGGCTCATCGGTCATCGATCTGCTGGTCTACCGCGAGACTCAGCTGCGTGGTCGCCGGGTCTATTTGGACTTCATGTACAACATTGCGGACGAGCCCTTCGACCCCGATCAGCTGGAGCCGGAAGCACGCACCTACCTGGAGCGCGCCGGCGCCCTGCAGAACAGCCCGATCGAGCGGCTGATCCACATGAACCGGCCGGCCTATGACTTCTACTTGGAGAAGGGCCCCAGGGTCGATCTGGCCACCGAGCTGCTGGAGGTGGACGTCTGCGCCCAGCACAACAACGGCGGATTCGCGGTCGACTCGTGGTGGCGTTCCAATCTGGAAGGTTTCTTCCCGGTCGGTGAGGCCGCCGGTTCTCACGGCGTCTACCGGCCCGGCGGCTCGGCGCTGAACAGCGGCCAGGTGGGTGCCACCCGCGCGGCCGAATACATCGCCAAGCGTCGTGCGCAGGCACCTTCGGAGGATTCAGCGTCCTTCGCCCGCGCTGCCCGCGGCCCGGTCGGCGAAGCGCTCGACCTGGTCAACGCCGCTGCCGTCAATGCGGCTGAGGGCGTGGAGCTCACCTCTTTGGACCTGCTGCAGCAGCTCGCCGAACTCATGAGTGCCGACGCGGGTCCGGTGCGCTCTGCTACCTCCATCGACCAGGCGAGCGTCACGATCGGGCAATGGCTGGCTGATCTGCCGCGGATCGTCTCCGCTGATCCGGATTCCCGCCGGCTGGTCGACCGGCTCTTCCTCCTCCGCGATGCCCTGACAACGGCATTCGTCTACACCTCGGCGATGAGCGACTTCGTCCACAAGGACGCGGGCTCGCGCGGTTCTGTGCTCTACTCCGATCCCGCCGGCGCTTTCCCGGTCGAGGGAGACCTGGACCAGGTCGTTTCTGCCGCAGATGATCCCGAGCTGTTCAGATTCCGGTTGTCGGGCACGGCCTTGGACTCCACCACGCAAGAGGTGCGCCTGGCGGGGTCCGGCGAATCGCCGGAGGTGGAAATCAGCTGGCGCGATGTGCGGCCCATACCGGCCGATGACGACTTCTTCGAGAACGTCTGGCGGCGCTACCGGGAGACCGGGGGAGTGAGCTGACTCCGGCGTTCGAATGAGCTGAACGCCAAGCGGGACCGGCACCTGAGGGAAGGTGCCGGTCCCGCTTTCTTTGGCAGATCAGCGGGCGGTGTCGGCTTGGTGAGCCAGGCCCATGAGCCCATCGTGGAAGATCCGGGGGTCCATCAGCTTCAGGTCGGCACGGATGAGCGGGAGGAAGCCCATCTGGTCGAGAATGTCGGTCTGCAGGTCGCCGCCCGGAGCAATCTCTGCCAGTTCCAATCCGGTACTGCCCAGCCGGAAGACGCAGCGTTCGGTGACGTACCACACTGTCTGTTCTTCGTCGAGGGCGTGTTGTCCGGAGAAGGTCACATGCTCGACGCGTTTGACGAACTTGCGTGAATGACCTTCGTGAAGGATTCGCAGTTCACCGTCGACGATGCTCGTCTTGAGGCCGCCGGCGGTGAAGGTGCCGCAGAAGATGCAGGTGCCCGCCGATTGCGAGATGTCGATGAAGCCGCCGCAGCCTGCGATCGTAGTGCCGAATCGGGACACGTTGACATTGCCTCGCTCGTCGACCTGAGCCAGCCCCAGGCAGGTGAGATCCAATCCACCACCGGAATAGAAATCGAACTGACTAGGAGAATCGACAAAGGCGCTGGCGTTGTAGGCGGCGCCGAAGATGTCGCCCGATGCCGGGGTCCCGCCCACCAAACCCTGCTCGATGGTGGCCGTGAGCGTGTTCGTGATGCCCTCCTCGGAGCACACCGAGGCGACTCCATCGGGCATCCCGTAGCCGAGATTGAAGATCATCCCCGGCTTGACCTCCATCGCGGCGCGCCGCGCGATGACCTTGCGCTGGGTCAGCGGCATGGCCGGCAGCGAACCTATCGGCTTTCGTTGCCGACCGCACAGGGCGGGATCGTAGCGGCCCTCGCTCGTCTGCCATTGATCGGGGTCGACGACCACGATGTCGACGAGCATGCCGGGGATCTTGACCAGCTGCGGATCCAGCGATCCGCGCTCGGCTACATGGTGCACCTGAGCGATCACGATGCCCCCGCAGTTGTGCGCGGCCTGGGCGATGGCTTGGGCCTCGAGGAATGCGACTTCTTCTTCGAATGTGATGTTGCCGTCCTCATCGGCGGTCGTGCCCCGCACGATGCCGACATCCACTTGCCACGGGCGGTAATGCAGCCAGGTCTGGCCGTCGATCTCGATCAGGCGGACGAGGTCGTTGGGCGTGGCTAGGTTGAGTCGTCCGCCGTCGATGCGCGGATCGGCGTAGGTGCCCAAGCCGGTCTTGGTGATCAATCCCGGACGTTTGGCGGCGATCTCACGATACTGGGAGACGATCACGCCCAGAGGCAGGTTGTACGCCTGAATCTTGCCTTCGGCCGCCAGCTGCTGCATCCGGGGGGGACCATCCCCAATGGCCTCCGATGACGCGTTTGACCATGCCCTCATGGGCGAATCGGGACATGCCCTCGACGGCCTTGTCCCCGATCCCGGTGGAATGCGACAGGCTGAGATCGCGAGGAGAGCCGGTGGCCAGGAAGCGCTCTTCGATGCAGCGGTAGACCATCCGGGGTTCCAATACCGCTCCGCCGTTTCCGAGCAGGGCGATGGAATCGCCGTCCTTGATGTACTCGGCGGCCTGCGGGCCACTGAGGAACTGCACCATGTACTACTCCTTTGTCTTGCTGAGATTGACAGCGTCGTCCGGCAGCAGGACAGGCCACGCTGCCTTGGCTCCAGCCGGTCCGGTCGGACGACGTCTGGGCCAGGCGGCGTGGCCTGTGGTCGGCGGGGTGTGGGTCAGCGTGCGGTGACCTTTCCGCCGATCGAGGCGATCGGTTGCAGGAACATCGGACGGGCGAGCACCCAGCCGATCACAACGACCACCATGGATGCTGCGAAGTACCAGAATCCCGTCCAGCTGACGTCGTCGGTCCCGGTATACATGTGATTCAGGTTGCGCAGCGCGCCGGTAGCCATGACCAGCGTCACGTGCACCACGATGAACAAGAGGTAATACACCATTACACCGACGTGGATCTTCCGGGTCACCTCGAGCGGCAGGAGCTTTCCTGCCCGGGTCCAACGCGTTGACCACGATGGCGACATCCGGAAGCCGCTGATGAGGCTCAACGGTGCGGCGATGAAGATCGTGATGAAGTAGGTCAGCAGCTGCAGCGCGTTGTAGTGGGCCCAGCTGTGTTCGGTGGGCCAGTCGAGCGACAGGTACTGCAGGCCTACGGACACCGCGTTGGGGAAGACATCCCAGTTGGTCGGCACCACCCTCATCCACTGGCCGGTGACGAACAGCAAGATGATGAAGATAACCCCATTCAGCACCCAGAAGACATCGAAGGCGAGGTGAATCCACAGGTTGAAGCTGATCTTCGTCGGCTCTCCCGCGGTCTTGATGAACTTCGTGTTGTCGCGGGTCCAAAACGCCTTGGGACGCTGAGTCGTGCGGACCAGCCACCCCGCCCGGATGATCATGATCATGAAGAACATGTTCAGGAAGTGCTGCCATCGCAGCCATCCGGGCAGGCCTACCGGAGAAGACTCCGGAGCAGTGGCGACCCCCGGATAGCGCTCGATGAACGCTGCAACCGTGGGCAGGCTGATCAAGAAGCGGGCGAGCAGCACCGCAAGCGCAAGGGCGGCCACAGCGGCGACCGACCAGATAGTGACCTTGCGCCAGCTGACACCTTCAGGCAAGACAGCCATGACAGTCCCTCAAATTCTTGTCTCGGAGCGGAAATACCGGATATGACGTGGGCACATGCGCCGGTCAGTCGCCCTGGGACGCGTTCCGCGCGCTGACCTGGCTGATGAGTTCGGGCAGGATGGTCCGCAGATCGCCGACCACGCCGAGATCGGCGACCTCGAAGATGGGAGCATCGGCGTCCTTGTTGATCGCGATGATCGTCTTCGCGGACTGCATGCCGGCCAGGTGCTGCATGGCACCGGAGATGCCCAGCGCGATGTACACATCGGGTGTCACGGTCACGCCGGTCTGCCCGACCTGAAGCCGGTGGTCGCAGTAGCCGGAGTCGACGGCTGCACGCGAGGCGCCAACGGCGGCGCCGAGCGAATCGGCGAGCTGCTCGACCAGCTGGAAGCCCTGGGCCGACCCGAGCCCACGTCCACCGGACACGACCACCTTGGCGGTCTGCAGATTCGGCCGGTCGGAGCTGGCCTGCACGTGGTTGCGAGCAGTGACGCGAGCGGAACGGGCCGAGACCGGCTGGGGCGCCAGATCCACGATCGCCGGGGAAGCCACGGCGGGGGCGGCAGCGTCGCGGACCGTCAGGGTCACGCCGATGACCGGGATGCCCGCAGCGCCGGCAGTGGAGGTGATCGTGTAGTCGCCGCCGAGCACCACCTGAGTAGCGACCAGCTGGCCGTCCACTCGCTGCACGTCGCTGGCGTCGGTGATCAGGCCCGATCCGAGCCGGACGGCCAGCCGTGCGCCGGCTTCCCGAGCCTCGAGGCTTGCCGGCAGAATCACTGCGCCCACCTCGCCGGCCGCGGATACGGCCGCCTGCAGCGCATCGACCAGCGGCGTGACCAGGACATCGTCAGCGGTGGCAACGTAGACCCGGGATGCTCCGAGCGCGCCCAGCTTCGCAGCCAGCGGTGCTGCATCTGCAGCCGAGTTGACGACCAGGACTGCGGCCGCTTCGCCGAGTTCGCTGGCGACGCTCAGGGCAGGTCCGACAGTGGGGTTGATCTCTCCGGCAGCGTGTTCGGCCGGGACAAGAATGATAGACATGGCGCTCACTTCCCGATGATTTGGAGATTGGCGAGGTAGTCGGTGATCTGCTGGGCGGCGGTGCCGTCATCGGTGATGGTGTGGCCCTTACCGCGGGGCGGCTTCGGCGTCACGGAAGTGATCGTCCAGCCGCCACCGGCAAGCGAGGAGGCATCGAGACCGAGATCGGACAGCTGCAGAGTGCGGCGAGGCTTGCGCTTGGCCGTCATGATGCCCTTGAAGCCCGGCACCTTCGGCTCGGCGATCTTTTCGGTGACCGATACCACGGCGGGCAGATCAGCGGTGAGTTCGTAGCTGACGTCGCCACCGTCTCGGGTGGCGGTGATGGTCTGCCCGGCGACGCTCGCAGCCGTGACATAGGTGAGGTGGGGGACACCGAGGCGCTCGGCCAGCATGGCGGGCACGGCGCCGGTGCTGCCATCGGTGGACGCGTCGCCTGCGACGACCAAGTCGAATCCGATCTGCTTGATCGCGGCCGCCAGCACGGCAGAACTCGCAATCGCATCTGGGCCCGGCTGCGCATCGTCGATGATGTGCACGGCCTCGTTCGCGCCGATGGCCAGCGCCGCCCGCAGGCTCTCGGTGGCTGCCTTCGGCCCCATCGTCACGGCAATCACCTCGCCACCAGCGGCGTTGCGGACCTCGAGCGCCCAGGTCAGCGCCCGGGAGTTGATCTCATCCAGGACATTGTCGCCGGACATGTCAATGGCCCCGGTCGCAGTGTCGAGGTGACGGGGTAGCTCGGTGTCGGGAACATGCTTCACCAGCACTATCGTTCTCATGGCTCTCCTCGGTTGGCGCTCACATCCTTGAGAAAGCGCTTTCTGAAACGAGATTAGCTGGAATCCTGAGCTTGCGCAAGACGGCCAGCATCGACGCCGAAGCAGTTACAGTTTGTCGCGGATGTAGCGTGTCGAATCAGGTGGAGGGAGTGTAATGGCCAGGCAGGTCACCATTGGCGACGTCGCGAAGGAGGCCGGAGTGTCCATCGCGACCGTGTCGCGTGTCCTCAATGGTCAGTCCACCGTCAACCAGGCCATGGTGGACGATGTCCGGGCTGCGGCCGGTCGTCTGGGCTATCGGCCGAATGCTGCTGCCAGGGGTCTGGCCTCGGGCGCGTACCGGGTGATCGGCGTGGTCGTTCCCGACCTGCGCAACCCGTATTTCACCGACATCTTGGAATCGATCGTCGCGCAGAGCAAAGGCGACGGATATCGAGTTCTCGTCTCCGATTCCGGCGGTGACGTCAAAGAAGAACTCGATGCCTGCCGGCGCCTGCGCACCAGCGTCGATGGTCTGATTCTGGTTTCACCGCGGATGCCTGGTGACGACCTTCGGGCGCTGTCCGCGGATGGGTTCCCCATGGTGCTGATCAATCGGCAGGAGCCGAGCATTGCGTTGCCCATGGCGCTTGCGGACACCCGCTCGGCGACCTTGGAGCTGTGCCGACATCTGAGTGGTCTCGGTCACTCGCGGGTTGTGTATATGGCGGGTTCGGCCTTGTCATGGCAGAATCGCGAACGACTACGCGGGATCCACGACGCGCGGGAGTTCGGCTTCGAGGCGGCAGTCGTGGAGGGAGAGCCCACCATCGAGGCCGGCTATCGCGCCGCCTCGGCCGCTCTGGATTTCGAGCCGACCGCAATCATGGCCTACAACGATTTGGCGGCCCTGGGGGTCATCGCCCGGCTCCGGGAAATCGGATTCAAGGTGCCGAATGACATCTCGGTGACCGGATTCGACGATATCGAGATGGCGCGATATGTCCGCCCGACGTTGACGACCGCGGTCAGTCTCAAGACCCAGTTGGGAGAGCACGCCTGGAATGCTCTCAGGCAGGTACTTCGAGGTCAGCCGCCGATCGCCGCGAGCCTGATCCCCTCGCCGGTAGTGGTCCGCGAATCGACTGGGCCGGCCCTCCGAGAGGCGACGCCGATCAGCTGACATGGACTTGCGCTGAGGACCGCAGGCGGGCAAGATGTGAGAAAACGCTTTCTGGGCGTCCAATGCCAACATGGAGGTTCACAATGGACCAAGCAGACACTACGCGGAAGGAAGAACTCGCCGCGTTGACCGCTATGGTGCGGGAGTTCGCGGCCGACAACATCGCACCGATCGTGGCGGATCTCGACGAGACCGAGCGGTTCCCGGCTGAGATCTATGCACAGCTGGGTGAGCTGGGGCTGCTCGGCATCACCGTGCCGGAAGAAGACGGTGGCGTCGGTGGTTGCGTGGCCGACTACGTGACCGTGATGGAAGAGCTGGCCTATGGCTATGCCAGCGTTGCCGATCAGTGCGGGCTCGTCGAGCTCGTGAGTTCGCTGCTGGTCAAGCATGGGACCAGCGAGCAGAAGGCACGCTATCTCCCCGGGTTGCTCGCCGGCACGCAGCGCTGCAGCTATGCCCTGACCGAGGCCGATGCCGGCTCGGATCTGGGCGGCCTGAAGACCAATGCGCACCGCGACGGCAGCGACTGGATTCTCAACGGCGAGAAGATCTTCATTCACAATGCACCGATCGCCGACTTCGCCATGGTGCTCGCCTTGACCGATCCCGAAAAGCGTACCCACGGTGGCATGACGATGTTCCTGGTGCCCGTCGACACCCCAGGTGTTGAGCGTGCCTACCACGAGCACAAGATGGGCCAGCGCGCATCCCAGGTCGGCGGGTTCGTCTTCACCGATGTCCGGCTGCCTGCCGACGCGGTGCTCGGGGCCGAAGGCGCCGGCTTTGCGGCGGTCATGTCCGTTCTGGAGAAGGGCCGCCTCGGCATCGGTGCTTTGGCAAACGGGATTTCGCACGCGGCTCTGGACACTGCCACTGAGCACGCGAAGACTCGCCGCCAGTTCAAGAAGCCCATCGGCGCCTTCCAGACGATCGCGTTCACGCTGGCCGATATGGCGACCGACTACCGCGCCGCTCGCCTGCTGCTCGACGCGGGCGCCGAGCTGCTCGACACCGGACAGGACGCCGGCACCGCCTGCTCGATGGCCAAGCTGTTTGCCAGTGAGGCTGCGATCCGCAATACCGGCAAGGCGGTTCAGATCCTCGGTGGCTCCGGCTACATCCGCGGCGTCGTTGCCGAGCGGCTCTACCGTGATGCTCGCATCACCACCATCTACGAGGGCACCAGCGAGGTGCAGCGCCTGATCATCAGCAGGAGCCTGCTCGGCAGGCTGTGAGTCCGGTCTCCTTACCGCGCTGATGCCGGCGGCACCGCCATGGGACGGGGCCGCCGGCATCAGCCTTATCCGGCTATCTGTGCAGGGTCGCCGGCCGGGGGTTTCACTGCGTGCTGCTCCGGGACGACCCGGTCGGGGTGTTGCTCAGAGGGGATCGTGGCTGGGAGCCCGCGAATCCACTGGCCGCATCCGGGCCACGATGCCGGGTAGTCCTCCGCGATCCGTGGTCGCCAGGAGGGCGACGATGCCGGCCGCCGCGAAGACCCAATCCAGGGGCGAGGCGAACGCGACGAGCAACTGCCAGCCGCCGACTCCGCACAGATAGCGCAGCAGACGGGCGAGAAGTCGCGGACGGATTCGGCTCTGCCAGCAGATGAGCACTGCCAGATCGCCCGCACTTCGTCCGGTGGCCAGCGTGAGCGCTGCTGTCAAGACCAGGGGGACTGCCACTGTGACTGCCGATGTCACGCTCTGGTTGAGACTCGCGGCGGGGATCGCAAGCACATACAGCTGCCAAGCATTCGAGATTACGCCGGCAAGTGCGCTGGTGAGCCAGACGACCATCGCATCGCACAGCATGCCCAGCAGGCGCCGCCAGACAGTAATCGGTGTCGGCTTGCCCGGCAGGACGGTCGCATCGCGACGGGCGAGCCAGGGGCGCAGCGCCAGGGAGCACAGCCCGCCGAGCAGGGCTCCCGCGGTATTGGCGAGTAGGTCATCGACATCGAAGATCCGGTACGCGCAGGGGTAGATGCCCCAGACGCCGGTCAACTGCGTGGTCTCGATGAGCAGCGAGATCACAAATCCGATGGCTGTGGTGGCCACGACCCCGCGGCGCAGCGTGAATCTGAGAAAGAAACCGAGCGGGAAGAACAGCAGCACATTGAGCGCCACCTGCATGATCGCTGGATTCCGGAGGAACTCGCCGATCGATCCGGTCGGATAGCTGAGGACATCGTCGATGAACTGGAGAGGGCGCAGCTGCTTCGGCGCGCAGCGGATCTCCTCCGGCACAGGCAGCGGCAAAAGGGTATAGGTCCACAGCGCCAGCCCGTAGACCAGAAAGCCCGCCCACACCACGGTCTGCGTCACGGTCAGCCGTCCCTGGCGGCGGTATTGAATCGCGACGAACGGGACGAACAACAGCACCCCGGCAAGGATGCCGAGCAGGATCGCCATCAGGGCGGGTAGCAGCTGGCCGGTCACGGGAGCCCACGATACACAGCGACCGGGCGCCGGACTGTCGTGCAGATCAACTGTCCAGAAGCGGGCCGACCAGCAAATTCACCGACCGTTCGACGCTCGATTCCAGATCGGCGATGCTCGCATGTCCGATACCGACCTTGACGAGGTCGAGATACAAGACGGCATAGATGATGTGTGCGATATCGCCGAGCTGTGCGGAGGGGTCGCGGGGGAGCGCCTGGTGCAGCTGCAGGACCTCGAGGATGGCCTCTTCGACGCGCGAGACGCTCGCGGTGGCTGAATCGCGGTGCTCGGCGCTGCCGAAAAGCGCCTCGCGTTCATAGGCGATCATGTTCTCGGGATGAGTCATGGACTCTTCGCTGAGCGGACGCAGGATGGCCAGAATCGACTCGGTGATCGTCCGGCCACCTTTGGCCTCGGCGAGACCCGCCTCGATGCCTTCGGCGAGCCGGTCATTCATCACCGAAACCAGCAACTCGGCCTTCGACCCGGCATAACGGAACAGGGTGCCCACTCCGACATCGGCCGCTGCGGCGATCTCCGAGGTGGTCACAGCGGCATAGCCCTTCTCGGCGAACAGCCGGGCGGCCGCGTCCAGGATCCTGGTTTGCTTGGCTGTCTTCTTGCGCTCACGCAATGAGCGCACCGGCGCCGAGGCCAGCTCCTGCGCATCCATCGTCACACCTCGTCCTTCCGCAGGGATCTCCCTGAATGATCCCTATGTGCCGCATCGTAGCATTTCGGACTGCACTCCAAATAGAGTACAGTCGGTTTTGTTAGTCCGCAAAGGACGCCGCTGCTAGTGAAAGTTGAGACGACTCGCATGACTCGCAACGCATACATGATTGGAACGGGGATCGGGAACCTCGCGGCCGCTGTCTATTTGATTCGCGACGGTGGCTGGGACGGCCACCAGATCACGATGCTGGGGCTCGATACCCACGGCGCGAACGATGGCGCCGCGACCAAGGACTTCGAAACCGAATACGGCTACGGCCCGCTGAGCAATTCCCGGGGCTACCTCAACCGCGGTGGGCGCATGCTCAACGAGGAGACCTACGAGAACTTCTGGGATGTGCTGGGCAGCGTGCCCTCGCTCGACCACCCCGGCAAGTCGGTCACCGAGGAGATTCTTGATTTCGACCATGCCCATCCGACCAAGGACATCGGTCGGCTGATTGACTCGAACGGGCTGCGGGTGAGCGGACCGAACGGATACCGGCACATGCAGTTCACCAACAAGCAGCGCTATCTGCTGACCAAGCTCATGATGCTGCCCGAGTCGCGCGAGCATGAACTCGACGACATCTCGATTCGCGAGTGGTTCGCCGAGACCCCGGAGTTCTTCGAGACGAACTTCTGGTGGATGTGGCAGACCACGTTCGCGTTCAAGGATGTCTCCTCGGTAGCCGAACTGCGCCGCTACATGAACCGGATGATCCTGGAGTTCTCGCGGATCAACACGCTGGAAGGCGTCACCCGAACCCCGTACAACCAGTACGAATCGGTCATCTTGCCGATGCGCAGCTACCTGCAGGGACAGGGTGTCACTTTCATCAACAACCGGAAGGTGACCGAGTTTGTCTTCGCCGACACCCCGCTGCGCGACGACATCATCGTGACCGGCCTCAAGTACGTCGAGGTCGACAACGCCGACGCCGAGGCCATGATAGAGGTCGGCCCCGACGATCTGGTCTTCGACACCAACGGCTCGATCACCGATTCCACCTCGATCGGCGATCTGGACACCGCAATCGTCGAGGACCAGCGGTATGCACCATCGGCTCTGCTGTGGAAGCAGGCCGCGGAACGCTTCTACAATCTGGGCAACCCCGACAAGTTCTTCAACGATCGCACTCAGTCGGAGTGGACGAGCTTCACCGTCACGACCTCCGACCACCGGCTGATCAACGAGATCTCCCGGTTGACCCGGCAGCTGCCCGGCAATGCGCTGAATACCTTCGTCGACTCGACTCCGCTGATCTCGCTGGTCGTGCATCACCAGCCGCACTACCATGCGCAGAAGCCGGAGGAAGGCGTCTTCTGGGGCTACGCGCTGTACCCGCGCCGCCACGGTGACTTCATCGACAAGCCGTTCATCGAGATGACCGGGCGGGAGATGCTGCTGGAGACCCTCGGACATCTGGGGCGCATCGACACCACGGCTGATCCGATCTCGAACCGCACCGATGAGTTGATGGCGACGGTCGTCAATGTGGTGCCGGCCCACATGCCGTACGCGTCAGCCTTGTTCAACCAGCGCACGACGCTCGATCGTCCGCTCGTCGTACCGGCCGGCTCCAAGAACCTGGCCTTCATCAGCCAGTTCGCCGAGATGCCGTTCGACATGGTCTTCACCGAGCAGTACTCGGTGCGCTGCGCACAGGTCGCCGTCTACACACTGCTCGGACTCGATCTGCCGCTGACCAAGCTTCACCACTACGAGAAGGATCCACGGGTGCTCGCCAAGGCCACCCGCGTGATGTTCCGCTGAGCCGATCGACGCGCCTACTGCAGGGCGGAGGTGAGCCGGGCCAGGCCGTCCAGCACCTTTCCGCCCAGCGGTCGGCGCGCCCATTCGTCCGCGTCGAGACGAAAGCTCTGCGCCCGGTAGTGGTCTTCGACGATGCGCATGCGGTCGGTGAACTCGCGGCTGCGGACCAGTACCGACACCTCCATGTTCAGGCTGAACGACCGGATGTCCATATTGCTCGACCCGATCACGGCGATGTCGTCGTCGATGGTGAAGTGCTTGGAGTGCAGGACGGTTGGCGCGCGGTAGAGCCAGATCGCCACGCCGGCATCGAGAAGTTCGGCATAGTACGAGCGCTGCGCGTGGGCCACCAGGAGCTGATCGGCGATCTCCGAGACGAACAGCTCGACATCGAGGCCGCGTGAGGCCGCGGTGACCAGTGCCATCATCGTCGACTCGTCGGGGACGAAATATGGGCTGGTGATGCTGATCCGTTTGCGGGCGTTGTGGATCAGCATGATGAACAACTTGAGGTTGTTGTCGTTCTCGAAGCTCGGGCCGCTCGGAATGACCTGCGCATCGACGCTTCGGACCAGCTCGGCGCTGCCCGACCCCGAGGGTGCGTCTTCGGATGCGCCGGACGCGTGGGTTTCCAAGGACAGCAGCTCTTCGGTCTCGGAATACCAGTCGGTGACGAAGACGGCGTCGAGTTCGCCGACGATCGGACCCTCCAGACGCACCATCAGTTCGAGCCAATGCAGCCCGCGCTTGACGTTCTTGGGTTTGAGGTATGTCTCGTCGATGAGGTTCTGCGATCCGGTGTAGCCCACCCGTCCGTCCACCACCACGAGCTTGCGGTGATTGCGCAGATCAGGGCGCTGCCACTGGCCTCGCCAGGGACGCAGCGGCAACATCGGATGCCACTGCGCTCCCATCTCGCGCAGCGCCCGGATGGTCTCCATTCGCCGGGGGAACATCAGCCCCGAGACAAAATCCGACAGCACCCGGACGGCGACGCCGCGCTCAACTGCGCGGGCGAGCGCATCGAACAGCGGGCGCGTGGTCTGATCGCGGACGAGGATGTAGAACTCGACGTGGACGAACTCCTGCGCCGCATCGATGTCGGCGATCATCGCATCGAGGGAACCCTGGTAGTCCTCGATGAGGATCGTGCTGCTGCCGGTCACCATCGGCAACGCGCCCAGCCGCTGGTTGAGAACGACGGCGGTATCGAGCCAATCAGGGACGCCTGGCCCGGCGATGTGGTCCGACACGCCAGAGCGCTCGAGCATCCGGGTGCTGACGACGCGCTGCTTGTCGCGGCGGGCCTTGGGGAGCCGCCCGAAGCCGACGAGGAAGAAGGCGACCGCGCCGAGAATCGGGATGAAGACGATCGTCAGGATCCAGGCGATCGCTGTCGCGGGTTTGCGCCGCAGCGAGATGACCACCGCAGCGACGAAACCGAAGATGATGTGTGCGCACAGTGCAAGCAGTCTGATGATCTCTGCCGTGGTCATTTGCCGTTCCTCTTCCGCCTGCCTGAGCAGGACCCTACCGCACCTTTGATGCCAGCCCTGGCGCACCATCAACGCGGTTGTTCAGCACTGGGGACACGGTGGTGGGGGAGATACCGGCCAGGGTGGCTACGTCACCCAAACGGGGCGTCTGGTTCGGCCCAGGCCACTGCCTCATCTGCCTCGTGCCCGTATTGAGCCCGCTCGCTGGTCAGCTCCCAGTTCGATCTTGTGGGGGATCAGGCGATCTGCTCCGACAGTTCGAGCCAGCGTTCCTCCAGTTGCTCGACCTCCGACTCGAGTTCTCGAACCTCATCGGCGCGTTGCTGCAGTCGCTCGTAGTCGCTCGGATCGTCCTCGGCCATCTGCTGATGGACGGCCTCAATGGTGGCCGCCAACTTGTCCAGGCGGCGCTCGATCGAGGAGATCTCCTTCTGCGCGGCGTGGCGTTGCGCGCCCGACACGGCTCCGGTGGGCTGCTCGCTGCCGGGCTGCGAGGCCACATCCGGACGATCGGTGGCGTGGGCCGCATCCTGCTCGCTACGAAGCCGGAGGTACTCGTCCACGCCACCGGGGACGTGGCGCAGGCGTCCGTCCAGAATCGCATACTGCTGATCGGTCACCCGCTCCAGCAGGTATCGGTCGTGAGAGACCACGATCAGCGTCCCCGGCCACGAATCGAGCAGATCCTCCATGGCCGTGAGCATCTCCGAATCGACGTCATTGGTGGGTTCGTCCAGGATGATCAGGTTGGGCTCGCTCAGCAGCAACAGGAGCAGCTGCAGCCGTCGCTTCTGGCCGCCGGACAGTTCGTCCACCCGAGCGGCGAGGTGTTCACGGGCGAAGCCGAGGCGTTCGAGAAGCTGGGCCGGGGTGTGGTCCCGGCCGTCTATCGTGAAGGTCGTCTTGGTCTGGGCCAAGACGTCGCGGACGCGTTCGGCACCGATTTGGGACAGCTGCGAGAACTGCTGATCGAGAGTCCCGATCCGCACCGTCTTGCCGCGCTTGACGCGTCCGCTGGTCGGCTTGAGCGCGCCGCTGATCAGTCCGAGCAGGGTCGATTTGCCGGCGCCGTTGGCGCCGAGGATGCCGGTGCGTTCACCCGGGCCGATGCGCCAGGTGACTTCTCGTAGCACCTCGTGCTCGCCGAAGCGCATCCCGACGTCTTCGAGATCGACCACGTCCTTGCCGAGTCTGGCCACCGCGAGGCGCTGGAGTTCGATGGGGTTGCGGATCGGCGGCACGTCCTCGATGAGCAGGTTCGCGGCATCGATGCGGAACCGCGGCTTCGAGGTGCGTGCCGGGGCGCCCCGGCGCAACCAGGCCAGCTCCTTGCGCAGCAGGTTCTGGCGCTTGGCTTCGCTGGCGGCAGCCATCCGGTCACGCTCGACGCGCTGCAGGACGTAGGCGGCGTAGCCGCCTTCGAACGGCTCGACGATCTGGTCGTGGACCTCCCAGGTCTGGGTACAGACCTCGTCCAGGAACCAGCGATCGTGGGTGATCACCAACAGGCCACCGGAATCCTTCGGCCAGCGATGTTTCAGATGGTCGGCCAGCCAGGCGATTCCCTCGACATCGAGATGGTTGGTCGGCTCGTCCAGCGCGATCAGGTCCCAGTCGCCCACCAGCAGGGCGGCCAGCGCCACCCGGCGACGCTGCCCACCGCTGAGCTCGCCTATTCGTGCCTGCCAGGGGATGTCGGAGACCAGTCCGCCGATCACGTCGCGGATCGCCGGGTCACCGGCCCACTCATGCTCCGCACGCTCGCCAACGATGACCTGAGCCACCGCGGCAGCCGGGTCAAGATCATCACCTTGGCCCAACACACCGAACCGGACGCCGCCACGGCGCGTCACACGCCCGGATTGTGGTTCGATTCGCCCCGCCAGCATTCCGAGCAGCGAGGTCTTGCCGTCGCCGTTGCGGCCGACGATGCCGATGCGGTCGCCTTCGTTGATACCGAGGGTCACCGAGTCGAAGACAACGCGAGTCGGATATTCCAGATGAAGGGCTTCAGCCCCGAGAAGATGCGCCATCCGGTCAGCGGCCGCGCATTGCCTTGCGGGAGCCCTTCATGTTGGTCGGCATCGGACCCTTCGGGATAGGAATGCGCGACTTCATCGCGTCCAGAGCCTTGAGCCGGCTCTGCACCTCGGCGATCTCCACCTTGTCGAGCTTGGCCGGGAGCTTCTCGATCTGCTTCTGCACCTTCTCCATGGGCACCTGGCCCGGGCCGTCGCCCATCATGATGGTGGACACCTCGATCCCGTAGAGCACCTGCTGATGCCGCTTGACTTCGGTGTTCAACAGCGGCTTCAGACGTCCGGGATCGCCGTCGGCGACCAGCACGACACCAGGAGCGCCCACCACGCGATGGATGCAATCCTGCTGACGGGTCACCGCGATGGCCGGCTGGACGGTCCACTTCTTCTTGTTGAGCATGCTGAGCGGAACCTCGCCTGCGCCAGGTACTCCCTTGTAGCGGGTGTAGCTGGCCTTCTTGGTCCGCCAGGTGAGGGTGTAGAGGGCGGCGGTGACGCCGAGCAGTATGCCCATCACCAGACCCCAGATCCACTGACTCATTGCCAGACCCACCCCGAGGCCGACCAGGGTGGCCAGCAGGAAGGCGCCGACCAGCCAGTAGATCAGCTGGGGATCAACTTCGCGGGTGATCTTGAACGATTCGCGGATCTGCCTGAAGGTGCTCCAGTCGCGCGGATTGTCGGAGTTGCGCTTCTTCTCGCGCAGCGCCTTGGCCTCCGCCTTCTGCTTCGCAGCCAGCTCCTTGGCCCGCTCGCTCTTCGCCATGATGCTCCGTTGTTCGTCAATCAAGTAATGAGCCGGACGCACGACCGTGCAGCGTCCGGAGTTCCATGTTACCGGCTGTGTGTGGCCACGAATAAACGGACGCCCACCAGCCGAGGCTCGTGGGCGTCCGTCTTGGTCGGTCTACCGGCTACTCAGATCACAGGCCGAACTCGCCGCCGAAGGCGCCCTCCTCGAGACGGGCCTTGATCGCCGACAGGAAGCGGGCCGCCACGGCGCCGTCGATCAGCCGGTGGTCGTAGGTCAGCGAGATGTACATCATGTCGCGAATCGCGATGGTGTCGTTGCCGAACTGATCGGACACGACGACTGGGCGCTTCACCAGTGCTCCGGTACCGAGGATGCCGGAGTTCGGCTGGTTGATCACCGGGGTGTCGAACAGGGTGCCTGCCGAACCGTAGTTGGTGATGGTGAAGGTCGCGCCGGACAGCTCATCGGGACCGAGCTTGTTGTCGCGTCCACGCGCTGCCAGATCGGAGATCTGCTTGGCGATGCCACCGACGTTCAGATCGCCGGCGTTCTTGATGACCGGGACGATCAGGCCGCGCGGGGTGTCGACCGCAATGCCCAGGTGCTCGGCATCGTGGTAGACGACATTGCCACCATCGATGGACGCGTTGATGGCCGGGAAGGCCTTCAACGCTTCGGTGGCGGCCTTCGAGATGAACGCCAGGTAGGTCAGGCCGGTGCCTTCGCGGCGACGGAACTCGTCCTTGACCTTGCCGCGCAGCTTGCTGATCGCGGTCAGGTCGACCTCGACGGTGGCAGTCAGCTGTGCAGCGGTCTGCAACGACTCGACCATGCGACCGGCAATGATCGAGCGCAGCCGGCTCATCTTCTCGGTGGTACCGCGTTTGCCGGACTCGTCGGGGGCCGGCTTCGCTGCCGGAGCGGCAGGTGCAGCCGGTGCGGGCGCCGGAGCCGGCGGCTCGGCGGCCTTACGGGCGGCCTCCTTGGCGGCTTCGGCGGCAGCCAGCACATCCTGCTTGCGGATGCGTCCGCCAACGCCGGTGCCGGTGATCGAATTCAGGTCGACACCGTTGTCGGCGGCCATCTTGCGGACCAGGGGAGTGACATACGGGCCGTCCTCGCCGGTCGCGCGCGGGGCGACAGCAGCGGGTTCGGCGGGCTTTGCGGCGGGAGCGGCCGGTGCCGCGGGAGCCGGTGCGGCCGGAGCAGCAGGTGCGGCCGGAGC
>JAAYVB010000018.1 GCA_012517405.1 Propionibacterium sp.
CATCCACCAACCCATCAAAAGACCACCAAAAACAACCCCAAAAAAAGAGCCGCCCCCAACAATCCCCATCAAGGCCATCTTCACTTATCAACCACCCCAGAAGAACCAAAACCCTCCCGAAGCGACCCGACCAACTATAGCCCCCTTATCGGTAAGAGTCAAACCAGAAGTCCGACTCCCACGCATCCCCGAGCCCCAACCAGACGCACCCACGAAAGGAAACGTCAAGCCTCGCCTCAGCGACACAAGCTATTGAATTGACCGACCCTCATCAACACGACAGCCACCCAGAAAAGGACTAAACGCCCTAGTCAGAACCCGAAAGCCCGACCTTTCTCGGTAACCGCCCCCCTCAGAAGGCTTCGCCAACATTACACACCAATCGCAAGGCATGCAAATCGGGGGGCTGTGGAAGCCCTGAGACCAGGAGATCTCCTTGTCAGGCCCGGGCTCGGGGATGCGCCGATCGGTAGACCTCGCGCAGATGCTCGACCGTCACCTCGGTGTAGATCTGAGTGGTGGTCACTGAGGCGTGCCCGAGCAGTTCCTGAACAACCCGCACATCGGCGCCACCATCGAGCAGGTGGGTCGCGAAGCTGTGCCGCAGACTGTGCGGCGACACCTCGGTCGTGATCCCGGCGTGTTGGGCGCAGCTGCGGATAATCCCCCAAGCGCTCTGCCGCGATAGCCGGCTCCCGCGGGTATTGACGAATAGTGCGGGACTCGTGCGTCCGGCCTTGGCGATTATGGCGGGGCGTCCGCGCACCAGCCAGGCCTCCAGCGCGCGGCGCGCATAGCTACCGAGTGGCACGATCCGCTCCTTGTTGCCCTTGCCGATCAGCCGCAACCCGAGCTCGGGATCGTCCAGCAGGCGAGTCACGTCGTCCACATCGAGATCGGTGGCCTCACTGATGCGCGCTCCGGTTCCGTAGAGCAGTTCGAGCAGGGCGGCGTCACGCAGCCCGACTGGTGTCGTGCGATCGACCGCGTCCAGCAATTGCTGCACCTCACCGATCGACAGTGCCTTGGGCAGCCGCTTGCCGATGCCGGGCGGGCTCACGTCGGCGGCGGGGCTGTCGGGGGTCAGCGACTCGGCGGCCGCGAACGCATGCAAGGCCCGCACTGCGACGATCATCCGCGCGATGCTCGACGTCGCCAGCGCGGGATGCTCGGCGTCCCCCGAAGCCAGGCTCATCTGATAGGCCTCGATATCGGAAGAATGAACGTCAGCGATGTCGTCGATGCCTTGCTGCGTCAGCCAGGCCGCGTAGCGGGCCAGATCGCGCCGATAGGCGGCGACCGTATTGCGTGCGAGTCCTCTTTCGACCACCAGATGATCGAGATAGCCCTTCACCACGCGCTGCAGCCGGGAGGACGAGGGATACCCGTCAGTTGAACTCGCGATCGCGTTGCTCCTTCGCCCTGCGGGCAGGCCAGTCGGCGTCGGCCGGCCGCAGCTGGTCGAGGCGTCCCTGCTCGACAGCCAAGGCCAGTGCCAAGGTGCCGGCCACCATCGTGGGGCTCTGGACCTCACCCCGGTAGATGAGCTCGACCAGATGCTCCAGCGGCAGCCAGTACAGGCACATATCGGCCTCTTCACCGTCGACGACAAAGCCATCCGGACGCTCGGTCGGGCTCAGGTCGCGTGCCAGAAAGATCCGGATCGACTCCTGCAACCCGCCGGGCGAGGTGAAGATATCCACCAGGGTCCGCCAATCCGACGCGGCCAGCCGGGCCTCTTCCGCCAATTCCCGGCGAGCCGCCGAGACGCCGGATTCACCGGCATGGTCGAGGATGCCGGCGGGCGGCTCTACCAGGCGATAGCCCACCGGGTGGCGATACTGATGGACGACCGCGAGCCGGCCCTGGTCGTCCATGGCCATCACGGCGACCGCCCCGGGGTGTTCCACCCACTGCCGGACGATCTGTTCACCGCTCGGGGTGAGGACGCGGTCCTCCACGAAATCCTGGACCCGTCCGGTCGCCTTGACCTGGCGATCGAGCACAGGCCAATCCTCGGGCCGGTCAACCACCCCAGCAAGATCGTCCACGGTGCGTCCTCCTAATGGCTCGCGTTGTGCTGGCCGTGGTACTCGACCGCGGCCGCGATCAAACCCTTGAACAACGGGTGGGACGTTATCGGACGCGACTTGAACTCGGGATGAGCCTGGGTGGCGACGAAGAACGGGTGGGTCTCGGTGGGCAGTTCGATGAACTCCACCAGGTTGCGGTCGGGCGACAGCCCGGAGAAGACCAGACCGGCCTCCTCCAACTGCTTGCGGTAGGCATTGTTGACCTCATAGCGATGACGGTGCCGCTCGGAGACCTTGATGCGTCCGTAGAGTTGCTGCACCAGCGTGCCCTTGACCAGGTCGGCCGGGTAAGCGCCCAGCCGCATCGATCCGCCCATGTCGCCGTCACCCGAAACGATCGCCTGCTGCTCGGCCATCGTGGCGATCACCGGGGCCGAGGTGTCCGGATCGAACTCGCTGGAGGCCGCGTCCTCGATACCTGCCACATCGCGGGCGAACTCGATCACCATGCACTGCAGACCCAGGCAGAGCCCCAGGATCGGGATCTTGTGCTCGCGGGCGTAGCGGATCGCGCCGAGCTTGCCCTCGACGCCGCGGATCCCGAATCCACCGGGCACCACGATGCCGTCCACGTCACCCAGCTTGGCTGCGGCACCCTCGGGGGTCTCGCATTCGTCGCTGGGCACCCAACGGATGTCCACCTTGGCCCAGTTGGCGAAACCGCCGGCCCGGATCGCCTCGACGACGCTCAGGTAGGCGTCCGGAAGATCGATGTACTTGCCGACCAGGGCGATGACGATCTCGTGCTTGGGATGGCGGATGCGATCGAGCAGGTCATCCCATTTGGTCCAATTCACATCGCGGAAACGCAGCGCCAGTCGGCGTACCAGGTAGGCGTCCAGGCCCTGGGCGTGCAAGACCTTGGGGATCTCGTAAATGCTGGACGCATCGGGGCAGCTGATCACGGCCTCGGTATCGACGTCGCAGAACATCGCAATCTTGCGCTTGATGGAATCGGGGATCGGCAGTCCCGACCGGCAGACGATCGCGTCCGGGACGATGCCGGAGCTGCGCAGCGCAGCCACCGAATGCTGAGTCGGCTTGGTCTTCAGCTCGCCGCTCGGGCCGATGAAGGGCACCAGCGAAACATGCAGGAAGAAGACGTTGTCGCGTCCGATGTCGTGACGCACCTGGCGCGCGGCCTCCAAGAAGGGCTGCGATTCGATGTCGCCTACAGTGCCGCCCATCTCGTGAATGACGATGTCGTCATCGGGACGTGCCACACCGAGCATGCGCTCCTTGATGGCGTTGGTGATGTGCGGGATCACCTGAACGCATTCCCCGAGGTAGTCACCGCGGCGTTCGGCCTGGATCACGGTCGAATAGACCTGACCGGTCGTGACGTTGGCCTCGGCGCTCAGATTGCGATCGAGGAAGCGTTCGTAGTGGCCGATGTCGAGATCGGTTTCGGCGCCGTCATCGGTAACGAACACCTCGCCGTGCTGGAACGGATTCATCGTTCCGGGATCGACGTTGAGATAGGGGTCGAGCTTCTGCATGGTCACCCGCAGTCCGCGGGCCACCAGCAGACTGCCGAGACTGGACGCCGTCAGGCCCTTTCCCAGTGAGGAGGCAACGCCCCCAGTAACGAATACGTGCTTGGTCTGTTTAGCGCTACCCACGGGCCTTCAGCCTACAGTGACACAGCCGACAATTCATGTCGGGCGTGTTACGTCTTCGGCGCGCTGCGTGCCCTTCAGGCATCTGAATCCGCTGGCGGCCGTGCTGGAATGGAGGTATGAGCCTGCCACTCGATCTGCCCATCGATCCGATGCTCGCCAGCGCGGTCGACCGGATTCCGGATGGTCCCGGATTCGCGCACGAGCCCAAGTGGGACGGCTTCCGCTGCATCATCAGCCGGGATGGGGACCGGATCGCCCTGGACGGGCGCGGCAAGAAGCCGCTGACCCCGTATTTCCCGGAGGTCGTCTCCGCGCTGTCGAGCTGGCTGCCCGATGGCGCGATTCTGGACGCCGAGTTGATCGTGCGCGCGGGTCAGCCGGGCGCGCAGCATCTGGACTGGGATGCCCTGAGCGCCCGGATTCATCCGGCCGCCTCCCGGATTGCGCTGCTGAGTGAGCAGACGCCGGCCGAGTTGGTCTGCTTCGATGTCTTGGCCCTTGACGGCGCCGATCTGACCGGGCTGATCTGGGACGAGCGGCGCGACCGGCTGGAATCGGTTTTCGCGTCGGCTGCCGACCGGCATCGTGGGGCCCACCTGAGCGCGGTGATGCTGGACCTCGCCGAGGCCCAGCGGGCATTCGAACGCTTCGAGGGGGCCGGGCTGGACGGCGTGGTGTCGAAACCGCGGGACTCGCTCTACCTGCCGGGCAAGCGCGGCTGGAAGAAGACCAAGCACTCTCGTACCGCCGAGGCGGTGGTGATCGGATATCGCATCCACAAGAGCGGGCACGGCGTCGGATCGCTATTGCTGGGCATGTACGACGAGTCGGGAACGTTGGTTCCGGTTGGCGGTATCGGGGCCTTTTCGGATGCGATGCGCGAACGACTGATCGACGAGCTCGATCCCCTGGTGCTGCGCGATGCCGAGGGTGCGGCGGTGATGCTCGACAAGCCGCGATCGCGGTTCTCGAAGGCAGATGCTGTGCAGTCGATGGCGTTGCGACCCGAACTGGTCGTCGAGGTGGCGTTCGATCAGCTTCAGGGGGCCCGATTCAGGCACGCCGTGAGCCTGCTGCGTTTCCGTCCGGACCGGGATGCCCGCAGCTGCCTGCTCGATCAGGTCGAGCGGGCGCCGTCGTATGACCTTGCACGGGTGCTGGCCGACTGATCCAATGCGCCGGTCTGCTCGGCGCGGGCAGGCGTCCCCGCTGGGCTAGCTGCGCTGACGGCGATGGTGCGGCGGAACGGCATAGAGCGCATGTTCGCTGAGCTGCAGGGCGCTGGTGACCAGCTGGGCCAGGTGCTCGTCCGGTTGCGTGTAGTAACTCGTCACGCCGTCTTTGCGGACCTTGACCAGGCCGGCGCCACGCAGCTTGGCCAGATGCTGCGAGACCGCCGGAACCGGGCGGCCGAGGCTCTCGGCGATGGCGGTCACCGACATCTCCTCGACTGCGATCATCGCGAGTATCGCCAATCGGGTGCGATCACCGAGCAGGCGCAGGATTGCCGCGGCATGGTCGAGTTCAGGGTCCTTCGGCGGTGTCTGCACGTATGACCTCCAACATTCGCAGCTGTGGTTCGGCTCTCCACAGCAGGCTAGCCAATACCGCGGCTGCCGCCGCAAGACCCGCCAGGACGAACGCGGTGGCGGGCAGGCCGGCCAGCCCGAGCACCCCAGCGAGTGGGTAGCTGATCAGCCAGCAGGCGTGCGAGAGGGAGAACTGTGCCGCGAAGGCGGCCGAGAGCTCGTCGGATGGTGTTTCGCGGCGGATGATGCGTCCGATCGGGGTTTCCACAGCTGACCAGGCCAGCCCCATCACGAACCACACGACGGCCAGCACGCCGACCTGCGTCGGCCCTGCCGAGATCAACAAGACAATCCCGGCCAAGGCAGTGAGCGCGGCCAGGACGCCGGCGGCGGGCAACATGATGGTGCGTTCGTCAACGGTGCGGAGCACCCGCGGTATCGCCAGTGCAGCCGTCATGGAGCCCGCGCCGCTCACGGCCAGGAAGACCGCCACCATCGACTCGTCCAGCCCCAGCTGCGACCGCACGACCACCACCGTCTGGACGAGCACGAGCGACATGGCGGCAGCAGTCACAAAGTTGAGCGCCAGGATGGGGCGCAGGCCGGGCCGGTGGATGAAGTGCAGGATGCCGGCTCGGGCCCGGATACCGAACGGCAACTGCGGCCCATCGTCCGCGCAGGTCAGGCCGAGCGACTTCGGCAGCGCCGTCGACAAGACCAGCATCGCCGAACCCGCGAACCCCACGGCGGTACCGAAAAACAGGGTGTTCGAGTGGACGACGAGCAGCAGCAGTGCCGCCAGCATCGGCGAGACGATGGATTCGAGATCATAGGCAAGCCGGGACAGCGAGAGCGCCTGTGTGTAGTCGTCCTCTTCGGGCAAGACGAGCGGGATCACCGACTGGAAGGTCGGGGTGAATGTTGCTGATGCAGACTGCAGCACGAAGACCAGCATGAAGATCTGCCAGGCCTGATCCGCGAACGGCAGCCACAGGGCCACGACCAGACGCAGCACGTCCGAGGCCACAAGCACCGTGCGGCGTGGCAGCCGCACCAGTGCCGCACTCGTCAACGGAGCGACGAACACATAGGCGATCATCTTCACCGTGAAGATGCCGCCCAGCACGAGACTCGCGTGTCCGCCCGCGACATCGTAGGCGAGCAGGCCCAGCGCGATCGTGGCCAGACCCGTGCCGAGCAGCGCCACGATCTGGGCAGTGAAAAGGCGCCGGTAGGTCTGATTCCGCAAGACGCGCAGCATGGCGCCATTATCGAACAACTTGCATAATTGCGCAACCATGCAAGCTCGGGATTTCTCGGCTTGGCCCGCCCCGCGGCTGCCGATTGGCCCAGCGCTACGAGGGACGGTATTCGTACCAGGTTCCGCTCCTGCGGCCGTGACGGCGATCGGAGGCTTCACGCAGTCGCGGAACCCGGGAGTAGACCTGCCAGGCCGGCACCTGCTGCACCACGGGCGGCCATTCGACGCTCGCTCCTGCGGGAGCCGGACCGTGCCATGGCACGGCCACCGCAAGCACCGCGGCGGCGGAATCGAATGCCGCGTCCTGCACGTCGTCCAGGTCGACCTGCGGGCACTCGTCCGCGCGACGCTCGGGCAAGGGGGCCTTATCGGCAGAGATGACCCCCTCGATCCTGGCGGCGGAGACCTGCTGGGCGGCGAGTTCGGCGTACAGCCCGCCGGCGGCCATCAACTCCGCGTGGGTGCCACGTTCCACGATCCGCCCGGCGTCGATCACATAGATGAGGTCCGAGTCCACGATCGTCGAGAGCCGGTGTGCGACAGTGATCGTCGTGCGTCCGTGCGCGAGCTGGTCGATAGCCTCCTGGACCACACGTTCGGACACCGTATCCAAGGCGGAGGTGGCCTCGTCCAGCAGCAAGACGGGTGGGTCCTTGAGCAGCACCCGAGCGATCGCGATTCGCTGTTTCTCACCACCGGACAGCCGGTAGCCGCGCTCACCCACCACGGTGTCGTAGCCGTCCTCGAAACCGGCGATGATGTGATGGATGTTCGCGGCGGTGCAGACCTCGACGAGCTCTTCGTCGGTCGCATCCGGCTTGGCGTACCGCAGATTCTCGGCGATGGTCGCGTGGAACAGGTAGGTCTCCTGGGTCACGATGCCGACATCGTCGATGATCGAGCCTGCGCTGAGGGTGCGCACGTCGGCACCTGCGAAGCGGACGACGCCCGACGAGGCCTGGTACAGCCGCGGCGCCAGATACAAGATGGTGGACTTTCCCGAGCCGGACGGCCCCACCAAGGCGACATGCTGTCCGGGCTCGACGGTGAAGCTGACATGATCCAGGGTCGGGCGGGTGTCCAGCGCCGCATCCGGGTAGCGGAAGACCACATCGTCGAACTCGATGCGACCCCGTGGCCCAGGCGCCTGGGCCACGTCGAGCGGATCCGGGATGTCGCGAACCGCCGGCACCAGGTCGAGGTATTCGAAGATGCGGGCGAACAGCGCCCTGGAGGTCTGCAGGTCCAACGCCACGCGCATGAGGCCGACCAGCGGGTTCAGCAGACGAGCCTGAACATTGGTGAACGCCACGATGGCACCGGCGGTGATGCCGACATCGCCGCCGACGATGAGCCAGCCCGCGACCACATAGATGACCGCCGGGACCGACGACATGAGCACCTGCACGACCGCGAAGAAACCCTGCCCGCTCATGGCACGCCTGACCTGGAGGCGTACCTGGTTGGTGTTCTCCGCGCGGTAGCGCTCCGACTCCGCCCGCTGCCGGTTGAACGACTTGGCCAGCAGAATCCCGGAGACCGACAGTGTCTCCTGCGTGATAGAGGTGAGCTCCGACAGCGACTCCTGGGTCTGCCCGGCGATCCGGGCGCGGACCATGCCCACCCGACGCTGGACGAGGACCAGGATCGGCATCACGATCACCGAGACGATGGTCAGGCGCCAGTCGATGAGAATCATTGCGACCAACGAGGCGATCACGGTGACGGCGTTGCCGAGGATCGAGGTGAGCGTCGAGGTGAGCACTCCGGACACTCCGCCCACGTCGTTTTGCAGACGGGACTGGATGACTCCGGTCTTGGTGCGGGTGAAGAAGGCCAGCTCCATGGCCTGCAGATGCTCGAACAGTCGCACCCGTAGGTCGCCGGTGACCGAGTTGCCGACCGTCGAGGTCAGCCAGGTCTGGACCACGTTCAGCGCGGCCGACAGCAGATACAGCCCGACCATGCCCACCACCAGCCGGATCAGCAGCGACATCGACGCGTCGCCGTCGACCGGGAACAGCGCCTGATCGAAGATCCGCTTGACCAGCAGCGGCGGGATCACGCCCAGCGCGGCAGAGACGACCACGATCAAGCAGGTCGCGACGATCTTCGCCTTGTACGGGGCGAAGAGCTTGAGCACACGCCCACCCAGATTCTCGATCTGTGGGGCTTGTGCGTTGAGTGCGCGTTGGGCGTGCTCGTCGATGCCGCGCATACCCCCGCCGCGACCCATTCCTGGCATGCTCATGGGCCAGATGATAAGCCGCCGGCGAGCGACAGGGCGCTCGTTGAAGCTGAACACCTGGTCGGGCGATCGGGCTCAGTGGGATATGTCGGCATTCCTCACCAGGGCAAGCCGACGCCGGCTAGGAAGATCGCCGCGGACAGCAGCACGAACACCAGCAGTGAGGTGCCCATCAGGGGGCCGACCAGACGGCTGGTAGGCCCACCGTCGGACTTCAGGCTGGGTCTCACCGCGATGAGGGCGACGAGTTGCACCGCACCCAATACGGTCAGCGACCAGTCACCGAGCAGGAAAGCGAGCCCAATGAAGTGGACTGCGACAATCGCTGCGACCCACCAGGCCATCCAGCGGCTCTGCTGCCTGCGCCACAGCACGAGGCAGCCGGCGCCGGCCACGGCGACTTCGAGCAGGACCAGGATGCCGAACAGCCCGTACCGGCCCTCCAATGCGGACCCTTCGTCCCAGCGTGTGAAGACTCCGTAACCGAACAGCCCGGCCAGTACCACTCCCAGGGCCGACCCGACGCCGAGGCGCCAGCGCCAACGCTGCGGTGGGTCCTCCTGCCCCCAACCGAACCAGACCATCGTCATCAGACCGAACCAGGCGATGGTGAAGGCGTGGTCGCGTGCGAACTCGGTGAACATGGGTCTGCTCCTGTGTCGCCGGAGGCTGCTCTAGCTACCCATTGAACCCGAGCCCAGGGGTGACTAACTCATCCAAGGCGTTGAATCGCCGGTTTCAGACGTTGAAGCGGAACTCCACGATGTCGTTGGGTTCCATGACGTAGTCCTTGCCCTCCAGCCGCATCTTGCCGGCGGCCTTGACCGCGGCCTCGCTGCCGAGTGAAACCAGATCGTTGTAGTCCATGATCTGGGCTTTGATGAAGCCCTTCTGGAAGTCGGTGTGGATGACGCCGGCCGCTTCGGGCGCGGTGGCACCCTGCTTGATCGTCCAGGCCCGGGACTCCTTGGGTCCGGCGGTCAGGAAGCTTTGCAGGCCCAGGGTCTGATAGCCGACACGGGCCAACTGATCCAGCCCCGGCTCGCTGACCCCAGCGTCGGTCAGGAACTCCCGGGCCTCGTCCTCGTCCATCTCCACCAGTTCGGATTCGAACTTCGCATCGAGGAAGACCGCCTCGGCGGGAGCCACGATCTCGGCGAGCCTCGCGCGCAGCGCCTCGTCCGCAAGTTGGTCCTGATCGAGATTGAAGACGTAGATGTAGGGCTTGGCGGTCAACAAGAACAGATCGCGCAGCGGTTCGGGATCCAGCCCGGCCTGGAAGACACCCACCCCGGCGTTCAGCGACTCCTGGGCCGCGGCCCACGCCTCGTACTTCGGACGCGATTCCTTCTTGATCTTGGCCTCTTTCTCCAACCGGGGCAGCGCCTTCTCGAGGGTCTGCAGGTCGGCGAGGATCAGTTCGGTGCGGATCGTGTCGATATCGGAGGCCGGGTCGATGCGGCCGTCCACATGGGTGACATCTTCATCGGTGAAGACCCTGGTCACCTGGCAGATGGCATCTGCCTCGCGAATGTTGGCGAGGAAGGCATTGCCCATACCTTCACCTTGTGAAGCACCCTTCACGATGCCGGCGATATCGACGAAACTCACCGTGGCCGGGACCAGTCGCTCGGAGTTGTACATCTTGCCGAGCACCGCCAGCCGATCATCGGGAACTCCCACGACGCCGACGTTGGGTTCGATGGTCGCGAAGGGGTAGTTCGCGGCGAGAACGGTGTTGCGGGTCAACGCGTTGAACAGGGTGGATTTGCCCGCATTGGGCAGCCCGACGATTCCAATGGTAAGTGCCACGTCGCACCAGCCTACTCAGGATGAGCGAGCGGGGTGGCATCGTCCGGTACCGCGGGCGTGACAGGATGGACGAAGGGCAAGCGGCCCCACGCGGTCCGGACGAACAGGCCAAGGAGGCAACAAGATGAGCGGCGACGGCAGTTGGCCCAGTCACGAGGCTGACCCGAATGCTGCTTTTTGGAGTCGCGACGCCGACCAGCATGCAGACAGCGGCTCCAGCTACGGCGGCTACGGATACTTCGGGCAACAATCCCCCTCCCCCGCGCCTTCCGACCCGTATGCGGCGCCGCGGGCGACCAATTCGCCCCAGGATCAGTGGTCGCAGCCGTTCGACGGCTCGACGCAGCCTCCGCTGGTGCCCTATTCACCTTCCGGCTTCTACGCCCGCCCCAACCACCCGAACGGGGTTCCCGCGATCGTGCTCGGGGTGATCGGCTTCTTCTTCCCCATCTTGAGCCCGATCGCCTTGGCGATGGCGATCCGCGGACGCAAGGACGTACGCGAGCATCCGGAGGCCTACTCCGGGGCAGACAACCTCACCGCGGGCTTGGTGCTCGGCGCGATCGGCACTGCGCTGCTTGCGCTCTATTTGCTGATGGTCGCGGTTCTCCTCGTGATCGTGGTGGCCGCGGCCTAACGCCCGGCCCTACTGGTCGAGCTGAAGAAAGCTCGCGGACAGCTCGGCGAATCGTCCGATATCGGCCGCGCTGCACAGCTCGCGTGCCGAATGCATGCTTACTACCGCCACTCCGGCGTCTACGGTGCGCACCCCGAGCCGGGTGGCGAGCAGCGGACCGAGGCTGGTTCCACCTGGCACATTGCTGTTGTTCACGAAGACCTGGTAGTCGATCCCGGCGGCGGCACAGGCGCGCGTCCAGGCGGCTGTCGAGACAGCGTCGCTGGCGTAACGCATCGGGGCGCTCCACTTGAGAACCGGGCCGCCGCCCAGTACCGGCTGGACGACCGGATCGTGTCGATCGGCCCGGTTCGGGTGCAGCCCGTGGGCCACGTCGGCCGACAGCGCGAAGCCGCGCGCCAGCCAGGCCAGATGATCGTCCTCGCTGTATCCCTGCGCCAGACTGAGCCGGCGCAGAATCTGTGCCAGGAAGGGCCCGGACGCGCCGCTGGGGCTGCCCGAACCGATCTCCTCATGGTCGAAGGCGGCGAGGATCTGGACATGCTGGCTCTCGCCGGCCTCCAGCAGGCCCGCCAGGCCTGGGTAGACCGAGGCGAGGTTGTCGAGGCGGTAGGACGCGATGAGTTCGCCGTCCAACCCGATCTGGGCCGGGGGTTCGGCCGGCACGAAGAAGAGTTCCTGGGCTGCTATCTGATCGAGGTTCAGCCCGGCGCACTCGGCCAGCAGTCCGGCCAGCCGAGCATCCCGCGCAGGTTCCCCGGTCTGGTCGAGACAGACGATGGCGTTCAGGTCGCGCTGGGCGTCCACGCTGAGGTCGGTGCGTAGCGTCCGGTCGAGGTGGACGGCCAGAGTCGCTACCCGCGCGAAGGCCGGGGTACGCACCAGATGAGCCACACCGGAGGTGTCGATGAGGCGTCCCGCCAGCGCGAGATCACGGTCGAACCAACTGGGGACGATCGGCCCGCCGTAGACCTCGGTCTCGGCCAGCCGAAACCCCGACTTGGTCAGTGCGCCGTGTGGCTTGAGCTTGAGCGCGGGTGAATCGGTGTGGGAGGCCACGATGCGCAGGGCTGTTCCGGTCGTCCATGCGGCGGGCTGACGCCAGGCGATGAGCGCGCCGTCCCGTCGGACGAAACCACTGCCGGGGATGCCGTGCCAGGCCACGGTCTCGTCGACTGAGGTGAATCCGCCGGCCTCGAGGCGAGCGACCATGCTTGCGACGGCGTGATAGGACGTCGGCGACTCCTCGATGAAGTCGATGAATGAACTCGCGTGGGCATCGGGTGCGGCCGGCATGCGATCAGGCTAGACCACCGGTCACCAGCCCGATGCCGTCGCCACGTCGTGGCGGCCAAGCACCGGCCGAGCTGCCCACTGACTCCCGCGCAGGGCTTGACGGGCTAGACTCGCCGTGAATGGCGTTGTGGCACCCCCCACCCGGCAGCCGCTGTGCCGGGTGCTGCGCACGTCGGAGCAAGCAGGCGCCAACCGTGGATTCTGGCGCTTCTTCCTAGATGCATGAATCGAGAGACCGTGACACAGCCTCGACCGGAGTCACTGAACGAACCGTTTGTTCCCGCGATCTCCATCGACCGGGACTCTGCCATCCCGCTGTACCAGCAGATCTGCCAGCCGCTCAGCGAACTGATCGGCTCCGGATGGCTGGTGCCCGGTCAGCTCATCGAAGATGAGGTCGCCATGGCCAATCGGCTGCGGGTCTCCCGCCCCACGGCCCGCAGGGCGTTGGAAGAGCTGGTCAACCGCGGTCTGGTGATACGCCGGCGCCGGGTGGGCACCCGCGTCGCCCCGCGCCATGTGCATCGTCCGCTCGGGCTCACCTCCCTCTACGACGATCTCAAGGAATCGGGCTACGAGATCCGAAGTGAAGTGCTCAGTTATGAGGTGCTGCTGGCCAAGGAGAGCCAGTCCGCGCACCTGAACACGGCCGTCGGAAGCGAGATCGTGCAGATTCGCCGGCTTCGTTTCATCGACGATGCGCCACTGGCGCTGATGAACAATCTCATCCCGTTCGATGTCGCGCCCTCGTTCAGCGAGCTCAATGAGCAGGGCCTGTACGCCTGCATGCGCAAGCGCGGCGTGAACCCATACTCGGCGGAGCAGTCGATCGGCGCACGGTTGACCGGGCGCAGCGATGCGGATCTGCTCAACGTCGACACCGGTTCAGCACTGGTCACGATGCAACGCACCACGTATGACCACACCGGGCGGGTCATCGAATTCGGCGACCACGTCTACGTGTCGTCGCTGTACTCGTACCGTCTGCAGTTGTTCGTCTGACCCACGAGTCCGTCTCGCGCGGGGCCGATCTCCGGCCTCGCCGCGCCGCGCGTGGTGCGGTTCACCGTTTTGTCAGTGCCGCCTGGCAGGGTAGGCGCCATGGAGCTGAACACTGTCCTTGCGCTGATCGTGGCATTGCTGATGGGCGTCGCTGTCGGGGTGGTCGTGACCCGCTCGCGCAATGCGGCCGTGCTCGCCCAACTGCGCGCGGACAGGGACGCCGCCGTCGCGCAGGCGCAAGCGCAGATGGACAGCGCGGTCGCCGTCGCGCAGACTCAACGGGACGCGGCCATCCAGCGGCTGGAAGAGCTGACCGCCGACCGCGAGGTATTGGTCAACCAGTTCAAGGTGCTCGCCGACCAGACGTTGCAGGAGCAAGCGCGCCGGGCCGACGCGGCCGCCGAGCAGCGGCTCAAACACACTGAGGCGTTGATGACGCCGGTCAAGGACAGCCTTGCGGCGCTCAACAGCCAGCTGACCCATGTCGAGAACCAGCGTCATGCCCAGGCTGCCGAGTTGGGTGAGCAGGTGCGTCAGGTGATGGCCACCGGCGAGTCGCTGCGCCGCGAAACCAACGCGCTGTCGACGGCGCTGCGCAAGCCACAGGTGCGCGGAGCGTGGGGTGAACTGCAGTTGCACCGGGTGGTGGAGATCGCCGGCATGCTGGATCACTGCGACTTCTACGAGCAGGCAAGCGGGGTAACCTCGGCCGATACCCGCATCAGGCCGGACATGAAGGTGATGCTGGGCGGCGGCAAGTTCGTCTACGTCGATTCCAAGGTGCCGCTGAGCGCATTCCTGGACGCGCAGGAGGCTACCTCCGACGGCGATCGGCAGGCCAGGCTCAAACAGTTCGGCGAGAACGTCAAAAGCCATGTCGACCAGTTGTCGGCCAAGCAGTACTGGAAGTCCGATACCGGCACCCCCGAGTTCGTCGTGCTGTTCATTCCGAGTGAGGCATTGGGCGCCGAGGCGCTGGCTCAGCGTCCCGACCTGCACGAGTATGCGGCGGGCCGCAACATCATCGTCGCGACTCCGACCACGCTGATCGGCCTGCTGCGCGCCGTCGCATACGGCTGGAAGCAGGCCGCGCTGGCCGATTCGGCGGCAGAAGTCTTCGCGCTGGGCCGTGAACTCTACGATCGGCTGGTGACCATGGGAGGCGCATTCGCCAAGCTCGGCCGCTCCTTGCAGCAGTCGGTCACCCACTACAACTCGGCGGTCGGCTCGATGGAGACCCGGGTGCTGGTGAGTGCCCGGCGCTTCCGCGACCTGCAGGTCACCGAAAAGGAGCTGCAATCACCCCAGGGCATCGAGCAATCCGCTCGCCCGCTGTCGGCGCCCGAACTGGTGGCCGAGGCCGAGGCCCGGACGCTGCCTGCCCCGTCGAGGATCCGGTTGGTGCAGACCGATCCGGCGGACGGGATCGACGGCACTGCCGAAGAGTTGCTGGCCAGGAGCGAGCCAACGGTCGCCGAACTGGTAGAGACCGATCAGCAGGCAGGCTCTTCACGAGGGACCCGCCTCGATGAACTCGGCAGCTGAGATATCGTCGAGGCCCGGCACTTCCGCCTCACCCCTGTTGTGCTGCCCGGACAGCAGTGCTCGGTCTGGAACACCGGTACCGTCTTTGAACAACCTCCCTAGGCTTATCGATATGACTGACCAAGGTCCCCAGACTTCCACCAAGCGCGTTGCGGTAGCCGCGCCGCGTGGCTACTGCGCAGGTGTTAACCGGGCGGTGATCACTGTTGAGCGCGCTCTGCAGAAGTTCGGGTCGCCGGTCTACGTGCGCAAACAGATCGTTCACAACAGGCATGTGGTCGAAGGACTCGAGGCCAAGGGAGCCATCTTCGTCGACGAACTCGATGAGGTCCCGGCCGGCGCCCTGGTGATCTTCTCGGCCCATGGCATCTCCCCCGCGGTGCGGGAGGAGGCCGACGCGCGCGGGCTGCGCTCCATTGATGCGACCTGCCCGCTGGTCACCAAGGTGCACAACGAGGCCAAGCGGTTCGCCGGGCAGGGGCTGCCGATCCTGCTGATCGGTCACGACGGCCACGAGGAGGTCGAGGGCACCACCGGCGAGGCACCCGACTCGATCGTACTCATTCAGCATCCCGACGACGTCGACAAGCTCGACCTGCCGGCGGATCAGCCGGTGGCCTGGCTGACCCAAACCACCCTGAGCGTCGATGAGACCGCCCAGACGGTCGGCAAACTGCGCGACAGGTTCTCGCAGCTGGTCGATCCGCCATCCGACGACATCTGTTACGCCACCCAGAACCGGCAGGACGCGGTCAAGCAGATCGCCGCCCACTCCGACCTGGTGATCGTGGTCGGTTCCCGCAACTCCTCGAACTCGGTCCGGCTGGTCGAGGTCGCGTTGGAGGCCGGTGCGCGCGCTGCCTTCCGGGTCGACGATGCGTCCGAGATCGACCCAGCCTGGCTGGAGTCGGTGAATGAGATCGGAGTGACCTCGGGGGCGTCGGTGCCTGAGCGTCTGGTGGACGGGGTGCTCGACCGGCTGGTGGAGCTCGGTTTCCCACCCGCGGTCGAGGAGCGCCTGGTGGACGAGTCGCTGAGTTTCGCGCTGCCGCCGCAACTGCGCAAACACGACACTCGCCGGCGGCGCTGATGGCGATCACCTCGCCCAGCACCGCAAGTAATACGCCTGACACTCCCCAGCCGCTGGGCGCGGTCATCGAGAAGGTCCGCGGCTGGGTTGAGCGCTGCGGCTGGATCTGGGTCAGCGGGCAGGTCATCGAGTTGCGCCGCCGACAGGCGCCCACCCAGTTCCTGACGTTGCGCGACTCTCGCAGCGAGAATTCGGCGACGATCACCTGCAGCACCCAGGTGCTGGATGCCGCCGGCCCGCTCACCGAGGGCATGACGGTGCTGGCCTGCCTGACTCCGAGAGTCTGGACGAAGAACACCAGCCTCTCCTTCGAGTGCGCCGAGCTACGGATCGCCGGCGAGGGCCGGCTGCTCGTCCAGCTGGAGCAGCTGAAGCGCAAACTGCAGGCCGAGGGGTTGTTCGACTCGGTCCGTAAGAAGAAGCTGCCATTCCTGCCCGGCTGCATCGGGCTGATCACCGGCGCCGGCAGCGCGGCCGAACGCGATGTGCTGAGCAATCTGCAGCGCCGCTGGCCGGGCGCCCAGGTGCGCGTCCGGCATGCTCTGGTGCAGGGCCCGGACGCGGCAGTCGATGTCATGACCGGTCTGGCCGAACTGGACGCCGACCCCCAGATCCAGGTGATCATCATCGCTCGTGGGGGCGGATCGCTGGAAGATCTGCTGCCGTTCAGCGACGAGGGCCTGGTGCGGGCGGTCGGCGCCGCCAAGACGCCGGTGATCAGCGCGATCGGGCACGAGCCGGACAGCCCGATCCTCGATCTGGTCGCTGACCGTCGCGCATCCACCCCCACCGAAGCCGCGAAGATGGCCGTGCCGGACGCCCGCGAACAAGCCGAGCAGATCGCCACCCAGCTCAATCGGCTGCGGCAGGCGATCATCAGCAAAGTCCGGGGTGAGCAGGAATGGCTGAACCAGCAGCGCTCTCGTCCAGTACTGCGTGATCCCGCGGGCGGCTTCGGCGTCCACCAAGAATGGCTGGACGGTTGTCGGAACCGTCTGGAGCGGGCCATCGACCAACGCCTCGCAGACGAGCGCATCGGCCTCGCACACGCCCTGAGCAGCGTGCGGGCGATGTCACCGAAAGCCACCTTGGAGCGGGGCTACGCGGTCGTCGCCGACGCTGAGGGCGGCTCGGTGACCTCGGTCAACGACGCCGATCCAGGCGATCAGCTGCTGCTCTACCTGTCCGACGGCCAGCTTGTCGTCGAAGTGGACTACCAGGAGGAAGACCAATGAGCACCCCCGACGCCGAACTGACCTACGAGCAGGCCCGCCAGCAGCTCGCCGAGGTCGTCGCCAAGCTGGAATCCGGCGGTGTGCCGCTGGCCGAGTCGATGCAGCTGTGGGAACGCGGCGAGCAGCTCGCCAAGATCTGTCAGGCCTGGCTGGACGGCGCGAAGGCCAAGATCGACGCCGCCCGCGGCCAGCAGCCCGGCTGATCGGGCCCACCGGAGGGCCGCTGCACAACGGCCGCCGGAGCGAACCCGCGGCTCAGAACCCTTCGAGCATCTCGGTGACCAGCGCGGCGATCTGCGAGCGCTCCGAGCGGGTGAGCGTGACATGCGCGAACAGCGGGTTGCCTTTGAGCCGCTCCACCACCGCGGCGACACCGTCGTGGCGTCCGACCCGCAGGTTGTCGCGCTGGGCAACGTCATGGGTGAGCACGACCCGCGAGTTCTGTCCGATACGGCTCAGCACGGTCAGCAGAACGTTGCGCTCCAGCGACTGGGCCTCGTCCACGATCACGAAAGCATCGTGCAGCGAGCGCCCGCGGATGTGGGTGAGCGGCAGCACTTCGAGCATCTCGCGCTGTTCCAGTTCCTCAATGACGTACTTGCTGGTCACCGAGCTGAGCGTGTCATGAACAGCCTGACCCCAGGGGTTCATCTTCTCGTCCTGGTTGCCCGGCAGGTAGCCCAACTCTTGGCCGCCGACAGCGTACAGCGGCCGGAAGACCATCACCTTGGAGAACTCACGGCGCTCCATCACGAGTTCGAGTCCCGCGCACAGGGCCATCGCCGACTTGCCCGTCCCGGCGCGCCCGCCCAGGCTGACGATGCCGACAGTCGAATCGAGCAGCAGATCCAGCGCCACCCGCTGCTCGGCGCTGCGTCCGCGCACCCCGAACGCCTCCAGATCGGTGCGCACCGCCTTGATGCGGCCATCGGGCAGCTTGCGTCCCAGGGCCTTGCTGGTAGGTGAACGCAGCACCACACCAGAGTTCACGATGATCTCATCGGCGTCGGGCAGTTCGACCGAGCCCACCCCGTAGATCTTGTCGATGACATCGGAGGCCACCTCGATGGTGGTCATCCCGGTCCAGCCGGAATCGGCGACCTGCTCGTTGCGGTACTCCTCCGCCTTCAGGCCCATCGCCGCCGCCTTGACCCGCATCGGCAGGTCCTTGCTGACCACGACGACGTCGTGTCCCTCAGCGGAATAGTTCTGCGCGACGGCGAGGATCCGCGAGTCGTTATCACCCAGCCTGAATCCCGCCGGTAACAGCTCGGGATTGGTGTGGTTGAGTTCGATGTTCAGGCGCCCGCCCTCGGCGTTGACCCGAATCGGCTCATCGAGACGGCCCTCGCTCTGGCGCAGATCGTCCAGCAGGCGAAGAGCGCTGCGGGCGAAGTAGCCGAGTTCGGGATGATGACGCTTGGCCTCAAGTTCGGTGATCACCACGATCGGTAGCACGACATCATGCTCTGCGAAACGCAGCACAGCGTGCGGATCACTGAGCAGCACCGAGGTATCAACGACATAGGTCTTGGTAGCAACTCGCTCCATACCTCGACGCTAGATGCCCAGCCGGGCGCGCGGGGCCATTCCACGCGCTGCGTAGCAAATTGTTCATCTTCAATCGCCCGTCTGTCGCTTCGCCAGCTCACGGCGCCGGGCTTGGCCACCGCCGGAAGAGTGTCGCCGACGGTGGAGCGACCGGTCACAAGATGGCGATGAGGATAGCGACCCAGTGGCACATGGCCCCCAGCACCGTCCCGGCGTGGAAGATCTCGTGAAAACCGAACCAGGCCGGGTTGGGATTGGGACGCTTGAGTGCGTAGACAATGGCGCCGACGGAATAGAACAGCCCGCCGATGATCATCAAAATGCCGACCGCTGCGCCGCCGGCCGTTATCAGCTGCGGCATCCAGAAGACGGCAGCCCAGCCCATCACCAGATACAGGGCGACATAGAGCCAGCGCGGAGCGTCCATCCACAGCACCCGGAACAGCACCTCCACCGCAGCCGCCCCCCAGATCAGGCCCAGCAGCACGATGCGCGATGCGCCGCTCAGCAAGGCGACCGCCAGCGGGGTGTAGGTGCCTGCGATGAAGATCGCGATATTCGAGTGATCGATACGACGCAGGACCGCCGAAACCCGGTCGCTCCAGTGCCCGCGGTGGTAGACCGCCGAGTTGCCGAACAGCATGAGGGCGGTCACCGTCCAGATCGCGCAGGCGATTCGCAACGGGACGGTGTCCGCCGCGATCATCAGGATCAATCCGCCGACAAGGGAGATCGGCGTGTTGACCAAGTGCAGCCAGCCACGCAGCCTCGGTTTGGTCTCCGGTGGCAGGGTCGAGACCTTGGACTGAGCAACAGCGCGATTCACAGAACCTACGGTACCGTAGGTTGCGCCCCGAAGAAACGCCGATCACGCAACGCGGTTTAATTAGGCCCATGGCAATGGCCAACGTACAGTCCGGAATCACCCGGGCGTTCGACCTCATGCCGCGTGAGCTCAAGAAGGTGGCCTACCGCGTCTACGAGACCCGGCTGCGCAGGCAACTGCGTCCCAGTGCCTTGCCCCGGCATGTTGCTGTCTTGGCGGACGGCAACCGCCGTTGGGCGCGCGCCAATGCTCCGGATCTGCCACTGGCCGCCGGCTATCAGGCCGGTGCCAGCAAGCTGAAGCAGTTCGTCGCGTGGTGCGATGAGATCGGCATCCAGGTCGTGACGTTGTGGGTGCTGTCGACCGACAATCTGCGTCGCGACCAGAACGACGAGTTGATGCCCTTGCTCAAGGTGATCGTCCAACTCGTCAGGGACCTGGCCGCGGCGGACGACTACCGCGTCATGGTGGTCGGTGACCTCGGTCTGCTGCCCGACGAAATCGCGGACTCCCTACGCGCGACCGTAGCGCTCACCCGCAGGCGCCCGGGCATGCACGTCAACGTCGCTGTCAGCTACGGCGGACGCCACGAGTTGGCCGACGCCGTCCGGTCGCTGCTGGCCGAGGAGGCGGCGAAGGGAACCACTCTCGCCGAGCTTGCCGACAATCTTGAAGTCGATCAGATCTCGGAGCATCTGTACACCCGCGGCCAGCCCGACCCCGACCTGATCATCCGTACCTCGGGCGAGCAGCGGCTGAGCGGTTTCTTGATGTGGCAGTCCGCGCACAGCGAGTTCTACTTCTGCGAGGCGCTGTGGCCCGATTTCCGCAAGGTCGACTTCTACCGCGCGCTGCGTGACTACGAGCAGCGCGAACGTCGCTACGGCGCCTGAGCCACTCGCCCACCCCGGGCTCGGGGTGGCTAGTCGGTCTCCCAGAGCAGAGCCCGCAGCTGCGACCAGTCGCTGACCGGCAGCTGGCAGGTCTGACCGCGGCAGACATAGGCCGCGGGTTCGCCGTCCAACTGCGCGCGGCCGGTGAACAACTCGCCGAAGCCTTCGGTTTCTTGAGGGCCGTCGACCACGATGCTGCCCCAAGGCGCGAGCCGCCAGGCGGCCTTGACCAACGGGGACGTGGGGTCGGCTGCGGCGCCCACGATGACGATCTCGGCCGGACCCCAACCGCGATCGGCCTCCGAACGCGCCAGCAGACTGGCCAGTCCCCAACCACTCAATTGGGGTGCCTGGGCCAGCACCGGACGCAGCGCGCGCGCCGCCCGATCGGCCCGGTCCTCCAGATCCGGGCGCTCGGCGAGCCGGGCGGCAGCACGCAGGGCGATCTCCATGATCGAGGTGGCGCTGGGGAGTTCCTCATCGCTGAGGCGCTTCGTCCGCTCGAACAAGACGTCGCCGCCGACGGCGGTCTCATAGAAGCCACCGTCGTCGGCACCGAAAAGCTCCAGGGCCCGATCGAGCAGCGTGACGGCCCGTTGCAGCCAGACAGCATCGCCCAGTTGGGCCAGGGCCAGGAAGCCCAGCGCCGCGCTGGCGTAGTCGGAGCACACGCCATCGGGGCCCAGCGAGATCCCCTCTTCGGTGGCCAGGCTGCTCCGGGCCAGAATCCGGCGCTGCTCGTCCCAGTGATTGCGCCACAGATACTGTCCACAGGCCCTCGCCAGGTCCAACCATTCGGGCTGCCCGAAGACCACGCCTGCACGGACGAGCGAGTCGACCAGCAAGCCGTTCCAGGCTGTCAGAACCTTCTCATCGCGTGCCGGACGAGGACGACGGTCGCGGACCGCCTTCAGCACCGCGATGATGTTGGCCAGTCGTCCAGGATGCGGCAGCCCGTGCAATTGCAGGGTCGACAGCCCACTGCCGTCGGCGGGTGCATGGGCGCCGCGCGGCAGGTTGCCACCATAGGTCACATGGAAGACGCCCTGGGCAAAGCGGGAGTCCTTGCCGAGGTATTCGTCGAAAAGCTGTGGGCTCCACAGGTAGTAGGCGCCTTCGACATGCTCACCGGCCTCGTTGTCGGAGTCGGCGTCGAGGCTGGCGGCGAACCCGCCGCCGGGCAGCAGCATCTCATCGGCCAGCCAGCCGACGATACCGCGCGCCACCCGTTCGAAGATCTCTCGCTGCTCGGTGCCGTCATCGGGTATTGCACGTAGCCAACCGCGCGTATAGGTGCCGAGCAGCAGCGCATTATCGTAGAGCATCTTCTCGAAATGCGGCACCTCCCAGCCCTCGTCGACCGCATAGCGGTGAAAACCGCCGCCGACCTGGTCGTGGATGCCGCCGCGCGCCATCGCTTCCAGAGCGAACAGCGCCTTGTCGTTTGCCGTCTGCTCGGTGCGCACGAACAGCGCATCGAGCACCGGCGCCTGCGGGAACTTGGGGGCGGTGCCGAATCCACCGTGCTGCGGGTCCATGGCGGCCAGCACCAACTCGAGCAGCCGGTCGGGGGCGAGGTTGGCGTCCGGCACACCCAGCAACGGCGGACGATCCAGCGAGGCGAGCCGCTTGACGATCACGCTCGCAGACCCGAGAACCTCGGGGCGGCGTTCACGCCAGGCAGCTGCGAGGGTCTCGATCAGCTGGGTGAACGACGGCAGGCCGAAGCGCGGCTGCGGAGGGAAATAGGTGCCGGCGAAGAAGGGCCGCCCGTCAGGCGTGCAGAAGACGCTGTTGGGCCAGCCTCCCTGACCGGTCAGCGATTGTGTCGCCCGCATGAACGCCTGATCGACGTCGGGATGCTCCTCCCGGTCGACCTTGATCGCGACGAATGACTCGTTGACCAGCGCGGCGACCGCGGGATCGCTGAACGTCTCGGCGGCCATCACATGACACCAATGGCAGGACGAATAGCCGATGCTCACAAACACGGGCAGGTCGCGCCGCTCGGCTTCGGCGAACGGTTCGGGTCCCCACTCCCACCAGTCGATGGGATTGCTTGCGTGCTGACGAAGATACGGGCTGGATGCTTGTGCTAGCCGTTCTGCCACGTCAGATCTCGTAAATGCTGTAGTTGCGCACGATTCCCTTGTGCTCCTCGTCGACGGTCAGTCCGGTCGGACGAGCGCCGGCAGCCAGCGCCGCGGCGAGCGCCGCGGTGTTCTCCCGCTGAATCTTAAGGATCAACTGCTCCAGACCGAGCTCCTCATGCCCCCACAGCGCGGTCAGCTCGACTGCCCGGCGAGCCACCCGCTGGCCGCGCGCGAAGTCCGCGACCCAATACGCGACCTCGCAGGTCAGCTCCACTTCGACGAAGTTCTGCAGCGTGATCGCTCCGATCACCTCATCGAGCGCATCGGTGATCGCGAAGTTGACGCCGCTGTGTTCTCGCCATACGACAGCTCCCAAGGCGATGAACTCTTCGGCGTCGGCCATCGTGTAGGGAGACGGCACGCTCGCGAAATTCTGCAGCGTCTCGTCCTGGCAGGCGGCGTAGACCGCCTCGACATCGGACGCACGCCAACTACGCAGGGCGACAGGGTCACCACCCAGCACCGGCTGGGACTCAGGCCATCGCAGGTTCATGAGTCCAGAGCCTACCCGCTGGCCGTGCCCCAATCGGAGGCTGCAGCCAAGCTCATCGATGGTCGGCCGGCCTGCCTCAGATCACTCGCAGGGCGGACGGGTCCGGCTCGTCGGGTGCGACCGGACGCAGACCGGCGAACAGATCGTCCTCGGGGATCACCGTGGGCAGCGCGCTGTAGACCAACTGCCAGTCCTCGGTCGGCCAGGCGCGAGCCTGCACCTCGAGGGGCACCGAGAACCACATGCCGTCGGGATCGATCTGGGATGCATGCGCGCGCAGCGCATCATCGCGGACCTCGAAGTATTCAGCGCAGGCGATCCGGGTGGTAATCCGGTGCTCATAGTTGGTGTCGTCCCAGCGGGCCAGCCACTCCGCATAGGGCGAATCCATGCCCATCTCGTGCATGGCCGCGTCCAGCGCCGCGTAGCGCAGCCGATGGAAACCCATCTGGTAGTACACCTTCGGCACCGACCAGATGGGACCGAGATCCGGCCGGTATTGCGGGTCCGCAGCCTGGACGAGCGCGGCCATGCTCACCCGATGGCACTGGATGTGGTCCGGATGCGGGTAGCCACCCTGCTCGTCGTAGGTGGTCAGCACATGCGGACGCAGCTCCCGGATGAGCTTGACCAGCGGTTCGGCGGCAACAGCCGGATCGTAGAGGGCAAAACAGCCTTCGGGTAGCGGAGGTAGTGGCTCGCCCTCGGGCAGACCGGAGTCGATGAAACCCAGGGGCACCTGCTCGACCCCGAGGATTTCGCGGGCCTTGGTCATCTCGGCCTTGCGGACGTCGGCGATGTGCTCCCACACCTCGGGCCGGTCCATCTTCGGGTTGAGCACCGACCCGCGTTCCCCTCCGGTGCAGGTCGCCACCACCACGCGGACGCCTTCGGCCACGTACTTTGCGGTCGTGGCCGCCCCCTTACTGGATTCGTCGTCGGGATGGGCGTGAACGTGCAGCAGCCGCAACTGCTCGCCATCGGCTGCTTGAGCGGTGAGGGGAACGGAGGACATAGTCACCATTGTGCCTAACGGGCCCAGCGCTCGACCACGCGTTTCACTGCCGGCCGGAAAGCCCCGTCTGTCGGACTGAAAGCCCGCCCAGGTGACCAAATGGTTAGACTGGGGCGATGGTTGAGCAAGAGACGGTGTGGCTGACACGTGACGCTTTCGAGAAGCTGTCGAACGAGCTGGACCACCTCAAGACGCATGGACGCCCCGAGGTGGCTGCCAAGATCGCTGCGGCTCGCGAAGAAGGTGACCTGTCAGAAAACGGCGGATATCACGCGGCCCGCGACGAGCAGGGCCAGATGGAGGGGCGGATCGCCCAGCTGGAGCAGATGCTTCGCACCGCGCAGGTCGGAGATGCCCCGGCCGACCCGAATGAGGTCTGCGTCGGCACCCTGGTGACCATCGCGTATTTCGACGACGAGGACGACACAGAGACCTTCCTGCTCGGCTCACGCGAGATGCTCGCGCTGGACGAGGAGATCGAGACCCATGTCTTCAGCCCCCAGTCCCCCCTCGGTGGGGCCGTGCTCGGTGCCGCCAAGGGCGACAAGGTGAGCTACAAGGCCCCCAACGGCCGCAACATCGAGGTCACCATCTTGGACGTCGCACCCTTCGAGGGCTGACCCACCCTGGTCGTTCGACCCCACAACTACTACTCCATCTGCTGGGAGTGCCGTCTACCGCGATGGCACTCCCAGCATCCTTTTCAACGTTGAGTCGAGCAGACTCGCCGGCAGCGGGTGGCCGTCCACATGGGTGATACGAGTCAGCACTCGAGTGCTCGACAACAGCCAGGCACCACGGCAACGCTCGAAGTCAGAGCGATCAAGCACGCTGAACTGCACGTCCAGCCCCTCAGCCGGCGCCTGCTGGAAGAGCGTCTGGACGGTGATGGAGCGCAGGATCGCCTCGAACGGCGGAGTGTGCAGCACGCCGTCGATGTCGAGCACGACACTGCAGGTCGGCCCCTCCAACAACCTGCCGGACGGTGAGTAGAAGACGACATCCTCGGCGCCACGCTCGCGCGCGTAGCGTTTGGCCGCCATGTTGACCGCGTAGGACAGCGACTTGGCGCCGGGCAGCAGCCAGGGCTGGTTCTCGACCGGTACGGGTTCGAAGCCGCGGTCCAGCAGCATCACCCTGACACCGGCGCTGCGCTGGCGCCGCAGCGCCTCGTCCAGCGGTGCAATGATCGCCCACGCATTGGGCTCGCTGGTGCCCTCGGGCCCCCGAGTCCAGAAGAAACGCAGCACGGCCTCGCGATCGGCTTTCCAGTTCCACGCCTCGAGCAGTGCGTCGGTAGCACGACGGAAGCCTGCCTCATCGGGAGCGGGTAGCTCGAGTTTGTCGGCTGACACCGCGAACCGGGCCAGATGCGCATCGAGATCGCGTGGCTGGGCGTCCACCACCAGCAACGCCTCGAAAATGCCGTCGCCGCGCGTGACACCCTCGTCATCGGCACGCACGATCGGCAGGGCGGGATCGGCCAGTGTGCCGTCCAACAACGCAAGCAACTTCGTCCCCATAGCCAGACCCTACTCGGTGACCTCTACGCAGGTTACGGTCTTGCTAACTATTCCCCCGTGCCGCCCCAATTGGCCTCGGAGCCCGGCGACTGGTCGTAGTGTGCACCATATGCCAGTGCCCGTTACCGAACGACCCCTCGTTGAGATGCGCGGTGTTAACAAGTATTTCGGCACCCACCATGTGCTCAAGGACATCGATCTCGACGTGCACAAGGGCGAGGTCGTGATCGTTATCGGTCCGTCCGGTTCGGGCAAATCGACGCTGTGCCGGTCGATCAACCGGCTGGAGACGATCGACTCCGGCGAGATCCGCATCGATGGCGTGCTGCTTCCCGAAGAAGGGAAGGCGCTCGCCAAGCTGCGCAGCGATGTCGGCATGGTCTTTCAGGCCTTCAACCTCTTCGCGCACAAGACAGTCCTGGAGAACGTCACCCTCGCCCCCATCAAAGTGCACAAGCTGTCCAAGAAGGACGCCGAGAAGCGCGCGATGGAACTGCTGACTCGGGTGGGTGTCGCCGACCATGCGAACAAACTGCCCGCTCAGTTGTCCGGCGGCCAACAGCAACGTGTCGCCATTGCGCGATCGCTGGCGATGGATCCCAAGCTCATCCTGCTGGACGAACCCACCAGCGCGCTCGACCCCGAGATGATCAACGAGGTGCTCGATGTCATGATCGGGCTGGCCAGGTCCGGCATGACGATGGTGGTAGTCACGCACGAAATGGGCTTCGCGAAGAAGGCAGCCGATCGAGTTGTCTTCATGTCCGACGGCGCGATCGTCGAGCAGTCGCCGCCCGACCAGTTCTTCTCCGCTCCGAAGTCGGATCGTGCGAAGGACTTCCTGTCAAAGATCCTCAGTTAAAGCCCTACCAAACGAAAGGAGCCTCAATGAAGCTCAACAGAATCGCCGCGGGTGTCGTGGCACTGACGACGGCGTTAGCGCTAAGTGCCTGTGGCGGAAGCTCGGGGGGGTCAGCCAGCTCCGAGAAGACCTTCGCCGAAGGAACCACGATGGCCAGGCTGGCCGATGCCGGCACCATCAAGATCGGCACCAAGTTCGATCAGCCCCTGTTCGGGCTGGCCGGCCCGGACGGCACTCCCGAGGGTTTCGATGTCGAGATCGGCAAGATCATCGCCGACGAACTCGGTATCTCAGCCGACAAGATCCAGTGGGTGGAGACCGTTTCCCAAAACCGTGAGCCGTTCATCCAGAACGGCCAGGTCGATATCGTGGTCGCCACCTACACGATCAACGACACGCGTAAGCAGGTCGTCGACTTCGCCGGTCCCTACTACATCGCCGGCCAGTCATTCCTGGTGCCGAAGGGCAACCCGAACAACATCACCGATCCCGAAAACCTCGGTGACAACGTCATCTGCACCGTGACCGGATCCACGTCCGAGAAGAACATTCGCGAGTACACCAACAATGTCATCACCGTCGACAAGTACTCCGACTGCCTCGAGCCGATCCGTACCGGACAGGCGAAGGCTCTGACCACTGACAACGTGATTCTCGCGGGCCTGGTCAGCCAGAATCCCGACGAGTTCGAGGTCACCGACGGTACGTTCACCTCCGAGCCTTATGGCATCGGCCTGGCCAAGGGCGACGACGAGTTCCGGGCCTTCATCAACGACACCCTGGAAGCCTCCTTCACGGATGGACGCTGGGAAGAAGCCTGGAAGAAGACTGCGGGTACGGTTCTGCCGACTCCCGAGCCGCCGGAAATCGATCGCTACTGATATATCCGCCGTCCCGGACGCCTCGCCCTCAGCGAGGTGTCCGGGACGAGCACATCACCGAAGGAGGTGCCCGTGCACGCCGTACTCGCAAACCTCGACCAGTACTGGGCCGGATTCAAAGTGACCCTGGAACTCCTGTTCGTCGGCGGGCTGGGCGCACTCCTTATCGGAACGCTGATCGCGTTGATGCGGATCTCCCCGATCGGCAGCTTGCGCCTCATCGCTACTGGCTATACCGAGATGATGCGCAACACCCCGTTGACGCTGCTCTTCTTCTTCATCATCGTGGTGCTGCCAGCGCTTCAGGCAGGCATCGACTCGAAAATCGGCGCCTACATCGCGCTCAGCCTCTACACCTCCGCGTTCGTCGCCGAGGCCATCCGCTCGGGCATCAACGGGGTCCCGATCGGTCAGGCCGAAGCCGCCAGATCGCTCGGCCTGAGATTCGGTCAGACGATATCGCTGATCATCTTGCCGCAGGCGCTGCGGATGGTGGTGCCGCCGCTGATCAATGTGTTCATCGCGTTGACCAAGAACACCTCGGTGGCCGGCGGATTCCTGGTCGTCGAGCTGTTCGCGGTGTCCAAGACGCTGGTGAACAACAACGGGGACGCGGTCGTCCCCATCCTGCTCGGTATTGCCGCCTGCTATCTGATCATCACCATCCCGCTCGGCCAGCTGGCCGGCGTCGTTGAACGGAAGGTGGCGATGCAGCGATGAGTGCAGCCGCTCCGAGCGTCCTGTATGACGCCCCCGGCCCGAGAACCAGGAGACTGTCGCGAATCGTGTCGATCGTCGCTGGTGTCGTGCTCGCCGGAGCCTTCATCTGGCTCATCTGGGCGCTGGGCCAGCCCCGCACGACCGTCAACGGTATTCAGTTGACCGGTGTGTGGAGTCCCGAACGCTGGGACATCTTCACCGAGAGCGAGGTCTGGAAGGGCCTGCTGATCCGCGGCCTGCTCATGGGCACCCTGCGGGCGGCCGGCCTGGCCGCCGTGCTCGCCATCCTCCTCGGCATCGTGCTGTGCTTCGCCCGGACTGCCCGTCAGGTCTGGATCCGAGTGCCGGCGACGGTCGTGCTGGAGTTCTTCCGCGGCATGCCGGTGCTGTTGATGATGCTGTTCATCCTGCTGGCACTGGGCACCGGTGGCTACGTCGCTGTCGTGCTGGCGTTGACCGTCTACAACGGCGCGATCATCGGCGAGGCGCTGCGCGCCGGGCTGCAGGCGCTGCCCAAGGGCCAACGCGAAGCCGGCCTATCACTGGGGCTGACGCCGTTCGCCACCCGGATCTACATCGAGTTCCCGCAGGCCTTCCGGCAGATGCTGCCGATCATCGTGGCGCAGCTGGTGGTGCTGCTGAAGGACACCTCGCTGGCCTACGTGGTCGCCTACCCCGAGATCCTGCGCATCTCGAATCAGCTCAAGGACTACTTCGGGTCGACCCGCTACTCGTTCTCGATCTTCATCGTCGTGCTGTTGATCTACCTTGCGGTGAACGTCTCGCTGTCGACGCTCGCCCGCTGGATCGCACGCCAGTCCGGTCCCAAGAGCGGCGTCATGGTGGTCGATCCGGTCCAGGCGCTATCCACGCTGCACTCGTCCGGTACAGCCCCGGGCGGGAAGGTCTGAGCAGCGCTACCCGGCATAGACCTGGACCCGGCCCGGTAAAGCGTCAGTCGTCCATGTGGAGCGTCAGTCGTCCACTTTGATGACGACTCGGCCCATCACCACGCCGATCTCGAGTTGAGCCGATCCGTTGCCGACCACGTATTCGTCGAGGGTGGCCTGGGAGTCGCCCGGCCAGCTGATCCGGCCGAGTTGAGTCTGTGAGCGCACTGTCACGTTCGCCCCGTGCGTCAGCCGCACCGAGAGGTTCCCCGATTCGACCTTGATGCGGGAGCGTCCCTCGCTGAGCGGGCCGGCCAGCGAAGCACTGCCTGCTTGGATCAGGGCGTCGCTGACTTCGACGACATCGCTGAGGCTGGCTTGGCCGACGCTGACCCGGATGCTGCCCAGCCTGGGCACCCCGACGGTGGTCAGCTTGTTTCCGGTCACCTCGGCGTCGACCGCAATGGACGGATTGACGCGCACCGTGAGTTCTTTGCCGAATCCGAGCACCCGCAGATCGTCCACCGATCGCGGCGGCCTGACCAGGCTGAAGCCACTCGTGTTGATGCCCAGCTCGCCCTCGGTGCTGATCTCCAGTGTGGTGCCCTGGCGACGCACGGTGTGCGGCCCGTCGACCGAGATCGTCGCGATTCGCTGGTCGCCAACAATGCGCACCCGGCGCCCGACCGAACGGACGATCAGTTTCTCGACTGCCTTGCCGGCTGCTGGACGCGGGGCACCCGGCGGTGGCGCGAAGTGCGGCGGTTCGGGGACCGCCGCGGCGATGTCGCCGGGAAGGACGCTGCTGGCGAACTCCCCGAGTCGCTGCCAGGCGCCGCGAGCGATGTCACCGGCGTCGCGGAAGACCTCACCCGCCACGGCGGCGACATCGTCCAACTGGATATCGAAGAGGTTGTGTTCCGATGGGCCACCAGCGGGGCCGGTCTCATGGGTGGGCGATTCGGCATCCGGGGCGCTGCCGTCATCGACGGACGATGCCTCGTCCGGCTCGCCCGGAGCTTCGGCGGCCTGATCCTCGGCCCGGCCGGCATCGTCGCTGCTTGCGGGCGCAGATTGCTCCGCGGTCTCATCGGCATCCGCCGAATCGTCGGCCAGCGCTCGGGCGGGCCGGCTGTCGTACAAGGATTCGGGCGACACCTGTGGCCGCTCGGCCGGCCTGTCCAGATCGGCGATGCGGCGGGCAGCCTGGTCGGCATCGATCGTGCCGTCGGCAAGGTCACTCAGGATGCGGTTCAGCTCCGCGGAGTCACTCATGCGTCCAACTTAGCCCCGCGCCGCCCCCATCGGAATGGGGACCCCGATGCTTCAGGGCGTGATCGGGGCAAGCTGAGACCGCGACTCCGGCGAGCCCTTTCCGCTTCGTCGAGTTCGGCACCCTTGATGCAGCCGTTGACGAAGGCCACCAGGGGAATGGCGAACAGTGCCCCGGTGATGCCCGCGATGATCGCACCTGCCGAGATGCCCAGCAGCACGATCAGCGGATGGATCTCGACCGCCTTGCCGAGCACCAGCGGCTGCAGCACGTGCGATTCGATCGACATCACCAAGACGAAGACGATCAGCATGATGATCGCTTTGACGAAGCCGAGGGTCACCAGCACCACCAGGGTGGCGACGGTGCCCGCGACCAGCGCGCCCAGCAGCGGGACGAAGGAGCAGACGAAGGTGAAGGCCGTGATGGCAAGCCACAGATTCGAACCGAGGAACAACGCTCCCAAGCCGGCGCCGATACCGTCGATCCCGGCGACGATCACCGCGGCACGCACGTACGAGGTCAGCGATGTCCAACCGCCGCGCATCGACGGTTCGATGGCGCTGACCGCATGGGTAGGAATAATGCGTTCGAAGGAATTGACGATGCGGTGACCGTCCTTGAGGAAGAAGAAGGTGGCGAACAGGCAGGTCGCCAGGCCCGCGAAGAATGAGCCGACCGTCGAACCCGCACTGGCCAGCCCGGAGGCGATCTGCTCCGAAGACTGCTGGGCATAGGTGACGATCTGGTTGATCCATTGGTTGACCTGGTCGTCGCTGATCTGCAAAGGCCCGGTGGCCAGCCAGCTCAGCAGGCTCTTGACGCCTTCGGTCGCAGCGGCTACCAGCTGGGACGACTGCAGGGCGACCTGCGCACCAACCAGGAAAAGCAAGCCGAGGATGACCAGGACCAGCGAAAGCAGCGCGGTGAGGCTGCCCAGCCAGCGCGGCCAGCCCTTGGAGATGAGCCATTCCGCGAACGGACTGAGCCCGGATGTGAACAGGACCGCCAGAATCAGTGGCACGACGATCAGGCTCAGTCGTGCCCCGATCTGCCACAGCACCACGGTCACGGCGGCGATGACCAAGAAGCGCCAACCCCAACTGGCCCCAATTCGCAGCCACTTCGGTGTTAGAGCGATGTCGTCGGATTGTGGCGTGACCGGAGTCAGGGATTCGGCGGGGGTGGCCCCGGATGCGGGAGTCATCGGTAAACCTCCAGGTTGAGCGACGTCTCAAGCATAGGAGCCCGGCGGCCGAGGGCCGATGACCTAACCTGTGGGGGTGCCACACCCGTCGACCGACCAGATGCCCCGCGACGTCTGGGTGCTTTCGCTGGTCGCTTTGCTGGTGGCCATCGGATTCGGCGTGATGGTGCCGGTGCTGCCGGTGTTCGCCCGCAGTTTCTCGGTCAGTCAGTTCCAGGTGGGTGCGGTCATCAGCGCGTTCGCGCTGGCCAGATTGGCGATGGGACCGTTCTGCGGGCGCCTGAACCGGGCGATCGGTGAGCGGGTGGCCCTGGGGTCGGGTATTGGAATCGTGGCACTCAGCACCGTCGGCGCCGGATTGTCGCAGAGCTATCTGCAGCTGCTCGTGTTGCGCGGGGTGGGCGGGATCGGATCCGCGATGTTCTCGGTGGCCGCGATGAGCCTGCTGCTGGCCAGTGTCGGCCCGCAGCTGCGTGGTCGCGCCAGCGCCCTGTACTCCGGAGGCTTCCTGATCGGAGGCATGGCCGGCCCGGCCGTCGGCGGGCTACTGGCCGCGATCTCGATCAGGGCGCCTTTCTTCTTCTACGCGGCCACTCTGGTGCTGGCCGGCGGCGCGGGTCTCGCGCTGCTCAGCCGCCGGGCGGTGACTCCTACCGACAAGACCGGCGAGGCCGTGCTGGCCCTTGCCGATGTCTGGCGGCGTCCGGGCTATCGGCTGGCCTGCGCGGCCAACTTCACCACCGGCTGGCAGGCCCAGGGTGCGCGCTCCACGCTGGTCCCGCTGTTGGTGGTGGAGGTGCTGGACCGGCCGACCTCGTGGACCGGACTGGCCTTCGCGGTCGCGGCGATCGTCCAGGCCGTGCTGCTGCAGCCCGCCGGACGACTGGTCGACACCTGGGGGCGGCGTCCGATGCTGGCCGCCGGGTTGGTGATGTGCGCGGCATCGTCGGCGCTGATCCCGTTCGCACCCAACATGGCCTGGCTCGTGGTTTCCCTGTGTGTCTTCGGCGCCGGCTCGGCGGTCATGTCGACGGCTCCGACCGCGATGGTGGGCGACGCCACCGCCGGTACCGGCGGCACCCCGGTCGCGGTCTTCCAGATGGCGTCCGATCTTGGTTCGATCATCGGGCCGCTGGCCGTGGGGGCTCTTGCGGATCACTACCCCCTGCCGATCGCCTTCGGTATCGGCGCGGCGTTGATGGCCGTCCTCGGCGCCTGGTCGGCGAGCAGTCTGCGCCGAGCGCGGGCGTAGCACTTCTGTGAACAGTCGAGCCACAGACGAAGCCAACAGATAGCCTGACTGGCATGAATCCGCGCCCTATTTCCGAGCTGATGGCCCCCGACTGGGCCGACGCACTGGCAGACCAAGAGCCCCGGATTCATCAGATGGGCGCCTTCCTGCGTTCCGAACTGGCGGCCGGTCGCAACTATCTACCCGCGGGCGACAAGGTGCTTCGAGCATTCAGCCGGCCGATGGCCGATGTCCGGGTGCTGATCGTCGGCCAGGACCCATACCCCACGCCCGGGCATCCGATCGGGCTCAGTTTCGCGGTGGACCGCTCCGTGCGGCCGCTGCCGAAGTCGTTGATCAACATCTACAAGGAGTTGCAGTCCGATCTGGGCATCGCCCCGGTCGACCATGGCGATCTGACCGGCTGGTTCAACCAGGGTGTGCTGCTGCTCAACAGGTGCCTGACCGTGCAGCCCGGACATTCTGCCTCTCATCGCGGCAAGGGCTGGGAGCCGGTCACCCAGGCCGCCATCGAGGCGCTGGCCGCCCGCGGCGGTCCGCTGGTGGCCATCTTGTGGGGACGCGATGCCCAGTCGCTCACCCCGATGCTGGCCGCCGCCGACGTCCCGATCATCGCGTCGGCCCATCCTTCGCCACTGTCGGCCAGCGCCGGGTTCTTCGGCTCCCGCCCGTTCAGCCGGGCGAACGAGGCCTTAGCCGCCCAGGGGCAGACTGGTATCGACTGGGACCTCAACCACGCTCGGGAGTGACCATGAGAATATCGCTGGTGCTTGGCTCGGGAGGCGCCCGTGGCTATGCCCACATCGGTGCCATCGAGGAGCTGCAGTCGCGGGGCCACGAGATCGTCGCCGTCGCCGGCGCGTCCATGGGGGCGCTGGTCGGCGGGGCCTACGCGGCCGGGCGCCTCCAAGAGCTGACGGAGACCGCCTTGCGACTGTCACGCACCGATGTCTTGATGATGGCGCGCCCCTCCCTGAACGCTCCGGGCCTGATCAAGCTCGACCGGGTGATGAGCCTGCTGGAACGCATCATCGGCAACGTGCGCATCGAGGACCTGGCCATCCCGTACACGGCGGTGGCGACCGACTTGCTGGCGCACCGCGAGATCTGGTTCCACACCGGCCCGCTGCTTGTGGCGATCCGGGCGTCCATCGCGATGCCGTCGGTCTTCAAACCGGTCATGTTGCATGGACGGCTGCTGGTCGACGGCGGTCTGGTCAATCCGCTTCCGATGGAGACTTCGCTGCGGTTGGACACCGATCTGACGGTGGCCGTGTCCTTGTTCGGACGCGAGCGCGGCCGTGAATTCGGTGGCGCGATCGAGGTTTCGTCCGAGGAATCGGGAGAGACCACTCCCACCGCATTGAATCGTCTCCAGGAGCGGATCTCGGAGGTGCTACCGACGAGGTCGCGCCCAGCCAGCGTCCTGAACCATTTTGATCCGCTGCCCAACGACCTCGATCTGGTGGACATGATCACCATGTCGCTGGATGTCATGCAGGAACGGATTCAGGCCTCGCGGGTAGCGGTCAACCCTCCGGATGTTCACATCGAGGTGCCCGCGAGCACCGCCACCATCTTCGACTTCAACGATGCTGCGCGGATCATCGAACTCGGACGTGAGCTGGCCGCCGCCCAGTTCGACGAGGCAGGGCTATGATCGCGTGGCCGGACTTTGGTCGATCTTCCTAGGCTCGGGGCATGTTCGGATTCGGGAAGCCTGCCACAGTCAACGCAGAGACTGCCTTGTCAGGGCGCGACACTCCGGTGCTGGACGCCAGCCGGACCCACCGGATCTTCGGCGAGCCCCTGAACGCAGACCATCCGGGAGCCGAGACGGCCTACTTTGCCCTCGGCTGCTTCTGGGGTGCCGAGAAACTGTTCTGGAAACAGCCCGGCGTGCTGTCCACCGCCGTGGGCTATCAGGGCGGATACACCCCGAACCCCAGCTACCAGCAGGTCTGCACCGGTCTGACCGGGCACGCCGAGACCGTCCGGGTCGTCTTCGATCCCGCCAAGACCAGCTATGCCGATCTGGTGCGGGTCTTCTTCGAGAACCACGATCCGACCCAGGGCAATCGTCAGGGCAACGACATCGGGACGCAATACCGTTCCGCCATCTTCACGGTTTCGGATGCCCAGCAAGACACTGCTGAGCGAGTGCGTTCCGAGTACCAGCACGCGCTGACCGATGCGGGCTACGGGCAGATCACCACCGCCATCGAGCCGGCGAAGCCCTGGTACTACGCCGAGGACTACCACCAGCAGTACCTCGATGCGAACCCCGGCGGCTACGACTGTCACATCCGAACCGGAGTTGCCTGTCCGGTTTCGTAGCGGGCTCCAGGACGCCTGAACCTCTAGTTGGGGTTGAGCCCAATAGGTTTTTCATCTTTGCTTGCCATATGAATGTTGAGTGTTAAGGAAACTCTCAGGGGGCTAGCCATAGCTCACCCGATCCACTTACCGTCCCAAAGACGGCCGGGCTAGGCGTGGTCACACGACGTGTGACCGGGGAAGACGCCGCACGAACCTCGGCTACCGCACGACCACGCGTCGAAGGGACCCGGATTCATGGCATTCAGCAGAAAGACCCGCGCGAGAATTGCCGGCATCGTCGCAACCGGCACGCTCCTGACGGGCGCCGTCATCATCCCGCAGGTCGCAATCGCGTTCAATGACACCGTCACCGCGACCGCATCGCTCAATGTGCGCCTGGAGCCTACGACCAACTCCAAGGTCCTCGGAGTGCTGTCGTCCGGCGAGCAGGTGGAGCGCCGCGGCGATCCGCAGGGCGAGTGGACCCCGATCCGCTACAACGGCCAGGATGCGTGGGTCTTCTCGGCCTATACCAGCCTCGGCGGCATCGACTCGGCCTCCGGCGGCACAGCCACCGCAACCGCCCCGCTGAATGTGCGCGCCGGCGCCTCGACTCTTGCCAGCATCCTCGGCACCCTCGAGGTCGGCGAGTCGGTGGCCATCACCGGATCGCAGGCCGGCGGCTGGATTCCGGTCTCGTACAACGGACGCAACGCCTTCGTCTACGCCGCGTACCTGTCATTCGGCTCCTCCACCGAGGCTCCTGCCACCGGCGACCAGAGCGCTGGGGACGCAACGGCCACTACCGCGCTCAATGTGCGCACCGGCCCGGGCACCGACTACAACGTGATTGCCGTGCTGAGCACCGGCGAGTCTGTCGCCACTCGCGGCGGCGACAACGACGGATGGACTCCGATCAGCTATGCCGGCCAGGACGCCTGGGTCGCCACCAGGTACCTGTCGACCGGCCAGGCCGCCGGTGGCGATGAGGGTACGGACGAAGGCGACGAGGCCACCAACGGAGGCGACGAGCAGACCACGGACGAGGGCGACAACCAGACCATTGAGACCGAGACCGCTTATGTCTCCGACGACGTGAATCTGCGTACCGGACCCGGCCTCGACTACCGCGTCGTGCAGGTGCTGAGCCCCAACACCGAGGTCGAGCTCACCGGCGTCACCGAGAACGGCTACAGCCAGGTCAGCATCGACGGCACCCAGCGCTGGATCTCCACCGCGTACCTCAGCTCCAGCCCGGTCAGCACCGGTTCGAGCGGATCCAGCGGATCGAGCGGTTCAGGTAGTTCCGGCGGTGGGTCGAGTTCATCCGTGGCGACCAGCACCTGGGATGCGCTGGCGATGTGCGAGTCGAGCGGCAACTGGGCGATCAACACCGGCAACGGTTACTACGGTGGCATCCAGTTCAGCTATTCCACCTGGCTCGCCTTCGGCGGCGGCGCCTATGCTCCGACCGCGAACCTGGCGACCAAGGCCCAGCAGATCGAGATCGCCGAGGAGGTGCTCGCCGTGCAGGGTTGGGGCGCTTGGCCGGCCTGCAGCTCCAAGCTCGGGCTGCGCTGACAGATCCTCGAAATGCGGGCGGGCTGCGCAATGCGGCTCGCCCGCATTTCGCGTCCTCCTAGAGTTGACCGCATGAGCCCGGCCGTGATCGTCACCATCATTCTTGTGGTGGGAATCGCCCTGGTGATCGCTGCCACCCTGGCGGATCGGCGCAGCGCCGCCCGACTGACAAAAGCAGACGACACCGAGATCAGCTCTGCCGGAGCCGATCCAGCAGCCTCCGAGAAACCGGTCCCGATCGAACCGCCCGCCTACATCACGTCGGAGCAGCTGCTCCGCGGCGCCCCGCCGGCCGCCCGCTTCAGTCCCGACCAGGAGCGCGACCTGGCGGCTCAGCTCGCGGCGCCGTCCACGGTGCGGACCGACTGCCGATTGGCTGCCCCGACGCTGGCCACCCATACCGGTGAGCGAGCGATCCTCGACCAGCCGCGGGTGCTGGTGTGCGCCGATGGCATCGGACAGCTCCGCGAGGTGCTGCCCCTGCTCGGCTCGGCATCTGCAGACATGCAGGCGCTGGTCATCGCGGCGCCGACGATCGACGCAGATGCGTTGCAGACGATCATCGCCAACAAGCTCGCGGGCAAGCTGCAGGTCTGCGTGGTGCTCGGCGGAGCCGACGCGCTGGCCGAGTTGGCGGCTGCTGTAGGTAGCCGGCCAGCCCCACTGGCCGATCGCCAGGCCGGAGCGATAGCCCTTACGGCCTTGGGCAGGCCCGCCCGCTTCGTGGCCGGTCCTTCCGCTTGCTGGGTGATCAGCGCCGTTGCCTGATCACGGATCGGCAATCCGCCGCTCACCTGAACCTCAAGTTGGGGTTGAGCTGAATGGATCTCTCATCTGTGCTTGTCATGAGTGATTGAAGGTTTAGCGAAGTCTCAGGACTCTAGCCGCGTGCCGTCTTGACCATCTACGGTCGCCACGTTGGCCGGGGCTAGGCGTGGTCACACGTTGCGTGTGACCGGGGAAGACGCCGATCCGACCCCGGCCATCACATGAACGTCGCGCGGAAGGAACCCAGGCACGATGACAGCTAGCAAGAGAACACGAACGACGGTCGCGAGTGTCGCGGTCGCCGGGGCACTCATAGGCGGAACTCTCGTCGTCCCTCAACTCGCGATCGCGTCCAACAACACGATCACCGCGACCACCGCGGTCAATGTGCGTATCGAACCCACTATCAGCTCCGAGATCCTCGGCACGCTCACCGCGGGCGAGCAGGTCGAGCGCCGCGGCGATCCGCAGGGCGAATGGACCCCGATCACCTATAACGGCAAGAGCGCCTGGGTCTACTCCGAGTACACCAGCCTGACCGGCATCGAGTCCGCCGCCGGCGGCACCGCCACAGCCACAGCCAAGTTGAACGTGCGGGCCGGCATGTCCACACTGACCAGCATTCTCGGCACCCTCGCGGAGGGTGAGACCGTCAACGTCACTGGGTCTCAGGTTGGCGGCTGGGTGCCGGTCTCCTACAACGGACGCGACGGATACGCCTTCGCCACCTATCTGTCCTTCGATTCCACCACCGAGGCACCGGCCACCACCGAGCCTGATCCGGTGGAGGCCGACCCCGCAGAACCGGAGACCACCGAACCGGACGCCACCGAGCCGGAGACCAGCGACCCGGAGACCACGAATCCGGAGACCAGCGACCCAGGTTCTACCGAAGGCGGCAGCACCGTCACCGGCACAGCGACAGCCACCACGGCGCTCAACGTTCGCTCCGGGCCGGGCACCAGCTACAGCGTCATCTCGGTGCTGAGTACCGGCGAATCGGTCACCACCACCGGGGACGACCAGAACGGCTGGACCCCCATCACCTACAAGGGCCAGGACGCCTGGGTCTCCACGCAGTATCTGTCCACCAGTGGCAGCGTCGACGAACAAGAAGAGCCGAGCTCCGGTGAGACCGAGACGGCCTACACCACCACCGATGTCAATCTCCGCACCGGCCCGGGGCTCGACTACCGCATCGTCCGCGTGCTGAGCCCAAACACCGAAGTCGAGCTAACCGGCCTCACCGAGAACGGTTTCAGCCAGGTGAGCGACGATGGCACGCTGCGCTGGATTTCGACGACGTATCTCAGCGATGAGCCAGTCAGCACGAGCGGTGGCTCGGGCTCGACGGCCGGCCCGAGTGTCCCCGCGGGCGCCGGTAGCGGAACCTCGCTGAACACCGGCGGATCGTCCGGTCTGGACTCGCTGACGGCCAATGCCAAGGGAATCGTCTACACGATCCGCGAGAACTACCCGCAGATCACCACAATGTACGGGGTGCGCGCCGACCCGCTGCCCGATCATCCGAGCGGCCGCGCGGTTGACATCATGATGCCGAACGGGTCGTCCGATGTGGCGCTGGGCAATGAGATCGCCGCCTATCTGCAGCAGAACGCCAACTCCCTCAATATCGAATACCTGATCTGGCGTCAGCGCATCTGGATCAACGGCCAGAGCGGCTGGACCGCCATGGCCGATCGCGGCGGCATCACCGCCAACCACTACGACCACATCCACGTCACGGTGAACTACTGATCCGAGCATCGGCACAGCGGGCGGACTCGCGTAAACCTCGGTACACGGCTGGCAACCAGCGCTCGTCCTGCAGGCCTGTGGGCCTCAGCAGGACGAGTTGCCCCCGACCCGTGATGGCCACGGATCAAGTACGGCGCTGAGCATCGCGAGCGCCTCGGGGACGAGTGCGTAGTAGGCCCACTTGCCGCGCTGCTCACGGGTGACCAGGCCGGCGTCGACGAGTTGCTTCATGTGATGGGACACCGTGGGCTGGGCCAACCCGACGGGCTCAGTAAGGTCGCACACACACGCCTCTCCGCCGGACTGCGCGGCGATCATCGACAGCAATCGCACCCTGGTCGGGTCACCCAGCGCTTTGAACATCCAGGCCAACCGCTGCGCATCCTCGACGTCCATCACGCCCGCAGTCACCGGCGCGCAATGGCAGGACTCATCCGTGGTCAGCAGGGGAAGCGAAGTCGTCATGCCTCTCACTCTAGCCACGCATTGACATATGTCGATGCATCGACCATCATCAATATGACTTGATCCGTCCCGACATGAACGGAGCACACCATGACCGTGAACGGTGAGAACGCCGGGCTGCGCGATCAGGTCCGTGCACGCTATGCCGGGGCTGCAACCGCCGTGAAGTCCGGCTCGCTCAACGTGGATCTGCTCGCCGAGGACCCCTGCTGCGGCTCGTCCAGCCACACTTCATCGGAGCGGAGCTTCGGTGCAGCTCGCTATGACGCCGCCACGACCGCAGGCTTGCCTATCCAGGCCGTCGAGGCAAGCCTGGGCTGCGGAAACCCGACCGCGGTCGCCGACCTGCACCAGGGCGAGCGAGTACTCGATCTGGGCTCAGGCGGCGGGATCGACGTGTTGCTGTCGGCCAAGAGGGTCGGCCAGTCGGGGTTCGCCTACGGCGTGGATATGACCGATGAGATGCTCGACCTCGCCCGTGAGAACGCCGCCAAGGCCGAAGCCACCAACGTGGAGTTCCTGAAGGGCACGATCGAGGACGTGCCGTTGCCGGACAGGTCGGTGGACGTGGTGATCTCCAACTGCGTCATCAACCTGTCGACCGACAAGCCCGCCGTCCTCGCCGAGATGTTCCGCGTCCTCGCCCCAGGCGGGCGCATCAGCATCTCCGATATCGTCGCCGAAGACCACCTGAGCCCAGCCGAGCGGGCGACGCGCGGCTCCCATGTCGGCTGCATCGCCGGAGCCCTCTCCAAGACCGAGTACCTCGACGGACTCGCCGTTGCCGGGTTCATTGACGCCACCATGGAGTTCACGCACGAAGCAGCCGCCGGCATGCACTCCGCCACTATCCGTGCCGCCAAGCCCACCGCCTGACCTCCATGCCGCAGCCCCGGCCGACTCCGCAGCAGCATTGTCCGGCGCCCAAGTGCTCGACCTCCCGGCCGCACCCGCTTGCCCGCCTCATCACCAGGAGGACACCATGACCACTGGATCCGTGCCTACCGTACTGTTCGTCTGCATCCACAACGCCGGCCGCTCGCAGATGGCCGCCGGCCTACTCACCCACCTCGCCGGGGATCGTGTCCGGGTCCGCTCCGCCGGATCCGAGCCCGCCGACCGGCTCAACCCCGCCGTTGTCACCGCGATGGCCGAGGTCGGGATCGACATCGCCGCTGAGCAGCCCAAGCTGCTGACCACTGATGCCGTCCGGGTCGCCGACGTCGTCATCACCATGGGCTGCGGCGACACCTGCCCGATCTTCCCCGGCAAACGCTATGAGGACTGGCAGCTCGATGACCCCGCCGGCCAGTCCATCGAGGCTGTGCGAAAGATCCGTGACGACATCGAGCTGCGAGTCCGAGATCTCCTCACCGAGCTCGCGTCATGAACACCGGGCTCGGTCGGCCACTTCAATCCTGCGATCCTGCCGGCGAAGAATTTCGATGCGGCCGCCACTAGTAGCGGGGCCTGGAGATTGCGAGAATGGGTCCCAACGAGTGAGGTGATCCGATGTCCACACACGGCATCTTGAAGGCGCTCCTGGTGGCCCCATTGCTCACTGCCGGCGCTGCCGTGACAGCGGCGCTGGTCGCGGGCAAGCATCACCGCTTCGGCGCCACCGCGACCGAGTACCGTGCATCGTTGCCCGGGGACGGCTTGCTGCCCGAGGCACAGGTGCAGAACGATAGGGCGTGCACGATCCTCGCTCCCCCATCGGCCGTCTGGCCATGGATCGCCCAGCTCGGACAGGACAAGGCGGGTTTCTACTCCTTCGAGTTCCTGGAGAACCTGGCTGGGTGTCAGATCACTGGCGCCACACAAATCCACCCCGAGTGGCAGAACCCGGCGGTGGACGACGCATTCCCGTTGCACCCCGACCTCGCACTGCGCGTGGCCGAGGTCGAGCCGGGCCGCTACCTGGTGGCGACCTCGCAGGGCGGTGCAGCGCCCGGCGAGATGGACTTCGCTATGACCTGGACCTTCTACCTCACCTCGACCGCCGGGCCTGCGGGCGAACAGGCAACCCGCCTTCACGTGCGGGAACGCTACGCGGCCGGCAACGGATCGACACGACGGATGGTCGACGCACTCAGCGTCGTCAGCGCGATCATGACGTGGCGGATGATGTCGCGGTTGAAGACGCTGTGCACACAGGACGCCGATGGAGCTGCCGGCGCCTGACGCTGCGAGGACGCTGACGACGTGAAGTATTCAGTGCGGGGCCGTGCCTGGCTGCGACCGGCACGATTGTGCCAGCGTTGTGCGTTTGGGGACTCCAGCCGGTTTCGGTTAAGATGACCTGCGCGCGTCCCCATCGTCTAGCGGCCTAGGACACCGCCCTTTCAAGGCGGCAGCGCCGGTTCGAATCCGGTTGGGGATACCACAGTGAATGGCCTAGTCAAATGAACTTTGATTAGGCCATTTTTGTTCGATTACGGCAGACTCGACGAGGACTATCCCTCACAAATCCCACATCAGCCTGACGGCCCACCAGCAGGCGTTCTGCCCACACGCTGCTATTCGAACAGATTCGGACCCGCTGGCGAACTGTTGACCGACCAGGGAACCTTCAGGGCACTCCCCGTGCAGTGATTGGTGACCGCCGATCCGCCCATGCTCGGCAGTCGCAATCGCCGATCCGGCTGATCGTCTCGGCCCCCGTGTGGGCCACGGGACAGGCACCGGAGTCGACGCGCACTGGTATCTCATCCCCAGCCTCCCCTTGACCTGATGATTCTTCGGATCGGGGACCGACACGTGACCTGACCCGGACGCCTGAGCCAGACGAAGGAGGGGGACTCCGTTCTTCGCCATTGCTGCGCCCCGGCCGTGAGGATCGAAGTCAGGGGCAACGGGCCGAGGTCTGGGACGCGGCGACCTGATGGGTGGCTGGGCCAGCGAACAGCTATGGTGAAGACCATTCGACTTGATCTTGGAGGTGCAAGGAATGGGCGCTCCCGCTGGTTGGTACGACGATGGAAGCGGTCGTCATCGCTGGTGGGACGGTCAGAACTGGACAGAGCATCTGAGGGACCTCCCTCAGCAGCCTGCGCCGCCAGAGCCTGCACCTGTCAAGTCTGGGCCGGCCACGGAGTCCGAGCCCGGAATCCTCGGCAGGCTCGGCGCGTCAGTCAAGAAGGCGGCAACGGACAGACAAGCCGCGAAGGACGAAGACCGTCGACAACATGCCGCGCGCGAGCAGGCCGCAGGAAGGCTCGTCACTAGCGGTGTTTTCGGGTCATCCACAGTTGAGATCTACCAGGGCGGGTACGTCCGCGTTGCTGGACCCAGCGACACCTCATCGCCGGCGCGTATCGATAGGAAGGCGCCGTACGAGAAGCTCCTGTCGATCACTTTCACGTCCTCGGAGCAAGAGAAGCCGACGACGGCCACGCCTGCCGCCTGGGAAGGCGCCGCTGTCCTAGCTGTAAGCTCCCTCTTCAAAGGAGGGGCCGGCGCAATGAAAGCGAGCGCTCCCGGCCTGGCCGTGGCAGGCGTTGCCCAGATCGCCAAGTCGATGAGCGGTAAGTCATTCCTGGACGTCGCCACCGACAAAGAGATCCACACCCTGACCAACCAAGTCCCTAACGACTTGGGAATCCCCACAGTCAAGAAGGAGCACGAGGGCGTCGGCCGCACTTTGGAGAAGGTAGGCAACTCCATCCTCAAGGAGCTCGGGGTCGTCGTCCACGAACCTGCGAATCACTCTCAGCCCGTGACAGCTCTTTCGACTGGTGTGCTGAACCAGGCAGCCACAGTCGACCAGGCCGCCGTTTCTACACCGGGGCTCACAGTGCGTCTCCGCGAGTTGGCTAGCCTGCACGCGGACGGCATCCTGGATGACGCAGAGTTTGCTGCCGCTAAGGCTAAGCTCCTCGACACCCTTTGACTGACAACCTGAGCGGGGGTTAACGAAGCCAGTCCCGGTTACGGTTCGCAGCATCGGCGCTGCCCGTGCTGAAGAGCCTGCGAACCGGACTCCCGAGGAAGATTGCCCCCGGATGCGAGAGCTGAGCGTGTTGATCATGCCCTCGTGAAGCGCGTCGCGGGGGATGGTGCGCATGGCCGAACCAATCCGCTGTGAGAGAACCATACGCAGGGCGATCGCGCGCGGCGACCTGCCCGCCTACCGGCTGGGCAAACGCGGCGGCAAGCTGATCAGGCTTCGGGCCGATGATGTCGACCGCTTCATGAGGCCCATACCCTCCGCTCGGTCAAGGCAGAACGCCCCAGGAGCGTTATCGACGCTGAGACTGCCCGCTCTACTCGACGAGGCTGTCATCGGGCGCTCAACTCCGCCATGTCCTCGTCCGACAGGTCAGGGTCCGAGGTCGATAGCGGGTGCCATGGGCCAGCCTGGCGCGGTCACGCAGGTCGCGGGTGTCCTAGTTGCCCAGCCGGCCGGGTCGACGGGCGCGGCGGGTCACGTCCCGCGGTCATGGCAGGGCGGACTGATGACCAGATCGGTGGCGTTCGCCCTTGACTGCGGGATGTGGACCCTCCGATCCCACGTGGGGTCAGCGACTCTCGGCGCTAGACCGCCCCAAGAGATCCAATGAAGTCGGGCCCACCGACTTGCGGTCCAACGCGAGGGCAGCTACTCGGGCCGATTCCATCGCGTCCGCGACCAGGTCCAATCTGTCTCCGAATAGGTGTCCGTAGAGGTCGAGCGTCATTGTTGCCGACTTGTGACCGAGCATGGTCTGTACGACTTTCACGTCTGCTCCCGAGGCGATCGCCAAGGAGGCGGCGGTGTGCCGAAGCATGTGCGGGGTGAACCCATCCAAACCCATCGCTTCGGCGGCGGCCGACAACGCGGAGCGCTGGAAGCCTTGCGACCGCAGCACCCCGCCCCAAGCGGCGACGAAGACCAGGTCGTCCGGGGCCTTCCCCGCCACGAGCGTCCTCAGTTCGTCCACCATGAATCTGGGCATTGGGACCTCGCGACGCTCGTGGCCCTTCGTCGGACCGAACGTCATCACCCCCTTGACCGGCGTCACAGACTCCGCGATGACCACGCGGCACCTCGTGAAATCGAGGCGCTTCACCTTCAGCGCAGCCATCTCCCCCCACCGCAGCCCCGTGTAGGCGAGGAAGCGAACGACAACGCCATAGATGGGCCCGCACATTTTCGCGAGATCTGCCACCTGCTTATGGGTGAGGTACAGCTTCTCTTCCGACTTGATCCGAGGCAGGCTCACACCTGCCGCGGGATTCGACGACAGTCGGCCGTCCTTCACCGCGAAGTCCAATGCCTGCGACAGGACTCGGTGAACCTTCCGCACCGACGCGGGAGACAACTCAAGATCAGCCAACCACGTCTGGATCTGGGCATGGCGAATGTTCTTCAACTTGACCCTGCCCCACCTCGGGCGTATTTGGACTTCCAGAATGCCCTCGTACCGCTCTCGCGTCGTCGGCGCAAGGTTCGTCTTGCCCGCCAGCCATTGCTGACACCAATCCGCGACCGTGGTCTCCTGCCGACGCGGGTCGATGAACTCGCCACGGTCGATGTCGAGCTCGATCTGGGACCTGAAGCTCTTGGCCGCCCGCTCAGTGTCGAACGACTTCATCAGTTGGTGGTGGTCTCCAGGCGGCCGGTAGCGCACATCCCAACGCACTGCACCGGACGCCAGTTGTCTACGTCTGATGCCTGCCATCGTGACCAAGACCCTTCATTGCTGACGCTTGCCTGGATCAGGCAACAACCCGCTCGGTTTCTGGATTGAATTGTGAGTCGATCCACTCGACAACGTCGGATTCGCGATACATGACCCGCCGTCCGAGCTTGCCGGACTTCGGGCCCTTACCGCAGTACCGGGCCCTCATGAAAGATCGAGGCTAAGGGCAACTGTCGGTGTGGTGCGGCGGCTATATCCAATTGTTATCAACGGGCTGCCTGGGTGGTCTGCGCTCGGCCCTTCCGCGGCAATCTCGCAGAACGACCTCGCCGCGGGGGTAGGTCCACGGGGGTGGAAGGATGAGACGGGCCAACCACTTCCATGAAGGACGAGTCGATGTCAAAGGTGACGTTTTTCCGGGGCCAGCAGCTCCCGCTCGAGATGCACAAGGTGCGCATCATCCAGAAGCTGACGTTGCTGCCCATCGAGCAGCGCCTCGAGGCCATGGAGGCGGCCGGGCACAACACCTTCCTGCTGCAGAACGCCGACGTCTTCCTCGACATGCTCACCGACTCGGGCGTCAACGCGATGAGCCAGGAGCAGCAGGCCGCGATGTTCCGGGCCGACGACGCCTATGCGGGCTCCGCGACCTACACCCGGTTGTACGACAAGCTCGTCGAGATCTTCGCCATGAAGTGGTTCCTGCCTACCCATCAGGGCCGCGCCGCCGAGAACATCCTTGGGCAGGTGCTCGTGCGTCCGAACACCTACGTGCCGATGAACTACCACTTCACCACCAGCAAGCAGCACGTCGTCGTGCACGGCGCGCAGGTGCTGGAGTTCATCCACCCCGAAGGCCTCGAGGTCACCTCAGACCACCCCTTCAAGGGCAACTTCGACGTGGACGCCCTGCGGCGACTGGTTGCTGACAAGGGCGCGGAGTCGATCAGCTTCGTCCGGATGGAGGCCGGCACGAACCTCATCGGGGGACAGCCGTTCTCACTCGAGAACCTGCAGCAGGTCTCCGAGGTCTGCCACCAGCACGCGATTCCGCTGGTGCTGGACGCCTCGCTGCTCGCCGACAACCTGTACTTTATGAAGGTCCGTGACCCGCAGTGCATGGACCTCGAGATCGGCGAGATCGTGAAGGTGATGGCCGAACTCTGCGACATCATCTACTTCTCGGCCCGCAAACTCGGGTTCGGACGCGGCGGCGGCATCCTCATCCGTGACGAGGAGATGTACAAGCGGATGCGCGGGTTCGTCCCGATGTACGAGGGCTTCCTCACCTACGGTGGCATGTCGGTGCGCGAGATGGAGGCGATCACCGTCGGACTCGACGAGACCCTCGATTTCGACATGATCAACCAGGGGCCCCAGTTCATCGAGCACATGGTCAACGAGCTCGATGCGCGCGGTGTGCCGGTCATCACGCCGCCCGGCGGCCTGGGCGCCCATCTGGACGCGATGCGCTTCCTTGACCACGTCGACCAGCGCCAGTACCCGTCTGCGGCGTTGGCGTCGGCCTTGTTCGTGGCGTCCGGCGTGCGGGGCATGGAGCGCGGCACGATGTCGGAGGCCCGCGACATCAACACCGGGCTGGAACCGCTGGCCCACATGGAGCTGGTCCGGCTGGCGCTGCCGCGTCGCGTGTTCACGCTCTCGCAGGTCAACTACGCGATCGACCGCATCGACTGGCTCTACCAGAACCGTCACCTGATCGGCGGCATGGCCTGGGTCGAGGAGCCCGAGATCCTGCGGTTCTTCTACGGACGCCTCGCCCCGATCACCGACTGGCCCGCCGAGCTGGTCAAGCAGTTCCGCGCCGACTTCGGCGACAGCCTCTGACCCGCCGATGATCCCCCCGATCGTCGACGTCGACTGGCTGAAGAACCACCCCGAAGCCGTGCTGGCTGACGTCCGCTGGTACCTGGACGGACGCTCCGGGGCGCAGGCGTACGCGTCCGGCCACCTGCCCGGGGCGGTCTTCCTGGACATCGATACCGACCTGTCCGCGCCGCCGTCGGCAGAAGGGGGACGCCACCCGCTGCCCGACCCGGAGGACTTCGCGTCCGCGATGGTGGACGCCGGCATCAGCGACGACTCGGTGGTGGTCGCCTACGACGACTTCGGCGGGTTCTCGGCGGGGCGTCTGGTGTGGATGCTGCGCAGCCTCGGTGTGGACGCCGCGCTGCTCGACGGCGGTATCGACGCCTGGGACGGCCCCCTGAGCACCGAGGAACCCGAGGAGACCGACGAGGACGTCACGTTCGGCATCCGTGGTTGGGGACCGGATGTCATCGCGAGCATCGATGAGGCGGTCGCCGGGCCGATGGTGATCGACGCCCGCACCGCCCAGCGCTACCGCGGCGAGCGGCCCTTCATCGACACCTTTCCCGGCCATATTCCGGGCGCCCTGAGCGCCCCCGTGCTCGACAATCTCGGCCCTGACAAGCGCTTCCGCCCTGTGGACGAGCTCAAGGACCGCTTCGCCTCCCTGGGGGTGAGCGACGCGTCCGAGGTGATCGCCTACTGCGGGTCGGGCGTCAGCGCCTGCCTGGACCTGCTGGCCCTGGAGCATGCGGGCCTGGGACGCGGCCGGCTGTTCGTCGGCTCCTGGTCGCAGTACTCGGCCACGGATCGTCCCGTCGCTACCGGGGCCGAGCCGGGCTTCGCTACGACAACCTGAGCCCAGCTGGCGCCTCATGCCGCGTGATTCACCACGTCGGGCATCCGCCGGCACCTTGGACAGCTGAGCAGCGGGCCGGCCCAGCCCAGTCTCAGAAGCACTGCAGCGATCTGTCGGGCGACTTCGCAGGGCTGCTCGGTGACGTCAGGCCACCCGTACCGCATGGTCGGGCGTCCATGGACCAGATGGTGGTTGTCGCGCGCCATGTCTCTGAACCTTCCCAGCCCCTCGTGCCCCAGTCGGCCGTCCAACTCGATGATCAACGTGCCAAGGTACTCGACGTCGGTGCAGTAGTACTCGTCGCGGATCTGGCGGCGTCCCGTCGGTAAGCCGTGGGCGCGTTCGACGTCACGGCGGAAGATGCGCTCGAGCTCGCTGTGCACGCCCTCGCTGTGCTGCTGCAGTATGGCCTCGATCAGGCGGCGGTGTGGCTGCCTCTGGCGCTGGGCCAACGCCTTTGCGATGCCGGATTCGGTGGTGCGCCGGGTGTGGAGCGCCTGGCTGATCCAGGTGGCCGTCCGGTCGGGCTGAATGGCGCAGAGGTCAAGCACGGTGTCGGCCAACGGAGTGCGCGGGGGACTTCCGTGCGCCTTTGGTGGGTGTCGCGAGCGGATGAACTCCCAACGCGACCGATCGGTGATGCGGGTTTCCTCCGGGATCAGGACCTGGATCGGCTCGCAGGCCTCGGGGTGGATTCCCCACAGGTGAGCGGCCGATCGGCGACACAACAGGCCCTGGTCGCCGCCAGCAAGGACGGCGGCCCAGGCCCAGGAGATCCACGGCGCCTCGCCGCCAAGGGTGTAGTAGAGGCCCGGTTCGAGAGCTGACCAGGTGTTTTGCCCCAGCAGCCTGTTGATGACCGAGCGAGTCAGGCCGAGGCCGAGGCACTGCTCACGAGATACGACGTTCTCTTGAGCGCCAGCCAGCCGGAGCACTTCGGGGGGGATGGGTTGACGGGGATGCACGGGTCAAGGATTGCCGTTTGGGGAGCGCAAGGACTCCCAGGGCGGCGATCTGTGGATAACTCGGCAGTCTTCGGGCCACGTTGGCGGAGGTTCTGGCCGTCTGGGGCCGCCCGCCCACGTTGTGCGGAGGATCGAGCAGCGTAGTCGCTGTTCGATCTACCGCACAAGTGGATCGGGTCGTTTGTGAGTCTGACTCGGACCGCGGACGAAGTGTCGCTGGTCTGCGAGGAGGCCGCGCTGCCCCCCGGGGTTCGCCATGAGGGTGGCTGGCGAGCCATGAAGCTGCACGGGCCGTTCGAGCTATTGCTGGTCGGGGTCCTGGCGGCGGTGCTTGACCCCTTGCGAGCCGCAGGAGTGGGCGTCTACGCGATCAGCACGTTCGACACCGACTACGTCCTGGTGAAGGACGATCAGTTGGCTGCGGCTGTTGATGCCCTTGTCAGAGCGGGGCGCCGCGTCCTTGAGCCAGCTGGGCCCAGCGACCCTGCCGTGGCGAACGCGCTGGACATCATCGCGTCCAACATCACGACGTTCGGGGGTGACTACCCCCACGACAACACGGTTGACGGTGTGTACTCCCGTCGCGTCCCGACGTTCGGCTAACCGAAGGACGGTGGCCTCGTAGAGTCCTCCGACCCACAACCCCAGGTGGTGCCGCTCGGCGCCAACGTCGACCCGCCCCTGCGCCAGGCAGCACGTGACGGGCAGCGCGTCCCCCGTCTGCGCGACGAGAGAGCGGGGCTGGCCACCGGCCAACCCCGCTCTCTCGGTCTGTGTTCAGCTGACAGCCGGGCAATCCTCGGTGCCGGCCATCGGGCCGGTGCCGTCCATCGGGCCCTGCTGGGCCTGGGTGCCGGCCCGGCGTCCGGCCTGCTGGCCCTGCTGGGTCCCGGTGCCGGTGCCGTTCATCGGGCCTTGCTGGGCGTGTTGGCCACCACCAGCCATGCCCTTGCCGCCCCGCCCGGCCTGCTGGCCGGCCTGCGTGCCGGTGCCAACCTGTCCATCGACCGCCTTCTCGAAGGCGGCCAGGTGGTTCTCGGAGCCACTCAGCAACCGCTCGAGGGTGGCCTTGACGTCGTCCTGGGTGGCGGCTGCGATGGCCTCCTTCAGGTCGGCGATGTCACGGGTCTCCAGGTCGACACCCACCTGATAGGCCGACTCGATCGACGCGCTGCCCTGGGCGTACCAGGTCTGGTAGAGCTCATCGAGGGCGTCGAACGCGTAGTCACCGGCCGGCAGCCCGGCCGAGGAGTCCGCCACGTCATACCGGGTCATCAGGGTGCCGACGGCGTCGTGATGCTTCTGCTCGGCCTTGACGATCATCGAGAAGGGCCGGGCCCCGTCGTACTTGTCGGCGAACGCCTGGTACAGGTCGCGGGCCAGCCGCTCCTCCTCACGCATGAACGACAGTTCGGCCGATTCGTTCTCACTCAGGGTGCCCGGGTCGGCCGCGGCTAGCGGCACGAGACCCAGACTCAGGGCGGCCGTGCCGGCCACCAGCCAGCCCACCATTCGCTTGGTCTGCTTCATGGTCCATCCTCCGTGCTCTGTCGCCGGTGAGTTCCGGCTGCTGACATCAGTCAACGCCGGTCGTGCCGCGACTTCGATGAGTCACCTGTGAAGCCTTCGTGAAGTCTGGCCGTGGGTTGGCTGGGCCGGGGGACAATGGGCAGATGAGCCGAACCGTGCTGGTGGTTGACGACGAGCCCAGCATCCGAAAGGTCCTCAGCCAGTACCTGGTCTCTGAGGGCCACCGGGTGCTGGAGGCCGCCACCGGCGCTGAGGCGCTGCAGCACCTGGGGCTGCTGGGTGGGCAGGGTTCGGGAGTCGACCTCGTCCTGCTCGACCTCGGCCTGCCCGACATTGACGGCCTTGAGGTTCTCAGCACCATTCGGCGTAGTCAGACGGTCTATGTGATGGTGCTGACCGCCCGCGCCGAAGAGGTCGACAAGCTCGTCGGGCTCAACGTCGGAGCCGACGACTACGTGACCAAGCCGTTCAGCGTCCGCGAGGTGGCGGCCCGCATCAAGGCGGTCTTCCGCCGCCTGGATGCCGCCAGCCGCGACACCCACGACGAGGACGTCCTGCGGCTGGGCGACCTGGTGATCGACCGGGCCGCCCGAGAGGTGCATCTCGCCGGGACGCCCGTCGAGCTGTCAGCCCTCGACTTCGACCTGCTCACCGCGCTGGCCGAGCGTCCGGGACGCGTCCTGTCGCGCGCCCAACTGCTCGAGAAGGTGTGGGGCTACGACTTCTACGGCGACGAGCGGGTGGTCGACGTACACATCCGGACGATGCGCAAGGCGCTGGACGATGACCCCGTCGAACCGCGGTTCATCGCGACGGTCCGCGGCGTGGGCTACAAGTTCCTGCCGCTCGATTCGAGGCACTGATGGCCAAACGCTCCGGGGGGCCGATAGGTCGGCTCAGCGTCCAGTTGGTCGCCTCGCACGTGTTGGTGGCGGTGGTGTCGCTGGCCAGCGCCGGAGCGTTGGTGGCGCTGCTGGCCCCGCGGATTTTCGAGGTGCTGGGCAACGCGCACGTCCCCGGCTCCGCTGGGGCGGGCCGCGGCACCGGTGGGGGGTTGGGTGTTCAGATGGCCGAGGCCGTGCGGCAGTCCCTGGGCTGGGGACTGCTCGTCGGGGTGAGCGCTGCGGTCGTGCTCGGGGTGATCGCGGCCCGTTGGCTACTCGGTCAGGTGGACGCGTTGCGCCGCGCCACCCAGCGGCTGGCGTCCGGCCAGTACCGAACCGAGTTGCCCAAGCCCCGCACCCGGGAGCTGGCCGAGCTGGTGGACGATCTGGGGATGATGGCCGGTCGACTGGCCGACACCGAGCAGCGTCGCACCCGGCTGCTGGGCGAGGTGGGCCACGAGATGCGCACCCCGCTGACCGTGATCGACGCCCAACTCGAGGCGATGATCGACGGGGTGATGCCGGCGAACGGCGAGAACCTCTCGCTGATCGCCACCGAGACCCGCAGATTGCGGCGGCTGGCCAACGACCTCAGCTCGCTGTCCCGGGCCGAGGAGGGCGCCGAGAGCCTCGATTTGAGTCTGATCGATCTGGGCGGCGTGGTGGAGCGGGTGGTCGACCGACTGCGTCCGCAGGCCACCGATGCGGGCATCGACCTGCAGGTCACCCAGGTGGACCAGACCCCGGTGCTCGCCGACGCCGACCGCGTCGCCCAGGTGGTGACCAACCTGGTCGGCAACGCGATCCGGGCGACGCCCGAGGGTGGCCGGATCACCGTGCACTGCCAGCCGGACGCCGGCCAGGGGGTGGTGCAGGTCACCGATACCGGGGAGGGGCTGGCGTCCGACGACCTGGAGCGCATCTTCGAGCGGTTCTACCGGGTGCCGGGGCGTCGCTCGTCCGGTAGCGACGGCGGTGGGTCGGGCATCGGGCTGACCATCGCGCGGCACCTGGCCGAGCGCCACGGCGGTAGCCTCACCGCCGCCTCGGCGGGCAAGGGTCAGGGCTCAACCTTCAGCCTGCGGCTGCCTCTGGCGTCCTGAAATCAGCTCGTTCCTGGCATTAGCCTCGCGCTTTCATGACGGTAGGTGGACTGTGGCGGGTTGAGATAGCGAAAGTGCCTCTGACTTGGGATGATGTGACTTGTCTAGAGAACACAGCAACCAAGAAAAGGAGCACCTTCGAGGTGAAGAATACCGGCTCGTATCCCAGGGTTCATGTCGATACCGCCAAGGTGTCTGCTGTCGGTCAGGCCGGCGGGATCCTGCTCACCGAGACCATCCGCGCCTCAGGCCTGGATCGTGGCCTGTCCGAGGCGCTGGACCGGTGGCGCAAACCATTGGCGGTCCATGACCCGGGCAAGATCATCCTGGACTTGGCGGTGTCGCTGGTGCTCGGCGGTGAAGCGTTGAGTGACATCGCTGTCTTGCGCGGGGAGCCCGGCGTCTACGGGTCGGTGGCCTCGGACCCGACCGTCTCGCGCCTGATCGCGGCCCTCGCCCAGGACGCCGACAAGGCCGTGACCGCGATCGGCTCGGCCAGGCAGCAGGCCCGCGCCAGGGCCTGGGCCTTGGCCGGGGACCACGCCCCCGGACACCAGCGCAGCATTGAGGATCCGTTGATCATCGACCTGGACGCCACCCTGATCACGGCGCATTCGGAGAAGCAGCAGGCCGCGCCGACGTTCAAACGCGGGTTCGGGTTCCACCCACTGATGGCGTTCGCGGACCACGGACCCACCGGGACCGGCGAAGCACTGGTGGCGCATCTGCGGCCCGGGAACGCCGGCTCCAACACCGCCGCCGATCACATCACCGTCACCGCAGCCGCCCTCGCCCAACTGCCCGACAAGAACCCGCGGCCCGGAAAGACGATCCTGATCCGCGCCGACGGCGCCGGCGGCACCAAAGACTTCACCCGATGGCTCACCGGCCGCCGGGTGTCCTACTCGGTGGGGTTCACCCTCCCGATGGACACCACTGCGCTGTATCACCTGATCCCCGGCTGGGTCTGGGTCCCGGCCCTCAACGCCGACAGCCAAGCGCGCGAAGGGGCGGATCTGGCCGAGCTCACCGGACTGTTGGACCTGTCGGACTGGCCTGATGGGATGCGGGTGATCGTCCGCCGGGAACGACCCCACCCCGGCGCGCAACTGCGCTTCGACGACGTCGACGGCTACCGACTCACCGCGTTCGCGACCAACACCAGAGCCGGCACCCTCCAACACCTCGAGCTGCGGCATCGTCGCCGCGCCCGCTGCGAGGACCGGATCCGGATCGCGAAAGACACCGGCCTGACCAACCTCCCTCTCCACGACTTCAACGCCAACCGGATCTGGTGCCAGATCGTGGCGCTGGCGAGCGAGTTGCAGGCCTGGACCGGGCTCCTCGCTCTGGCCGGCCAGGGACTGTACTTTCAACGGTGTAACTCCGATCGAGGAGGTACCACGATGAGCAAGCAGGTTGAGACGGTCCCGGTGGCCGGGGAAGGAGCCGATGCGGCCGTGGTGACAGGTCTGGGATCAGACGTCCCGGTGGTGGATCGTGGGCTGGTCGCGCAGCTCGTGGGCGAAGCGCAGCGCCAAGGGCTGCCCGTGGACGGCGAGGGCGGTCTGCTCGCGGAGCTGACTCGGCTGGTGTTGGAGTCCGCGTTGGAGGGCGAGATCACCGATCATCTCGTCTATGACAAGCATGAGCGGGGTGGTTCGGTCGATGGGAACGCTCGTAACGGCACCCGGACGAAGACGGTGCTGAGCAAGGCCGGCCCGGTCCAGGTCGATGTCCCGCGGGACCGTGCCGGCACCTTCGAGCCGAAGATCGTCGCGAAGCGGCAGCGTCGGGCTCGGGTCGATCGAGGACATCGTGTTGTCGCTGTCGGCGCGGGGGATGACCCACGGCGATATCAGCGCGCACCTGGCCGACGTGTATGGCAGTGACGTGTCGAAGACTACGATCTCGATGATCACCGACAAGGTGCTTGAGGGGATGGCGGAGTGGCAGAACCTGCCCCTGGCCCCGGGGCGGTTTCTAACGAACGTTGCGAATCCTGATCAGGAGGAGTCGCGATCCGCGTTATGCGCCGAACAAGATGCCAGGTGAGGTCAAACGCCGATACTTCGAGTTGATCCGGAGGGGCGCGAGCGGCTCTGCCGCGTCGGTCGAGGTCGGAGTGTCGCTCAGCTGCGGATCGGTGTGGTTCATCGACGCTGGCAGTGTGAAGTTCATCGACACGCCGATCAGTAGCAGGTATCTGTCCCAGGATGACCGGATCGAGATCGCCGATGGTCTCGATGCCGGCGAGCGGGTGAAGGCGATCGCGGCTCGGATCGGTAAGAGCTATCAGAGTATGTATCGAGAGGTCGCTCGCAATCGGAAGCCAGATGGGTGCTATCAGCCGTGGTTCGCGCACGGGCAAGCGCATCTGAATCGTCGCCGCCCGAAACCGCACCGATTTAGCTCCGACCCGGAGCTGACCGCCGTCGTCGCCGCGAAGCTACGCAAGCGGTGGTCTCCGCAGCAGATCAGCCGCTGGTTGCGACGCCGGTGGCCGGGCGCACCGGATGGCACGTCTGCGCCGAGACGATCTACGAAGCCGTCTACCATGGCCTGATCGTCCCCTCCGGCCTGGGTGAGGCCTTGGATAGTGCCGGCGGTGATGACCAGCCTTGCGCTTGACACTTGTGATCATCGCGGGTGGTCCTGCAGATGTCATGAGACATGTCCTGAACCACCACACTGCCGATGCGCGACGCTAAGATGCGGTACTTCTGATTCGTGCCCAGTCCTCTTGGGCGAGGACCTGTTCGGTGCGTTGTCCGATCTGGGCGGGTAGTCCGTCGTCGTCTTCGGCGTTGCAGATGTCTTGGTCGATGAGGCGCCGGGATTCCTCGTGATGGCCTTGTGCTTGGAGGATGGCGGCCATGTCGAGTTTGGGGATCTCCTCGTAGGGTGCTGCCAAGAGGCTGGTCTCGGTCGCCGCCTGGGCCCGGTCGAGTTGACCGGTTTGGAGGAAGTGGATGGTGAGTAGGTGTGCTGTGTCGACGATGGCACAGGTCATGTGATGATCGATACCAGTGTCGGTCAGCCAGGACCATCCACCCGGACGGAGCCGATCAAACGGCCGTCCGGTGACCAGGCCGAGTGCCGCAACCATGTCATCGACACCGCCGGTTCCGCAGGCTTGCCCACGCAGCCTCAGCCGGCGGAACAGGTCCACATCCATGAGCAGGTCCTCGATTTGATAGACCGGCACGCCACGCAGTTTGGCGGCGGGCGATTCGGTCGCGGCCGGCAGATGCGGGAGCCTGTTGCGCGGGTTGGTGCCGAGCCAGTCGCGGACGGTCTTGACTGCTGTGCGCACGGTGGTGAGGTTCATGTAGCCGAGAGCGGTGGCCAACTCGTCAGGGGTGGCTCCGTGTTCACGCAGGGCCAGGTAGCTGAGCACTTCGGTGAAGAAGGGTTTGCGTTTGGCGATCGCGGCGCCGTGAGCGCGCACCATGACCGGCCCGAGCAGCGCCAGTCGCGGCCGCGCGCAGTCGTCACTGCGCCAGTCGGCGAGATCCTGGTCTAGCCCCGGGTCGGCCTGCTCCACCACGGTACGAACGTGCGCAGACACTATCGGATCGAGAACCTCAAGATCGGCCTCAACCGCGCTTGCTGGCAGCGGCGCATCTGCAGCGATGAGGCTGGTAGACGGCCCGCTGTCTGGCGTCGACCGTGGCACAGTCAGGTCCTCGCGGAGCGCACCGAAGACCGTCCGCGAGTACGCCGCCCAGATCGCCGCCGGCAACGCATCCACCCCCACCCGATCTGAGCCACGTCGGGCCATCAGACCCAGTCGCAGATCGCAAGCCCATGACCCAACACACGCGTCCCGACCACCCGGAAACCGATCTATGATCGATACAGGATCAACACATGGCGGTGATGATATGAAGACGATGCAGCGCCTCACTAACGCCTACCAGAACGCCCGGGTGGAGGAAATCGACGGGCACTCCCGCTACATCATCATGAGCGACTGTCACCGAGGCGACGGCTCGGTCTCTGACGAGTTCCTCAAGAACAAGAACGTCTTCCTGGCAGCAATGGAGCATTACTGGAAGGAGGGGTTCACCTACATCGAGGCCGGCGATGGCGATGAACTCTGGGAACACCAGTACAAGCACATCATCAAGGCGAACCGGGCCGTGTGGGACCAGCTGCTGCATTTTCATCGTGCGGATCGCTACATCCGGATGTACGGCAACCACGACATCCGGTTGAAGGATCCGGGCTTCGTGCGCGCGAACCTGTGGACGGCCGCAGATCCGGACTCTGGGGACGTGGAACCGTTCTTCACCGGACTCGAGGCGATTGAGGCCGTGGTGTTGCAGCACCGTGACACTCGGCAGGAAATCCTGATCGTGCACGGCCATCAGGGCGACTTCGCCAACGACCAGTTGTGGCAGTTCAGCAGGTTCACACTGCGCTACTTCTGGAGGTATCTGCACGCGTTCGGGGCCCACAGCCCCTCCAGTCCGGTACGCAACTCGTACAAACGGCACAAGGTGGAGCGTAACTACGTGAAGTGGATCCGGGAGAACGGCATCGCGTTGATCTGCGGGCACACCCATCGGGAGAAGTTCCCCAAGCACCATGAGTTGCCCTACTTCAACGACGGCTGTTCCCTGTACCCCTCACACATCACCGGGCTCGAGATCGAGAACAACGAGATCAGCTTGGTGCGCTGGCGCGTCGACCCGAACGAGGAGGGCTTTCTGCAGGTCACCCGGCGGGTCATCGCCGGGCCGGAGCCACTGGACAGGTTCGACCTCAAGCGGAGGGTGCCGAGCGCCGACTGATGCCACCCGCGGGCTGGCGCCTTCGATGCTGAGAGTGTCCCAGGAACTCGTTGCGGCCATCATCGCCGCATCGCGTGCACTCGGCCTTCAGGGCCCTGGCTGAGATGGCCCTGATGAGCCGACGGAGATGACTTCATCCTGCGGTCGCGCTCAGGTAATGACGCCGATGCGCAGTTCGTCCAGGCCCCACCACAGTAGGGGGCGCACGCTGGCACGCATGTCGTTGAGCGCGCTTGCGGATCGCACCGACACCCCGGCCAGCACCATCACCGACTCGCCCGCCCGGAAGGTGGTCTCGGTCGCCGCCAGCAGGTTGAATGCGCGTTGCTCGATGTCGGGCAGTTCGCCGTTCGCGTCGTCACCATCCGAGCTCAAGGCACGTCCCGAGACCAGGCTGTGCAGCACTTCCCCGCCGTCCGGGCGCAGCGCGGCTATGAACAGGGTCACCTCTGCGCTGACCGCTCCTTCCGAAAGCCCCCACTCGTCCCGCAGCGACAGGTTGACCCGGCTGTAGAAGTTGTGCAGCGCGGCGGCTATCATCAGCCGCCCGTTCGAGGCAGGCGTGAAGACGGTGCCGCAGGCCACCGACAGCCACGCCTGATGCAAAGGCACCAGGCCGAACAGCTCATTGAGTCCCCAGGTCGCATCGGGATCCACCGACAGGTCGGCGTCCACCACCAGGTGACCGATCTCTCGCCTCGCGAAGGAGCGGTCCTGCACCTGCATGGTGTTGAGCCAGCCTGCCGACAGCGGCCCGCGGCGTTCGAGACTGAATGGCGAGCGGTACTGGGTCAGTTCGGGATCGGCGGGCAGGACGACGTGCGGGTCCAATGCGGGCAAAGGCAGCTGGGCCTTGGTGAACAGGGCCGCGAAGTGGCTCCTCTGCGCCTTGCGGAGCTCGGCGTAGCCCGCCAGCACCGCCGCGAGCCGGGTCTGCAACTGACGGCGAGCGAGTGCACGCTCGGCGTCCCAGCTCGTGGCGTCGTGGGCGATTGCGGTGCCCCGCACGGCCCATCTGGCGCGCGTCGCGGCGATCTCCGCCCGCGCCTGCGCGGCCTCGTCGCTCGACACCAGGGCGCGAGTCCGTTCGAGAAAGGCGTGCTGCGCCGCGCACAGCTCGGTTGGCGCGGGCATGGCAGGGTGGGTTGCGCGCAGTGCTGCCGCCGGGTCAAAGCCTCGCCCGGTGAACTGCGGATCTGAGGGAGGAAGGATCACTTCGCGGGACCTCCAATGCGGGACACGGGATGCGTCCTTGATCAATTGTCGCGGGTCCCGGGCGCAATGAACAGGCTGGCCGTGGCTCTCAGGCCGAGGTCAGCGTCGTCAACGATCACCACCGCAGCCGGAGGCAACCCAGACCCTTAGCGGAAGTCGCGGTCGTAGTACTGCCCCTCGTCGCTGCCAGCGGCCACCCGCTCGGCCTCGAGGTTCCGCAACTCGACCCGGCGGGTCTTGCTTGACACGGTCTTGGGCAGCTGTTCGACGAACTCGATGATCCGGACCAACTGGAAGGCGTTCAGGGTCCGGCGACTGTGCTCGAACACCGCGGCTGCGGTGTGCCGGTCGGCCTGCCAACCGGCGGCAAGACAGATGTACGCCTTGGGGACGGCGCCGCGCACCTCGTCGGGAGATGGGACGATCGCGCACTCGACGACCGACTCGTGCAGCATCAGCGCGCTCTCCACCTCGAATGGGCTGATCTTGTAGTCCGAGGCCTTGAACACGTCGTCCGCCCGTCCGACGTAGGTGATGTAACCGTCGGCATCGCGAGACCCGATGTCCCCGGTGTGGTGGTATCCGCCACGCCAGGCCTCGGCAGTGAGGTCGTCCGCGTCGTGGTAGCCACCCATCAGACCGAGATGGTGCACACGGAGGTCGAGACAGATCTCGCCCTCGCCGGCGCCTTCGACCAGGACATCGGTCGCCGGGTCCTTCAGCACCACCGCGTAGCCCGGCATCGGACGTCCCACCGCACCGATCCGAACCGGTTGACCGGGCGAGTTCCCCACGCAGCAGGTCATCTCGGTTTGGCCGTAGCCGTCGCGGATCGTGTTGTGCCACGCCGACCGCACCTTGTTGATCACCTCGGGGTTGAGCGCCTCACCGGCTCCGACCAGTTCGCGCGGCGGGCGGGACAACCGCGACAGGTCGGCCTGGATGAGCATCCGCCAAACCGTCGGGGGCGCGCAGAACGACGAGACCTCGTGGGAGTCCATCACCTCCATCAGCGTCTCCGCACTGAAGCGCGCGTAGTTGAAGATGAACACGGTGGCCTGCGCCAGGAAAGGGCTGAAGAAGTTGCTCCAGGCATGCTTGCCCCAGCCGGGCGAACTGATGTTCAGATGCACATCCCCGGGACGGACCCCGAGCCAGAACATCGTCGAGAGATGGCCGACTGGGTAGCTGACCTGAGTATGGCGAACGAGCTTGGGGTGGGCGGTGGTCCCCGAGGTGAAGTAGAGCAGCGAGGGTGAGTCCGCTGGCGTCGGGCCGTCCGGGACGAACGTGTCGGGGGAGTCGTAGCTTTCGGAGTAGCTCCGCCAGCCGTCATCGGGCTGCTCCCCCACACTGACCCGCGTCGTCCCCCTTCGCACCAGGTGGAACCGTGCCGCCAACGACGCGGGTGCGATGGCGAAGCGGGTGTCCGCGGTCTCAACGCGCCAGGCCAGATCGATATCCGACACCAGAGTGGAGGTGGGGATCGCGACGGCGCCAACCTTCAACAGCCCCAGGAGGATCTCCCACAGTTCGATGGTGTTGTTGAGCATCACGATCATTGAGTCGCCGCGGCGAACCCCCAGGGACGTGAGCCAGTTGGCGACCTGGTCGGAGCGCCTCGCCAGCTCCGCATATGACCAACTGGTGGCGTCCAGGTTGGAGTCCACGATCGTCACGGCTGCCCGGTCGGGGTGTTCGCCCGCGACGACATCGAACCATTCGAGGGCGAAATTGAACTCCTCCAACTGTGGCCAGCGGAACTCCCGGACCACTTTGTCGTAGTCGTAGACGTTGTCGAGCAGGAAGTCGCGCGCGCCCCGCACCGCGTCGGTTGCGGGGGTGGCAGTTCGGAGCGGATGGCTCATGGAATGAAAGCGTAAAGGCTGCGACCGCTGAGTGGCGCGGTGCCCATCGCGCGACCATCGGGAGTTCTGCCCCAGCCGAGCGAGCCGGCTATTGGGCGGCGCGCTGCACGTGCGCGGCACGCGCAGCGGGGATCGAACCGCAGTCTGGCCGAGACGCTCGAAGGGCCGCGGCACGCCACCCACCGACGCGGCGTCGAGCCAGCCGATGACACCGCTGGCGTCCTCCATACCCAACTGCAATGCGACCCCGGTGCCTGGGATCGGGCCGTCGACCACCTCGGCCACCCTGATCCAGACCTGCAGACTCTGGAGGTCCTCCTTGCCGACCTCGGACGAAATCTGGCTGGGCCATTCTGTTCGACCATCCGGGAATCCGCTGGTTCCGTCTCACAGAACTCAGCCAGCGTCGCCTTCGTCCTTCCCAGGTCAGACCTCCGCTTCTCGGCCACGCGTGCGGGCCTTCGGTTGCATCTGTCACGACGTCCAGTCGATCTCTGAACATAGAGTTGGAGCCCATGAGGAGCACGAGCAGGCACAACCGGCCAACTGCCATAGTCCTGACGGTTCTGGTCCTGGTCCTTGGACTTGTTGGCTTCAAGATCTGGGCAGACCTTTACTTCTTCCCCAAGACATCCCTTGAGGCAAATTGGTCTATCACCGTTCCGAGGGGATTGACCGTTGTCGAGAAACACTCGGAGGGCAGCTTCCATGGAGATGGATACCGTCTCACGGTATTCAAGCCATCGAAAGGTGCGCCACTTGAAGGCAGTTTCTTTGACCTTGACCAGATGAGCAGCGCCGACTTAACTCCAGATGAACTGGAGTTGGTGGCCGCCGCCAACAGTCTGTTTCAACCCGAGAACTATCTCAACACTCAACAGTCGGGCCTAAAAAAGCGGGTGGCTATACCGAGTGATGAGAAAGCAAGATACAGCAACACACTGTTGTGCGTATTCGACGGAGAAGCGAATCGGTTCTATGCATACGAATGGCTAATATAATCCGCATCTCCCGCAGGACCACTCCGTCATGGTTCCCAACCGCAGGTGCTGAGCTCGCCCAGCTCGCGGCCCAGATGGACGCGCTGCTCGTCCAGCGGACGCAAGCCCACAGCAGGTCGAGGAAGCCCTGACGCCCCCATTTCTCAGCTCATGATGTCGAGAGTTCCAGGACAGCTCAACCACCGGAGTTGATCACGCCAAACCTCTGCTGCGCTTCCTTTGCAGCAAATCATCAAATCCCCAAGCCCGCCGCACACCCGTTGTTACTGTGAAAGTAGTCCTTCCGGGGACTGCCTGGAAGGTTGCAGGTTGCATCAAGGGAGATGAAGATTGTGACCGATCAGAGGATTCGAGCCATTCAATACGGTTGCGGGAAGATGAGCATCCACACGATGCAGTTCATGCTGGATCACGGCGTCGACATCGTGGGTGCACTCGACATCAATCCCCACGTCGTCGGCAAGGACATCGGCGAGATCATCGGAGGCGAGGCCCGTGGTGTGGTCGTCACCGACGCGTCGAAGGCCGACGAACTCCTCGCGGCCCTGAAGCCCGACGTCGCCGTCATCACTACGATGAGCACCATCGCGGACATCTACGAGGCCATGGCGACGTGCGCCCGAAACGGGGTCAACGCGATCTCGACCGCAGAAGAAGCCATCTATCCGCAGAACTCCTCGCCCACGCTCGTCGCCGAACTCGATGCGCTGGCGAAGGAGAACGGCTGCACGTTGACCGGTTCCGGTTACCCGGACATGTACTGGGGCGTCCTGGTGGACACGCTCGCGGGGTCCCTGAACAAGCTCACGAAGATCACCGGCTCCTCGTCCTACAACGTCGAGGACTACGGAATCGCGTTGGCCAAAGGCCACGGTGCCGGGCTCACGCTGGACGAGTTCGCCGCCAGCGTCGGTCAGTTCAACGACCTCAGTTCGGAGGAGATCGCCCGGAAGATCACCGGCGGCGAGATCGCCCCGTCGTACATGTGGAATCAGAACGGTTGGCTGTGCGAGCGGCTCGGCTTGACCCCGGTATCGCAGGTTCAGAAGCAGGTCCCACTGACCCACGACGAGGATTTGAGATCGTCCACGCTCGGCATGACGATCAGGGCCGGTGATGCCACCGGCATGTCGGCGGTGGTAACGACGGAGACCGCTGAGGGCATCACGATCGAGACACAGTGCATCGGCAAGGTCTACGCTCCCGACGAGTTCGACCGCAACGAGTGGACTTTGCACGGAGAACCGGATGTGACCATCACGGTGGACCGGCCTGACACCGTCAAGCTGACCTGCGCCAACCTGATCAACAGAATCCCAGCGCTGATCGATGCCGAGCCCGGCTACGTATCGACCGACCGGATGCCGAACAACCGGTACCTGGTCAAGCCCATGCACGACTATCTGACAAGCTGAATCGCACGGGTATAAATACCCTCTTTCCAGCGCGACCGTCACAGTTCATGCAATCGCGGGCTCTATCAAACCAACAGCCATCGCACCGATGACCGAGCCCAATGGTAGAGGCGACCGCGTCGAGTATCCGAGACTTCTCGGCGCGGCTCGCTCTCGTCTACCGCAGGCAGTCCGGCGCCCCGCTGCCTCGGCAGGTGCTGCCCTCGACCACGAATAGGTCTTGGTGCCCCACTCGTGTAAGCTACTGCCCATGTTGACGACTGCGCGCACGCTGGCCGGTGTGGCCACGCACGCGTCGTCCCTGTTCTCCTCCGGCTGTTGTCGGTGTTGTTGCCGCATGCGCGGCGCCCGCTCCTGATCCTTCGTCGATCGAAGGACCCCGGTCGCGTACCTGGGGTAGGGAGTTGGGCCACGGAATCCTCCCGACAACCCTTCACCAGGAGAACACAGCCATGACTCTCGATCTACTCTTCGTCGGTGCGAACAGCGGCCGCGCCACCCTCGACCAGCTCGGTGCCGAACTCGACGTGCGGTACCGACTTATCGCCCAGCGGATCACCACCATGGAGATCTTCCCCGTCAGCGTGTTGACCGTCGAACTGGACGCCGACGCCCCCGCCCTCGACGCCGCCACTTCATGGTTCGCGCGGCGCGGCATTCACCAGCTCGCTGCAGCGGTCTGAACCTATCGGTCGCCTCGCCGAGAACAGCCGACCTACTCGATCGGTTGGCTCAGTCGTCCGTTTGCCGAATCAGACCTTCCAGCGGTTTGCCGGCCACGGCTAGGGTGACACCCATGGCAGCCGCCCACTCCGCAGCCACCGCGTCGTCGTCCGCGCGCGCCCCCAGCGTGCGGTTCGAGCATCTCACCAAGATCTACTCCGGACGGTCCGACCATCCCACGGTCGCTGTCCAGGACGTGACCCTCAGTATCACCGCGGGCAGCCTCACCGTGCTCGTCGGCTCGTCCGGCTCGGGCAAGACGACGCTGCTGCGCAGTGTCAACCGAATGGTCGCCCCAACCAGCGGCCGAGTGCTGATCGACGATCACGACGTCTCGGGGCTCGACGCGGTCAAGCTGCGCCGCACCATCGGATACGTGATGCAGGAATCCGGCCTGCTCCCCCACAAACGCGTCATCGACAACATCGCCATCGTCCCGCGTCTCAACGGCGCCACGAAGGCGTCCGCTCGCGAACGTGCCCTCGAGCTGATGACCGTGGTTGGTCTCGACCAGCGACTCGCCACCAGGTTCCCCGCCGAGCTGTCCGGCGGTCAGCAGCAACGTGTCGGGGTGGCGCGTGCACTCGCCGCGAACCCCCGGCTGATGCTGATGGACGAACCATTCGGCGCTGTCGACCCCATCGTGCGCTCCGACCTGCAGCGCGAATTGCGCCAACTGCAAGACCAGCTCGGCATCACGATCCTGTTCGTCACCCACGACATCGCCGAAGCACTCGCTCTGGGCGACCAGATCGTCGTCCTCGCTGAGCGGGGACGCATCGCCCAGCAAGGTACCGGAGCCGAACTGATCGCGCAGCCGGCCGACGAATTCGTCGCAGACTTCCTCGGGCTGGGCGCCGGGCGCGACCTGCATCTGCAAGACAGCGACGGAACCCAGCTCGTGATGGACGCCGACGGGCGTCCCATCGGACGACTGAGCGGACACCGCCGATGACCTGGCTTGTCAACAACTGGTCGACCGTCCTGCAGGCGCTATGGTCGCACCTGGCGCTCGCTATTCCGGCCATAGCGCTGAGTTTCGTGCTTTCGCTTCCGGTGGGATGGTTGGCTTACCGCTACCGGTGGTCGCGTTTCGTGCTCGTCACCGGCAGCTCGCTGATCTACGCGATCCCTTCGCTCCCATTGTTGATCGTGTTGCCTGCTCTGATTGGCACGACCGTCCGCTCACCGGTCAACGTCGTCGTCGCACTCACCGGCTATGGCATGGCACTGATGGTGCGTTCGACCGCCGACGCGCTGGACAGCGTCAACAGGGACACCGTCATCTCCGCGACGGCCCTCGGCTATTCCGGAATCCGACGACTCATCGCCGTGGAACTGCCCTTGGCCGGTCCTGGGCTGCTAGCCGGGTTGCGGGTCGTCTCAGTCAGCACCATGGCGCTGGTCACGGTCAGCGCGGTGCTGGGCATCCCGAGCCTGGGCACCCTGTTCACCGACGGTTTCCAGCGCGGAATCGTGGCCGAGATCGTTACCGGGATTGTCAGCACGGCCGCGCTCGCAGTGCTGGTGGACCGCGCCCTGGTGGCGATCGGCTGGCTACTGCTGCCATGGACGCGGGCACGAACGTGAACTACCTCGCTCAGGCATTCGCATGGATCGCCGATCCGGCCCACCAGGGCGGACCTGGCGGAATCTGGGCGCGATTGGGTGAACATCTGCTGTACACCCTGATCGCCACAACAGCTGCCGCCGCCATCGCGATTCCGCTGGGCTATTGGATCGGCCACACCGGACGCGGCCGTGGGCTGATCGTGGGCGCCACCGGGGTGGCGCGGGCGCTGCCCACGTTGGGCGTCCTCACCTTGATCGCATTACTCGCCGGGGTCGGCGTCGGGGCCCCGCTGGCTGCGCTCGCCGTGCTCGCGTTGCCCTCGATCCTGGCCGGAGCGTATGCGGGTCTGGACGCGATCCCCGCCTCGACGATCGACGCCGCCCGCGCATTGGGCATGAGCGAATGGCAGGTGCTCACCCGTGTGGAGATACCGCTGGGCCTGCCGCAGCTGATCGGCGGGCTGCGGTCGGCGACCCTGCAGGTGGTGGCCACCGCCACCCTGGTCGCCTATGTCGGCGGCGGTGGGCTGGGGCGCTATCTGTTCCTGGGGTTGAAGACCCAGGACTATCCGCAGATGCTGGCGGCGTCCCTGCTCGCAGTTGGGCTTGCCATCACGGGTGAGGTCTGCTTCGGTGTGCTGTCATGGCTCATCGGCCGGCGGCGGCCGTTAGCCTTGTCGAATGAGTGAGCATCGGGTTTATGTCGTGGGCAGCATCAACCAGGACCTGCTGATCAGCACTTCGATCTATCCGAAACTCGGTGAGACGGTGCACGGCCATTCGGCGGAATACGACGCGGGAGGCAAGGGTGCCAACCAAGCGGTGGCCGCTGCACGACTCGGAGCGACCACCCGCTTCGTGGGCTGCGTCGGCTCGGACGACTCCGGCATCGCCATGACCGAGAACCTGCGCGCCAACGATGTCGATATCGCCCATGTCACCACCCTGGACGACGTGGCCACCGGGCTGGCGGTAGTGACCCGCACGGATTCGGGTCAGAACGCGATCATCGTGATCGCCGGAGCCAACGCCGAGCTGAACCCGGACCGTGTCGCCGCCGGGCTCACTGCCCTGACCGCCGGGGACATCCTCGTGGTGCAACTCGAGATACCGATACCGGCGGTCGAGACCGCGCTGCGGATCGCCCGCCAGCGGGGCGCGACCGCGATCCTCAACGCCGCCCCAGCAGGGGCGGTGGCAGATCTGTTGCCCGACGTGGACATCCTGGTGGTCAACGAATTCGAAGCGGCCACGGTGGCCGGGCTCGACCGCGTCGACGAGCTCGACTTCGCGGCAGTGGCGGGGCTGCTCGCCGAACGGCATTCGCGGGCGGTGATCGTCACCGTCGGCAGCGACGGCGCCTGGCTGGCCGCCGGCGGTCAGCTCACCAAGATCGATGCCTTGCCGGTGACCCCTGTCGACTCGACCGGGGCCGGCGATGCCTTCGTCGGGGCCTTGGCAGCTCTGCTCGCGCAGGGCCATCCGCTGGAGCAGTCGACTCGCTGGGCTGCCGCCGCGGGAGCACACGCCTGTCTGAAGGTCGGCGCTCAGGCGGGCGCCCCAACCCTCGACGATCTGACCGCGATCTTCGGTCTCGATTTCGGTCGGTGACAGCATGCAGATCTTGATCGACACCGATCCCGGCATCGACGATGCCATTGCCCTGCTGCTCGCCTTGCAGTGCCCCGATCTCGATGTGGTCGGCATCACGACCGTCGCCGGCAACGTGGGCCTCGAGCAGGCTACTCGCAATGCGGCCGGCTTGCTGCAACTGGCCGAACGCACCGACATCCCGTTGCACTACGGCGCGGCCGGTCCCCTTTCCGGACCGTCGCGCAGTTCCGCGGCCCATGGCCTCGACGGCTTGGGCGGGGTGGCGTTGCCGCACGACCGGGTCGAGGCAGCACCGGACGCGGCTCGGTTCATCGTCGATACCGTGAACGCCAACCCCGGCGAGGTGACCTTGGTGACGATCGGACCGCTCACCAACCTCGCACTGGCACTGGAGCTCGACCCCGGGCTGGCCGGCAAGACCGGTGGATTGATGATGATGGGCGGCGCGGAAGGCGCCGGCAACATCACGCCCTCGGCCGAGTTCAACTTCTGGTGCGACCCGCCGGCCGCGCAGCGGGTTCTCGCTGCCGGCTTCCCGAATCCGATCATGGTCGGTCTGGACGCCACCCATCAGGCCTTCATGTCGCCCGGTGTGCGCGAACTGCTCTATCAAATCGATCATCAGCAAGCACGTTTCATCTTCCAGATCACGCGCGAGTACGCCGACTACTACTGGCGGACGCACCGCCAGGTCGGGGCCGAGTTGTGCGATGTGCTGGCCATTGCGCTATTGAGCCGCCCGCAGCTGGTGAAGCTGGTGGACGCCCATGTGGAGATCAGCACCAACGGTATTACTGAGGGACGCTCAGTAGTCGCCCGCACGGACCGATTCCGTGACCTGGCGCCGAACGCCAAGGTCGCCACATCGGACGTCGCGACCCGGGAGTTCTTCGAGTTCTTGCTGACAACGCTGTTCCCCGACGATCGGGGCGACATCGTCCGAGTGCTCGACCACGAGTACCGCCGTTGAGCCGACAAGGACGCGGGTTCGCATCGCTGGATGGGTTCGCATCGCTGGATGGTTCGCACGGCGTGACGACACTTGCTGAGTTAGCGTGGCAGGAAGCCAACAAGGAGGCTCTCCGATGAAGAAAACCCCTGCATTGCTCACCGCTGTTCTGTTCGCCGTTACCCTGGCTGCCTGCGGGAGCCAGGATCCGCTGAGCGGCTCAAGCGATCCCGGTTCGCCATCGGGCCAAGCGATCATCATCGGCTCGCAGCAGTACTACTCCAACGAGATCATCGCCGAGCTGTATGCGCAGGCCCTGGAAGCCGACGGCTACCAGGTCGACCGGCAGTATCAGATCGGCCAGCGAGAGGTCTACCTACCCGAACTGGAGTCCGGGGATATTGATCTCATTCCCGAATACAGCGGCAACCTGCTGCAGTATCTGGACTCGTCGTCCAGCGCGAGCACCGGCGCCGAAGTGCTGGCAGCCCTCGCTGATGCGCTTCCGGCAGGTCTGCGGGCGCTCGATGCCGCCGAGGCGACCGATCAGGACTCCTACACCGTGACCCGCGCGACGGCCGAACAGTACGGGCTGTCCTCGATCGGCGATCTGACCAAGCTGCCGCAACCGGTCACCGTCGGGGCGAACTCGGAGTTCGCCACCCGCCCCTACGGCATCCCGGGCCTGCTGAGCACCTACGGCGTCCAGGCGACATTGACGCCCATCGAGGACTCGGGTTCAGCGCTGACCGTGAAGGCACTGGTCGACGGCACCGTCCAGGTCGCCGACATCTACACCGCCAGCCCTGCGATCGCGGCAAACGATCTGGTCAGCCTCGACGATCCCGAGTCGTTGATCCTGCCGCAGAACGTCGTCCCGGTCGCATCCGACACCGTCGACGAGCCGGCAGCGGCAGTCATCAACAAGGTCACCGCCCAGCTGGGCATGACCGACCTGATCGCACTGAACCAGCGCAGCGTGGACGAGGAACTCCCCTCGTCCAAGATCGCGTCCGACTGGCTCACCGAGAAGGGACTGATCTGATGACCACCGCTGTCGATATCCTCCGCGACAGTTTCGAGCGAGTCGCCGACGACCTGCCGGCCGCTCTCGAAGGACTCACCGCCGAGCAGTTGCTCTGGCAGCCAGCGCCCGCGGCCAACCACATCGCCTGGCTCGCCTGGCACATCGGACGCTGCGAGGACGCCCAGATTGCCCCCATCGGTGCCGTGCCCCAGGTCTACCAAGACGGCTGGGCGAAGCGTTTCGCCTTGCCGTCGGGCCCCTCTGCGACCGGATACGGCCAGAGCATCGAGCAGGTGCGAGCGTTCCCGTTGACCGATCCGAGCCTGTTCACGGGCTACTACGCTGCCGTGCACGCGGCCACCCAGCACGTGCTCGACGGGTTGAGCGATGATGATCTCAGCAGCACCGTCGAGGACTCCTACCGGGTGACCGTTGCCGTACGACTCGTATCGATCGTGAACGACATCACCCAGCACCTGGGGCAGATCGGCTATCTGCGCGGACTCATAGAGAAGGGGTAACACACGAATGAATGGCACTTGGCAAGGGCCCATCGCGATCATCGGGGCCGGACAACTCGGCAGTTCACTGCTCGAGGGTCTGGTGCGGCTCGGGGTCGAACCCAGCACCATCCATGCCGCCACCCGCACACCGGCCCACGCCGAACATCTCGCCGAGCGCTTCGGTGTGATCCCGGCGGACGCAGCCAGCGCAGCGGCTCAGGCGTCCAGCATCATCATCATTTCGGTGCGTCCCGACCAGGTCGTCAACGCGCTCGATGAAATCCATGACCAGATCCAACCCGGTGCCATCGTCGTGTCGATGGCGGCCAACCCCGATCTGGCCACCCTCGCCGCGCATCTGCCGCCAGGCACTCCGCTGGTGCGGGTGATGCCGAATCCAGCGATGGCCGTCAACGCCTCGCTGACCGGCATCTGCCCGGCTGACGACTGCCCTCCCGCCGCGGTCGCGAAGGTCCGCGCCTTGTTCAGCGAGTTCGGTTCGTTGGTGGACGTCCCCGAATCACAGATCGGCTTGATCGGGTCACTGGCCGGTCACGGCCAGGCGGTGGTGTACTACGTGGCGGACGCGATGGTGCAGTGGGGCGTCCTGGAGGGCTTCAGCCGAGCTCAGGCACGGACGATCGTCGCCGGCGCTATCGCCGGGGCGTCCAAGGTGCTGAACGAGACCACCGCCTCACCCAACGCGCTGCAGAACCGGGTCACCACACCCGGCGGCAGCACGGTGAAGGCGATGACCGAGCTGGACGCCCAAGGCGTGCGGGCAGCGGTGATCGAATGCATGGATGGCGGACGTTACGCGCGGCGCTGACTACTGCCCCTGATCGCTGCGGGCGTCTGTGACGGCGCCCGCAGCCTGGTCCAAGGAGATGCCCTCACGCTCGGCGATGGTGACCAGGTCGGCGTACTCGGGCTTGCTGCGCCGCACCCCGTAGCCGCTGGCCACCTTCACCCGCACGTCGCCGTACCGGGTCGCGACGGTCTGCTCGACGCGGTCGAGGGTATGACGGTGGCACAGATGCTCGCGCACCCCGATGGTGGTGGTGTGCCGGAAGATGGCGCGCACCACCTCCTCAGCGGCTGCCGGTGGACACAGGCAGGTCAGCAGCACGCCCGGGCGTCCCTTCTTCATGCTCACCGCGGTGGTGAAGACCTCGACCGCGCCGGCGGCGAAGATCTGCTGCTGGGCATAGCCGATGGCTTCACCGGTCATGTCGTCCAGATTGCAGCTCAGCTCGATGACGTCGTCGCCCGAGCCGGTCTCCGCGAGCTCGCCGAGCAGTGCGCGGACGCAGTTCGCGGCCTCGAAATCCTTGGAACCCATGCCGTATCCGGCCGCCGTCACAGTCATCGCCGGCAGCGCGGGGACGAATTCGTCCACGAAGTGTTTGAGCAGGGCGGCGCCGGTAGGCGTACACAGTTCGCCGCGGATCGTCCCGCCGTATACCGGGATGCCGCGGAGCAGTCGCTCGGTCGCCGGCGCCGGCACCGGGACGATGCCGTGCGCGCAACGTACCTTGCCGCTGCCCACATGTACCGGGGACGCCAGCACTCGCTGCGGAGCCAGCCAGCTCATAAGTAGACAGGCGCCGACGATGTCCGCGATCGCATCAGCCTCCCCGACCTCATGGAAGTGCACCTGATCGACCGGCAGACCGTGCACGGCGGATTCGGCTGCGGCCAGCTGCGAGTAGACCGCGATCGCGTCGGCGCGGGCCTGTTCGGGGATGTCCAGCCCGTTCACGACCTCGACGACCTGCGGGAAACTGATGTGCGAATGGGTGTGCCCGCGTGCACCCTCATGATCCTCGTGCCCGTGGGGATGATGGTGGTCATGCGACGTGCCGTGATCGTGAGCGTCGCCATGGTGGTGGTGTTCACCACCCTCGCCATGGTGATGCTCATTGCCGGCAGACGCGTCGGGGTGATCGTCGACGTCCACACTGTGCTCGCTGACCCCGTGCACACTGACGTTGATATGAGTGCCGGTGATGCCGCACTTGACGCTCGATTCGGCGGTGACGCTCACTCCGGGCAACCCGAGACCGTTCATGACCTGCAGGAATTCGGCGCGGCGCTGCGGCAACAGCTCCAGCAGGGCCGCGGTCAGCATGTCGCCGGCCGCGCCCATCCCGAGGTCCAGGTAGAGCGTCGTCACTTGGCCACCCCCATGTGGTTGATCATGCTGGCCAGATAGCCGGCGCCGAATCCGTTGTCGATGTTGACCACGCTGACCCCGCTCGCGCACGAGTTCAGCATGCTGAGCAGTGCCGCCAACCCCGAATAGGAGGCACCGTAGCCGACACTGGTTGGCACCGCGATGACCGGGCAGTCCGCCAGCCCGGCGACGACGCTCGCCAGCGCCCCTTCCATACCTGCCAGCACAATGATCACCGAGGCGTCCATGATCTCGTCGGTGTGCGAGAGCAGCCGGTACAGCCCGGCAACCCCCACATCGTAGAGCCGCACGATCTCGTTGCCGAGGGCCTGCGCGGTGATCGCGGCCTCCTCGGCGACCGGCTGGTCGCTGGTGCCGCCGGTGGCGATCACGATGCGTCCCATGCCGTCGGGCGGTGGCATCGTCCCGGCGACGGCGATGCGGGCCTCGGGGAAGTACTCCAAGCCCATTCCGGTATCCAGGCCCGCTTCCAGCTCAGCAGCGGCATCGGTCTCCAGACGCGTGATGAGCACCGCGTGCTGGCCTGCGGCAAGCAGCGCGGCAGTGATCGCCCGGATCTGTTCCGGAGTCTTGCCCGAACCGTAGACGACCTCGGGGATGCCTTGGCGAAGTCCGCGGTGCAGGTCGAGCTTGGCGAAGCCCAGGTCTTCGAACGGCGCCTGCCGCAACCGCTGGACGGCGTCGTCCACGCCCACTTCGCCGCTGGCGACCTGCCGCAACAACCGCGTGGTCTCGCGCTGGTCCACTACCCCACCTGTTTCTGCCCGCTCACCGGGCCATCGAGAACGTTACAGCGAATCCCGCAGCCGACCTCACTGCAGGCCCGACGGGCGCACCGCGACCGACTCGATGACCGCATCCTCGGTTGCATCCAGGGCGAGCTTCACGGCCGCGGCCACCGATTCGGGACGCAGATAGGCCTCGGGGGTGTACGGACGCCCGGCCCGAGCCTGCAGTGCGACCTGCATGTCGGTGTCGACCCGGCCCGGATGGATCGAGGCCACCCGCAGCCGGCCACGTTCCTCTTCGCGGAGCGCGTCGGTGAAGGCCCGCAGGGCGAACTTGGACGCGGAGTAGGAGCCGTTGCCCGCTCCGGCGTGGAAACCGGCACCGGAGTTGATGGTGACCACCTGACCGTGTGAAGCGCGAAGCAGCGGCAGCAGCAGCCGCGTCAGATCGGCCACGGCAACAACGTTGAGCTCGAACTGGCGGCTCCACGTCTGGCGCGAGGTCTGAGCGATGGTGCCCCCCTCGCAGATCCCCGCCGAATGCACGACCGCATCCAGGCTGTCCAGCTCGGCTACCGCGTTCGCGACCGCCACTGGATCGGTGAGATCCGCGACGAAGGCCGCAGCGTCCGGGAGCAGGTCGACCACCGGCTGGACCGTTTCAATTCGGGTGCCGCCCACCAGCACCCGCCAATCACTCGCCAGCGCATCCGCGACTGCCCGTCCGATGCCGCGACTGGCCCCGGTGATCAATACGACTCGTCGCTTCGCTGCTGTCATGTCTCTATCCTATTGGGGTCGCCCAGAGCGGCTCACGAGCTGACAGGCGCGGGGCCGAACACCCCGGTCAGAGCCTCCATCTTGGCGTTGGCAAGCAGAAATAAGGGCATCTACCCGTTTGGCGACCGTGGTTTTGCATTCGGCTCGAACTTCACGCTATAGTTTCCGAGTTGCCTGAACAAGGCAACGCGACCTGGCCCCGTAGCGCAGTTGGTTAGCGCGCCGCCCTGTCACGGCGGAGGTCGCGGGTTCGAGTCCCGTCGGGGTCGCCAAGGCCAGGTAGCTCAGTTGGTAGTAGCGTTCGCCTGAAAAGTGAAAGGTCGGCGGTTCGACCCCGCCCCTGGCCACCCCGACATGCCTGATCAGGCCCACCATCGCCGTCGAGATGGGGCCCATAGCCGGCTTGAGCCAGCCAACTCCGGGCAGGCGCGAATGCGGCTGGCCCACTCGTCCACTGAGCAGTACGTACGTGCCTCCCCCGTCCGCCCACTCCTGAACGCTCGACGTAAATGAGTTCGCTCGCGTTGCAACAGAAGCGAACTCACTTACGGCGAGCGAACAGTACCGACAGCGAGCG
>JAAYVB010000023.1 GCA_012517405.1 Propionibacterium sp.
ACAGCACACAGATCACTACCGGATACCCCGACGGCACCTATCGTCCGCTGGAGTCGGTGAATCGTGACGCGATGGCGGCGTTCATGTACCGCATGGTGCATCTGTGACTCGAAGGTATCGCTAGTCAGTCACCCCGAACCATCGCCCTAGCGAAGCTTGCAGTGAGCCGGGCCGGGTCCGTGATCCTGTGGGCTCCTGTGTGGTCTTTTTGAGTTGCTGTGGAAAGCGGCTTTCTCTGGGGGGTCTCAGCGGTTGCGGTGTTAGCGTCCTGGGTGTTGCACGGCTTTCGGTGGGGTTCACGCGCGTCGGAATGCCTGTCATCGGTCACTCGGGCGGGAGAACCCACGTATGGGGAAAGTAACTGGTCAACGCTTTGGCATCCGCTGGTTAGCGGCATTGTCGGCTCTGGCGGTGTCGGTAGTGGGAATGCAATTCGCCACTGCTACGCAGGCCTCGGCCGATGTCATCGGCACCGAGTGCAGTGGCGGATCGATACAGATCATCGCGCACCAAGACGATGACCTGTTGTTTCAGAGCCCGGACATCTTGAGCGATGTCGACGCAGGGCGTTGCGTGCGCACGGTTTATGTGACCGCGGGCGACAGCGGCTATGACGACGACTACTGGGAGTCACGCGAGTCGGGTGCCGAGGCCGCTTGGGCCGAGATGGCGGATGTGTCGAACTCGTGGATGACCAGCACCATCTCGTTGGCGGGCAAGTCGGTGAGAATGCGCACCCTCACCGACTCGCCCAATGTCTCGCTGATCTTCATGCGTCTGCCCGACGGTTTCCCGCTCGGCACGGGCTCGGCGGCCCAGGGTTATCAGAGTCTCTATCGCCTACTCACCGGTGCCATCTCGACGGTCACAGCGGTGGACGGTAGCGCCTCTTACAACGGGACGACGCTACGTAGTGCACTGCTCGCGGCCATCCAAGACAACAGCTACACCTGGATTCGCACGCAGGACTATGTGACCTATTACGGTGGCGATCAGGACCACTACGACCACCACTCGGTCGCCTATCTGGCCGAGGATGCGACCTACGCCTACGAGAGGGACAGCGTACTCAGCTCCTATCTGGGCTACGGAGACTTCGTGTCCAACGGATCCTGGCCCGCCAATATCGACTCCGACGATCTTGAACGGAAGACCGATGTTTTCGCGACCTACGCCGACTATGACGACGAGGTTGACATCGATCAGTACGAGGAGCGCGGCTGGCTCAACCGGCAATATGTGATCGCGATCGACGGAAACGCGGCCGCCGCGGATGCTGGTCTCGACCAGACGGTGACGGTAGGCACCAAGGTGACTTTGAATGCCAGCGGGTCGACCGGAGTCAGCGGCTTGAGCTACAGCTGGAGCCAGACCTCCGGAACCACAGTCACGCTCAGCAGCACCACCTCGTCCACGGCCGCATTCACACCCACAACGGCTGGCAGCTACGTCTTTGCGGTGACGGTCAGCTGCGACGGAGAGTCTTCTACGGCCAGCGTGACGATCACCGTGACCGGATCCACCGCCACACCTTCTGGCGTCTTCACCGATGTGGATACCGCCAACCAGTTCTACACGGAGATCATGTGGCTGGCCGCGAACGGCATTTCGACCGGCTGGGATGCGGGCGGCGGCAGCTACGAGTTCCGGCCCCTTCAGCCAGTGGCGCGCGATGCGATGGCCGCCTTCCTCTACCGCTTGGCGGGGTCACCGAGCTATACGCCGCCCAGTACCTCGCCATTCAGCGATGTCGATACCACCAACCAGTTCTACAAGGAGATTTGCTGGCTGGCATCCGAGGGGATCACGACTGGCTACAGCGATGGCACCTTCCGTCCGCTCGAAAGCGTGGCGCGTGACGCGATGGCTGCCTTCCTCTACCGCTACGCCGGCACCGTGATGGGCAAAGACACTGCCAGCTATCTGCCCTCGTCTACGTCGGCCTTCAGCGATGTGGCTACCGACAACGAGTTCTATACGGAGATCTCGTGGTTGGCGGATGAAGGTATCTCCACCGGCTACGAGGATGGCACCTTCCGTCCGCTGAGCGAAGTGAACCGGGATGCGATGGCGGCATTCATGTACCGGCTGGCCGGTTGAGCGGTCGATGACCGCCCGGCCGCAAGAATCGAGACGTCAATCGAAAGCGGCACGTCCGGCCGTTCTGCGCAACACGCGAAGCACGGGTGTTCCGAGCGAGCTGATCAGCACGATGTTGGTGATCGCGCGACCGGTATTCCAGCCCATCCCAGTCACCAGGTTCATGACGATGAAGCGGTGCAGGTTCTGCAGTGGACCGATGTTCGGGTCGAAGCTTTGCTCGCTTTGACCGACGACGAACGGCCAGAGGGCAAGGTCCATGGAGATGCCGTAGACGAACGAGCCGATCGCGGTCAGGCTGCCGAACGTTACGGTGCCTGATGTCCAGCTCTCCGCTGGTGATCTGCATCATGGACAGCACCAGGAGCAGCGGAAGAAGAGCATCCAGGATGATCGACGCCAGTGACGCCTGGCCAGGCTCCTCGTGCTGGGCACATCTGCGTTCATATTGGGTCCACCTCTGCGGAGCCAGCAGCCGGGTGCGGGTCTGGGGCGAGAAGCTGGGCGAGGAGGTACTCACATCTCAGGTCGAGCCATCAGCGGCGACATCGGCATCGGCCCATCATGATCGTCCGCTCACGGCTCATGGGCTATCGATGGGCGCGTCGGCGCGCGACTCGGTAAGAGACCTCGCAGGCCTTGGTGGTTTGAGATGGCGAACTTCCTTGAACATGGTCAAGAACCTTTGGTCCAAAGTGTGACGGTGTGCCCCGGCCCGAGCAGAGAGTCTTGGATGCTCCAGCCGAGGGCACTGAGCTGCTCCTCGTAGGGCCCACCTTCCTCATTGCGGTTGACGACCCAGATGCGTGCGGGAAGTGGCGCCAAGCTAGCCAGATCGGCGACCGGTGGGTCGGGAGTGAAGACTCCGGTCAGTGGCGTTGGCTCCGCTTGCGCCAAGTCGATCAGCGGCTCGAAGCTGCCGGGAAACAGTGCTACTGCGTTGCGTGCTGAGTTGTGAGGATCGGTTCCAGGTTCCATGACGAATCCGTCACCGTCACTGGCCTGGGCGCTGATGGTGGAGGCAATGAACCCGAAGTCCTCTTTCCAGACCTTGGCGTACGGCTGGCGTTGGGCGACGATTAGTGTCACTGCACCGACCAGCAATACCGCGATGGCAGCGGTTTGCCAGCGACCCTTCAACCACAGGAGCCCCTCGGCCAGCAGCATCGCGAAGAACGGAGAAGCCGACGTGAGGTAGCGGCTCAGCAAGATGGGCTGGCCGATCAATGACGCGATCCACAGCACGCCGACAGAGATCACCAATGGCCCGCACGCAATCGACAGTTGTACCCGATTGCGCCGACGTGCCGCGACGACACCGGCAACGATCACCGCCAGACTCACGAGGGCGAGCATGAGCGCCAACCAGTGCAGCGGTACCTCATGCAGATACGGGCTTCTGTCCGAACTGACCGGATTGATATTCCACCGGGACGTGAACCATGAGTCGACCAACGCCTGATCGGCGATGTTGTACTTGATCTGCGCCAGCCAGCTGACCTGCACCTGCTGACTGTGGGCGATGATGGCCAGCGGAGTACACATCAGGCCGGCCGCGAAGCTGGTGATCAGCAACCGAAGCCGCTGTCTGGGCGCCAGCCAAGCGATGGCGCCCAGCACCAGTCCGATGATCGGCAGCGCTGAAAAGAGGTGCATGCTGACGGCTCCGACCATGGTGGCGGCGAGCAGGTATGGATTCCGTCGTGAGTCGAGCTGCTTGAACTGCCTGACCACAAGTAGTAACGCCAGTGCGGTGAACATAGCCGACATCTCGTAGGGCCGTGCCTCCAACGCCATCGCCGTCGTCCGGGGCAACAGTGCGAAACAGGCGGCATAGGCGATCTGGTAGCGCAGGCCACCAAGCAGCCGTCCGGCCGAAGCCAGTGCCGTTATCCCCACGCCGGCCGCGATGACACTCGGTAGCCGTAGCCAGAACGGGCTGATGCCGGTTAGCGCCGTCCAGTAATGCATGAACAGGTAGTACGGTGCGAAGTTTGCATCGATCGTCTGCCAGAGCTCGGTCATTTCGGGCACCGAGTAGCTGATGATATGCGCGGTGGCCGCCTCGTCGATCCACGGCGACGGAATCCACACTCCCGCAAAGCAGACCAGCATCCCGACAATGCCGACCGCGAAGTCTCCCCGCCAGCCGGGCAGTTTCACCGCAAAGGCCTCACGCCAGTCAGCGGCCGCAGAGCGAGCTCGATACTCTACGTTTTCAGTCAACGCGGACTCCTAATCGGTGTTGCTCGCTCACCACCACTGAAACGGTAGCCCCTCGCGGCGACTTGGGTGAAGCGGAGAAAACCCATAGACTGCCAACAATTTAACCGTAGGCGTACGCGTCCGTGTCGATGGCTGGCGGGTGGGCGGTGAAAACAAGCCCGTCCGCGCTTGGAGGAGATTTCTCATGCGAGTCGCTCTGTTGTGCGACATTGACCAGGCCGTCTATCACGTGGGTGACGAAGCGATCTTTGCGGCGAGCTCAAACCAACTGCAGGCTCGAGGCGTTGAGGTGACGCCGGTTTCGCGTGGCCACAAGTACGGGCCGGGTGGGGAGCCTCCCACCGAGGCCATTCGGGCATTGGAGTTTCCCTGGATGCCCGAAGATCGGCAGCGCTATCTCGCGGAGATTCGTGCGGTGCTGGACGGCGAACAGAAGGCTCTGCCGGCCGATGACAAGGTATTCGAGGTCCTCGAACAGCTGCGCGGGGTGGATGGACTGGTGATCGGAGGAGGCGGCGCGCTGAACTCGCGCTTCGGCTGGCTGCTCTATGAGCGCTTGGCAACGGCGCTGATCGTTGCAGCGCAGGGTAAGCCGGTGGTCCTCACCGGGCAGAGCGTGGGTCCCGACCTCTCGGTCAGCGATCGTGAGGTGCTGGCCGAGTTGCTGGATCTGTGCGTCCTGGTTGGGTTGCGCGATGCCGACAGCTACCGGATCGCGAAGCAGCTTCGTCCCCATCATCCGGCGATCTTCCAGACGATCGATGACGCGGTGCTGCTGGACGCCGACTGGATAGTGCCCAAGGCGAACCGCATCGGCGTGACTCTGGGCGCCGAAGCGTGGCCGTTTCCCGACGATGACTACCTGAATGTCATGACCGCATTGATCGACGGGCTTGCGGAACGCACGGGCGCCGAGATCGAGCTCATCCCGCATATGGCCGATCCAGATCACGGTGGGTCTGATCAGCAAGCCCACCAGGCACTGGCCGACCGCCTGTCCCACCCGGTATCGGTATCCCCGATCGAGCTGTGTACGTCATCGGCGCAGCGGCTCGCCAGCTGCCAATGGGTGGTGACGACACGGTTTCATCCGGTGGTTTTCGGGCTGCTCGCCGGGGCGTCGGTCTTGCCTGTCGGTCTGAACCGCTACGGGCTGAGCCGCATCGATGGCGCTTTGCGCAACTGGGGCTGGGCCGACGCCGTGGTCCCTTTCGCCGCCTTGTGGAATCCGGAGACCGGTGGTGCATCCGAGGTGCTTTCGGGCCTGCTGGACGAGTTCGTGGCGGTTGCCGATTCCGAGCACGAGCACCTGGAGTCGATGCGTGCGGGGCGGCTGAAGGCGGCGGGCCTGTGGTGGGATCGGGTGGCCGCTGTCTTAGCCCAGCGGGACGCCCTTCCGGAAGTGCTCGACCCCATGGACACCGATTCGCGATTCAGCGCGGACGTGCTGGCCAAGATCGCAGGCTTCGGGTTGACTGTGCCCGCGCGAACCGAACCAGCTGTAGCGATCGTGATGCGTACCCGCGACCGTGCACCGATGCTCGACCGGGCGGTGCAGGACGTGCTTGCCCAGACCAGCAGCGACTGGCAGCTCGTGGTGGTCAATGATGCTGGCGATCGGGGACTGGTCGATGCAGTGGTGGATCGCTATGCGCACGATCTCGAAGGACGCCTGAGCGTGATCCACAATCCGGTTTCTCATGGCATGGAAGCCGCCAGCAACCTGGGATTGGCGAACTCGACAAGCGAGTTCGTAGTGATCCATGACGACGACGATTGCTGGCAGCCCTGCTTCCTGCAGCAGACCGAGACCTATCTGAGGGCCCATCCCGATCAGCAAGTGGTGACGGTTTACACAGATATCGTTCTTGAGCACTTAGTCGGTTTCGACTACGTGGAATACGACAGATTCCCGTACTGGGCCGAACTGCACGGCGCCCGGCTGATGGATTTCATGAAGATCAACCGAATGGTTCCGATCTCGGTCTTCTACCGGCGCTCGGTGCACGAGAAAATCGGCATGTATGACGAGCAGCTTCCGGTCATCGGGGACTACGAGTTCTATTTGCGGCTATTGAAGGAATTCCCGGCAGGCTACATCGATCGTCCCCTTGCCGACTGGCGCCAGCGTCCGGAGTCAACCGGAGTCAACGGCAACTCGATGTTCACCCAAGGGGGTGCCCACCGCGACTACGACCTGACCCTGCGTAACCGCTACTTCCGCGATTGGGTGAACCTGAACGGCATCGGCCTGCCCATGTTCATCGCGAAGACGGTCGAGCGGGAAGCCGAGGGGCTCGCGGCACGGCTTTCCGAAGTAGACCCGAGGTTCGACCGCCTGGACACCGAATTGGCTGGTGAGGATTCCCGCCTCGGGCAGATGGACGCGCGACTGGGCGAGGTGAACGCCAAGCTCGACCGTGTGCTGGAAAGCTTGGATCAGATCCATCGGCAGCTGCAAGAAACCGACTACGTCGTTCGCAATGCGGGCGGCTTCAACTACGCCAAGCGTAAAGTCGTTGCGGTGCGAGATGCGGTGGTCCGGGCGGCGCACCTGTCACGGAATGAACCAGAGTGTCGTTGACCAGACCATGCCGGAACGGTTGGCAGACGCAGGCCACTGAGCAAAAAGTTTCCCTCCGTTGTTTCATCCATTATCTGTCGGAGGTGGTCAAGCCTTTGGTGTGAGCGGTGTGGTTTCGGTTTGGAGATTGGATGCGGTCGGGGGTTGCAGGGCCGCGATCGATGAACAGTGGCTCCGCCGCCCCCTCGTCCGCGGCTACCGCAATCGCGGAAACTCCCGTCGTCGCATGCTCTTCGTCATCGGCGCACTCGACCCCATCGCGCCCACCTGAAGTCCGAAGAGCCCCATGAACCTCACCAGTGTCTGCCAAACGGGAACGTTTCATGCCTGCTGGTCAAGCAGTCAGCGCCTCGATTCCCGCCGACGAGTTCGCACACGACGACCTCCAGCACTGGGCGGACCAGGTACCAGCCAGGCCCCACTGCTGGGGAGCATCCACGAACAGTGGTGCCCTCGGGTCATTGAGATCACAGAACTCGCCGTATTGGATTTACCCAATGCCAGTGGACCTCGGCCGAACCATGTCAGGCGCGGCTTGCTCTATCGGTGTCGATGCGTTGCGTCGATTGAACCAGCACGGATAGTTCTGAGGCTTACTGGAATCGGCGATCCCCGCCCAGAAGCACAGGCGGCAGGCTGGTTCAGGTAGATTGTCTTGAGGTGCCGAGCCGGTGCCGCGCAAGTACGTCAGGAGAGTCATGGACGCGGATCTGGTTGTGGTGGGATCGGGCTTATTCGGTCTCACGATTGCCGAACGAGTAGCGAACGACCTGGGCAAGCGTGTCGTCATCGTCGAACGACGCAGCCATATCGGTGGCAATGCCTGGTCGGAGACCGAACCGATCACCGGCATCGAGGTGCACCGCTACGGGGCCCACCTGTTCCACACCTCAAACAAGAAGGTATGGGACTACGTCAATCAGTTCACGACCTTCACCGGCTACCAGCACCACGTGTACACCACTCACAAGGGTGTCGTGTACCCGATGCCGGTCAACCTGGGCACCATCAACCAGTTCTTCTCCGCGGCCTACCGCCCCGATCAGGCAAAGGCGCTGATCAAGGAGCAGTCGCAGGAACTGGGTGACAAGGAACCGTCCAACTTCGTGGAGAAGGGCATCTCGCTGGTCGGGCGCCCGCTCTATGAGGCCTTCTTCATGAACTACACCGCCAAGCAGTGGCAGACCGAACCAGAGAACCTGCCGGCGTCCATCGTCAGCCGCCTGCCGGTGCGTTACACCTACAACAACCGCTACTTCAACGACACCTATGAGGGTCTGCCCACCGACGGCTACGGAGCCTGGCTGACCCGCATGATCGACAACCCGCTCATCACGGTGCTCACCGAAACCGACTTCTTCGATGATTCGCAGGAGTACTCCAAGTCGAAGGTCGTCGGCACGGTGCCGGTCGTCTACACCGGTCCGGTCGACCGCTACTTCGATTACACCGAGGGCGATCTGAGCTGGCGCACGATCGACCTCGAAGAAGAGGTGTTGACCAATACCGGCGACTTCCAGGGCACCTCGGTGATGAACTACGCCGATCTGGACGTGCCGTTCACCCGAATTCACGAGTTCCGCCATTTTCACCCCGAGCGCCACTACCCGACCGACAAGACGGTAATCCACCGCGAGTACAGCCGATTCGCGAACCGCGACGACGAGCCCTACTACCCGATCAATACTGACGACGATCGGGCGAAGCTGGCCAGGTATCGCGAGCTGGCGGGATCCGAGCCGGAGGTCATCTTCGGCGGACGGCTGGGCACCTACAAATACCTCGATATGCACATGGCCATCGCATCAGCGTTGATGACCTACGAAACTGTCTTGAGGCCGCACTTCAACGATGGCGACCCCGTGAAGAGTGGAGGCGTGGAAGCGTGAGCACCGAAATAGCACAGACCCCGGCAGTGTGGACGCAAGTCTCCCGCATCGTCTTCCCGCCCACAGGTGAGGAAGACACCCTGCCGCTCTACGTCGATTTCGGACGCGCTGCTCCGGTCGATGCCCCCGACGCCGGTGGCCGCCGTGGCGCCCAGTTCGATATCGAAGTGGGCGCTGGCGCCAAACTCGACCGCGGTGATCTGATCGCCGAGGACGGCGGCACCCGCGTCCTGCCGGCGGGTCTGCGGTTCTCGCTGGCCACGGTCTTCAACGCATTCCCCGCCAGCTACTGGCGCCAGTGGACCGTCGCCACGAAGGTGCGGCTCGTCGTCGACATCGAGGGCGCCGCGAACATCATGGTCTACAAGTCGAACGCCGAGGGCCGTGCCCAGCGGGTCGACAGCAAGCGCACCAAGGCCGGCGCCAATCAGGTCAGCTTCGTCCTGCCGCTGGACTCGTTCACCGATGGTGGCTGGTACTGGTTCGACCTGGTCGCCGGCGAGGAGGGCGCCCGGCTGGTTTCGGGTCGCTGGGAGGTCAACGCGGAGCCGGTGCGTCCAGTGTCGCTGAGCATCGGCATCACCACCTTCAACCGGCCCGACTACTGCGCTCGCACCCTGATGACGCTGGCCACCGCCGACAACCTGAAAGACATCGTCAAGCGGGTGTACGTCGTCGATCAGGGCAACAAGAACGTCAAGGACGATGAACTGTTCCCCCAGGCTGCCGCGCTGCTGGGTGACCGCCTGAGGATGATCTACCAGGGCAACATGGGTGGCTCGGGCGGCTTCTCCCGCGGCATGTATGAGGCCGTCAAGGCTAATGAGGCCGAGTTCCACATGGTGCTGGACGACGACGTCACCGTCGAACCCGAAAGCATCGAACGACTGGCGAAGTTCGCCAGCCTGTGCCGCCACCGCACGATCGTCGGCGGCCAGATGTTCGACCTCAACGACAAGTCGGTCGCCCACTCGTTCGGTGAGGGCATCAACAAGTGGCGCTGGCTGTGGGGCCCGCTCGAAGACACCCAGGGCCGTGTCGACCTGGGCGCAGCGAACCTGCGCAGCCGCTCGGTGCTGCACCGCCGCCTCGACGTCGACTACAACGGCTGGTGGATGGAGATCATGCCGGTCTCGGTGATCGCCGAACTGGGCCTTTCGTTGCCGATCTTCATCAAGTGGGACGATCTGGAGTACAGCTTGCGGGCCGCTGAGATCGGCGTCCCTACGGTGACTCTGCCGGGTGCCGGGCTGTGGCATATTTCGTGGGGTGACAAGGATGATTCGCGTGACTGGCAGGCCTACTTCCACGAGCGCAACCGCATCCTGACCGCGCTGCTGCACTCGCCCTACGAACGTGGCGGCCGTCTGCTTTACGAACTGTCCACCCTCGACGTCAAGCACTCGGTCTCGGCGGAGTACTACGCGCAGACCATCCGATTGCTGGCCATCAGCGACATCCTGTCGGGGCCGGAGCATCTGCACGAGTCGATCCTCACCCGCATGCCCAAGCTTCGCGAGCTGACCCAGCAGTTCAGCGATGCCCAGTACAAGGCCGATCCGGACGCCTATCCGGCGGTGTCGCGCACCGGCAAGCCGAAGTTCAAGACCCGCCCGAAGGCCCCGAACATGGCGACACTGGCCCCGTGGACGATCAAGACCATCGTGCGGCAGTTGCTGCCGGCCAGTGAAAAGGCCCAGGAACGCCCGGAGGCATCGATCAGCCACGCGAACAGCAAGTACTTTGTGCTCAGTCAGTACGATTCCGCGCTGGTGACCAAGGCCGACGGTTCTGGTGCAGCCTGGTACCGTCGTGATCCGAAACAGTTGCGGCATCTGCTGGCCCGTAGCGCGGCCGCCCGCGCCGAACTGGCGGCCAACTGGGACCGGCTGCGCAAGCAGTACCAAGAGGCGCTGCCGCAGATTGTCTCGTTGGACGAATGGGAGAAGACCTTCGGTATTTCGTCGGATCAGGACGAGCCGCAGAAGGTGAACGCCGAGAGGGCATGATTGGTGGCGACGAATTCCGTCGAGTTGGCTGACGAACCACTTCGTCCGCCGGGGCACAGTATCGGACTGCTGGCGCTGCCGCGCTGGAGGTTCTTGCTCCAACTTCTGGTGAAGAAGGAGCTGCGCGTCCGATATCGCGGCTCCGCGTTGGGCATGCTGTGGAGCTATGTGAAGCCTGCAGTGCAACTGCTGGTGTACTACATCGCGATGGGCAGGTTCCTGCGACTGGGTGACTCCATTCCCAGCTATGTGGTCTATCTGTTCAGCGGCATGGTGATGATCAACTTCTTCAACGAGATCCTCTCCAACACCACCAGATCGATCATCTTCAACGCGCCGCTGGTGGGCAAGATCTATCTGCCGCGCGAACTGTTCCCGGTGAGCAGCGTGTGGGTGGCGTTCGTTCATGTCATACCGCAGATCGTGGTGCTGATCATCGGTGCGCTGGTCTTCGGATGGCGTCCCGGGATCTACAGCCTGCTCGGTGGCGTGCTCGCGCTGCTCATCATCTGCGCATTCGCGCTCGGCATCGGGTTGGCGTTCGCGGCGTTCAACGTCTTCTTCCGTGACGCCGAGAACCTCATCGAACTGCTCATGATGGTGGCGATCTGGCTCTCACCGGTCTTCTACCAGTGGCACATGGTCGCCGATGCCTTTCCCCCCTGGCTGTTCACCATCTACCAGCTCAATCCGCTGGCGATGGCCGTCGAATTGTCGCACTACTGCTTCTGGATGCCCACCCGGGGAGTGCTGACCGACGGTGCGGACGCGGCCAGCCTGATGCCCCCGCACTGGGTGCTCGGCGTGGTGCTCAGCTCGTTCTTCGCGTTGCTGACGCTGGGACTGGGCCAGCTGGTTTTCCACCGTCTTGAGGGCAAGTTCGCCCAGGAGCTGTGATGAACGAGACTTCAAACGGCCTGGTGATGGCCCAGCTGGAAGACGTCGACAAGGAATTCGATCTGCGTCACACCCGCTCCATCAAGGAGTACGTGGTGTGGTGGGTGACCGGACGCAAGGGCGACCTCAGCGAGAGATTCAAGGCACTCGACGGGGTGTCGATGACCATCCACCAGGGCGAAGCAGTCGCACTGCTGGGGTTCAACGGGTCGGGCAAGTCGACCACGCTCAAGCTGATCAGCGGGGTGATGTTGCCCGACGCGGGGTCGATCGGCGTGCGCGGCAGGATCGCGGGCCTGATCGAGGTCGGCGCGGGCATGCATCCCGATCTGACCGGACGCGAGAACGTCTACCTCAACGGCGCGATTCTGGGCATGAGCGAGCAGGAGGTCGACGAGCGCTTCGACGCGATCCTGGAGTTCAGCGGCATCGAGAAGTTCATCGACACCGAGGTGAAGTTCTACTCGTCCGGCATGTACATGCGGCTGGCATTCTCGGTAGCCGTGCATTCGCAGCCGGACATCTTCCTGGTGGACGAAGTGCTCGCCGTCGGCGACGAACCGTTCCAGCGCAAGTGCATCGCCAAGATGCGCGAACTGCGCGATGCGGGCCAGACCCTAGTGGTGGTCAGCCACGACCTGGAACTCATCAAGTCGATCTGCCATCGCGGCATCGTGCTGGAGCACGGGAAGGTCGTCCACGACTCGGATATCGGCGAGGCCGTCGATTTCCTTCGGTCCACGATGCCCGACTGATCGTCTGATCGACCCGTCTGGCTGACGCCTCCCCAGGTACGGGTGCGGCGCTGCATGCATCCGCGAGAAGGCAGTGACGGCCGGGAAACATGTGCCTTCTTGAAGGGCTCGCTCCCGGCCGTCACTGCTCGTTCACGGCATCGGTGGAGTTCTTGGGATGATCGTCCTAACTGCTACTTGATGTGCGAATACTTGGCTGGCGCTCACATGCGTGTGATGGTCCAAGTGCAGTCGTTCGCCCGCATGATTCGGAGCACGGCAGCGTCCTGCGGTACCAGGACGTCGTCTTCGTTGCCTCCGACGACGCTTGCTTCGACGAGCAGACGGCCATCGGTAGCGAGAATCGCCAGCTCAACCCAGCTAAGGTCGCTGCCGACAACGGTGACGCTCAACGTCGTGCCCGGCACATTGCCGCCATCCAGGCGATAGTAGGAATAGGGCGATGACTCGTCATCGTAGGCGCCCTCGAGGGGGCTGTCGCCACCCCAGGAGGGGTGCTGAGACAGCGGTAGGGCGTCAAGGTAGATCGCGCCTGGTTCATCGAGTGTGTGAGCGGTCAAGTTGGCAAACCGGAGCATGAATGCCGCCATTGCGTCTCGTGCTACTGGCTCAAGCGGCCGGTAGGTGCCGTCATCCCATCCTTTGCTGATGCCGCTTGTGCTCATCCAGGAAATCTCGTTGGCGAACTGGCTGTCGGCGGGCACGTCAGTGAAAACCGGAGCTGCTGCGGCGAAGGTTGCTATGGCGGGAATCTGGGATTGCGATGATCCAGCGAATCGATACATGAATGCTGCCATGGCATCACGATTGATTGGGGTAACCGGGCGGAACTCGCGGGTTCCATCGCCAGCGTCCCAACCGGTGCTGATGCCTTGGTCGCTGAGCCACGTGATCTCTTTGTAGAACTGGTTGTCAGTTGCCACGTCGGAGAACGGCGATGTCGAAGGCGCCGTGAATTCGGGGGATCCGGCTAGTCGGTACATGAATGCTGCCATGGCATCGCGGTTCACGGGTTCGAGCGGCCGGTATTCCCGGATTCCGTTGCCGGTGTCCCAACCAGTGGAGACTCCTTGATCGGCGAGCCAAGTCATTTCTGCGAAGAACTGCATTTCCGGTGGAACATCGCTGAACCTCTGTGCCAGGGTTGCGCCCGCAGAGCTACAGCTCACGGCGGAGAAGTGAGCCCATCCGACGGGCACCGTTCCGTCGAGGGTATTCATCCCTTGCCAGACCGCATAGGGTTGTCCGCTGGGAACTGGTATCCTGACTGAACCGCGGCCATTCGGTGCGAGAGTGAAGTTGTACTCGTGACTGCTGCTCGGCCGGGATTCCTCCCCAGTGATGACAGTGACCTTGGCCGTCGCGACTGAACTTTCTCGGTTGACTACTGTGCCGGATTGATACGGTACGCCATTCTCACAAGCGACGCCCCCAGGATAGAAGTAGGTCTTGATGGGGCCAGCATTTGCGGATAATGGTGTACCCACAGCCAGGGCTACAGACGCAACAGCGATGATCGCGCTTCGCGCGATTGATTTGGATCTCAATTCTTCTCCTGAGGGTTAAGGCTGCCGACACCGTGCCGCGATGTAGTACCAACTGGCGACGTTGTCGGGAAGCATCTGCGAAGAGTTTGACGCGAGGGCTCGAAAGCGGAGCGCGTCGTCACCGTATTCATATCAGACAAGGCATTGGTGGAGCTGGTCCTGCGAGGGGATCCCGAGCGCGCGCCTGTATCTCGGACGAGTTCATACACCTCGAGCGCCTTGGGTGCTCGGCTGCCTTCAGCGCGGTGATTGGTCAAGAGTGAATTCGCTGGCGAGCCCTGGCTGCCGAGGGAAGTGGGGTTTGTGAGGCGACGGACAGCTCGGCCCTTGATGGCGTGGGCGCGTGTCGTGCGGCCGGCGGCCGATGACTGTTGTGGGGTGGGGGATGCCGTGGCCGGTGGGGTTCGTACGGTTTCGTACGTCTCATTGGTGTTGTGGGTCGAGTCGGGTTGGTACGGTGCTCGCGGAATCTGAGTGAATCTCTCAGCTTGTTTTCAGGGGTGTGGTTGATGTGCGTCGCTTGTGGTGTGTGTTGCTGGCGACCCTGTGTGGCCTGACTCTTGCTTTGGCGCCCAGCATGGCGCAGGCGGAGGAAGACTCTACGGTGGAGACGGTCCGGTTTGTCGACGTGCCGGAGGGTATCCAGTTCTATGACCAGATCATGTGGCTGGCGAATTCGGGGGTGTCGACGGGCTGGCTCTTGGCCGATGGTGGCCGGGAGTTTCGTCCGGTTCAGCCGGTGGCCAGGGATGCGATGGCGGCGTTCTTGTACCGGCTGGCTGGGTCGCCGGAGTATTCGGCGCCGGGGGTGTCGCCGTTTGGTGATGTGCCGGCTGATAGCCAGTTCTACAAGGAGATTTCGTGGTTGGCTGAGAGTGGTATTTCGACTGGTTGGGAGATGGAGGACGGGTCTAGGCAGTTCCGTGGGTTGGATTCGGTGGCCAGGGATGCGATGGCGGCGTTCTTGTATCGGTATGCCGGTGTGGTGTTGGGTGAGGATGTTGCGGGTTTCGAGGCGCCTGGGGTGTCGCCGTTTGTTGATGTGCCGGTCGATAGCCAGTTCTTCCGGCAGATCGCTTGGTTGGCTGATCGGGGTGTGTCGACGGGTTGGGTGAATGATGATGGGACGGCTGAGTTCCGTGATCTGGAGCCGGTGAACCGGGACGCGATGGCGGCGTTCATGTACCGGCTGTCGTCGCCCGCGGAACCTATTGATCCGGCTGATCCGTCTGCCGGTCAGGTGCGGGTTGCCCCGGACGCGGTGATCGTGACCGAAGACCAGACTGAGCAGGTGGCATTGGCCGATGGGTCGATCACGGTACCGGCGGACTCGCCGTTGGCCGCCACCCGGCCTGGGCAAGTGTTGGTGGCTGGGGTCAGCGCCGCCACCCCGGACGGCTTGTTGACACGTGTTGAGGCGGTCACGACGTTTGCCGACGGCACCGTGGAATTGAGAACCGCGCCGGCGCAGCTGACCGACGTGATCACCTCCACCGATGACCGTATTGATGTGGAGATGGCGCCGGTCGCTGCCGAGTTCGTCCCGGGCCCCGACACTGTTGAGGTGACCGAGCGTGCGGGGCGGTCCAGTGGCAGTGTCGAGGCGAGTAAGAAGTTCCAGTGGTCGAAGACCTACAGCGTGGACGGGTCCACCTCGGGCGGCGGGTTGTTGGGTAGCGGCAGTGTCACCGCTACGGTGACGGCCACCGCGAAGATCAGCGCCCGTCTTGTGCTGGATGTCGGCTGGACTGGCCTCAAGGAGGCCGGGGTCACGGTCACACCGTCGGTGTCGACCAGTGAGGAGCTGTCAGCGCGCGGATCGTTCACCGGCAGTGTCACGGCCCCGTTGGGCAGTTTGACGAATGTGTTCACCGCCCAGGTCGGGCCGGTGCCGGTCGTAGTCACCGCCGACTCGGCGCTGACGGCGACGGTCGCGGTGTCCGGTAGTGCCGCGATCAAGGTCACCGCCGGTTCCAGTGTGCATTCCGACCACGGATTCTCGTACCGAGACGGCAGCTTCGACCTGGTCAACACCGGGCCGGTCTTCGATGACTCCGGCACCAAGGTGCAGGTGGACGCCAGCATCTCGGCTCGGGTTTCGGTCGATGTCGATGCGAAGGTCAAGCTTTACGGGGTGGCCGGGATCACATTCGGGTTCGGGCCCTACCTGAGCGCGGCGATCACCGCGAAGTACAACAATGATGCGACTACGTGGGATTGCCTGGCAACAGCCGGTTTGCAGACTCGGGTTGGAGTGGTGGCGGAGTTGTCGATCATGGGGTTCCAGCTTGCGGACTGGTCGAAGACGACCTCCAAAGACTGGGAGCTGTGGTCGCACCAGTACTGCCCGGCCGGGGCTGCCCCCGAATCCCCGGATGCTGCTGAGGCTCTCAGTATCACCACGACCGGTCTGCCGGAGGGTGTCGTCGGGCAGCCGTACAGCGCCAACCTGGCCGGTGCCGGCGGTATACCGCCCTACCGTTGGGCCGCCACCGGGCTACCTGCGGGCCTGGAACTGGACAGCGCTACCGGGGTCATCAGCGGGACACCCGAAGCCGAAAGCACCGCAACGGTTGCGGTCACGCTGAGTGATGATCAGGCGACCACCGCCACGGTCTCCCTCGACCTCGCTGTCCACGAACCTCAAGACACCACGACCGTCACAACCGTTCTGGTATCCCGAGCCGCCGACGGCACCCAAGCCAACAGCGACTCGTATGAGCCTGCGGTGAGTGCTGATGGGCGTTGGGTGGTCTACCGGTCGGATGCGTCGAATCTGGTGGCTGGTGACACCAACGGCAGCTATGACGTGTTTGTGTGGGACCGGGTGTCGG
>JAAYVB010000025.1 GCA_012517405.1 Propionibacterium sp.
GCCGGGTTGGATGAGTCGTTCGATACCCGCGCCGACCGCGTCTTGGTCGATCTTCCAGCGGTCTGCGGCCCGCAGGATGCCGACCAGTTCGGCGATCTCAGCGGCGATCAGTTGTTGATGCGCGTGATCGATCGCGTCCAAAATCTCGTGGTTCGACTCGTCCTCGACCACGGTGCCGGACAGCACAGGTTGAACACTCGCGGCGATCAGCACCGGCGCCGCTAGCGTGCGCGCCTCGTCTACATCTGGGGGAGGTGTTCTCATACCCAAAGTATAATCGAACACCCGTACGAATACAACACCTGGCCAACACGTTACTCGAGCAGATGAGGAGGGATGGACCTCGTGGACTGCCGATGAGAACCCCGGGAGCTAGTGGGTCACGAGGGTGGTGTCGGTGTCGCTGCCGACGGTGCGGAAGTGGCCTGACCGATGAGCTGCGCCCAAGACATCCTCGAATCCATCGCCAGATACCTAGAACGAATCAACGACGCAGGACGCTAGCCGAGCCCAGCGACGATCACCCGGCCGGCCCACCAACTACACGCCCCGAGGATCAGGGCGAACATCAGCGTCCAGATCGCCGCAGGGATACCGGTCAGCCTGGCCAGCGCACCCGGATCCTGGCGCGGCGCGCGACTACCGGCCACCGCAACCAGGTGCCGCCAGGCACCCAGCAGGACGACCACCCCGAGCCCGCACACCACTGCCGCGTTCCAGGTGGCAGCAGCGCGCCACCACAGGACCACGGCGATCGTCAGCATGGCCACCATCGTCCCCGCGGTGTACAGCGAACGAGACATCACCAAACCGATGCACAACGCAACGATCGCCACCAGCAGCACCAGATCCGCGCGTCCGCTGACCGCAGCCCAGATCAGCACCGCACCTACCAGGCCGGGCATCGGGTAGCCGGCGGCCAACGTCAGCACCATGCCGGGGCCACGCGCGGGTCCCTTCGTGATGGCATGACCCGACATGTCCGGGCTGATCACGAATCCGCGGAAGCGGCGGCCGCAGACGACCCCCACCAGCGCATGTCCGAGCTCGTGAATCACGGTGACCGTCGGGCGCACCCACTTCCACAGCGGACTCAACACGACGACACCGGCCGCCACGATCACCCAGATCAGCCGGTCGTCCAGGTCGGGCGGTGCGACCTTCAGACTGTCCAGCAGCCGCTGCCAGACCTGGGCGGCCAAGTCGGACCAGATCACAGGCGCGGCAGATTGGCCGGCAGTTCCAATTCGACACGGGCCGTCGAACCGTGGCCGGTGTTGTTGCGCAGCGTGAACTCCCCACCGAGATCATTGACCAGCGTCGACACGATCGACAGCCCCAGGCTGGCGGCCGTGCTCAACTCGAAGTCGCCCGGCAGCCCGGCGCCATCGTCGATCACTTCCAGAACAAGCCTGCGTCCCTGGTGCACCGCGTGCACGATGACCGTGCCGTTGCTCGATTGCAGACCGTGCTCGATGGCGTTTTGGCACAGCTCCGTCATGACCAGCGACAACGAGGTCGCGATGTCGCCCGGCACCGACCCGAAACTGCCCTCACGCCGAGCGCACACCTGACCGGCAGCCGAGGCCACGTCGCCCACCATGAGCAGAATCCGGTCGGCGATCTGATCGAACGGCACCGCCTCGTCGAAGCCCTGCGACAAGATCTCGTGCACCGCTGCGATCGACTGGACTCGCCGCTGCGCGTCGCGCAGCGCATCGCGGCCCTCGGGGCTGCTCATCCGGCGCGACTGCAGCCGCAACAGTGCGGCGACCGTCTGCAGATTGTTCTTCACCCGGTGATGAATCTCCCGGATGGTGGCGTCCTTGGTCACCAGCTGGCGTTCCCGCTCCCGCAACGTCGTGACGTCGCGGCACAGCACCACGGTGGCTGCCCACTTCTCGTGCTCGGACAGTGGCAGGATCCGCAGCCGGACGCTGGCCTGCGGCTTCTCGACCGTTACCTCCCAGGCGGCGTACGGCGGATTCCCGGACTCGGCACTGTCGCGTTCATGATCGAACTCCACGGTCAGCGCCGGCAGCAGCTGACGCACATCCTCGCCGACAAGGTCGCCGGTGGCGCCCAGCCTGCGAATACAGCTGACCGCGTTCGGGGTGCAGTATCGGACGGTGGCGTCGGTATCGACCCATATCAACCCGTCTCCCACCCGAGGGCTGGACGTCGGATCGCTGGGGGGATCCATCGGGAACTGGCCGTGCCACAGCATCTCGCTCAACACGTCGGCGATCGCCAGATAGGTGTCCTCCAGAGCACCGGGGGCACGTACCCCCATGCGATTGGTATGACGCTCGATGACCGCGATGCACTCGTTGTGGCGGATGATCGGGATGGCCCAGGTGTCCACCGGTATACCGGCGCCCAGATTGTTGTCGCTGGTCTCCATGATCTCGTGGCTGAGATAAGCGGCGGTCACCATCGAGTCCGGCTCGTAGCGGATCTCCTCGCCCACCACATCATCTTGAAGCGCGGTGGGACCGGTCGTCGGGCGGATCTGGGCACCGGCCCAGAAGACGTTCTCGTCGCTGACGTCGGGAAGCCACAAGACCAGGTCGGAGAAGCTCGTGTCAGCGAACAGGTGCCACTCGCGCGCCAGCGAGTTGAGCCATTTCCTGTCGGCCTCATCGAGCCCGCAGTGGGTGTTCATCACCTCAGACAGGCGCCGCATGCCCTCCACCATAGACGGCTGCCCCCATCCGCGAGGCACCACATCCCACCGTGCGGCGCTGGTCGCCGCCCGCCGCCGTGGCCCGCTATGGGCGCCTCCCGGCGCAGCCGGCGGGCCCGGTGGCCGGCCGATCGCCGGTTTGGGATTCGCTGCTAGGTTTTGGCAAGATAGTGAGTTGCGCGTTCAGCGCACACACCCGAATCTGGAGGTCTCAATCATGGGAAAAGGTGGCCGCAAGCGTCGCGATCGTCGCAAGAACCCTGCCAATCACGGCAAGCGCCCCAACGCCTGAGCACGGCGTCGGCACACGAATTTCGGCCCTGACTGGTTGACAGTCATGGGCCGATAGTGTTTGTGCAGCCGGACGAATCAGGCCTGCGGAGGTTCGGTGCGGATCTGGATACTCAGCTGCGAGACACGAACCCGCAGACCGGCGGGTGCCACCGTAGGCCCGTAGCAGCGCCGCAACATCGCACTGATGAACTGCTCCGCATCGAAGTGGTCCATGCAGTTCTCGCAGGCCATCAGATGGAGACGGATCTCATCGGCCGTCGACTCGGGCAACTCGCCATGCAGAAAATCATGCACACTCCGCATGGCAAACACACACGGATCTTCGGGAACGAGCCCGGGATTCTCAGTCATTCTTGTTCTCCTGACCGATACCCATGGTGGCCGCATAGTCACCCAGTTTTGTTCTCAGCTGACCGCGCGCCCGGTTGAGCCGGGACATCACGGTGCCGATCGGGGTTCCCATGATCTCGGCGATCTCCTTGTATGAGAATCCCTCGACGTCGGCCAGCAGCACGACCTCCCGGAAATCGGGAGACAACGAATCCAGCGCCTCGGTCACCACCGGGTCCGACATCCGATCCAGGGCTTCACGCTCGGCGGACGGAAGCCCACCAGAGGTGTGGGATGCGGCGCGTGCCAGCTGCCAATCCTCCACGTCGGCAGAGCCGCTGGTCTGGGGCTGACGCTGGCTCTTGCGATAGGAATTGATGTAAGTGTTGGTGAGGATGCGGTAGAGCCACGCCTTGAGGTTGGTTCCGGGGGTGAACTGCTCGAAGGAGCTGAATGCCTTGGCGTACGTCTCCTGAACCACGTCTTCAGCATCGGCTGGATTGCGTGTCATCCGCAGGGCAGCACCGTACAACTGGTCGAGGTAGCCCATCGCGTCGCGCTCGAATCGGGCGGCGCGCTCGTCTTCGGATTCGACCTCACGCATGTCGGTGCTGGGAGTGATCATCGAGTCCAACACTACCGAATCGCGCAGCAGCGGGCAGTACCCGCCAGAACTGCGGGTCAACACCTCGCTTCGCTGTCTGTGCAATGCCGTCGACATATTGTCTGAAACGCCACCGGCCACCGGGGTATTCCCTGACGCAATTGCGCAGAAGAGGTGTCTGGGCGGCCCGGGCAGGGTAAGAATGGACTATGTCATTGTTGCGTTTCGCCGGCCGCGCGCTGTTCTCCAGCTACTTCGTCGCCGATGGCGTTCAGATGGTCGTCAAACCCGACAAGAACGCCAATGAGGTTTCCGACACCATCGAAGCGATCGTGCCCATCGTGCAGTCCTTCCTGCCTCCCGATGTCGCCGACAAGGTGCCTGCCCAGGCCCGCACCTGGACGCGCATTCTGGGCGCAACCCAGATCATCGGTGGCGTTGCCTATGCCACCGGAATTGCTCGTCGTCCGGGTGCGGCACTGCTGAGCCTGGCGACCTTGCCGCGGGTGGTTTCGGCAGCGCGAGCCGGTGCCGAGGATCGGTCCGATCTGTTCGTCCAGCTGGCGCTGTTCGGCGGCGCCCTGGTGGCCACCAGGGATACGGCCGGACGCCCCGGCCTCGCCTGGCGCGCCGAGCAGTCGCGCAAGGCTGCCGAGCAGCGTGTCGACCAGTCACGCAAGTCCGTTCAGCAGCACGCCGAAGCCGTCGGCAAGGATGTCAAGCGCGCCCAGAAGAAGGCCCAGGCCAAGGCTCGCAAGGCGTCCAAGAAGGTGCAGGCTCAAGTGAAGGACGTCCTCAACTGAGCACCGGCGAACCCTGGTCAGCCCCCGCCGCGCCCGGCGCTCTGCAGGCCGTCTGCCCGCTGCCGGGTTCCAAGTCCGAATCAAATCGCGCGCTGGTGCTGGCCGCGCTGGCCGACGCGCCGAGCACGCTGATCGGTCTGCTGGCAGCCCGCGATACCGAGTTGATGATCGCTGCGCTGCGCGCCCTGGGGGTTCGGATCGACATCCCGCTGGATGCCACCGAACACATCGTCCGGGTGGCGCCGCCAGCGCATTTCACGCCTTGTCCCGAGGGCATCGACTGCGGTCTGGCCGGCACCGTGATGCGCTTCGTGCCGCCAATCGCGGCACTGGCGGGTGGCCGCAGCTACTTCTTCGGTGATCCGCACGCGACGCAGCGTCCGATGAGCCCGCTGTTGGACGGTCTGGCCCAACTCGGTGTTCAGCTGGACAACGACGCGCTGCCCTTCACCATGGATTCCCCCGCTCAGTTGGGCGGGCCGCGGGTGCAGATCGATTCGAGCACCTCCAGCCAGTTCATCTCGGCGCTGCTGCTGACCGCGGCACGGCTGCCGGCCGGCATCGATCTGGTGCACCGCGGCGCAACGGTTCCCTCACTGCCGCACATTGAGATGACGGTGGCGATGCTGCGTTCGCGCGGCGTGCAGGTCGACGACAGCGAGCAGGGACGCTGGCGGGTGGCCCCCGGCCCGATCGCTGCCCGCGATCAGCGGATCGAGCCCGACCTGACCAATGCCGCGGTTTTCCTGGCGGCCGGCGTGCTCAGCGGCGGACAGGTGACGGTGCCGGCCTGGCCGGCGCGAACCACACAGCCCGGTGCCTTGATCGCCGACATCCTGCGGCGGATGGGCGCCACCGCCGAACTGACCGATGACGGGCTGACCGCCTACGCGCCGGGCGAACTGCACGGCGCCGAGATCGACCTTCACGAAGCCAGCGAATTGACGCCGGTGGTGGCCGGCCTCGCCGCCTTCGCGTCCGGGCCCACCACCATCAGTGGGGTGGCACACATCCGCGGGCACGAGACCGACCGGCTGGCGGCGATCGAAGCCGAGTTGTCCAGTGTCGGGATCGAGGTGCACCAGACAGCCGACGGACTGGTCATTCACGGCGCCGGCCCGCGAGGAGCCGGTCTGGCACCCACCCGCGTGCTGAGGGCCTATGCCGATCACCGGCTGGCACATCTGGCCGCGCTGATCGGGCTGATCGTGCCGGGCGTGCAACTCGACGACATCGGTTCGGTCTCCAAGACGATGCCCGATTTCGTCAGCCGCTGGCAGCGCATGCTCGATGAAACCCAGGACGCAGTCCGGTGAGCCGCAACCTGGCCGACTCCTACGCCGATGTCGATCCCGACAGCTTCGGGCGTCCGGCCAGGCGTACCCGGCCGCGCACCAAGGACCGGCCCGACTATTCGGATGCCCAGCTGGGCCGGGTGATCACCGTCGACCGCGGGCGCTTCCGCTGCCAGATGGTGGTGGGCGGTCAGATGGTGAGCGCCACCAAGGCCCGCCACCTGGGACGCAAGGGGGTCATCGTCGGCGATGTGGTCCGGATGGCCGGCGACACCAGCGGCGACGAGGGCACCTTGGCCCGCATCGTCGAGGTCATCCCACGCACCACAGTGCTGCGGCGCACCGCGGACGACAACGACCCCAGCGAGCGCCCGCTGGTGGCAAATGCCGATCAGCTGATGATCGTCACCGCGCTGGCCGACCCGCCGCCGCGCACCGGCATGATCGACCGCATTCTGGTGGCCGCCTACGACGCGTCCATCGCGCCGATCATCTGCCTCACCAAAGCCGACCTGGCCTCGCCGGACGACATCATCGCCGCATACCAGCCGCTGGACGTGCCGATCGTGGTCACCCAGCCCGGCTCCGACCTGGCCGAGGTCGATGATCTGCTCGCCGGGCACGTCACCGTGCTGGTCGGGCATTCGGGAGTAGGCAAGTCAACCCTGATCAACCGGCTGGTTCCCGACGCGCAGCGGTCGACCGGCGAGGTCAATGAAGTCACCGGCCGTGGCCGGCACACCTCCAGCTCGGCCATCGCCCTGCGGCTGCCCACCGGTGACGGCTGGGTGATCGACACTCCCGGAGTGCGCAGCTTCGGTCTGAGCCATGTCACCGCCCAGTCGGTGCTGGGAGCCTTCGGCAACCTCAGTGATTTCACCCGGGATTGCCCGCGTGGCTGCCGGCACACCGAAGACGAACCGGAGTGCGGACTGGACGAAGCGCAGGCCCGGGGCGACCTCGACGCCCACCGATTGGCGTCCCTGCGCCGCATCCTCGGCGCGGTCAGTGAACCGGCAGCGGGCGAATCCCGATAACGTGGGGGCATGGCCTCCTACATCGATGATCTGCGACTGGCCCACATGCTGGCCGACAACGCCGACTCCATCACCGAGTCGCGGTTCAAAGCCCAAGACCTGCACGTGGAAACCAAGCCCGATCACACCGCGGTCTCGGATGCCGACCGCACCACCGAGCAAGCCCTCCGCAAGCTGCTCGCGACCGCGCGTCCGCGCGACGCGGTGCTCGGTGAGGAGATGGCCGACACCGGGTACGGCCCGCGGCAGTGGATCATCGACCCGATCGACGGTACGGCCAATTATGTGCGTGGAGTGCCGGTCTGGGCGACGCTGATCGGCCTGATGGTGGACGGCGTGGTGCGCGTGGGGGTGGTCAGCGCTCCCCTGCTCGGTCGCCGCTGGTGGGCTGCCGAGGGTGATGGCGCGTTCACCGGCAAATCCTTGTTGAAGGCCCAGCGCATGAAGGTCTCCGCCGTGCGCAGCGTGCCCGACGCCTTCGTGTCGTATTCGTCGCTGGGTGGCTGGATTGCCTCGGGACGCGGCCAAGGCTTCGTCGACCTGCTTCGTGACGCCGGCCGCACCCGGGCATTCGGGGATTTCTGGAGCTACATGCTGGTCGCCGAGGGTGCGGTCGACGCCGCCGCAGAACCCGAACTGAGTCTGTGGGACAAGGCCGCGCTCGACATCATCGTCCGCGAGGCCGGTGGCCGGTTCACCGATCTGGACGGCAACAACGGCTCATACGGGCCGGGGGCCATCGCATCCAACGGGCTGCTGCATGACGAACTGGTCACCCGGCTGCAGGTCGCCCAGGACGAATACGAGGAGACCACGGGCATCATCATGCCGTTGCCCGGCCAGCGTCACTGAGCTTGCAGCAACCGCCGACCGGGCACCCGGCACCGGTCAGATCAGCCGGACGCGGATGGTCCCGGGGATCTCCTCCAGTTCGGACACCAGGCCAGGACGCGCAGACGTCACGTCGGTCACCACGTAACCCACCTCGGAGTTGGTGTTCAGAGCCTGGAAGGCGATATTGGCCTCGTGGGTGCTGAGCGCCTGAGTGAGCTTGGCCAGCACGCCGGGCACATTGCGGTGGATGTGCAGCACCCGGCTGCCCTGCTGCGGCGACACCTGCACCTGCGGCAGGTTCACGCTCATCACGGTCGAGCCGGTGTTGATGTAGTCGAGCAGCTTGCCGGCCACGAAGCGGCCGATGTCCACCTGCGCCTCCTTCGTCGAACCACCCACGTGCGGGGTGAGAATGACGTTCGGCAGGCCCTGCAGCTCGCTGGTGAACGGCTCCCCGGCAGCCCTGGGCTCGGTCGGGTAGACGTCCACGGCCGCACCGGCGATATGACCGGAACGGATCTGGGCGGCCAACGCCGCCGGATCGAAGACGAAACCGCGCGACAGATTCAAGAACAGCGAACGCGGACGCATCTTGGCGAACTCTTCAGCACCGAACAGGTGGGCGTTCTCCTCACGACCGTCCACATGCACGCTGATCGTCTCGGCCCGCTCGAGCAACTCGTCCAGGCTGTCGACTCGCTGCGCATTGCCCAGCGCCAGCTTGTCGACGACATCGTAGAAGAGCACCTTCATGCCGAAAGCCTCGGCCAGCACCGACAGCTGCGAGCCGATATTGCCGTAGCCGACCAGGCCCAGGGTGCGGCCGCGGACCTCGTGCGATCCGGCGGCGGACTTGTCCCACAGGCCGTCGTGCATCTGCTTGTTCTTGTCGGTCAGATGCCGGGCCAGCGCCACGATCTCGGCCATCGCCAGTTCGACGACGCTGCGGGTGTTGCTGTACGGAGCGTTGAAGCAGGCAATACCCTCGCGGGCGGCGGCATCCAGATCGATCTGGTTGGTGCCGATGCAGAAAGCGCCCACCGCCTGCAGATCGGTGGCCTGCGCAACGACCCTCTCGGTGATCTGGGTGCGCGATCGGATACCCAACAGGCTGACGCCGTTGAGCGCGTCGATCAGTTCGGTCTCACCGAGGGCACCTCGCCGGTTCTCGACCTCGTATCCGGCTTCGGTGAGAATGCGGGTGGCTTCAGGATGGATGTTTTCCAGCAGCAGGGCTTTCACGTCGACCCATTCTAGAGGCGTGACAGCGGCTTCCCGCCAATCAGCCGCGGCGCAGCCGGGGCACGGATGCAATCAGTTGCCGGGTATAGCTGTGCTGCGGATCGAGGTAGATCTGCTCGATCGGTCCGGCTTCGACGATGCGGCCGGCATGCATGACCAGCACCGCATCGCACATGTGACGTACCACCGACAGGTCGTGACTGACGAAGATCAGGGTCAGCCCCTGGTCGGCGACCAGTTCACCGAACAGGTTCAGGACCTGCGCGCGGACGCTGACGTCGAGTGCCGAGACCGCCTCGTCGGCGATCAGCACCTGCGGACTGGGTGCCAGCGCACGGGCGATAGCGATGCGCTGACGTTGGCCGCCGCTGAACTGGTGCGGATAGCGGTTGCGGTCTGCCGGTTCCAGGCCGACCCGGGCCATCAGATCCACGACCCGGCTGGCCGGATCGGGACGCTGGGTGCCCTTCCAGATCTTGGAGCGCAGCGGCTCGGCGATGATGTCGGCGACCTTCATCCGCGGATCCAGCGAGGAGCGCGGATCCTGGAAGACCAACTGGACGCCCCGACGCAGCCACGCCAGCTCGGATTCCCGGCGTCCCACGATCGACTGACCGCGAAAAACGATATCGCCGCTGCTGGGACGCCGCAGCCCCGCCATCATCCGGATCAGGGTGGACTTTCCGGATCCGGACTCCCCCACGATGCCGAGCCGTTGGCCGGCCGGAACCTCGAAGCTGACCCTATCGACCGCTGTCACCGGTTGCGGTCCGTGGCTGAACACCCGCACCAGATCCTGGACGCGGTAGATCGGCTCGTCAGTGCCCACGATCGGTCCTCTTCCAGAAATCATCGAGCACCGGCAGCCGGCCACCCGCCGGCACGTTGGCCAGGTCGGCGGTGGCGATGAGCCCCGCCGTGTAGGGATGCTGCGGGGCGTTCAGGATCTGGCTGCGCGTGCCCGACTCGACGATTCTGCCCTCATAGATGACGGCGATCCTGTCGACCATCTGGCTGACCACGGCGAGGTCGTGACTGATGAACAACAGCGCCGAACCCGCCAGGTCGAGACCTCCCTGTAGTAGCTCGAGGACGCGTGCCTGCACGGTGACATCCAGTGCGGTGGTCGGCTCGTCGCAGATCAGCAGATCGGGGGTGTTGATCAACGCCATCGCGATCAGCACCCGCTGGCGCTGGCCTCCCGACAGCTGGTACGGGAAGCTGTCGGCGACTCGCTGAGGGTCGCCGATGCCGACCTTGGCCAGTGTCTGGAGCACCCGGCTGCGAGCTTCGCCGGCAGGCGCCCCACCATGCAGGCGTAGCACCTCGGCGACCTGGCGTCCGGTGCGCATGGTGGGATCGAGCGCGGTCATCGGCTCCTGAAAGACCATCGAGATCTGTTCGCCGCGCAGCCTCGAATACTGCGCGTCGTGCATGCCGAGCAATTCGTCACCTTGCCAGCGGATCGATCCGGTGGTCTTGGCATTGTCGGCCAGCAGACCCATGACCGCCAGGGCGGTGACCGACTTTCCCGAGCCGGACTCGCCGATCAGGCCGACGCGTTCCCCGCGTCCGATCCGCAATGAGATCCGGTCGACGGCAGGATGCCGATTGCCCGGGAAACGGACACTCAGGTCGTCGATCGTCAGCAGGTCGTCGGTCATGGTGATCACCGGACGTCTTGCAGGGTGGGATCGACGAGTTCACGCAGCCCATCGCCGAGCAGATTGAAGCCGAGCACGGCGATCGCGATGAAAAGCCCGGGCCACAAGGCCAGATTCAGGTTCGTGTAGAGGTAGGGCTGGGATTCGTAGATCATTCGTCCCCAGGTCGGCGTGGTCGGCGGGGTGCCGAGGCCCAGATAGCTCAGTGCCGCCTCGGCGAGGATCGCCAGCCCGAAACTGACCGAGGCCTGGACGAGCACCACCGGAGTGATGTTCGGCAGCACATGCCGCCAGGCGATGCCACCGGGGGTGGTGCCGGCGCTGCGGGCCGCGATGATGTAGTCCTGGCTGAGCACCTGCAGGGCAGCTCCCCGGGACACCCGGGCGAATGCCGGAATCGACGCGATACCGATCGCGGTCATGGCGGTCACCGTCGAACCCGAACCGCGCGCCGCAGCCAGAATGATGGCCAGCAGCAGTGCCGGGAACGCATAGACGATGTCGGTCGCCCGCATGATCACCGTACCCAGCCAACTGTGCTGATTGACCGCGGCCGTGACGCCGAGCGGGACGCCGAGCAACGCGCCGATCCCGACCGCCACCACGCCGACCAGCAGACAGCTGCGGGCACCGACCAGCACCCGGCTGGCGATGTCCTGGCCGAACCCGTCGGTGCCCATCAGGTGAGCCGTGCTGGGCGGCAGCAGCCGCCCAGGGGTGACCTCGGTGGGATTGTAGGGCGTCCACACCGCGGAGATGAGGGCGAAGACCACCACCAGCGCGACCATGGCCGCACCGATCAGCAGGGCGGGATTGCGTCTCACTAGTCGTCCACCTCGTCCTCACCGGCACGCAATCGGGGATCGATCAGCGTGTAGCTCAGGTCGACGAGCAGGTTGATCACCAGAACCAGGGCGACCAGGATCATCACGATCGACTGGACGACAGGCAGGTCGCGATTACCGACCATCTGCACCAGATAACTGCCCAGCCCGGGCAGCACGAAGACGCTCTCCACGACGATCGCGCCCACGAACAGTGTCGACAGCTGCAGGCCGAGGACGGTGACGATCTGCAGCGAGGCGTTGCGCAACCCGTGCCGTACGATCGCGGGCCAGCGACGCCAGCCGATCGCACGCGCGGTCCGGTAGTAGTCCTGGCTGATGACATCGATGAATGCCGAACGCACGTAACGCACCAGCACCGCGGACTGAACCAGGCCCAGCGTCAGCGCCGGCAGAATCAGGTGGGACAGCCATTGCCCGAATGACCTCGAGATCGGTACATAGCCGTTGGCGGGCAGCCAGTGCAGCTTTGCGCCCACCACCACGCTGAGCGCGATACCCACGACGAAGGCCGGAATCGCCATGCCCAGCTGGCTGAAACCGGAGATCAGCACACCATCGGCTCGGCCGCGACGCAACGCCGCCAGAATGCCCAGCGGCAGCGCAATGAGGACGGCGGCGAGCATTCCGAACAGCACCAGCGACAAGGTCACACCGAACTTGTCGGCGACGACCGGGTTTACCGGCGCCCCGGTCAGTGCCGACGATCCCAGATCGCCGGTCAGCATGGCGCCCAGCCATTCGACATAGCGCGGCACGATGTTCTGGTTGAGACCGAGCTGTTCACGCAGCGCGTCGATCGACTGCTGACTGGCGTTCGGGCCGAGGATCACCCCAGCGACGTCTCCGGGCAGCAGGTTCAGCAGAGCGAACACGACGATCGAGGCCACCAGCATGCTCAGCGCGAACCAGCCGACGCGACGCGCCACCAGCCAGCCCGTGCTGGCAACACGAGTCGAGTTCACAACATCCCCGGATCAGGCGGCCGGCGCATTGACCCCGGTCATATCGAAGCTCAGCGAGGTGCGGTTCGAGTCCACGCCGGTGACATCGGCCTTCGTCACGATCAGGTTCGGCATCAGCCACAAGAAATCGGCGGCGGCATCGTCGGACAGAATCCGGGCGGCCTGCTTCATCAGTGTGACCTGCTCGTCCTCGGTCATGGTCTTGTCTGCCGCAGCGATCAGCTGCTGGAACTCGGGGTTGTCGTAATGCCAGTAGTAGGTGGGATCGGCGAAGTTGCCGATATCGCGGGCCTCGACGTGGGCGACGATCGTCATGTCGTAGTTGCCCTGATACATGACCTGGTCCACCCAGGTGGCCGGGAACTCGAGTTCGTCCACGGTGACCTGAATGCCCACCGCGCCGAGCTGGCTGGCGATGTAGCTCGCAGCTCCCGGCGCATACGGCAACGTCGGCACGCGCAGCCTCAGGCTGATCTGGCCGAGGCCGGTCTCGGCCAGCAGTTCGCGAGCCTTGTCCGGATCGTAGGGGTACCTCTGCGAAAGATCCTCGAACCAGGGGTCGGTGGGCGGAACCATGGAGCCGATCAGCTCGCCCTTGCCTGCCCAGACCGCGTCGAGCAATGCCGGACGATCGATCGCATAGTTGATCGCCTGACGCACCCGCAGATCCTTGAGGACCTCATTCTGGTGGTTGAAACCGAGGACCACCTCACCGGTCGTGCTGCCCTCGAGCACGTTGAAATCGGCGGTCTGGAACTGGTCGAGCGCCTGCGGGGCCGCAACATTGGAGACGATGTCGAGTTGCCCCGCCAGCATGGCCGCATTCATCGCGTTGGGATCGCTGTACGACTTGAAGGTCACGCCGGCCAGCTTGGTGGGTGTGCCCCAGTAGTTGTCGTTGCGGACCAGGGTCACCGAGTCGCCCTCTGTCCAGTTGGAGAAGACGAACGGCCCGGATCCGGCCGGGGTGGTGGCCAACTGGTCGAGATGATCGGGATCGAAGATGATGCCGGCCCGCTGCGACATGTCGAACAGCCAGTTCTGCGAGGGGGTGCTGAGCGTGAACTCCACGGTGTCGTCGTCGACCGCGCGCATCGAGGCGAGCGGGGCCATCGCGGTCTTGAGGATCGGAAGCACCGAGTCGTCATCGATGATGCGCTGAATCGAGGCGATCACCGCGTCGGCGGTGACTTTGGTACCGCTGGCGAACTGCGCCTGCGGGCGCAGGTTGAAGGTATAGATCAGACCGTCGGACGAGACCGACCACTCGCTGGCCAGCAGCGGCTGGTACTTGCCCTCGCCATCGATCTTGAGAAGTGTCTCGTAGACGTTGTAGAGCAACGCCTCGGGGATGGCTGCGGCAGCAGACGTGGTCGGATCCATGGAGTTGGGGGCGACGGAGGTGCCGACAACGAGCTGGCGATCCTGCGGTTCGGTGGCTGTCGGGCTACAGGCAGCCAGAACCAACGCGAGTAGGCCGATCAGTACGGTGGCCATCTGGCGGAAAACCCTGGTCATCTTGTTCGTGGCTCCTGACGCTTGTCGGTGGACCAAAAGTGTAGTCGTCGGCTGCCTCGGGAACCTAAACCACGCCACGGCGGATGACCTAAGCAGCCGATTTGAATCCCTGCCCGAACCGGGCTAAGGTTCAACGAGTCGACGCGGGGTGGAGCAGCTCGGTAGCTCGCTGGGCTCATAACCCAGAGGTCACAGGTTCAAATCCTGTCCCCGCTACGAATCAGGCTCCTGACCAGCGCATATGCTGGTCAGGAGCTTTCATTCTCCGGACACGTCGAGGTCATCGTTGCCCTCTCAAGAACTCCGATCGCGATCACCAATCGCCGTCGCTCACCTCGTCCCCGTGCGCGTCCTTCAATTGGATGACGGTGGCCGGATCGACCGGGCTGAAGGGTTCGGCTGGCAGACCGAGCACCTCGTCGACGGTCTTCACCTGTTCCAACGCCTGGCTGGCCGCCAGATCGTCGGCATCCGCGTCGTAGTAGTCGAACCACGGCAGACCGAACTTCACATAGGTCTCGCGGTCGATCGGGGTCGGCGGCGGCAGCTCCCCGGTGATCGTCGTCCACTGCTCGGCCGAGCACAGATGCACGAAGACCCGCCACGAGCGGTCCTCGTCATAGTCGGCCAGCTGCCGTTGATCGGCATAGATCTCCTGACGCATCCGGCCACCGGCACCGAGCCCCATGGCCGCCGATACCGGCGCGGCGGCGACCGCGCTCATCCTGCGGCCGGACGCGCGGTGCTGCTCGGCGCGCCAGCTCTGCAACGCCGCATCGCTCAGGCCGACCGCCCGCAGCTGGATTCCCCCATGGATTTCCTCGCCACTCAGCTGGCCCTCCACCGTGGCACCCGATCCCAGCGCAACGGCGACGAACTGGCGGATGGTTCCGTCCCCGGAGTTGATGCCGTCCAGCCACGGCTGCCGCGGCAGGGCCACATAGTTCTGTGGCTCGTGGCGCAGCTTCTCACGCCACGCCGTGCCGCTGATGGCGCAGATCTTGCCGATCGCGACCTGCAACGCGGCCGGCTCGGAACTGACGAACGAGAGCCACATGGCCTCGCGCTGGTAGACCGGCAGCATCACACCGCCGCGTTCCAGCCAGTCGGCCGGCGCGGTGTCCGGATAGTCCGCCACCCGGCGCAGCCGGAATCTACCCAACCCGGGCGGCAGCGCGTGCAGTCCGGTCTCGGGCAGCCGCAGCGTCCGTTGGAAGCTCACCTGGACGGGCCCCAGCTGCAACACGTCGTGCGCGATGGTAACCGGCGAATTTGTTGTCATGCCGTTCTCCTCTCTACGACATGTCTACCGGGTGGGCGAATCGGCGAGGATCAGCGCCTCGGTTCACGCTTCGGCAAGGGTCATCACGATCACGGCGATATTCAACGCGAGCACCAATGCCGTGATGATGATCGACGTCATCCGCAGCCACGGACCCGAGGCCCACTCCCCCATGTGCTTCGGGCTGCTGGTGAACCAGACCAGCGGAATCAAGGCGAAGCCGATCCCGAAGCTGAGCACGAGTTGGCTACCCACCAACGCCATGGTAGCGTTCACGCCCACCGCGAGCAGGACGATCGAGGGCAGCACCGTGGCCACTCTGCGAATCCGGCTGTCGATGCGCCAGGGCAGCAGGTCGTACATGATGCTGGCGCCGGCATGGGTCCCGACCACGGCCGACCCGATGCTGGACGCCAGTAGCCCGATCGCGAAGATGATGGCGGGCAGCCGGCCGATCTGCGTATTCAACACCTCGTATGCGGCCACGACCGCATCCGAATGAGGAACTCCGCGCAGGATGGTCGCACCGAACAGCAACATCGCCACGTTCACCGTGCCGGCCACCACCAGGGACGCTCCGACATCGACGCGCTGCACGAACAGCAGCGACTTCAAGGGGGCATCCAGCTGTCCCAGCGGACGATGCCGATCGATCGCCAGAGTCGAATGCAGGTAGATCGCGTGCGGCATCACGGTGGCCCCCAGCATCGCCGCGGCGATCGCCACCGAGCCCGCGCCGCTGAAGCGGGGCACCATGCCCCCGATGACCCCTGCCGGGTCGGGCGGTGCCCACACCAGGGAGACCAGGAACCCGGCAGCGATCACCAGCAGCACCAGCGTCACGCCGATGTCCAGTGCCCGCTCCCCCCGGGAGCGCATGAAGCCGAGCCAGAACAGCGACACCACCACCACGATGAGTCCACCCAGCCAGCCCGGCAGGCCGAAGAGCAGATTCATCGCGATCGCGCCGCCCATTACCTCCGCAACGTCGGTGGCGATGGCGACGACGATCGCCTGCAGTGCGAAACCGATCCGCAAAGGACGCGCCTGCCGGTGATGCGCCAGCGAATCCTTGACCATGCTCGACAGCGATCGTCCGGTCACCAAGCCCAGCTTGGCCGAGAGATACTGCACGATCATCGCCATCAGGCAGGCTCCGACCAGTACCCAGACCAGCAGATAGCCGTAGTCGGCGCCGGCAGACATGTTTGCCGCCACATTGCCCGGATCGACATAGGCAACGGAGGCCACGAACGCCGGACCGAGCAGCGAGACCACCCGTCCAATACTCATGCGCGGTGGCTGAAGCTCGGCTGGCTGCACGTCGATACCTCCCTCGCCGCATTCTAAGCGTTGGCTAGCATGCAGTTCATGTCAGAAGTCACCCGCCTGCACTACCCGGTCGACGACACTACCCTCGACAACGGGCTGCGGGTGATCACCAATCCCGATCCACTCGCGCCCGGTGTCGCGGTGAATCTCTGGTATCGCGTCGGATCGGCCGACGAAGCCCCCGGGGCCACCGGCTTCGCGCATCTGTTCGAACACCTGATGTTCGCCGGCTCGGCGAATGTGGCCTCGGGCGAGCATCTGGCCACGATTCAGGCGGTCGGTGGCAGCGCGAACGCCACCACGAGTTTCGATCGCACGAACTACTTCGAGACCGTCGGGCCGCAGGCACTCGAGCTGGCGCTGTGGCTGGAGGCCGACCGGATGGGCAGTCTCGATGTCGGGGAGCAGAACCTTCGGACCCAGCGGGATGTGGTCAAGGAGGAGAAACGCCAGCGCTATGACAATGTGCCCTACGGTGATCAGCTCGAACTGCTGCTGCAGTTGAACTTCCCCGGTGGCCATCCCCACGCGCACCCGGCGATCGGTTCGATGGCTGACCTGGACGCGGCGACCCTCGATGACGTGCAGGCTTTCTACCGCACCTGGTATCAGCCGGGCGCTGCTGTGCTGACCCTGTCCGGGGCGTTGAGCGTCGATCAAGGTCATGAGCTGGCCGGACGCTATTTCGGTGACCTCCCCGGTGTCGGCGTGCCGGCCAACAAGCCCGCGCCGGCCCTGCCCCCTCATGCGGGCACTCCCGAGGTGGTGGTTAGCCGTGATGTGCCACGCCCGATGGTCCATCTGTGCTGGCGCACTCCGCCACTCACTCATCCCGACCGGCTGGCCGTCGAGGTGCTGCTCTCACTGATCTCCGACGGCCAGTCGTCGCGGCTCCATCGGCAGCTGATCCGCGAGAACGAGCTCGCCGAGGCACTCGGCGCCGACGATTTCGGCCTGGCGCGCGGCAGTTCGCTCGGGGTGATCTCGGTGCGGGCGCGCGAAGGTGTGGATCTGGCACAGATCACCGACACCGTCGTCGAGACACTCGACGACATCATCACCGATGGCCCGCGGCCCGAAGAACTCGCCCGCGCCAAAGCCGGTTTCGAGCGAGAATGGCTGGCCGCTCTGGCCCCCATCGATGAACGTGCCAACCAGCTGAGCTACTACGCCACGTTGTTCGATGATCCGCAACGCATCAATCACGAACTCGCCGAGATCGAGCAGCTTGAGGTACCCGACATCGCTCGGGCCGCCGCGCGCTGGTTCAACCCGGAGGCCCGCGCGACCTTGCGCTACGAGATCGACGGAGGCAACTAGTCATGAATCACTCGTCTGTTCGTCCGCAGGTACGCCCGGCACACGTCTGGACGCTGCAATCGCCCACCGAAACCCGGTTGGACAACGGCGCCAGGCTGTGGCTCTACCAGCTACCCGGCCAGTATGTGATCAGCGCTCAGGTCGTCATGGATGCCCCGCTGAGCTGCGAGCCGGCGGCTGTCGAGGGCTGCGCCACCATCGCGGTGCGCTCCAGCGACGAGGGCAGCATGCTTCATCCGGGTTCGCGGCTGGCAGAGGCTGTGGAGGACATCGGTGCGATCTACGCAGGCACCGCGCGTCAATCCTCCACCGTCGCCCGCATGGAGGTTCCTGTCAGCCAGCTGGCCGCGGCGCTGAGGCTGCTGGCAGAAACCGTCACTCAGCCCGCCTACGAGAAAGTCGACGTTGACAGGCACCGCGATCTGCGGCTGGCCGAGATCGAGCAGACCCTGGCGCGCAGTTCGGCGCTGGCCCAGATCGGATTCCAGAATGCTGTCTTCGATGCCGGTTGCCGGGTGGGACGACCGGCCGCCGGGCGGATCAGCACCGTCGAGGCCATCACTCGAGACGATGTCATCGCATTTCACGACCGCTGGTGGCGTCCCGATGGGGCCACCATCATCTTGGCCGGCGAGCTGCCCCCGGACGCCGCGCAGCTGGTCGACGCGGCCTTCGGCTCGTGGACGCCGGGCAACCAGCGGGCCGCCCACGAGCAGACCCTCGCCAATCCGGCCGCCCCGGTCGTGTGGGTGATCGATCGTCCCGGCTCGGTGCAGGCCGATCTGCGGATCGGTGGATTCGGACCCGACCGGCTTGATCCGCAGTGGGCTGCCCTGCAGGTGGCCTCCTGCGCGATCGGCGGCGCATTCGGCTCCCGGTTAAACCGGGTGCTGCGCGAAGAACTCAGATACACCTACGGCGCCCACGCCGGCTTCCGGCCGCTGCCCAGCCACGGCAGTTTCGTGGTGCAGACCAGTTGCCGCACCGAGGTCGCCGCCCCCGCCGCGCGGGCCGCGATCGACTTACTGAATGTGACCGACGAGCCGTTCACCGCGACCGAAGCGCTCGATGCCCGAACCTTCCTGCTGGGTATCGCGCCACTGCGCTTCCAGACCGCCGATGCGATCGCCGACGAGGCGTCCGTACTCGCCGGGACGGGACTGCCGGCATCGTGGTTCAACGATCAGCAGGCCCAGATCGCGGCGGTCAGCGCAGACCAGGCATCCGCTGCTTTCAGCGCGGCGGTCCGGCCGGAGCGACTCAGCGTGGTGCTGTGCGGGGACGCCGACCAGCTGCTCACCGGCCTGGAAGCCCAGGGCCTCGCCGCCGAGGTCGTCACCATCGACGGCTAGCCCTGTCTGGAAAGTTCGGATCCAGAGGCCTCCGCTACCGGGCCGCGTTCTGGGCGTCCTGCAGCTTCTGCCGGGCGATCTCGATCTGGCGCTGATACTCGCCCAGATCGCCCCTGGTCAGCGCGGCGTCGGCAGCAGTGTAGGCGTTGGCCGCCTCCTGCAGGGCCTGCTGCACCGCGGCCAGCCCGGTGGACGGCGTCGTCGGGGTCTCGCCACCGTTGACCTCCTCTTCGCCGGTGGACGCGCCCGCGTCGCCTTCGAAGACCTGGTCCAGTGCCTCCTGAAGAGTCGACCCGAGCCCGATGTGGTCACCGAAACGCACCACGATGAACCGCAGCACTGGGTAGGAGCCCTGCGTCTTGCCCCGCGTGTAGATCGGGTTGACGTAGATCAGCCCGCCGCCCAGCGGGAGTGTCAGCAGGTTGCCGTAGACCGGTTCAGCAGCGCCCTGGCTGGTGAACGGCAACAGCGCCTGCTGCACCAACTGGTCGGTCTGGATGGCGTTGAACGTTTGGTTCGGACCGGGCACCTGATGGGTGTCCGAGAGCCTCAACACCCGGAGCTTGCCGTAGTCAGGGCTGGCTGCGTCGGCGACCACCGCCATATAGGCACCCAGATTCTCACGTTCGTTCGGCACGAAGACCGCCGTCTGGCTGAACACCGGCATCTCGTCGCCGGGCCACTTGATCGACAGATAGTAGGCCGGTTCCTTCGTGTCGGCTGAACGCGGATCCTCCGGGACCACCCACAGATCGGACTGCTGGTACCAGGCATCCGGGTTGGTCATGTGGTAGCGGCCGAGAATCTGGCGCTGGACCTTGAACAGATCCTGCGGGTAGCGGAAATGCGCCATCAGATCGGGGCTGACCTCGTCGACCGAATGCAGCATGTTCGGGTAGACCTTCTCCCAGGTCTGCAGTACCGGATCATCGGTATCCCAGGCATAGAGGGTGACCGAGCCGTCATAGGCATCGACCACGGCCTTGACCGAATTGCGCATGTAGTTGACGTTCTGGCGCTCGGTACCGATCGGGGTCCACGAACTCGTCGAGTCGCTGGTGGCGCTCGCCAGATCGACCCGCTGCGAGTTCGGATAGCTGTCGGATGTGGTGTAGCCATCCACGATCCACACCACCCGACCGTCGACAACCGCCGGATACGGATCCTTGTCGATGTTCAGCCACGGGGCCACCTTGGCCACCCGCTCGGCCGGCGTCCGGTCGAACAAGATCTTGGACTCGGAGTGCACGCGGCTGCTCAGCAGCAGGTTGATGTTGCCGAAGCGGGACGCGAACAACGCCCGGGTGAAGATGTTGCCGATCGGCACGCCCCCGGAGCCGTCATAGGTGTTGTACGACTCGCCGGCACCCGTGTCGTTACCGCCGCCCGGAGTGTCGAGTTCGACCGGATCCAGGCCCTCCGCAGTGCCGACGATCGCATACTCGGTGGTGTTCTCACCGAAGTAGATGCGTGGCTGGACCTGTTCGAGGGCGCCTACCGGAGGAATATCGCGGACGATCCACTCGGGTTCACCGCTGGGCTGGCGGCGGTTGCCGTAGGCCCCCACCATTGCGTAACCGTGCGTGTACACGGTGTGCACGTTGTTCCAGCTCTGGTTCGCCGGCGGCAGCCCGGCCACGTTGATCTCGCGGGCCGCGACGATCGCGTCGGTCTCCTGGCCGTCGATGGTGTATCTGTCGACATCCAGTACATCGGGGAACTGGTAGTAGCCGCGCACCTGCTGCAGCTGTTCGAAGGTCGGCGAGATGACCTGTGGGTCCATCAGCCGGATACCGGGCAGCACCGAGGCATCCTGAACCAGCTGGCCGGCGCTGACAGTGGTTCTGGCGGAATAGTCGGTGATCTCGACATCGGCCACGCCGTAGGCCTGCCGGGTGGCTTGAATCTGGTTGACGATATAGGGACGTTCACGGTCGGGCTCGTTGGGCCGCACATCGAACTGCTGCACCAGGGCCGGATAGGCACCCTGGACGATCAGGCTGGACGCCACAGCCAGGGCCACCGCCGAGGTCGGCAGCACCCAGCGGCGCAGCTTCGCATTGATGAAGAAGGCGATCGCGCAGACCAGGCAGATGATCGACATGATCATCTTCGCGGTGATCCGGGCATGATCGTCGGTGTAGCCGATGCCGGTGAACAGCGCGTCGTTGTCCGAGATCGAGAAGACATAGCGCCCCAGCCACTGGTCGACGCCGATGGCGAGCATGATCAGCCCCATCACCACCGACAGATGAGCCTGAGCATTCTTCGTGAACGGATTGCTGAACTTGATCTCCGGCGACTGACCGGCGGCAGGCGACGTCACCCGCATCGGGCTGGTACGCAGCGAGCCGGTGACGAAATGCACCGCTGCCGCAGCGAGCAGCGCGACGATCAGCGTCCAGATCAGCTGGCCGACCACAAAACGCCACCATGGCAGGTGAAAGATGAAGAAGGCCACATCCAGACCGAAGTAGGGGTCGGTAGTCCCGAACGGTGTCGCGTTCAGCCAGGCCAGGAACAGATCCACATTCGACACCGCGCCGGCACCGGCCAGAATGGCAAGCAGCACCGACGGCACGGCGATCACCAACTGGGGACGCCTTTCCATCAGTTGGCGATAGTTGCCGAGCGTGCTGGAGGAGTTGGCCGCCTGGGCGCCGCGCGGGCGCAACCGGTAGGCGATCGCCATATTGATCCAGGCGGCAGCGCCCATCAGGATGCCGAAGATGGCAAAAAGCCCCATCGTGCTGATCAGGCGCACGGTGAAGACCTGGGTGGCATCGACCGAGCGGTACCACAGCAGGTCGGTCCAGATCCGCGCGAAGAGAATGAACAGCAGCATCACTACTGCCAAGATGGCTATCGTCGGAGCCAGCGCATTGCGTCGTCTCGGTGCGGCGCGATCACCGGTGATGGTGGAGCTCATGAGTTCCCCTCGTTGTCTTGCAGCGTCCAGGCAACAGCTTGCGTCAGGGCCGGCACCATGTCGGCCCCGACAAGTAAATCGTCGGGATTGGTGGCCACGCGAGCCACGCAGTGGGTGAGAATCGCGCCGTCGGTTGCACGCACTGCGCCGGCGACCACCCGCAGATCCTGCCGCTGCGGATGCTGGGCCACGAACTCGGCGGCGAGCTCCGGATTGGCGGGGATGTCCTGTTCGGCCCCGGCCGGCAGGAAGCTGCGTTCGGTCGACAAGGCACAGCCGGCGACCGTCGGCGGCCAGCAGATCTGCGAGAGCGCGGTCATCAGATCAGTGCCAGGGTGAAAACCGTCTTGTTCGATGGACGACAACGCGTCCGGACCGGTCACCGTCAGCTGATCGGCCAGCGCGGGCTCGGCTTCGAGCAGCGCGGTCGTGGGGACGAGGGCAAAAAGGCGGGCCGGCTGATCCCAGCCGGCCACACCCACGTAGCGCTCGACCTCAATGAGTCCGGCCAGCAGCGCTTCGGTCTGCTGTTCGTGATTGCTCAACATCTCGGCACCTGATCGGCAGTACTCGGATTCTTCAGTAATTCCAGGCTAGTGATCGCGTCTGTCAATTTGGTCACCTTGACGACCGTCACCGACGTGTCAACGCCTTCGATGTCCACGCAGTTGCCCTCGGGAACCAGCATGATCTGAGCGCCTGCGTGTTCTGCACCGCGCAGCTTCTGCCGCAGGGCGCCGATCGAGCCGACGTCCCCGGTGGCGGTGATCGTGCCGGTCGCGGCCACCACGCGCCCATCGATCAGCGCGCCGGAGGTCAGATCGTCATAGATCGCCAGGGCGAACGGCAGACCGCCCGATGAGCCGACCACACCGGGGGTGATGTTCAGCTGGACGTCCACCGAGTGCTGGTAGCTGTTCTCCAGTTCGACGCCGATCTGGGCGACCGACGGGTCGTCCTGGGAGGCCACCGCGACGACGAAGACTTCCAGTTGCTGATTGGCGCGCAGCAGGCCCAGCCGAATCACCGAGCCGGGCTGCTCCTGATTCAGAATGGCCCGGACCTCGGATCGGCGCTCCACCACCGACCCGTTGACGGTGCTGATGAGATCACCGACCTCGACCTTGCCGTAGGAGGGCCCGGAACTGGATACCTGGGTGACCTGGGGCAGCGGCTGGACGGGGATGCCCGCGGCCATCAGCGCAGCCACCGCCGCATCACGCTGAGAATCGGTCATGAGTTTGTTCTCGTTGCCCTGCTGCTGATCGGCGGGCAGTCCCGCCGGGTAGACCTTCTCACGCGGCAGCACCGTTTCGTCCGGCATCACATAGGCCAGGAATGCCTGCGGCAGCGTCATCTCGGAATCCGCCTTCGTCACCGAGACGGTGGGCAGCAGCAATTCGCCGGTCGCAGGGTAGCTGTTCGCACCACTGATCTGCAGCACCGAGTTGTCACCATTGCTGCCCAGCAGATCGATCGCCGGGCCCGACGACCAGCGCACGAAAGGCACCGGGATAAGCGAGATCGCGATGATGAGCATGACGAACAAGGCTGTGGAGACGACGGCCGTCCAGCCTTGTTTGGTCATAGGCCTGCCCTTCCATTGCAGATAGGTATGTCCTGACTCTACCTGTTGGGCCAACCAGGGCACGGGCCGGTTGTCCGGTGCGGTTGAATGGATGTCAGGCAAGAACCAGGAACGATGGTGAGCGATGAACGACGACATGGCCAATTGGTTCGCCCAGTTCGGCGGCTCCGGCGATGATTTCGACTTCAACAAGCTGATCGCCCAGTTGCAGCAGGCGATGGCGTCCATGGCCGGCACCAGCGACGGCAAGGGCATCGATTGGAGTTACGCCAAGGCGACGGCGCGCCATGTGGCGGCATCGCTCGGCCCGGACCCGGCGCCCAGCCAGCGGGATCAGCACGATGTCGCGGAGGCGGATCGGCTTGCCAGCCTGTGGCTGGATCAACATGTCAGCTTCGATGCACTCACTCGTCCGGCCGCCGCGTGGAGCCGGGCCGAATGGGTCGAGAACACCATGGGTGCCTGGCGCACCATCGCCGAACCGATCGTGACGCGCATCGCGGACGCTCTGGCCACCTCGTTCGGTGAGCAGTTCTCCTCGGCCGAAGGGGTACCCGCCGAACTCGGTCAGTTCGGCGCGATGATGGCTCCCATGCTGCGCACCTCGGCTGGTGCGATGTACACCGCCCAGCTTGCGCAGGCCATGGGCAAGATCTCCGGCGTGATCGTTTCGGGCAGCGAGATCGGCATGCAGTTGCTGCCGGCGCCGCAGGTGGTGCTGCTGCCCACCAACGTCAGCGGCTTCAGCTCAGGACTGGGCATCTCCGACAATGATGTGCGCATCTATCTTGCGGTCCGCGAAGGCGCCCGGCAACGACTGTTCGCCCACGTCGGCTGGCTCGTCCCGCAGATGCTGGCCCTGCTGGAGCACTACGCTCGCGAGATCACCATCGATGTCGGCGCCATCACCTCGACGATCGAAGTCAGCGATCTCAGCTCCTTGACTCCCGAACGCCTCGCCGAACTCAGCGAGCAGTTGCAGGGCCGGCTGTTCTCCCCCACCCAGTCCGATCTCCAACTCGAGATCTTGGCGCGGCTTGAGACGCTGCTGGCGCTGGTCGAGGGATGGGTGGACGAAGTGACCGCGACCACGGTGAGCAGGTGGATGCCGCACGCCGCGAATGCGCTGTCCGAGGTCGTCCGGCGCCGTCGGGCCACCAACAGTCCTGCTCAGCAGCTGTTTTCCGCGCTGGTGGGTCTGGAGCTGGCTCCCCGCAGGATCCGCGATGCCGCCAACCTGTGGGCGGGACTCACCCGTGAGCGCGGCGTGGCCGGGCGGGACGCCGTGTGGGCGCATCCCGATCTCATGCCCAGCGCCGACGACTTGGACGACCCGCTGCGGCTGCTCGCCCCGGACCAGGACACGGCCGCCGGCGACGAGATGGACGTGGAGTTGGCGCAGCTGCTGGAGCAGGCCGAGCGGGAACGCCGCGACGAGTCAGGGAACGCCGACGACTAGCTGCCCGGTGTGGACGAGCGGGCGGCGCTCCAACCGTCCAGGTAGCCGCCGGCACGCTCGGCCTGCGGATAGTGCTTGACCAGGGCCCAGAACTTCGGGCCATGCCCGGCATATTTGAGGTGGGCCAGCTCGTGGGCGAGCACGTAGCCGACCACCCAGTCGGGCATCTGCCTTAGCCGGTCACTCAGCCGGATCGCCCCGGTATCGACGCTGCACGATCCCCACCGATGGTTCATATTGGTCACCCAACGCACCGATGAGGCCCGCAACTCGCATCCGGCAGGCACGTCGAGGTAGCGGGTGGCGATCTCGTCGGCCCGGCGGGCCAGCTCCTCGTCCGAACGGGCTGGGCGCGCTCGCTTGGTCACCACGCGCTCCACCATCCGGTTCACCCACTCCTGCTCTTGGGACGTGGATAGCCCGCAAGGCAGGAAGACGATGATCTCGCCCGCCTCCAGACGCGCCGAAACCGTCTTGCGGCGGCGTGTGCTGCGTCGCACCCTCACTCCGGCCAGACCATCGGGTAGCGGTGGCAGGCGCAATGCGGCCGTGGGCAAGGCCTCAGCTGCCGGTGGACTCTGTTGAAAGCTCGGCATCGCTCACTCCTGTCCGTCTTGACGGTGGTGCCCGCAGGGCACTAGCTTGCCTGTAGAGCCTCCGGCGATCGAATCCGTGCAGGGGAAGGCATGAGATTCGGCTCCGGGGGCTCTCTCGCGCATCAGCCGAGACCAACGGCCTGCCGGATGAGCGTTTCCCGCGTGGATCTCCCGGTTTCGCGGCCGGGCGACTGGCTGCGACCGATACCGGCGACGGCTAATATCGGCGTCAGTGGCCTGTAACCCGGCCCCCAAACTAAGGAGACAACAGTGGCTGAGGAAACCTACGAAGGCGAGTTCTACTGCGTGAAGTGCAAGGAGAAGCGCGAGGCCAAGGGAATCGTCGTGGTGAACGACAAGGGCACCAAGATGGCCAAAGCGAAGTGCCCGGTGTGCAGCACCAACCTGAACCGCATCCTGGGTAGGGCCTGAAGTCCGTGGGGTTCCCGGCATTGGGCTAGACCGACGCATGATGGGCGATCACTTCGATCAGTTGGTTACCGTAGCACTCGCATTTGACCCGTCCGATGCCGGGGATCTTCATCAAATCGGCCGGGTCTACCGGCTTCTGTTCAGCGAGCGCACGTAGTGTCGCGTCGGTGAATACGACGAATGCCGGCACCGACTGGTTCTGCGCTTGCACGCTCCGCCATTGATGCAGCGCATCCAGAAGCTCCACATCAAGCCTCGCCGGGCAACCCTCATGGCGTCCGAGCTTGATCTCGACAGCATCACTCAAGGCCTCCCCGCAGACATGACACGCCGGCAGCGCTCGCGGCTTGCGAAAGCGTGAGCCCTGCTGCGGCATGTCCGAGGTAACCACCCCGCGCTCGACCAACCCAGCAGTGCGCAGGAAGCGGGACGGCTCGCGCATTCCGCGGCCATGTCCCCCGGTCCGAGCCCAGGACAACCTCAGTTCGGTTCTCGCCCTGGTCAAGCCCACATAGAGCAGGCGCTTCTCCTCAGCGATCGCTGCGGCGGTATCGGCCAGGACGAACGGCAACAGCCCGTCCGACAATCCGATCATCGCGACCGCCTCCCACTCCAGACCCTTGGCCGAATGAATCGTCGACAACGTCACGGCATCGTCGGACGGGTCCTGATGCTCGGCATCGCGCAGCACGAAGGGCACCTTGGCCGCTCGCAGTTCGCCGGCAAGGACCTCGGATTGGGCGTTGATCCGGTACAGCACCGCAAGCTGTCGCCATGCCAGCCCACGGTGATGTTGGGCGACCAGCCAGGAGACGGCGTCGGCGGCTTCGGTCTGCTCGTCGGCGGCCGCGACGACCTGGACCGCGGGACCCCCATCGCGGGTGGCCCGAAGCCCGGCGCCGGAACCGATCAGCGCATTCGCCACCGTCAGCACCTGAGGGGTTGAACGGTAGTTGGTGCGCAGCCTGAGGGTCAGCGCACCGGGATGGTCGCGGCCGAAGGTGGTCAGATAAGCCGGTTGAGCGCCGGCGAAGGTATGAATCGCCTGGTTGGGGTCACCCACCACACAGATGTCCTCGCGGTCGCCCAGCCACAGTTCCAGCATGGTGCGCTGAATCGGACTGACGTCTTGGTACTCGTCCACGACGAAGTGCCGGTACTGGTCGCGGACCTGGTCGGCGACCTCGGGATGCTCATGCAACAGGGCTATCGCACACAACAGGATGTCGTCGAAATCGATGACCCCCTGGTGCTTCTTCACCTGCTCGTAGCGCACCAGAACCGACGCGACCTGGTCGGCATCCAACCCTCCGACCTCGCGCCCGGCCTGCGGGGCGAGGTCGCCGTATCGATCGGGTGGCACGTTCGAGACCTTCGCCCAGCTGATCTCGGCCGCAAGGTCACGCAACAACGGCGTCTCGACGCTGATCGGCACGGCACGCGCAGCTTCCGCAATGATGCCGAAGTTGCCGTTGGCCACCGGTGGCAGCTCGACGCCATAGACCCGCGGCCAGAAGTAGCTGATCTGGCGCAATGCGGCAGCATGGAAGGTGCGCGCCTGTACTCGCGGCACGCCGAGTTGGGTCAGCCGGCGGCGCAACTCGGTGGCCGCCTTGCTGGTGAAGGTGACCGCCAAGGTGCGCCTGGCCTCCAGCACCCCACTGGCCGCACCGTAGGCGATCCGGTGCGTGATGGCCCGGGTCTTGCCGGTCCCTGCGCCTGCGAGCACCACGACGGGACACCCGAAGCTGGTCGCCACAGCCCGCTGCTCCGCGTCCAGATCCTCCAGGACGCGCGCTGCCAGCGTTGCTTTGGTACTCACGCCGATTCACTGTAGGCGGTGGCAGTGACAAAAGTGACGACCTCTTCTGACCTGGACCGCGGCAGCGCAACGAGCCACGAAATGTCACAGCTGGGTTCTAAGGTGAGTTCCGATGATTGAGAAAGTACCGGTCACCGGATGGCGCGAGGCCTGTGAGCACGCGGCGAAGCTCCTGCAGTCCATCCCCGCCGGACCACTGGCCGCCGATCTCGTGGTGCTGCCCTCAGCAGCCCATCGGCGGTCGTTCTCCCAGTACCTGGCCGGCCGCCCCGATGGCCCGCAGATCTCTGCCGGCATCGAACTGGTGACCTGGCGGGTGTTCATCGAGCAGTTCCGTGGCGATACCTGGCAGGGCGAGACGTTGACACTGGCCATCTGCGACGTGCTGGACGATCCGGCCCACGCCGAGGCGCTGGCCCCCCTCCGGCGTCACCTGGGTGCGCCGGGCAGCCGCCCGGGTCGCCGCTATGCGACCGCACAGCGGCTGGCTCGAGTGCTGCGCCGCTATGCCGCCCAGGCTCCGCAGATGGTGTCCGCATGGCGCGACGGTCACGATACCGATCCTGACGGCGAGCCGCTGGCCCCGGCTCAGCGGTGGCAACCCGACCTGTGGCGGGCTGTGCGGGCCTTGTTGGGCGGCGATCCGGCCGAGCACTACCGGCAACGACTCGACGAGCTGGCCGCTGGTCCGGATCGTGAGCTACCGCGTCGGATCGTCCTGGTGGCGCTGGACGACCCGGACGATGCCGGCCGTGATCTCATCGACGCGCTCGGCCACCATCATGAGGTGCACCTGATTTGCGCCGAAGGAATCCCGTTCGACACCACCCAGGCCGGTTCGGCGTTCTTGCGTCATCATGCCAGCCGCCGGCCGGGCGAAAATATGCCGGGCGACAGCACGCCGGCCGGAGCGCCGCGCTCGGGCAGCCTGCTGCATCAGGTGCAGTACGAGCTGCGGCACGACCTGCCCGCTGCACCGCGACAGTTCGCCGATCAATCACTGCAGATCCATGCCTGTCACGGCCCCGACCGCCAGGTCGAGGTCCTGCGCGACGCCCTGTGCGGGTTGTTCACCGACGATCCCAGCCTGCAGCCCCGCGATGTCGTGGTGCTGTGCACCAGCATCGCCGAGTATGCGCCGCTGGTCGAAGCATCGTTCTGCCTGGATCCCGGAGCCGGTTTCCACCCTGGGCACCGGCTGCGCGTCCAGCTGGCACACAGCTCGGTGAGTTCGTTCAACCCGGTGCTGGCGGTGCTGGCCGAACTGCTGAGCCTCTATACGGAACGGGCCACCAGCGTCGACCTGCTGGATTTCTGTCAGCTGCCGCCGGTCGCGCATCGTTTCGGATTCGACGCCGACGACATCGAGCGGCTGCGCGAGTTGATCGCGGCCGCCCAGATCCGTTGGGGGGTGGACGCGGAGCAGCGGCGCCGCAACGGCCTGGCGATCAGGCAGTCGACCTGGCTGGCCGGTGTTCAGCGGATGTTGATCAGCCTCGCCCTGGCCGACGAACCGCCCGTGGTGCTGGGTACCTCGGCGCCGCTGGCTCAGGTGCAGGGCTCGGACGCCGAGCTGATCGGCCAGCTCGCCGAGCTGATCTCCCGGGTGCGCAAGATCAGCCAGCCGTTCGCTACCGCCGCGCCGGCCCAAGTCTGGGTCGACAGGCTGCGCGAGGCCATCGAATTGCTCACCTCCACCGAATTCGAGGACAGTTGGCAGCTCAGCCACGCGCTCGGTGAACTTGCCGATCTCGGCGAGCAGGCGGCCGGACGCCGGGGTCTACTCGATATCGGCGACATCGCCTGCTGGTTGGATTCGAGGCGCCACTCGGCCAGTCGCCGCCCCAACTACGGCAACGGCTCGCTGCTGGTGACCGACCTCGACGATCTGGCCGGCATCGAGGCCCGGGTGATCTGTGTTCTGGGCCTCGACGACGCGCATTTTCCGGGGCCGGCCGGTTTCGACGGCGACGATCTGCTTCGTGCTCCGGGCCGGCGCGCCGCCCACTGGACCACTGATCGTCGGGCGGTGCGCCGCCAGCGGCTGCTCGATGCCGTGTTGGCTGCACAAGATGCTTTGGTGGTCATCACCCAGGGAGCCGACCAGTCGTCCGGGTCGGTGCGCCCCGTGCCGGTCTGCATCGCCGAGCTGATGGAGGCCTGCGCGATTCAAGGACCATCCGGGCAGTGGCGGGCACCCGGCAGCGATGCACTGCCCGGGGATGCCTTGGTGCGGTGGCATCCGCTGCATCCACATGGCTGGCAGGATTTCACCATCAGCGGGGATGAACAGGTGTCCAGTTTCGACCGTCAGGGTTTGCTCGGGGCACGCGCGCTGCAGACCCCGCCGGCCCCGGGCGTCCCGCATTGGCAGCTGCACCATCCCGCCGCAGCGCCAACCGAGGTCGATGTCGAACAGCTCATCGCCTTCTTCATCAACCCTGCCCGGACGCTGTTGCGCGAGGCGACCGGCACGACCCGGTCGTCCTTCGAACGCGAATTGCAGACCAGCCTGCCGATCGCCCCCGACCATCTGGCCGTGTGGTCGGTCGGCAACGAGCTGTTCGAGGCGCTAAGCGCCGGCCACGACGCCGACCTGACCCGCCGCAAGGTCTGGCTGTCGGGTCAAGTCCTGCCCGGACAAGCAGGCGCCCGGGTGCTCGATAGCCAACTGGCCGACGCGCAAATCGTTGCCCGATCGGTGCGCGCCGCCCATGCGGGCGAGCCATTCCTGGCGGACTGCCAGCTGGACTTGCCTGCGGTCCGGTTACAGGGCCGCATTCAACTGTTCGACCGCCGAGTAGTGGTCAAGAGATTCGGCTTTCCCAAGCCTGATGACGCGCTGACCTGCTGGATCAGGCTTCTGTTGGCGGCAGCAGACCCTGGCCCCGACCTGGCCCAGGTGCGAGGACTACTGATCGGCAAACGCTGCTATCAGCTCACCGCCCCACCGGCGTCGCAGGCCCGTCAGTTGCTGAGCGATCTCGTCGCAGTACGCGCGGAAGGCCTGCATCAGATCCTGCCCCTGCCGTTGCGCACCGGCGCCGCATACACCGATCTGCTCAACTGGAAGTCCGGTGAACCACTCAGCCGTGCCCACCAGGCGTACGCGGACGAGGACGCCAACTGGCAGTACTTCTTCGCAGACTTCGATGAACTGCACGCCGCGCGGCCGGGCAGGTTCGAGCAGTTGTGCGACCAGGTGATCGCGCCCATCAAGGATCATCTGAATCCCTGGCGTCCGGGCGGGACGGACTGCGATGAATGAGATCTTCCGGCTCGACCAGCCGTTGCCCGCCCCCGGCACCACGATCGTCCTGGAAGCCAGCGCAGGCACCGGCAAAACCTATGCCATCGCCGCGCTGGTCACCCGCTACGTGGCCGACGGCCTGCCACTCGACCAGATCCTGGCAGTCACCTTCTCCCGCCGAGCCACCAGTGAACTGCGCGACGGCATTCGCACCCGGCTCATCGCCGGCAAGCTGGCGATCGATGGCTGGTTGCGCGACGGCAGGCTGGACACCTCCGATCGGGTCGCGGTCTTGTTGTGCGATGCCGATCCTGCGATCGCCAGGCTGCGTGCCGACCGGCTGGACGAGGCGATCGGCCTGGTCGACGCCGCCCCGATCTTCACACTGCACACCTTCGCTGCGCGGATGCTCGATGAGCTGGGCGTGCTGGCCGACCATGATGAGGCCACCGTCTTGGAGACCGACCCATGCGTGCTGGTCGAGGAGGTGATCTCCGACAGCTACCTCGGCGAGGAGCGCTGGCAGTGCCTCGGCTGGCAGACCGCTCACGCGATCGGCCAGCAGGCAGCGGCACACCCGGCCGAGCGTCTCTACCCGCCCGATGACTCCGGCGCTGTACGGGTGGGTTTCGCGACGGCGGTTCGCGAGATGCTCGACGCCCGGAAGCGCTCGCGCCGGGTCTTCGGATACGACGACATGATCATGCGGCTGTCTGCGGTGCTCACCGATCCGGTCAGCGGGCAGGCGGCCGCCCAACTGCTCAGTGAACGGTTCTCGGTCGTGCTGGTGGACGAGTTCCAGGACACCGATCCGGCTCAGTGGGCCTTCCTCGAGGCAGGCTTCGCCGGCCGCTCCACGCTCATGTTGATCGGCGACCCCAAGCAGGCGATCTACCGCTTCCGCGGGGGCGACATCGAGACCTACCATCAGGCCCGCGGCCAGGCCGAGCATGTCCTGAGGCTGGCCACCAACTACCGTTCGGATGCTGAGGTGGTGCGTGGCATCGAGAACCTCTTCGGTCCGGTCGACCTCGGTTCCCCGGGTGTCCGAATCGAACTCGAGCGAGTCGCCACCGCCCAGCAGCAGCCGCGAATCCGCCGGGAAGGATCGCTGGAGCCGGCTGAGGTCGTGCGGGTGCGCGCCATCGACCCGGGGCAACCGATCAAGACCTTCCCGGCCCGCGAACTCATCGCGGCCGACCTGCTCGGCCAGGTCGGGCAGCTGCTGGATGGCAGCCACCAGCTGCGTGAGCCGGGTGGGCGTTGGCGTCCGGTGCGCTCCGACGACATCGCGGTGCTGGTGAGCACCAACAAGGTGGGCCGGCTCGTCCATGCCCGTCTCACCGCCGGCGGGTACTCCGCCGTGTTCACCGGGGAACGCAGCGTGTTCACCTCCCAGGCCGCGGCCGACTGGCTGATCGTGTTGCAGGCGCTGGAGAATCCGGACCGCTGGCACCAGCGGCGCGCCATGCTGACCAGTCTGATCGGGTGGACCAGCGCCGATATCGCCTCGGCGTCCGACGACGACCTGGTCGAGATGAGCGCGCTGCTGACCCGATGCGCAAGGCGGCTGACCGACCAGGGCGTGGCTGCCGTCTTCGAGACCCTGGTAGCCGAACGCGATCTCTACGCCCGGCTGCTGCGATCTCCCGGCGGCGAGGAACTGACCAGCGATCTGCGGCACATCACCGAGTTGCTCAACCAAGCCCAGTCCGACCAGCGGCTTACGTCCTCGGCGCTGACCGAGTTCTTACGGCGCAGCATCGAACAGGCCGACACGATGGACGAGGACGAGCGGGCCCGCCGGCTGCCCACGGACCGGCCCGCGATCCGGGTGATGACGGTTCACAAGGCAAAGGGATTGCAGTTCCCGATCGTGCTGCTGCCGCAGGCCGCCGACAAGTACACCACGCAGGTCGATGATCGCGACGAGCCCGTCGTCGGTCACCAGGACGGCGAGCGGGTGCTGGATGTTGATTCTCCACGCGGCCGTGCCGGGCGCATCGAGGGCTATCAGGCCGAAGACCTCGCCGAATCGCTGCGGGCCTTCTATGTCGCCTGCACCCGGGCGCAGTCGCTGCTCATCTGCTGGTGGGCCCCCACCCAGAACGCGGTCTGTTCCCCATTGCACCGGCTGCTGATGAACGACCGCTGGCATGCTGCGCCCCGATCCGAGGTTCCTGTTGAACCTGCCAGCGAACTGCGTCGTCCGCCCGGGGTGAGTGTGACGGTCGTCGATCCGGAGCAGATCGCCAAGCGAGCCGGCGTTGCGCCGCGCGATACCAGCTTTGCCGGACTGCTCGAAGCCCGCCGCTTCGCCGACCACATCGACCGGGCGTGGACGCGCACCTCCTACACCGGTCTGACCACCGGCATCCACGAGGTGGGGCCGCTGCCCGGATCGGTTGCGGGCTTCGACGAGGTCGACGTGGCGCGCGATGACGATCTCGAGGTGTCCGAGCCATCCGCCGTTGTGGAGCAGGATCAGCAGGCCCTGTCCGCGCTGGCCGAGCTTCCCGGCGGTACGCAGTTCGGCAGTCTGGTCCATGCCGTTCTGGAGGATGTCGACCCCGCCAGCGCGCAGTTGGAGGCCGATCTGGGCGCCAGTGTGCGGCGGCTGGCCGTTCGTTATCCGCTGACCGGCCTGGACGTATCCGCGCTGACAACGGGCTTGGCTCAGCTCGTCAGCACACCGCTGGGGAAACTGACCGGTGATCGGACGCTGCGCGACCTCGGGGCGGCCCGGCGGCTGGCCGAACTCGACTTCGAACTGCCCCTGGGCGGTCCGGTCGGCCGCCGATCCCAGGTGGCCGACCTCGCGCGTTGCTTCGAGACGATGCTCGAGCCCGGCGATCCCCTGCAGCGCTACGGCGCGCTACTGTCCGAATCCGCCGCGGCAGGTACCACCCTCGCAGGATTCCTCACCGGCTCGATCGATGTCGTGCTCCAGGTGCCCGGAGACCCCGATCGCTATGTCATCCTCGACTACAAGACCAACCGGCTGGCCCGATTCGGCCCTGATGCCATGGCCGATGCCATGTGTCAGGCGCATTATCCGCTGCAGGCGCTGCTCTACGCCGTCGCGTTGCATCGCTATCTGGGCTGGCGGCTGCCGGGCTACGACCCCCGCGTGCATCTGGGTGGGATCGGGTATCTATTCGTCCGTGGCATGAGTGGGGCCGGCAATCCGATGCTGGGCACCATGCCGAGCGGAGTCTTCACCTGGTTGCCGCCCGCCGAGATGATCGTGGCGGCGTCCACGGTGCTGGCCGGGGGTGAACGATGACCGACGAAGTGTTCGAGGTTCCGGTGGTCGCCACCGGGTTGCTCGCCGAGTTCGCGGCCGCCGGCTTGATCTCGGCCAGTGGGGTGCACCTGGCCCGCACATTGTCGTGGTTGACCGGGGAATGTCGCGACGAGGTGTTGCTGGCTGTGGCGCTGTGCCTGCGTGCACAGGACTCCGGGTCGGTCTGCCTACCGCTGGACGAGCCTCACTCGGTGGCCGGCGAGCTACCGTGGCCCGACCCGGCGGGGTGGCAGCTGCTGCTCGCCGAGTCGCCATTGGTGGTGGTCGGCGCGGAGGCCGCGGCGAATCAGCGCCCGCTCCGGTTGATCGGCCACCGGCTCTATCTGGAACGCAACTGGCAATCCGAGGAAGCTGTCCGCACGGCACTGGCGCAGCGCATCGCCCTGCCGCCGCCGGCCCTCGACCGGCAAGCCGTCGCCGACGCCGTGATGCGGGTCTCGCGGCAGCGATCCGCCGCTCAGGAACTGACCGCAGACCAATGCGCCGCCGTTGACACCTCGGTGAGCACCTGGACCAGCGTCATCGCGGGCGGTCCGGGGACCGGCAAGACCACCACCATCGCCGGGTTGCTGCGCGTCCTGGACGATCTGGTGACCCACCGCACCAGCGTCGCGCTGGCCTCGTTCACCGGCAAGGCCGCGGCCCGTATGCAGCAGTCCCTGGACGCGTCGCTGAGCGGCTCCGACCGGGACGGTGCGGTCTGGAAGCATCTTCAGGTGCAGCCGGCCACCACCCTGCATGCGCTGTTGGGGGCCCGTCCAGGCGGACGCATGACACGTGACGCCGGCAATCCGCTGCCGCACGATCTGCTGATCATCGATGAGATGTCGATGGTCTCGCTTGATCTGATGGCGGCGCTGATGGCCGCGTTGCGCCCCGGCACGCGGCTGGTCATGGTCGGTGACCCGCATCAGCTGTCCTCGGTGGACGCGGGTGCGGTGCTCGCCGACATCGTCAGCGCCGGCCTGCCTGCGGCCGGCGGATCGCCGCGCAGCGCCATCACGGTGCTCACTCACTCGCACCGGTTCGCGGGCCCGATCCAGCACCTTGCCGACGCCATCTTGGCGTCCCGGGCCGATGACGTGCTGGACCTGCTGGCGTCGGCTCCCGACGGGCTGACCTGGGCCCAGACCGATCCCGATCCTGTGCTGGTCGAGACCCTCAATCCCTTGACCGCGGATGTGGTCACGCAGGGGCGGGCCATGGTGAGTGCGGCTCGCGCCGGGGATGCCGTGCAGGCGCTCAGTGCGATGGATGCCCACCGCGTACTGTGTGCGCACCGGCAGGGACGCTACGGGGTGGGCGGCTGGTCGCGTGCGGCCGAGGCCGAACTGCGACGGGCGATCCTCGGATACGGACGCGAGGGCGAGTGGTATCTGGGCCGGCCGGTGCTGATCACCCGCAATGCCCCCGACCTGCAGATCTCCAATGGGGACACCGGCGTGGTCGTGCGGATCGACGGCCAGATTCAGGTGGCCCTGTCGAGCGGGGACAACCCGCGGCTGCGCTCGCCGTGGCTGCTGGACTCCAGCGAAACGATGCACGCGATGACCGTGCACAAGTCGCAGGGCAGCGAGTACGACGCGGTCACCGTGGTGCTGCCCTCGGCCGAGTCGCCGCTGCTCACCCGGGAGCTCTTCTACACCGCGGTCACCAGGGCGCGGCAGCGGGTGCGGATCGTCGGCACCGCCGAGGCGATCAGGCAGGCGGTCACTACCGCGGCCCGGCGGGCGACCGGCCTGGGGGGCCGCGTCTAGCCCTCGGGCGCGGGCAACGTCCGGTTGCGCCAGGCGCCGATGACATGGGCTGCGATCGAGCCCGGACCGGGCAGAATGAGCTTGCCGGCGGCCAGTCCGGCGTCCACCTCAGCCCGGCTGTACCAGTTGCCCCACTCCAGCTCGACCTGGTCGACCCGGCCGGTCGAATGGCTGCGGGCCACATAGGCAAGCATGAGCGAGCGGGAGAACGGCCACGGTTGTGAACCGAGGAACCGGTAGGCATCGATCTGGAGCTTCGCCTCTTCGGCGACCTCGCGGTAGAGCGCGTTCTCGGCGCTCTCCCCCGCCTCGATGAAGCCCGCGAGGATCGACACCCGGTGTTGCGCCCAGGTCGTCTGATGAGCCAGGAAGATCCGGTCGGCCGGGTCGAGCACAGCGACGATGATGGCCGGATCCGTGCGCGGAAAATGCTCGCGCCCGCACATCGAGCAGACCGCGGCGAAACCGCCGTGAGTGCGCCGCAGCTGCCCGCCGCACATCGTGCAGAAGCGCGTATTGCCAATCCAATTGAGCACCGCCAATCCGGCGCTGACTACCTGATATTGGAGATCAGTCAGTCGCGAATCCCGGATCGTGACGCCGTCGAGTTCCTCGACTCGCTGCGCGAACCAGGGCACGCCGTCGATGCGTCCGAGGTAGGCGATGTCATCGGTCAGTTCCCCGACGGCTGGGATTCCGAAAGGATCCAGCACGAACTGCGAGTCGAAATCGAGCTGCAGCAGCAGCGCCGAGTCATCGGCCCAGGCACTCCGGATGGACTCCGGGTCACGGACTTCGGCCTCCCGGTTCAGCAGCGACAGGCCATCCCAGGGCGACAGATTCAGACGATCGAGACTCATGCGTCGAGGTTAGCCTGTGTGGCGAGATCGGCGACCAGGGTGCCCATTGCGCGTTCATCGAGCAACGGCGGAGCCTCGACGCGGTCGGTCAGCACATGGTAAAAGACCGCATCAACCCGATCCAGGGGCAGCTGCAGGCTGCGCGCCCAGGCCAGCCGGTAGATCGACAGCTGCAGCGGGTCGGCCGGGGCGTTCGAGGTCTTCCAGTCGACGACCTGGTAGTCATGGCTGTCGTCCTCGGGGGTCGCGAAGACCGCGTCTATCCGGCCACGCACCTGCTGGGCGCCAATCGTCAGAATGAACGGCTCCTCGATGCACACCGGCGTGCGCTCCGCGTAGCATCCCTGCTCGAACGCGTCGGTCAGGCTCCGGAAGAGCTGGTCCGCGGTGCCTCCGGGTTCGGCCTCCGGCTCGGAGTCGAAGTCGTCGTCGAGCAGTCCGATCATGTCGAAGCGTTTCTCCAGCCACTCGTGGAAACGGGTGCCCACGCTGGTGCGCTGGCTGACAGGACGCGGCATCGGCCGCAGCACCTGGGAAGCGAACGCGGCCCGATCCCGGTTGGCCATCATCAGGGCCGACGCCGAGACCGAGGCCGGCAACGTGACCTCGCTGCGCGGCTGCCTCCGCTTGTGTTCGGCAGCAATGAGCATTTCGCCGAGGGCATGCCACGCATCGCCATGCTGCTGCGCGTCCGCGTCGGCCGCGACCAGCGCCGCCTGATCGGTTTCCTGGGCCTGCCGCACCTGCTGCGCGGCCTCGCTGAGTGCCGCCAGTTTCGCCTCGTCGATCGGGACGGGCCAGCGATGACGCAACTCGACGCCCAGTAGTGGGTTGGCTTCCGACATCTGCGCCGCCACGTCGATGTGGCTGCCGGCATCGCACAGGGTTCGGAAGTAATCGGAGGGCGCCTTGGCCGTTTTCCGGCCCGGGAACCAGTAATGACAGCTGGCCACCAGCTGGCTGCGCGCGCGGGTGACACCGACATAGATCAGCCGGTCCTCGGCCTGCCGCTGGGCCGCTTTCAGCTCGCCCGGGTAGACCTTGCTCAACTCGGTGCTGCTCACCTCGGCCAGTTGCGGCACCCACGGTGCGTCGCCGCGCAGTGCGGCCGGGAGTACGGCCGCCTGGGTCGTCCAGTTGTCGGCCGGTTGGGTGCTGGGGAAGGTGCCCTCGCACAGCCCGGGCAAGAAGACCAGGTCCCATTCCAGTCCCTTGGAACGGTGCACGGTCAGCAGTTTGACCGATTCGTCGCTGCTCGGAACCGCCTGGTCGAGTCCGCGGCCCTCCTCGCGTTCGACCCGGAACCAGGCGAGCAGGCCGCTGAGCGCGCCGTCCCCGTCGATGTCGATGTACTCCCCCACCGCGTCGGCGAACCGCTCGAGCTGGCGGCGTCGTCCGGAGTTGAACAGGTCCACATCCGCGCTCAGCTCCAGCGATATCCCGCTGCTGTCGATCACCCGGTGCACGAGTTCGAGGAGCGGCTCGTCGCGATGCCTGCGCAGATCGCGCAGCTCGGTGGCGAAGGCCGCCAGCCGCCGTCGGGCATCGTCGGAGACCGGCGCCGAGCCCAGGTCCTCCACCGCATCCATCAGACACAGCTGGGCGGCTGGTTCGAACTGCTCGCCGATGTCGGCCAGGGCATCGCCACCGTCGGCACGACCGGGGGGCTGCGAAGCGCGCAGCAGCTCTCGAGCCCGACTGCCCACGACCGCAAGATCACGCGGCCCGATCCGCCATCTGGGCCCGCTCAGCAGCCGCACCGCCTCTGGATTGGCGGTGACATCATCGATCAGCTGCAGCGTGGCGACCACATCGGCGATCTCCGGCACCTCCAGCAGACCGCCCAGGCCGACGATCTCGACCGGAACATCACGGCTCACCAAGGCTTCGAAGATCGCTCCGATGGGCGAGTTCGTCCGGGTCAGCACCGCGATCTGTGACCAGTCGGTGACCTGCCCGGTGCGCCTGGCCGCCAGCACCTGATCGGCCAGCCATTCGACCTCCTGCGGCCAGGTGTCGAAACTCGCGGCCCGCACGATGCCACCGCGGCTGTCGTCGGGGGCGCGCAGCAGGCGCTGCTGTGGGCTGACTCCGTCCCCCAGGAGTCGCCGATCAGCGCGCAACGGCTCGGCGAGCTGATTCGCGAGGTCGAGAATGACCGGCTTGCTGCGGCGGTTGATGCTGAGAGTGAAACGGGCCGCGGGGCTGCCGTCCGCATTGGGAAAATCATCGCAGAACTGCAGGATGTTGCTGGGTGCGGCGCCCCGCCAGCCGTAGATGGCCTGGAACGGGTCACCGACCGCGGTCACCGGGAAGCCGAGACCCCGGGCAGTATCCGGGCCGGAGAACAGCCGCTGCAGCAGATGCGCCTGGGCTGCCGAGGTGTCCTGATACTCGTCGAGCAGTACCACCCCGAACCGCTCGCGCAGCTGCCGGGTCACTTCCGGGGAGGCATCCAAGAGGCGAACGGCCTGCGCCATCTGGTCGGCGAACTCGGTGAAGCCTCGATCATGCTTGAGCCGGCGATAATCATCGATCAAACCGAGCAGTTCTGCGCGGGTGGCGGTCGTCCGGGTCGCCGTGCGCACCGCGGCCGTCGGACGACCACCGCGTCCGGGTTTCACCGCCTGCAGCTCCTGGGCGAACGCCTGATCCTCGGCCAGGACCTCAGCGCTGTCGACCAGATGACTGCGCAACTCGGCATCCAGCTTGAGCAGGCGGTCGGCAACCGTTGCGGGCTGCCATTGGCACAGCCCTGGCAGAGCTTCGCCGGTACCGGCCACCGCCTGCGCGGCGAGCCGATAGCGGGTGGCGCCGGTGATCAGTATCTGGTCGGCTTCGACGCCGATCCGCAGGCCGTGCTCGCTGATCAGCCGGGACGCGAACGAGTCGTAGGTGGTGATCAGCTGGCGTCCCTCGTCGGCAACGTGATCGGGATCGACCAGATCAGCCTTCACCAGCGCCTCGTCGACTCGCTGTGACAGCTCGAGAGCCGCCTTGCGGGTGAAGGTGAGTCCGAGCACCTGATCGGGACGCAGCTGTCCGGTGGCCACCAGCCAGACCACCCGGGCCGCCATCACTGTCGTCTTGCCGGTGCCGGCTCCTGCGATGATCACGCCCGGCGCGAGCGGTGCGGTGATCGCCGTCAGCTGCTCGCTGCTGAACGGAATGCCCAGCAGCTCAACCAGCTCATCGGGCGACTGCAGATAGCCGCTCACTGCTGCTCGCCGCCCACGGCCTGCGCCGGGCAACCGAGCCGGAAGTCGCAATGGCGGCAGCCGGGTTGCACATTCGCGTAGAAGTCCTCGGTCGCGATGATTTCGGCCGCCTCGCTCAGATGCTCATGTACCCAGGTCTGGCCCTCCGAATCCAGGGGAGGCTGGCTGCGCACGGTTGGCCCGTCTGCCTTCGCCACCCTCAAGTAGACCGCCTGCGCGTCGGCGAGCTGCCGGACGCCTCCGGTCAGGTCGTCGAACTGGCCTTCGCGGACGGCCAGTTGGTAGATGCCGAGTTGATCCATCTCGAGGACGTCGTCCTGGCTGCGGGCGCTGCCGTTGGTCTTGAAATCGACGACCCGGAGACGGTTGGACGAATCGACCTCGAGACGGTCCACCGTGCCGGTGACCAGCACCTGGCGGCCGTTCAGCTCCAGCCTCAGCCGAAATGGGACTTCCACGCCCAGCGGATGAGCGTGATCGCTGCTGGAGGCCCAACTGTCGTAGCGCCGAAGCGCGGCGACCGCCTGATCGTACTGGGCCTGGGTGTACCACGGCGCCCCATAGGGCAGTTGCGGCCAGACCTCGGCCAGCCGCTCCGACAGGTCCGCCGCCAACACTCCGGTCTGCACCGATTCGGCGATCAGCTGATGCACCAGTGTGCCGAAGACCGCGCGCACATCCTTGGCCGGGCGGCCGCTGGCCGGTCCGCTGAGAAACCACTGCCGGGGGCAGGCCAGGACCGACTCCACCGCGCTGCCGGTCAACCGGATCGACTCGGGCTCAGCAGCGACCGCAAGTCCGGGATCGCTGAACGGCCGCAGGCCCCACCATTCGCGCGGATCCGCTCCGCGCACCAGGTGTCGGCCCTGCTCGTCGCGTTGAGTGGCCAACCAGGCCAGTTCGGACGCGGCCCGCTGCCGCAGGCCAGGGCCGGCGGAGCTGTCGGCTGCTGTTCGGCGCAGCTGCGCGACCAGGCCCTCCAGGGTGGACGGCATGATCTCCGGCCGGCAGGTCACCGGTCGGACGCCGAGTTCGCCGATGAACCGCGACGGCGCATCGGTCTGGCCCGTGGGGTCGGCGATCGCGATGGCGATCAGCCGCCGCCGAGCCCGGCTGGCCGCCAGCAGGAAGGAACGCCGCTCGGCCGCGATCTGTGCGGCGGCCCCTTCGGCCGTCTGAAGGCCGTCGGGGCCCAGCAGATCCGCACGCAGCAATCCTCCCGCTTCACTGATTCGCGGCCACTGTCCTTCCTGCAGGCCGGCGAGCACGACCAGCTCCCATTGCCGGCCCTTGGCGCGGTAGGGGGTGATGATCGCGACGCTGTCTCGACGCGGATCGGACTCCCGCGCGGTGTCTGCGGCGATCTGGCGTGCCTGGATCTCGGCGACCAGTGCCCGGATTCCCGCTGCCCCCCGCCAGCTGAGCTGGCGGGCGGCCAGGTCGAACAGCGCCACCACAGCGTCCAGGTCACGGTGCGCCCGCGCCGAATTCTCGGCGCCGCGCAGCGCCTCCGCCTGCAGTATCCGCGGCCAAGGGGTGGCCGACCAGGCATGCCAGAGCAGCGCCGAGGTGTCGGCGCCCTCGTTGACCAGAGCGACCAGATCCCCCAACAGTCCGCGCAGTCTGATCAGGGCGTCCAGTTCGGCAGACAGCCCCGGCTGATCGCCGTCGACCAATACCGGGCCGGTCAGCTCGGCGGCGATCAGTGCTCCCGAACTCGGCAATAGCTCGTCGGGGTGGGCGACCGCGGCTCGCGCCCGCAGTTCGCGCGCGAGCCTGCGCAGCCCGAGCGCGTCCAACCCGCCCTGCGGAGTGCGCAGTAGCCGGGCAGCCTGCCCCGCATCGAGCTGACCGGCGTCGGCCAGCACCGCGGCACCCTGCAGCAGGACCAGCAGCTGACGCACCGGCGGTTCATCGGCCAGCGCCACCTCATCTCCGGCGATCTGGACGGGAATACCCGCCGCGGACAGCCGGCGGGCCAGCGAGGAGATGGTCTGTTCGCCGGCCGGGCAGATGACAGCCATCTGCTGCCACCCGAGATCGTCGTGCACATGGGCGCTGCGCAGCACCTCGGCGATCCGTTCCGCCTGGCCAGCCGCATCCGGGACGATCTCCGCCCGCACCGCGGCCGACTCATCTTCGCGCACCGTGAAGGGTGGACGGGCTATGCCCTGGGCGGGCAGCCGGGCCGCCACACCACGCAAGGCCCGGACGATCTGTGGATCGGTGGCCGGTGCCTCATCGAGGCCGAGCAGCTGAGCGGGAGCACCGGGCAAGCTGAAGCGTCCGACGAAATCGCTGACCGCACGGGGATCGGCGCCCCGAAACCGGGAGACGGCGGTATCCGGATCGGCGAAGGCGATCACCCGGCTACCCGCGCGTTGGGCGTCGGCGAGCAGGTTGATCATGCCCGGGTCGAGTTCGGCGAACTCGTCGCAGAACACCATGGCTGCGCTGTGCGGCAGCAGCGCCGAGTTCGCCGGGTCGGCCAGCAGCAGCCGCGCCCGGAATACCAGCTCGGTGTAGTCGATCACCCCCTCGGCGTCCAGCACGTCGAGATATTCACCGAAGAAGCCCGCGGCGGCGACCCATTCGGGACGCCCGGCTGCCTGTCCGGCCGCGGCCAGATCGCCAGGATCGAAGCCCAATTGCCGCGCCCTGGCCAGGATCGCGCGGATCTGGCGGGCGAAGCCTCGGGTGCCGAGCGCGGGCCACAGCGCCTGCGGCCACGTTGATTGGTCACGACCGGCTAACAATTCCCGGACCCGGTATTCCTGTTCGGGAGCGCTCAGCAGCCGCGGGATGCCGAGTTCGGTCTCGGCGAAACGGTGCAGCAGCTGCAGGCACCAGCCGTGCACCGTGGTGATCTGCAGGCCCCGTTGAGTGGTGCCGAGTGCGGCGACGATGCGGGCCCGCAGTTGCTGCGCCTGGCCGCGCGAGCCGGACAACACAACCAGCTGCGACAAGGAGATACCCTCCTTCACCCGAGCTGCGACGGCGGCAACCAGGGCGGATGTCTTGCCACTCGCCGGCCCACCCACCACGCAAAGCGCGGGACCCTTCAGCGCGGCCTGTGCCACCACCAAGCGCTGCCCGGCAGTAAGCGGGCCGGGCTCGCGGACCGGTCGCGCGGGACGCAGGGTGGGGGTCTCGGAACCGATCATGAGATCCATGGAACCATGACCGTCTGACATTTTCCCGTGACTTATGAGCTGTCTATGTGGAAGAGTGGAGGTTGCCAGGCAAGTTCAGGCTGCAGTACCTAAGCTGTATCCCGTTTTTGCTCCACCCCGCCGGGGCTGGAACGGCAGGTGGCCGTGAGGTACGGACCGCCAAAGTAAGTATGAGGAGTACACATGGCGCAGGGAACCGTTAAATGGTTCAATGCCGAGAAGGGCTACGGCTTCATTGCCGTGGACGGATCGAATGACGACGTCTTCGTTCACTACTCGGCCATCGATGCGGCGGGCTTCCGTTCGCTCGAAGAAGGTCAGAAGGTCGAATTCGAAATCACCCAGGGCCCCAAGGGCCAGCAGGCCGATAGCGTTCACATCATCGGCTGACGTAAGACCACAGACTTCGAGGTCGCGTGTGTAAGCCGTGACCTCCTGATACCCCGCAGGGGCCGTGCCACCAGGTGCGGCCCCTGCTGCACGTCCGGGGCCGGCGATCACAGCCCGCTTACGCGTCCAGCCGAACCGGTCGGCGCCGGTGTGGCCGACCGACCGGGTAGGTTTGGGGACGTGGAGATCAAGATTGGCGTCCGCAATATTGGACGTGAGCTCAATATCGAGACGGACCAGACCGCCGAGCAGATCGAGAAGAACCTGCGCGAGGCCGGTGACGATGGCCTGTTGGTCATCGAGGCCACGCAAGGACGCCGGATCCTGCTGCCCGCGGGCAGCATCGGCTACATCGAGCTCGGCCAGGAGCACGCTCGTCCGGTCGGCTTCGGTTTCAGCGGCGAGTAGGCCCCCGCTCATCCCGGCGGTGCGGCATCAGTGGTCGCCGAAGAACCGGTCCTGGATGTAGGGCACCGGCATCTCCAGACCGAACCAGAGCTGTTCGGCGATGGCGGCCTGCCACAGCAGCATGCCCAGCCCGCTGATCGGGATCGCCCCCACTTCCTGGGCTTCGCGTAGCAGCTTCGTGACTCGAGGCACATAGACGGTGTCTGCCACTGCCTGGCCGGCAACGAGCCACTGCTTGGCCACATTGGATTCGTTGTCCAGTGGAGGCATGCCCACCTTGGTCGCATCGGCGATCAGGGCGCTGTCCGAGATCTGCTTGGCGAGTTCGGTCTTGTCGGCCAGGTCGTACAGCTTCAGTTGCATTCCCGTGCGGTCCGCCACTTCGGCAAGGCGCCGGGCGGTGGCATCGAAGAATCCGTCCCTGATGTTGAAGACCGCGATCTCCTTGACCCCGTCGAGTGCCGCCTGCGTGTAGATGGCAGATCCCGCACCGCCCGCGCCGATCAGGGTCATCTTCTTGCCGATGACATCGACACCGGCCAGCGCCACCGCCCGCATGAATCCCGCACCGTCGGTGTTGTGACCGATCAGCCGGTCACCATCACGCACAACAGTGTTCACCGCGCCCATCAGCTCAGCTGCCGGAGACAGCTCATCGAGGTACTGCAGAATCCCGGTCTTGTCGGGCATCGTCACGATCAGACCGGAGAATCCCATCACGCGTGCACCCTGGACCGCGTCCTTGAGACCTTCGGGCCGCACGTCGGCGGCAATGCAGACGCAATCGACACCCAGCTGCTGGAACGAGGCGTTGTGCAGCGATGGCGACATCGCCTGCGCTATCGGTGAGCCGAAGATACAGATGACCTTGGTGCGACCTGAGACGATGTCCATTTTTCCTGCCTGAATCCGAGTTGAAGGTTGCGAGAAGAAGTCCTGACAGTGCCGATGAACTCCTGCCGCCGGAGCAGGCCGCCGATGGCGATGCTCCGGGGTCCCCGGCAGCATCATAGCCACCGCCCGCGCCGGCCCGATCCCTCGACCTCGCAGGGCACCCCCGCGCAGTTGGCGCTAGACGGACAGCCCGAGTTGGGCCAATCGCGCGGCAGTCGCTTGCAGGACGTCGTCCAGCACCGCCGTCGAGATGCTGAGCTCCTCGTCCGCCTCCCCCGCCAGCACGATCCGCAGGTCTGCCTGGCGGACCAGCAGCCGCTGAGCCATCACCACCACCTCGCCGAGCAGCCGACGGGCGTACAACGACAGTTCATCGACGCTTCGAGTGTGTGTCGTGGTCGCCTCCAGCACCTGAGAACTCCCGTGATCGATGGCACGCCACAATCCGGCCGCCGGGGTCAGCACGCTGCGGGCCGGCTCGGGCAGCCGATCCTCCAGGCGCTGCACCAGTTCCAACTCGATGCTGGCGAGCACCAGCAGCCGCAACCGCTGCTCGACCTGGACGCGCGGCTTGGTCATCGTCCAGAACTCATCGACCGGGCTGAGCATCGGAGCCATCGCCTCCTGCGCGGCGCTCTGACCGCCCGGAATCGCGTCGCAAGCCGCGGTGAAACGGCACAGCGCGTCGGAGCTGAGCCTGGCCACCGTCAGCCGATCACCGAGTTCGGTCCGCACTCCCTGGTGCGCGATCAGCGATTCGGCCACCCACAGATTCTGGTACGCCAACCAGGCCAGCAGCGCCGTGACTGGTTCGGCAGGGATCTCTTTGCTCACCGCTTCAGGCTAGCGCCCGGGTCCGTCACGGCCACGGTCTGGCGCGCAAAGCCGGCGCATTGGTTCACACAGGTTAGAATTGCCCGTGGCGTGGTTTCGCGCCCCTGAGATGCCGCCATAGAGGCGGACGCGAGAGACAGCTATATGACTGACACTGACATCATTCCCGAGAACGTAGCCACCACCACCTTCGAAGAGCTCGGCGTCGCCGCTCCCATCGTCGAGGCCCTGGCCAACGAGGGAATCACCCACCCCTTCCCGATCCAGGAACTGGCGATTCCGATCGCCCTCACCGGGGCCGACCTCATCGGTCAGGCCCGCACCGGCACCGGCAAGACCCTCGCCTTCGGCGCGCCGCTGCTGCAGCGGCTCAGGCTGCCGGGCAAGGACGACTTCGAGAAGTTCAAGTTCTACGGCAAGCCGCAGGCCCTCGTGATGGCGCCAACCCGCGAGCTCGCGCTCCAGGTGAGTTCCGACCTGACCAAGGCAGCCACCGTGCTGGGTGCTCGCATCCTGACCATCTACGGTGGCGTTGGTTACGACGAACAGCTGGATGCGCTGGCTAGCGGTGTCGACGTCGTGGTCGGTACTCCCGGCCGGCTGCTCGATCTGGCTCACCGGCGCAGCCTCGACCTGTCGCATGTGCAGACCATGGTGCTGGACGAAGCCGACGAGATGCTCGACCTGGGCTTCCTACCCGACGTGGAGCGCCTCACCGCGATGACTCCGGCCTCCCGGCAGACACTGATGTTCAGTGCCACCATGCCCGCCCAGATCGTCGCACTGGCACGGGCCAACCTCAATCATCCGGTGCATGTGCGCGCCGAGGGCCAGGACGCACAGGCCACGGTGCCTGACACCACCCAGTTCGTCTATCAGGCGCACGACCTCGACAAGCCGGAGATCATCGGCAAGCTTCTGCAGGCGCCGAACGTCGGCAAGGTGATGGTCTTCACCCGCACCAAGCGCGCCGCCCAGCGGCTGGCCGACGAGCTGGCCGACCGCGGCTTCGACGCAGCGACCATCCATGGCGACCTCAATCAGGCCCAGCGCGAGCGCACGCTCAAGAAGTTCCGGCACGGCAAGATCAAGGCTCTGGTGGCCACCGATGTGGCGGCCCGCGGCATCGATGTCGAAGGCGTCACGCACGTCATCAACTACGAGGTGCCCGACGATCCGAAGCAGTATGTGCACCGCATCGGGCGCACCGGGCGGGCCGGACACTCCGGTGTGGCGATCACGCTGGTGGACTGGTCGGACGTCACGATGTGGAAGGTCATCAACAAGGCTCTGGATCTCGACTTCGCCGAACTCGAAGAGACCTACTCGACCACCCCGCAGCTGCTCGCCGATCTGCAGATCCCCGAGGGCACCAAGGGACGAATTGCCGCTGCCAAGAAGGTCGATCACGACAAGGATCACCGCTCCGGCCATTCGCGCGGCAAGGACAACCACGACAAGGACGACAAGAAGCACGACCACAAGCGCTCCGACGAGAAGAAGTCGGCTCGCCCGCACCGCAAGCGCGTTCGCCGCCGCAATGGCGAGGTCGTCGCTCGTGATGCACAATCGTGACATGACTTTCGACCTCACAGATATGCGTGTCCTGGTGACCGGTGGCGGCGTGGGCATCGGCTTGGGCATCGTCAGGAGCTTCGCCGAGCTGGGCGCCAAGGTGGCCTTCACCTGGAAAACCCATGAACCCGACCAGGCTCTCCTGGACGAGATCGCCGAGCTGGGCGGGAACCCTCCGTTCGCCGTCCAGCTGGATGTCACCGATGAGCACCAGGTGACCACAGTGCTCGCTGAGGTCGCCGACACCCTGGGTGGCCTGGATGTGCTGGTCAACAATGCCGGCGGCATGATTCAGCGTTCGACCGTCGACGAGATGCCGCTGGAGCTCTGGCACCAGGTGCTGGACGTCAACCTGACCAGCTGCTTCCTGGTCACCAGAGCCGCGCTGAAGTATCTGGCCGATGGCTCCTCGATCATCAATGTCGCCTCGCTCGCCGGCCAGAACGGTGGCGGGCCCGGCGCGTCGGCCTACGCCGCGTCGAAAGCCGCGGTCATCGGGGTGACCAAGGCATGGGCCAAGGAGTTCTCGGCCCGCCAGATCCGCGTCAATGCGGTGGCTCCGGGCCTGATCCTCGACACTCCGTTCCATGAGCTGTTCAACACTGCCGCAGGGCGCGCCGCGGCCATCGAGGGTATCGCCTTGAAGAAGCCGGGATTCCCGGCCGATGTGGCCGGCCCGGTGCTGTGGCTGGCCGACCCCCGGGCATCGGGTTTCGTCTCGGGGACCACCATCGACGTCAACGGTGCGGCCTACTTCAGCTGATCAGGCCCGCCTCCGCAGCCCTCACTTCAGGTCGCCCGACGCCGCGTCCGGCGGAGTCTCAGGTATCGCGGAGGCACTCGGCAGCGCATTGATCGCGCCGATCAGCTGGTAGATCGAGCCGACCTGGAACGGATCGAAGCGACACACCAGGCGCGGCAGACCGAGGCGATCACCGTCGTCCACCTCGTGACGAAGCGGTCCTCGCTTGTGGATCGTCCCCCGGGTGAGCATGCTGCCGAACCGCTGGTTCAGCTCTTCGACTTCCGCGTCGGTCGGCTCGGTGTGCAACCTCAGGACGAGGCGGTCCCCGACCCAGCGCAACGAGTCGTAGTTGCGCCAGAACCCGGTGATCTTGTCGGCGGCCTCACTGACCGAATCGGTCAGCACCACCCGTCCGAAATCGTCGGGCGAGATCACTCCCGCGCGCAGCAGATGGTCGTTGACGAAATCGCGCAGACCCGTCCAGAAATGGCCACCCGGCTCGTCCAGCAGGATGATCGGCGTCGGCTCCGACTTGCCCGTCTGCTGAAGCGTCAGCAGTTCGAACAGCTCGTCCAGGGTTCCGAAACCGCCGGGCACGTAGACGAAGCCGCTCGACTCCTTGACCAGCATCAGCTTGCGGGTGAAAAAGTACTTCATCGCCACGTTGCGGCCGTTGGCGATCGACGAGTTCGGCTTCTCCTCGAACGGCAGGCGAATGGACACACCCAGCGACAGGTCGGGCCCGGCACCCTCGGCAGCTGCCTGCATGATGCCCGGCCCGGCACCGGTGACGACCATCCAGCCGCGCCCGGCCAACTCCGCGGCGATCCGCTTGGTCTGCTGATAGGCCGCATCGGTGGGCTTGGTACGAGCCGATCCGAAGACCGTCGCCTTGGGGATCTGCTCGAACGGTGCGAACAGCGCGAAGGCCGCCCGCATCTCGGTCAGCGCGGCGCTGGCGATCTTCAGATCGAGCTTGCCGGCCTGGTCGGTGCCCAGACCGATACCGGTCGCCAGCAGACGCTCGACCAAGCCGGTGTTCTGAGTGATGCCTGCCTCGTCGACGATCGTCCGCAGTGTCTGCGAGACCTCCGCCGGCAGAACTGGTGAGTCGGACATGTTGCCTTCAGCCTCCAAAGGATCCGGGAGTATCAGTAGTCCATCTGCATGGCTTTGCGAACCTCACCGAGGGTACGCTCGGCGACCTCGTTGGCCTTGGCATTGCCGACTCGCAGCACCGTCTCGAGATAGCTGGGGTCGGCGGCCAGTTCGGCGCGGCGCTCGCGGATCGGCGCCAGATGCTCGTTGACGGCCTCGGTGACCAGCTTCTTCAGGCCGCCGCCTCCGCCGTCGCCGATCTGCTCGGCGATCTGCACCGGGTCTCCCCCGCTGGCCAGCGCCGCCAGCATGAGCAGGTTCGATACCTCGGGGCGGTTCTCGGGATCGAAGGTGATGTGCCGATCGGAGTCGGTCTTGGCCTTCTTGATCAGCTTGGCGGTCTGCTCGGCGCTCATTCCCAACTCGATGACATTGCCCCGTGACTTGCTCATCTTGGCGCCGTCCAGCCCGAGGATCGCCGGGGCCGGCGACAGCAAAGCGTCAGCCATCGGGAACACCGGCACGGCCTCGTCGGCGCGTCCGTATCGCTCGTCGAATCGACGCGCGACCAGCCGGGTCAACTCCAGGTGCGGCAACTGATCCTTGCCGACCGGGACGATGTTCGCCTTGCAGAAGAGAATGTCCGCGGCCTGGTGCACCGGGAAGGTGAGCATCAGTCCGCTCATCGGACGATCGGAATTGGCCAGCTCGTCCTTGACCGTGGGGTTACGGCGCAACTCGGCGTCGGTGACCAGCGACAAAAACGGCAGCAGCAGCTGGTTCAGTGGGGCAACCGCCGAGTGCGCAAAGATCGTCGAGCGCGCCGGGTCGATGCCCACCGCCAGGTAGTCGGCGATGGCGCTGTACACATTCGCCTTGAGGTCACCGACCCCATCGCGGTCGTAGATCACCTGATAGTCGGCGATCAGCACCCACGAGTCCAGGCCGAGGTTCTGCAGTCGCACCCGGTTGACCAGCGAACCGAAATAGTGCCCCAGATGAAGCTTGCCCGTCGGGCGGTCACCGGTGAGCATCCGGTAACGCTCGGGGTGCACCTCAAGATCGGCTTCGATCTGTTCGCTGCGCTTGAGGCTGGCGCGCAAAGACCCGTCAACCGAGGATGCGAGGCCATCACCAGATTCCGCCGGGTTCGTGGGCAGATCGCCTGAAGTCATTGGTCGCGCTTCTCCTTCGCATACTACGGGTTGAGCGCGTCCAGCTTAGCCGTTCGATCGGCCCGCCCCACTCAGTCGATCTGGCCTCCGTGTGCCTGGATGCGGCGCAGCAACTCGTCGAAGGCGGACGCCCGGGTGGTTGCCGCGCCGAGATCGTGGCCGGTCTTGCCGGTGCCGTGGTAGTCGCTCGAGCCGGTGCGCACCAGATCCAGACGCGAACCGAGCTGCTGATACAGGTCGCGGGTTTGCGGGTCGTGCAGCGGATAGTCGACCTCGATGCCGTCGAGGCCGTGCTCGGCGCGCAACTGCGTCAGCAGGGTGCCGGTCAGCACCTCTGCCATGCCGCGAATGCCCGGATGCGCGATGACGGCCGCCGCACCTGCGTGGTGCAGCAGGTCGACCCCGGCAGCCAGCGGTACCGCCGGGCGCCCCACATAGGCAGCTCCGGTGCGGTCGAGGAAACGCTCGAATGCCTCGTCCCGGTTGGCCACGTAGCCGCGGGCGACCATGGCGTCGGCGACATGCGGACGCCCCAGCGAGGTCTGCGAGTCCTTCGCCTGGGCGCGCACCTCATCGAGGCTCAGCGGCATGCCGAGTGCCTCGAGCTTGGCGAGCATCTTCGGCAGCCTCTCGGTTCGTCCCACCCGCAGCCGCTCGAGTTCGGCGTTCAGTTGCGGATCGTTGCGGCGCGGGCCGTAGCCCAGCAGATGCACCTCCGTGCCGTCCTGGATGGCGCTGAGTTCGACCCCGCCCAGCACCCGCACGCCGATCCGCCGGCCTGCCTCGCGGGCCTCGTCGAGACCGGCGAGCGTGTCATGATCGGTCAGCGCGACCACATCGAGACCGGCGCGCTGCGCGTTGAGCACCAGCCGGGTGGGGCTGTCCGTGCCGTCCGAGATCCAGGAATGGGTGTGTAAGTCGATGCGCATGATGTCTATCCTGCCTGCGCGGTCTCCAACAGGCCGCGCAGCGAGGCCACAGCCACCGACATCCGTGCCAGGTCAACCGGCCCCGCGGCCAGCTCGTCGAGCAGCGTCTGCTGGCGGGCGGCATCCGGATTGGCCCGCCACCAGCGCTCGATGACCGCCGCGCTGTCGTCCTCGTCGGGCCCGGCAAGGTCGAGAGCAGCCGCAGCGATAGCAGTCTGTGCGCTGATCAACTCCTCGCGCATCGCCGCCCTGGCCATGATCTCCCAATGGCCGGTGCGCGGCAGATCGAGCGAACGGCGCAGCGCGCGTTCGATGCCCAACCGTTCGCTGAGCTGGAAGTAGACCCGCGCACACCGCGGAATGCTGCCCCCGTGTCGCCGTGCCACCCGGACGATCGGCAATGCGGCGTGCGCGAGCGACCACCTGGCCAGCCGCTCGGCGAGTTCCGCGTTCACCCCGCGGGCGGTCAGCTCGTCCATCTGCGTCTGGTAACGCTCGGCTCCGGCCTCGGTGATCAGTTCGGGCAGCTGAGTCATCACCTCGCGCACTCCCGGTTTGAGTTCGTCCACGACCGCTGCGATATCGATGCCACTACGGTGGGTCTGCAGAATCCACCGGGTGGCACGCTCGACCAGTTGCCGAATCCGCACCCGGACCAGTGTCTGGGTGACCGCGTCGACCCCCGAGGAGGCGAGCGCGGTCTCTTGTCCACCGGCGTCCATCAGATTGCGGGCGGCCAGTTGCGCGCGCACGATGTCGGCCGCACTGGCGCCGGTCTCCTCGCCCAACCGGTGCGCGGCACTGAGGCCTTGCGAATCGACGAAGCGGTTGACCGCGACCGTGGTGATGATCTGCCGCGCCAGCCGGTGAGCCGGCATCTGGTCGGCGAAGCGTTCCCGCAGCGGGAGCGGGAAGTACTTGATCAGTCGGTCTTCCAGGTAGGGATCGTCGGGCAGATCACTGGCGAGCAGTTCGTCGGCCATGGTGTTCTTCACCGTGGCCAGGACCGTCGCCAGCTCGGGGCCGGTCATGCCCTGGGAGTGCGCGGATCGAATCGCGAGTTCCTCGCTCGACGGCAGCCCGTCCTCAATCCGGTCCAGCCGGCCTTTGGCCTCCAGCGTGGTGATCAGATCATCGTGGACACCCGCATGGGCCGGCGCCTCCTGCAACGAGTTGGCCAGCGCACGGTTCTGCACGACGTTCTGGTGCAGCACGATCTCGGCGACCTCATCGGTCATCTGATGCAACAGGCTGTTGCGTTCGTCGCGGTCCAGTCGGCCCGCAGACACCGCCGCATCGAGCAGGATCTTGATATTGACCTCGTGGTCCGAGGTCGCCACTCCGGCCGAGTTGTCGATGAAATCAGTGTTGATCTTGCCGCCGGCAAGCGCATATTCGACGCGTCCTGCCTGCGTCCAGCCCAGGTTACCGCCCTCGCCGACGCAGCGGGCGCGCACCTTCGAGGCGTCCACCCGGACTGCGTCGTTGCTGCGATCGTCGGCCGCGCTGTGCGGCTGGCTGGTGGCCTTCACCCAGGTGCCGATGCCACCGTTCCACATCAGGTCCACCGGCGCGCACAGGATCGCCTTGATCATCTCGGCGGGTGTCAGCGTGGTGACGAAGGGACTCAGCCCCAGGCTTCGGCGCACCGGCTCGGTCACCGGGATCGATTTGGCGGTGCGCAGGTAGACCCCACCGCCCGCGCTGAGCAGATCGGTGCGGTACGCATCCCAACTGCGCCCGGCAGTGAACAGCCGCTGCCGCTCGATGAAAGACGACTGCGGATCGGGATCGGGATCGAGGAAGATGTGACGGTGGTTGAAAGCCGCCACCAGTTTGGTGTGGGCCGACATCAGCATGCCGTTGCCGAAGACGTCACCGGACATGTCGCCGATTCCCACGCAGGTGAAGTCCTGGGCCGCCGGATCGATTCCGAGTTCACCGAAGTGCCGAGCCACCGAGATCCAGGCGCCACGCGCGGTGATGCCCATCTTCTTGTGGTCAAAGCCTTCCGAGCCTCCCGAGGCGAAGGCATCGCCCAGCCAGTACCCTCGATCGACGGCGATCTCATCGGCCAGATCGCTAAAGGTCGCGGTGCCCTTGTCGGCGGCCACCACCAGATACGAGTCGTCGTCGTCCCAGGCCAGGACGTGGTCCGGACGCACCACGGTGCCGTGCACGATGTTGTCGGTGACCGACAGCAAGGCGGTGATGAACGTCGCGTAGCTCGCCCGGGCTTCCGCGACGCGAGCGGCCGGCTCGAGCCCGGCGAGCCGCAACGGATAGAAGCCACCCTTGGCGCCGACCGGCACGATGATGGCATTCTTCACTGTCTGAGCCTTGACCAGATCCATCACCTCGGTGCGATAGTCCTCGGCCCGATCGGACCAACGGATACCGCCACGGGCGATCTTGCCGAAGCGCAGATGAACGCCTTCGACCTGCGGCGAGTAAACGAAGATCTCGTGGGCCGGTTGGGGACCGCGCACGAACTCCAGCCGCCGTGGTTCGATCTTCACGGCGAGAGCAGCACGGCGCGGACTTGCCCCGGCAGTCTCGGCAGGGTCGTCCAAGGCATAGAAGTTGGTGCGCACCATCGCCGTGATGACGCTCAGGTACTGGCGGAGCATGCGGTCCTCGTCCAGCACCGTGACCGCATCGATGGCCCGGCTCACCTGCTCGGTCAGTTCCGCGACGCGGGCTTTGCGATCTATCTCGGCGTCTTGCCACGGCGAGAACTTGGCCTCGAACAGCTCGACCAACGCCGTGGTGATCGGCAGGTGCTTGTTCAGCGTCTCGGCGATGTAAGGCTGTGAGTAGCTGGTTCGCAGCTGACGCAGGTAGCGCGAGATCGCCCGCAGCAATGCCACCTGCTGCCAGTTCAGGTCGGTCTCGGTGACCAGCCGGTTCAGCCGATCGGCCTCCCCCAGCCCGGCGTAGCTGGCGGCGACCGCGGCTGTGAAGCGTCCCCTGGCCTCGTGCGACCAGCCTTCCAACCGCTCCGCACCACCCGGCAACCGCAGGCCGAAGTCGTAGATATGCGCGTCGACGCCGCGCAACTGCAGATCAAACGGACGCTCGTTGATGACATCGACATCGAGGCTGGACAGGTGCGGCAGCACCTGCGACAGCACCATCTCGGAGCCGACCCGGGCCATTTTCAGCCGGAAATCCACGCCGTTCTCGGGCGGGCTCGGCGCATACATCACCTGGACCATGCCGTCGGGCCCGCTCACCTGATTGAGCGAGACCAGGTCGTTGGCCGCCTCGAGCGGCGAGTACTGCTCCTTGTAGGCGTCCGGGTACTGGACGCCGCGCTGCGAACTGTCCAGACGTTCGGCGATCTGGATGAAGCGGTCGTCCCAGCTGCGGGAGGCTTCTTCAACATCTCGCGCGACCCGCTCAGTGTTCAGTTCGGGCAGCTGCTGGCCGTCCGGCATCTTCAAAGTGATATGTAGCGTGGCGAGTGGAGCGTCCGAGACCTGGACGCTCCACTCGGACGACTGGGCGCCCGTGACCGACAGCAGCAACTGCTCGATCTGGTGACGGACCGACGTGTTGTACCGCTCGCGCGGCAGGTGAACCAGCACCGAGATGAACCGTCCCCATCTGCCCGCACGCAGGTGGGTGATCACCCGCCGGGGATCCTCGGCGTCGGCGATCTCGGCGATGATCGGGGTCAGTTCCTCGACGCTGGCCTCGAACAGATCGTCGCGAGGATGCGCCTCGATAGCGGCTGCGACTGATCGTCCGCCGTAGGACGCCCGGTCGTAGCCGATCGCTGCGCTGATCTGACGTGCCTTGCCTCGCAGCACCGGAATGCTGGCCACCGGTTCACTCAGGGCAGAGGTCATGAACAGACCGAGGAACCGGCGCTCCACATGGCTGCCGTCAGGACCGGGCAGATGCAGGGCCAGGTAGTCCATGTAGCTCGACCGCAGGACCGTGGAACGCGCGGAATCCTTGGTAATGACCAGCAGCTGGCCCTCCCGCGGCACCGCGCCGAAGCTGGCGGCTGCACGCGGATCACCGGCGAGAATGCCCAACCCACCCGGCAACGGGCTGAGCTGACCGTCCACCAACTCGAAGTCGCGGGCCCCGAGCAGCAGGAAGCGGTCATCGGCACACCAGCGCAGCATCTGAGCCGCGATCAGCGCGTCGTAGCCGCCCATCGATTCCGCCTGCTCTGCCGTGGCCAGTAGCAGGGCGTGCATGGCGTCGTGGTCACGGGTCGCGGCCTCGAGATCGGCCAGGCTTGCCTCCAGCGCCTCGGCCAGATCGGGTATCGCCTCCTCTGCCGACGAGCCGGCCGGCGGATAGAGCTCGATCCACAACCAGGCCTCCGCGATGGCGGACTGCTCCTGATCCCGGTGTACGACATCAAGCAGCCGCCCGTCGGCATCGCGCAGCACGCTGTATTGCGGATGGACCAGATCTCGAACCGCCCACCCCTGACGGGCCAGCACCATCGTGACGGTGTCAACTAGCCAGTCCTTGTCGTCGGTGACCACCGTCAGCACCGTGTGGCCGCCCGCATCCCAGCCGTCGGAGTACAGCGAAGGGGTGAACAACTCGACATGGGACTCCCCCGGAAGCCGCCACCAGGCCAGCTTCGCGTGGTGCAACAGCGCCCCGGCGATCAGTCCTGCCGGGCGTGCCAGCAGCGTTGAGCTGTCAGCGTGTTTGAAGTAGTGCTGAAGGAACTCGGCGATTCGCTCGGGGGTGGCGATGTCGAGGCCTCTATCCACTGCCAACTCGGCCACCTCGCTGAGCAGTTGCTCATGATCGGTTGCTGGCCGGTGATCAGCGTCACTATTCATTCGGGGTCACACTCCCATGCCGAACGTCTGTTACCTGAGCGGGTCTTCGTGCCCCACACTAATGGCCCCGGCGCATCGTAAAACGTGACTTCGGCAGGTGGGCGAAGTGGGCCACAATAGTGGCCATGCAGATCAGCGCTCGACACAACTACTCCGCCAGCCCCGACCGGATCCTCGCCATGATGGCTGACGAACTCTGGCTTACCGAGGTCGCCCGCCGTGCGGGCGCAGCCGAATGGGCCGCCTCGGTGGATTCGGCAGGCAGCCATATGCGGGCCGCGCTGCCGGCCCCGGCGCGAGCGCAGCGGTTCACCGGTTCCACGATGGAAATCGACCTCACCATCTCATGGAACCCGCTCGCCGACGACGGCACCAGCAACGGGCGCATCACCGTGGTGACTCCGGGAATGCCGGCCTCGATGGGTGGAACCGCGCACCTGGTTTCCGAAAGCGGGCTCAGCATCGTCGACTATCTGGCTGACTTCGTCATCACGGTGCCGCTGCTGGGCAGAACCCTGGAGCAGGCCGCCGCGCCCTATGTGCGCCGGGTCATCGACATCCAGCAAAGCGTCGGCAACGACTACCTGGCCGGCCGCATCATCGGCTGAGCCCGCCGGCCCGGGGCCGCAGCCCGGACCGACCATCGGCAGGCAGCCATCACTTCATGTGTTTGCCGCCATCGACATTGAACGTCGCACCGTTGACGAAGCTGGCGCCTTGCGACAGCAGGAAGTCGACGACGTCGGCGATCTCGCTCGGCTGACCGACACGACCGAGCGGAATGTTGGACGACATCGATGCTTTGCGCTCGTCGGTCAGCTTGCCGCCCATGATCTCGGTGTCGATCGGTCCCGGACAGATGCAGTTGGTGGTGATGCCGTACTGACCGAGTTCGCGGGCACCGCCGCGGGTGAGCCCGATGACCGCTGCCTTGCCGGCCGCATAGGCGATCTTGCTGAACGTACCGCCGCCGTCATAGGCGGTGATGGACGAGAAGTTGGCGATCCGGCCGACCCCGGCCTGGATCATCCGCCGAGCACCGTACTGCATCATGAGCATCGTGCCGCGTGCGTTGACGCCCATCACCTTGTCGAACTCGTCCACGGTCAGTTCGAGCAGCGGAGTGGGACACGCGATCCCGGCGACATTGGCCAGGCCCACGACCTGCGGCAGTTCGGCATCGATACGCTGCCAGGCGGTGTTGACCGAGGCCTCGTCAGCGATATTGCACACCACACCGATGGTCTTCTGTTCGGTGAACTCCGCGGCCAGTTCAGCGGCGAAGTCCGCTACCGCGGGGTTGATGTCGACAGCCGCGATGTTGTAGCCGGACAACGCCAGCCTGCGGGCGACGTGGCGTCCGATACCGGCCGGGGCACCACACCCGGTGACCACTGCAGTGCGCTGCTCGGGAAACGGGTTTCCAGTTTCCGACATTCGATTCCTCCTTGGGACGGCGCCCGCACCACTGCAGGCAGCGAAAAGATGACGTAGCGAACAGGCTGGCAGCCTCGCGCAGGGGTATCGTCACGGACAACCCATCGGCTGCATGCCTGCGCTCGATCATATATCTTAGAGGTAATGCGGCGCACGGGTTTGCCCGCCACCGCTCATCATCTTCACGGGAGAGGAAGATCCATGAAGCTCGCATTCGGCTGTGATCCCAACGCGGCAGAGCTCAAGAAGGCACTCATCGCCAAGGCCGAATCACTCGGTCATGAGGTGACCGATTTCGGCTCGGATGACCCGATCTATGCCAATGTCGCAGCTGACGTGGCGCACGCGGTCGCCGAGGGCAAGTACGACCGCGGTGTGGTGGTCTGCGGTACCGGCATCGGTGTCTCGTTGGCGGCGAACAAGGTCAAGGGCGCCTACTGCGCACTGATCGCAGACCCGTACTCGGCTCAGCGCGCCACGCTGAGCAACAATGCGAACATGATCGCCATGGGCGCCCAGACAACCGGCGTCGAAACCGCGAAGGTGCTGCTCGAGCTCTATCTTGCCAACACCTTCGATCCCAATTCGCGCAGTGGTGTCAAGGTCGCCCGCGTGGTGGAGATTGAGGCCGAGCAGCTGTGAGCGATCGGGTAGCCGAACTCGAACTGCATGCTGCCCGAGCCCGCCGCAATGTCGTCCGGATGATCGAAACCGGTCATTCCGGCCATCTGGGCGGTGCCATGTCGGCGATCGACCTCATCACGGCGCTGTACTTCGACATCATGAACGTCGATCCGGCTCGCCCGGATTGGCCTGAGCGTGACCGCTTCCTGCTGAGTGCCGGACACAAGGCCATGGGCCAGTACGGAGTGCTCGCCGAACGCGGCTACTTCGATCCGGCACTGCTCCAGACCTACGGCGCCATGATGACCGCCCTGGGCGGACATCCGGACATGCACAAGCTGCCAGGTGTCGAGGGCAACACTGGTGCGCTGGGTCATGGCCTGTCGATATCGGTCGGTGCGGCGCTCGGCCTGCGGCTGGCCGGGACGACGGCCCGAGTCTTCACGGTAATGGGCGATGGCGAGCTTCCGGAGGGCTCCAACTGGGAGGCCGCCGCCGCGGCAGCTCACCACAAGGTCGACAATCTCATCGCGATCGTCGACAACAACGGCCTGCAGATCTCAGGACCCGTCGCCCAGGTCATGAACATGGCTCCGATCGCCGGCAAGTTCGAGGCCTTCGGGTGGGCGGCCCGCGAGATCAACGGCAACGACATGACCGAGATCCTCGCCGCGCTGGACACCGCACCGTTCACGCCGGGCAAGCCGAGCGTGATCGTCGCTCACACCACCAAGGCCAAGGGCATCAGCTTCGCCGAGGACACGCTGGCCTATCACTACTGGAAGCCCGCCGAGGGCGAGCTGGAGCAGGCGATCACGGAACTGGACGCGAAGATCGCCGAATGCGAACAGAAGGTGACCCGATGAGTCAGCTGACCGACCCCCGCAAGGAATTCGGACGCGCGGTGACCGCCATTGCCGCGGACAACGACCGCATCGTGGTGCTGTCGGCAGACTCCGGCAAGAGTTCGGGCTTCGGCGATTTCGCCAAGGCCTATCCCGAGCGCTACTTCGAATTCGGCATCATGGAGCAGGGCGTCACCGGTATCGCCTCCGGTCTGGCCACCACGGGATTGATTCCCGTCTTCGCCGCCATCGCCCCGTTCGTGACGTCGCGCAGCTACGAAATGGTGCGCAATGACCTGGGCTACATGGGCCAGAACGCCAAGATCGTCGGACGCAACGGCGGATTCACCTATGCGGATCTGGGGGCTACCCACCACTCCCTCGAGGACTACGCGATCATGCGCATGATCCCCGGCCTGGTGGTCTTCGCCCCCAGCGATCCCGGTGAGATCCGCAGCTGCGTGGCCGCGATGCTCGACCACGTCGGACCGACCTACATGCGGATCGGCGCCCAGGGCCTGCCGGATCTGTTCCCCGAGGAACCCGTCGAGATCGGCAAGGGCCGCCACCTGCGTGACGGCTCGGATGTCACCATCATCACCACGGGCTACGAATCGGTGCAGACCGTCGCCGCGGTCGAGCAGCTCGCCGCGGCCGGTATCTCGGTCGATCTGATCGGGATGCCGACGCCCTCGCACCTGGACGCCGAACTCATCTGTGCTTCGGCAGCGCGCACCGGTGCGGTCGTCACTGTCGAAGAGCACTACGAGACCGGTGGCCTGGCCGGTGCCGTCGCCGAACTGCTCTGCCGCGAACAACCCACCAGGCTGCTGCCGATCGGCGTGCCGCACGCCTACCAGCCCGCCGGCCCATACGACGGCCTGCTGGCCAACGCGGGCATCGATGCCGAGAGCATCTTCCGGCGAGTGAGCGCGTTCTAGGAGCCGCGAACTGCGCCATTCCATATAGCGACGACGGGTCGTTGCCCTTGCGGGCGGCGGCCCGTTGCGCTGCCCGGCCACCCTGACCGGCGGCTGCTGCGGCACCGCAAGCCATGGATCGTGTATGATATTCAGTGCCCAGCACGGCCGGTCCGAGTCTGGCCGGCTGCCCGGGATTCCCGTAGAAGCGAATACCGAACCGAGTAACCATTTACCCAGACGCAGGCCGCGTCCGTATCTGAGGAGTCGTCGATGACTCGTGTGTTCAACGATCCGTCCAACTTCGCGCTCGAAGCTGTGTCCGGGATGGCGACGGCCTACCCGCAGTATGTGAAGGCAGTGCATGGCGGTGTCGTGCGCGCCACCGCCAGCCCCGACGGCCAGGTGGCGGTGATCGTCGGTGGCGGTTCCGGTCACTTTCCCGCCTTCGCAGGCTGGGTCGGGCCCGGCATGGCCCATGGCGCGGTCTGTGGCAATATCTTCGCCTCACCGTCTGCCTCCCAGGCCTACTCCGTCGCGAAGGCCGCCGACAACGGTGGCGGCATCATCATCACCTATGGCAACTACGCCGGCGATGTGCTGCATTTCGGCCAGGCCGCCGAACGTCTGCGCGCCGAGGGCTACGACGTGCGCACCATCGAGGTCTCCGACGACGTGGCCTCCGGACCTCGCGATGACACCCGCAAACGCCGCGGCGTGGCCGGCGATGTGGTCGTCTTCAAGATTGCCGGCGCCGCCGCCGAGCGCGGCCACACCATCGACGAGGTCACCGAACTCGCCTGGCGAGCCAATGATCGCACCCGCTCGCTCGGCGTGGCCTTCGACGGCTGCACGCTGCCGGGCGCCGCGGAGCCGCTGTTCCATGTCCCCGCCGGTCAGATGTCGGTCGGGCTGGGCGTGCACGGAGAGCCGGGAGTCTACGAGGTGCCGATGGGCACCGCGAGCCAGATCGCCGATCTGCTGGTGGATGGCGTCATGGCGGAAGCCTTGGAGATCGGTACCGAGGGCTACTCCGGTAGGGCGATCGTCCTGCTGAACGGGCTCGGCACGGTCAAGTGCGAAGAGCTCTATGTGGTCTGGAACCGAGTCGCCGAGCGGCTGACCGACGCGGGTGTCACCCCGGTGCTGCCGGAGGTCGGCGAACTGATGACCAGCCTGGACATGGCCGGCATCTCACTGACCATCACCTTCCTCGACGATGAGCTGGAGGAGTTGTGGTGCGATCCGGTCGATACCATCGCGCTGCGACGCGGCGCGGTCGCCGAGCGAGCCGAACGCCAGGTCAGCGATGACACCGACCAGGCCGAGACTCCGATCACCCCGGGCAGCGAAGCCTCCCAGGCGCTGGCGGCCCAGGTGGTGAAGGGGCTGGAGGTCATCAAGCAGGTGACGATCGACAACGAAGCCGAGTTGGGCAAGTTGGATGCGATCGCCGGGGACGGCGATCATGGCCAGGGCATGCGCTACGGCGCTACCGGCGCCGTGGAGGCCGCCCATCGGGCGGCCGAGGCAGGGGCCGGCGCGGGCACCTTGCTGGTGCGTGCCGGCGCCCAGTGGTCCGAAAGTGCGGGCGGCACGTCCGGAGCGCTGTGGGGCGCCATACTGACCGCCTTCGGCAGGGCGCTGGGCGATGAGACCCCGGCGTCACCGCAGGCCATCGTGACCGGGGTGCGCGACGCGGTCGACGCGGTGCAGCGGCTGGGCGGCGCAACGGTCGGCGACAAGACGATGGTGGACGCGCTCATTCCCTTCGCCGACACCCTCAGCGCCAAGCAGGCCGAAGGCGTCCCACTGGCCGAAGCCTGGCAGCAGGCAACCACCGCTGCGCAGAGCGCCGCAGACCGGACCGCGGATTTCGTATCGAAGCTCGGGCGCTCGCGTGTGCTCGGTGAAAAATCTCTGGGCGTACCCGACCCGGGAGCAACATCATTCTGCATGCTGATGCGGGCTCTGGGCGATGCGGATCTATTCGCGTCCGAGACGAACTGACCTGTAGGAGAAACCTGTGACGAACTCACTCAATCTGATTCTTGACGACATCGCACTGCCTCGGTTCGCCAGGGTTCATCAGGATCTGCCGGCCCCGCGGCTCGACGACGTTGCGGGACGCATCAATGAGCAACTCGCCGAACCGGAGTTCGCCGATACCGTCAAGCCCGGGCAGCGGATCGGGATCACGGTCGGCAGCCGCGGCATCGCGAATATGCCGCTGATCGTTCGCACGCTGGCCGATTGGGTGAAGTCGAAGGGTGCCTCTGCGGTGATCATCCCCGCCATGGGCAGCCATGGCGGGGCCACGGCCGATGGACAGCGGCAGATGCTGCTCGGCATGGGTTTCACCCCGGAGACGACCGGCTGCGAGATCATCTCCAGCCTCGACGTCACCGAGCTGGGCGAGGTGGACGGGCTGAAGGTGCTCTTCTCCTCCGATGCGCTGGCCTGCGACGGATTGATCTTGTGCAACCGGATCAAGGCGCACACCGATATCGTCGGGCCGATCGAGTCGGGCCTGATGAAGATGGCAGCCATCGGCGTCGGCAAGCACCGCGGCGCTCTGCAGGCGCACTCCCGTGGCCTGCACATGGCGGGCAAGATGATCCAGACGATCGCGCCGGTGATGTTCGAGAAGGGCAACATCATCTTCGGAGTCGGTGTACTGGAGAACTCGCTCGATCAGACCCGCGATGTCGTGCTGATCGAAACCGGCAAGATCGAGCAGACCGAACCCACGCTGCTCGAAGAATCGCGTCGGCATCTGCCGAAACTGTTGATCCACGATATCGATGTGCTGGTCGTCGACTACATGGGCAAGAACATCTCCGGTGATGGCATGGATCCGAATGTGCTCGGGCGCTCGCTGATCGGGGTCAAGAATCCCGAGATGAACGTCAATCAGATCGTGGTGCTCGATCTGACGCCCGAATCGCACGGAAATGCGACCGGCATCGGCCTGGCCGACATCACCACGGCCCGGCTGTTCAACCAGATCGACTTCGTCGCGATGTTCACCAATGGTGTGACATCGAACGGCATCGCCGGCTCACGAATCGCCCCGTTCATGGCGAACCAGAAGATGGCGCTGCAATGCGCGACACGGCTGACTTTGCTTCCGGACCCGAGTAAGGCTCGTATCGTCCGCATCGTCAACACGCTCGACGTCGCCGAGATCTGGGTGTCCGAACCCCTGCTGGACGAGGTCGCCGCGAATCCGGCACTCACCCAGCTGACCGAACCGGCCGAACTGGAATTCGACGAGAACGGCGATCTGTTCCCGGCCTCCGCCCCGCTGGACTGACGACGGAAAACGCCCCTCCGGGATCTCCGGAGGGGCGTTTTTCCGCTGATCAGTGATCAGGACATCTTGGCCCGCAGCACCGAACGGATGTACTCGCGCGACTGCGCAAGGTTCCACAGCGAATCCGATCCGTAGTGCTCCACCATGAACGGCATCTCGAAGCCGAGTTCGAGCGCCCGGGCGATGATCGGCCGATAGTTCACGTACCCACCCGGCAGCGGAGCCGGATGAGTCGCATAGGCTCCGGTGGCCGGATCGAAATCGCGAGTGTAGTTCTTGATGTGCCAGTAGTTCGTGTACGGCAGCATCTTCTCGAATGCCTCGGTCACCGGCTCCAAGGGACGATGCAACCGCACCAGATTGCCCAGATCGGGGTTCAGCCCGCAAGCTGGGTGATTGACATCGGTGACGAACTTCACGCAGCCGTCCGAGCTTCCCAGATACGTGTCCTCATACATCTCCAAGGTGATCTGGATACCCACGGATTCGGCATGCACAGCGAGTTCGCGGATGCGGTCGACCGCCAGTTCGTAGATCGCTGGGTCAGCCGAGTCCTTGTGCCCCTGCGCCAGCCAGAACCACACGGCGGCGTTCTGGGCCGGCGTAGTGGCCTGGAAGAAGCCGAACGAAACTACCTCCGCGCCCAGCGACACTGCCGCATCGATGACCCGGTGGCCATAAGCCAGGTACTCGTCGCCGCGCCTGGCATCGACCACCGACTTACGGGAGGTGGAGATACCCGGAACAGTGAGCCCGGTGTCGGCCAAGGCCTGCTTGAACTCGTCCAACCGCTGCGGCGAAAGATCGCCGACTCGCACCCATACATCCAGCGGATCCAGTTCGGTGAAGCCGAGGTCGGCGACCTCCTTCATCTGCGCGTGCCATTCGGAGGCATCCGCATCCTGAATGGGACCGCCTTTCGAGTCGAGCCCGCCGAAGACCAGCATGGGGCAGGCGATCGGCCAATTGTCCGGGTTGTACTTCGACATTGTCTACTGTCTTCCTCTTGATAGGCAGGTTTGCTGTGTCCGGCAAAGTGTTACTTGACGCCTGGAGCCTCACCGAGCTCGGCAAGCAGCTGCTGCAGCCGTGCGTAGGCGGTGTTGCGGTAGGCCACCAGGTCGGTGGTGTCGCCGGCCGGGATCACGAAGCCGCCACCCGACTTGGTGCCCAGATGACCCTCGGCGACGAGTTTCTTGAGCCCTTCGGGCGTCGCGAAACGCTCGCCGAAGTTGTCTTCAAAGGTCTTGAAGCAGTCGAGATAGATATCCAGGCCGGCCATGTCGGCGATCGCGAACGGGCCGAAGAACGGCAGCCGGAATCCGAAGGTGGTACGGGTGATGATATCGACGTCCTCGGCGCTGGCTACCCCGTCATCGACGATGCTGATGGCCTCCTTGAGCAGCGCATACTGCAGGCGGTTGAGCACGAAGCCGGGCGAATCACTGAGCCGCGCGGTCAGCTTCCCGGTCGAGCGGACGAGTTCTTCGACCTCGGGCACCAGTGACTCGTCGGTTCCTGCGTGCAAGATCACCTCGACGCCGGGAATGAACGGCGATGGGTTCGAGAAGTGGACGCCCAGGAAGCGGTCGGCCTTGTTCAGTGACTTGGCAAGACCGCCGATCGGTAGCGTCGAGGTATTGGACGCGATGATCGCGTCCGGACGAGCGGCAGCCTCGATGCGTCGCAACACGGCGTCTTTGATCTCGGGCTTCTCCGGCACGGCCTCCTGGATGTAATCGGCATCGGCAACAGCTTCCTCGATGCTCGGCGCCGCGCTGAGATGCTTCTCGACAAGTGCAGCCTGGCCGGGCAGGAAAAGGCCCCGCCCTTCCCAGTCCTTGGCCTCGGCGATCAGCCGGGTAAGGTTCCTTTTCGTAAGTTCGGCGTCGGCGTCCGCCAGGATGACGGGGTGACCAGCGATCGCGAAAACCTGAGCGATCCCGCCGCCCATGTAACCCGCGCCCACCAGAGCAATGGTGTTGATGGCCATGAAGTTGCTTCCCTTCTGAAGCGACTGCGGTCCCTCATCGCCCCGACGCCAGCGCGGCGTCGGTGCCTTGATCTTCACGCGGGTCAGCAGTCAGTGGTCGGTCGGTGACCAGTTGATTGAGTCAATGCTATAGGAAGTTCACACGATTCGACCCTGAGTGAGTGCTTTTGCATACGATTTTCTGCGCCAGCCGTGACCAGTAGCTGGGCAGACGGATGCTATGCTCGCCGGAAATGGCCCGTCGAGCGCAAGATCAGTTCGTATATCACCTAGTGACACTCTTTTTGAATCGCCGAACCGGGAGGGCTGGGGTGACCTTGCGCTGACGGGCGCGTTGTATGTAGCATATAGGCGCTGCACGTGGACGCAGGAGACCAGTTGTAGCCCATGAAGGAGGCAGCGTTGCCAGTGATTCGGACTACGACCCCGGTGGGCCTGTTCCAGGTGCCGGAAGACTCACAAGCAGACGACTCTGCATTCTCCAGCGTCGCGCGATGCGCGGCGTCCCACACCCAGCGGTTCTCCGGCCAGTGCGGCCAAGGATGGACCACCGGGCCTCTGGAGCTGTCGCAACCGGCGCAGCTCCCCGGTCACAAAGGAGCGATCCGATGAGTACTGGGGTTGAAACGACACCCATACTGGAGCCCTTGCGGTATCCCGAGCAAGACCCGAAACTTGCTTCCAAGCGATTCCTCGACTTAGCCAGCATCGTGGGGCCGGGATTCATCCTGGCTTCTGTGACGATCGGCAATGGCGAGGTCTTCCAAGCCACTCGAGGCGGCGCAGTCTTCGGCTACACCATCTTGTGGACATTCGTCCTCGGTGCCATCTTCAAGGCCACCGTCACCTACGCCGCCGGGCGCTACATGGTCATCACCGGCGAGCATCCCTTCGCACGCATGGGTCATCTGCTGCCCGGCGTCGGGCAGCGGGGAATCGGCCGGCACTGGCTGGCTGTCTTCTTCGGCACGCTGGCCGCCGTCTGCTTCCCGGCTTGGAGCGTCGCCTACATTCTCGCCCTCAGCCAGTGGACTCCCTGGGTCATCACCGGCTCACAGGAACCTTGGCTGTGGGCCGGCATCGCCTGGAGCCTCATCGCCTACGTGACGTTGTGGGTCAAGAACTTCAGCTTTGTCGAGAACCTGCAGACGGCCGTCGTTGGTCTGTTGGTCTTCTTCTCGGTCGTCGCGCTGGTCGTCTCGCAGCCCGATCTCGGTGCTATGGTGCGCGGCCTGTTCTTGCCGGAGATCCCCTCCGCATACCCTGAATGGGTCCAGCAGAAGTTCCCGGACGTGGCGGCAGTCGCCATTCCCGTTGAGATTCTGGCCTACATCGGTGCTCTCGGCGGCGGCATCTACGACTACATCGGCTATATCGGCACCTTCCGCGAGAAGACCTGGGGCATGCTCGGCCGCGCCGACAACGCCGAGATCAACCTGCAACTACAGGCACTGGGCAAGGGCGAGCTCATTCCGATCGCCATGGACGACGAGAACCTGGCGAGGTCAGGCCACGGCGTCAAAGCTGTCAAGATCGACTCGGTCAGCTCCTTCACGGCAGTCGGCATCTTCGCGATCACCTTCATGGTTCTCGGCGTCGTCATCCTCGGTACCAACGGCCTGCAGGAAGTTCCTGGCAATAACAACATCCTGACCGCACAGGCCGCATTCTTCACCACTATTCATCCCGTGCTGAAGTACCTGTACATGGTGGCCATGTGGGCAGTGTTCTGGGGCTCCCAACAGGCCCTGCTGACCACGACGTACCCCTACACATTCCGAGAGGCCTTCGCGCCCGCGTTCCCGGCCGTCGCCAACCCGGCCAACTGGGGCAAGGTGAGGCTCGGCGTTGCCACCTACACTCTCGGCGTCGCGATCTTCCTGGCCTTCACCGGCGTCAGCTACACCACCGTGATCGCATTCGCCGGTCTGCTCGGCGGCGTCTTCGCCCTCGGTGTGTGGGGATTCATCCTGTTGTTCACCGAATACAAGGTGCTGCCCAAGCAACTGCGGATGAAGCCGTTCCTGCAGGTGCTGTTGATCATTTCCTCACTGGTCATGACGGTCATGGGCCTTATCGGCCTCTACCAGTTCTTCTTCTGACCAAGACCTGGTCTGCAAGTGCATCAAGAGATCCGCGCCGCTGCCACCATTGGCAGGGGCGCGGACCCCTTGATGAGGCAATTACGCGTTCACAACTGGCAGAGCCCTGGTTTTTCCTATAGCATGTACGCAAGCCAGTTGCCGGGACTGACAACGACAAAGCGGTCGTCCGGATGCTCGTCCGTCTGCTGTCGTGTTCTTCGGCCGATCTGTTTGGAGCACTATGAATCACCAACTGCGCGGCGTGATCATCCCCGTCGCCACACCCTTCGACGCCGCCGATGAAGCGGTTGACGTTGCCGCTCTCGAGTACAACTTCGGCATGTGGGGGGCCACCGCAGTGGCCGGCTACATGGTGCTGGGCACCAACGGCGAATTCAAGGCCATCGATGACGACGAGTCACGGACCGTGATCGCGACCGCAGCCGCGAACAAGGGCGATAAGACCCTGATCGTGGGCGCCGGACGTGAATCCACCCGCACCACGATCGCGTTCATTCACACCCTGGAGCCCTGGGCCGATGCGATCGACTACATCTCCGTACTCACCCCGAATTACTTCGCGAAACTGGACGATGGCCCAGCACTGGCCGACTTCTACACATCGGTGGCTGACGCCAGCCCGGTTCCTGTGCTGCTCTACGTGGCGCCGGGCTATGCCAATGGCGTGACGGTTCCGCCGAAGGTGCTCGCCGAGCTGGCCGACCACCCGAACATCGCGGGCATCAAGGACACCTCGCCGACCATGATGACCGAGTACATGGTGGCCGCCGGATCGCGCGACGATTTCGCCGTGATGGCGGGCTCGCTGAGCAACATCATGACCTGCCTGGCCTTCGACGGGCCCGGTGGCGTGGTCTCGGCGGCCAATTACCTGCCGGACGAATGCGCACGACTCACCGACCTCTACTTCACTGCCTCCCCGGAAGCTGCTCGTCGTTACTACCGGCTACTGCAAGGCGTCGCCAAGAGCGGTGGCGGCAAGCAGGGCGTGGCAAGCCTGAAAGCTGCCATGAACATTCGTGGCTACCGCGCGGGTGCGCCGCGACGTCCGCTCCGGCCCATCGGCGCCGAGGCTGAATCCCAGATCCGTGCGGCTCTGGACACCGGACTGGCCGAACTCGCGGCATTCCAGGCCTGAAAGGACCATCCACCGTGTACTACCTGTCGATCGATTTCGGAACGTCAGCGGTGAAAATGGAGATCCTCGACGACGATCTCCGTGTGCTGGCCTCCGAAAAGCAGGATTACCCCTACATCCTGCTCCCGGGTGAGAAGGTCGAGATCGACCCCGAGGTGCTCTTCGATGCCACGAGCCAGGCCGCCAAACGGCTGCCCGCCGAATTGCGCGAGCAGATCGGGGTCCTTTGCTACGACACCTTCTCCCCCTCGCCGGTCTTCATCGCCGAAGACGGAACCCTGGCGTACCCGAACATCATCACCCACATGGACCGCCGCAGTCGCTCCATCACCGACTACATCAACGAGAAGGTGGGCAAGGACCGGTACCTGTCGATCGCGGGCATCTATCCGTTCGCCGGCGGCGCCGGCATCATGACGGTGCTGTGGATGCAGCAGAACGAGCCGGAAGTGCTGGAACGCACCCACCGTATCGGTCATCTGCCGACCTATGTCCATCATCGCCTCACCGGCGAGTGGATGGTCGACCTGGTCAACGCGTCCATGCTGGGGCTCTACGAAACGACGACCCAGGGCGGCTGGTCGGCTGAACTACTCGATGCCTTCAACCTCAAACACGAATGGTTCAGCGAGATCCGCAACCCAGGTGAACTACTCGGCGCGCTGCTGCCCGCTCCTGCGAAACAGCTGGGCATTCCGGCGGGTATTCCGGTCGCGGTCGGCACCAATGACATGGCCGCCGCTCAGATGGGTGCCCACAACGATCGGGCGGGCCGCATCATGAACACCGCCGGCAGTTCGGACATGGTCTCGGTCCTGATCGACAAACCGGTCACCAATCCCGGCTACTATCTACGCAACTCTGCGCTGCCCGGCATCTGGCAGATCTACGCCACCACCGCCGGCGGATTCGGCATCGACTGGTTCTACGAACAGTTCTGCCGCGAGATGACCCGCGAGCAGTTCAACACCGAATACCTGCCTTCGTGCATCGACCGGTACACCACCGACGGCGAGGTGACTTTCGATCCCTATCTGACCGGCGATCGCCAGTCGTTGGACAAGCGCACCGCAGCCTGGCATGGCCTGACATTGGCCGCCACCCGTGACGAGATGCTCGCCACCATGCTCAAGTCCATGAACAAAGTGCTCTACGACGTGGTGAGGCTGGCCGCCGATGTAGTGCCAATGGACTCGGTCATCAAACTCACCGGCGGTCTGTCCACGCCCGCGTTCATCAAGCTCAAAGAGCAGCAGTTCCCCGGCTTCAGCTTCGAGGTCGTGGACAACTGCTCGGTACTCGGTAACGTGGAGTTGGCACGACACTACAACGGGGAGTTGAGAGTATGAGCCAGCGCTGGGGGATCTACCTGATGACGGTCTTCTCGCTGGGTGTCCTGGCGAGTCTGTTCGCCAGTCGCGGTCAGACCATCTGGGCAGTCGGATTCGCCATCCTCGCCGCCGGCTATCTTGCGCGGGGGATCTTCCAGCAGGTACGCGAGAACAAGGAACACCACCAAGAGCTCGACGATCGCATGTCGGGCCGGAAGACGTCCGCAGAGAAGCGCGCGATCGTCGACAATCTACTGACCACCCGCAAGCTGTTGAAGGGTCGGCGCAATTCGGAGATGCTACTGGGCACCCTCGTGCTGGTGGGCATCGTCCTCATCTACCCCAGCAACGTCTTGCTTGCCTGGGCGATATCGATCCTCTTCATCCCGCTCGGCTACCTGATCATCAAGCAAACGCGTTCCATCAACCTCATCGAACGCGGCCTGACCGAACGCGGCTATTCCCTGAAACCCACCAACTAACCCCGCAACGGCGACATCAACCATCAGAAGTTAGGAGAATCCTCGATGACACCTCCGCTACAACTGCGATTGCGTTCGCTCGGTCTTGAGCCTGCGCGCGGCGTCAGTGACCACCTTTCCCGCGTCCTCGCCCAACCCATCGACGAACTGCAGTTCTCGCTGCTCGCCGAGACCGCGACCCACATCGGCGTGACCGACGAGTTCGTCCGCATCTGTGATTACTTCAAGGCCGAACCCGGCCACACTCCGGCCGGGTTCCGCTTCGAATACGAGCTGGAGCCCGACGGCCTACTGAACGTCAACCTGAAGCGCGACATCGGCTATGACAGCGACGGACGCAAGCGCCCGACTGCCGTCATCTACTCCGCCGACTCCGCGAACCCTTACGAGGTCGCCCCGATCGCTCCCCTGCTCGGCAACCTCACCTGCAACCCCGGCATCATCTACGACCTGTTCATCAACAATCCCAAGGCGAACATCGACCACAAGTTCAGCACTCGTGATGAGGTGATGGCCGAACTCGGCCGCATTCTCGGTCCGGGCTGTGACATCTCGGTGGAACTCAACAATCCATTCGAGCCGGATTTCAACAAGATCCTCGAAGAGGCGACCTTCTTCAAGGAACTGCTCGGCCAGGATCGTGTTGTCATCAAGGTGCCGCACACCGGTCCGGTCAATGCCGACAATGTCGGCCAGCTGCTCACCGGCGACGGCCGTCTCGACCGCCGCTACTGGCAGCCCGCCACCGAGGACGCACTGCGCGGGCACAATCTGACCCTCAAGCTCACCGAAGCCGGCTTCCGCATCAACTACACCTTGATGTTCGAGGGCTACCAGACCCAGCTGGCGCTGCAGGCCCGACCGTACTTCATCAACTCGTTCATCAGGCATCGCCTGATGCAGTCGGAGAAGATGGTCGCACTGCTCGCCCGCGTTGACGGTGGCGACGTCGATGCTGCCGCCGAACTGAGCGACTACATGCTGTCCACCGACTACCTGGCCAGCACGGACGCCGGGCTGGATCCGGAGGAGGCCGTGGCGCGGGCGCGGACGATCATCGCCTACCGCCACATCACCGACGACGAGGGCAGCGACGGCCTGGATTCGGTGCGCCACAACCTCCGGTTGCTGCGCAATGCGAATCTGCCCGACACCCGGCTGATCATCTGCTCGATGGAAGGTGACCACAACTATCCCGACATCGACAACCTGCTGGCCAGTGATGAGTTCTCCGACATGGCCGACCGCGTCGTGGTGACCGCCGAGCCCGCCTACCTGGCCCGCTTCACCTCGACCAACCAGGTCATCAGCTACCAGCGCCGGTTCATGAAGGCAGCACAGGGCCAGAAGTAGGGCTCGACCAGTTCAGCCATCGCGCACAGCGGCTCCCGTGTCCACGGGGCCGCTGGCGTCTCGGCCGTTGATCGGGCAGCCGGGCAGTCTCAGCCCGCCGCTGCCTCGTCCTTGTCCGAACCCGAGGACTTGCCCGAGGATGCGTGACCGCGCTTCTTGGCCGCCTCGACCGACGCGCGCAGAGCGGCCATCAGGTCGACGACTTCGCCACCGCCCTCGGTCTTGACCGGTTCGGGAACCGTCGCGCCCTCGAGTTTGGCTGTCACCAGCGCCTCCAGAGCCGCCCGATAGCTGTCGGTGTACTCGGACGGCTCCCAATGCCCGGACATCTGACCGATGAACGTCTCGGCCATCGTCACCTCGGCAGGGCTGGCATGCACCTCGGTATCCGGTGCGGCGAATGACGGATCGCGGACCTCGTCCGGCCACAGCATCGTGTCCATCACCAGCAGGTCTCCGCGCGGCCGGATCAGCGCCAGCGATTCCCGCGTGCGCAGCGCCACCTTGACCACGCCGGCCTTACCGGTCTTGGCCAATGCGTCGCGCAGCAGTACATACGGCTTGACGCCGACGCCTTTGGCCTCGATCAGGTAGGTCTTCTCGAAATAGACCGGGTCGATCTCCGATTCGTCCACGAAGGTGGAGATCTCGACCGTGCCCTTGCTCGCCAGCGGCAGCTGCTCCAGGTCCTGCTTGGTGAGCACGACCACGCGTCCATCGGCTGCGGTGTAGCCTCGGTCGATCTGATCGTAGGGCACCTCCTGCCCGCAGATCTCGCAGACCCGGCGGTAGCGGATCCGCCCACCATCGACGCCGTGCACCTGATGCAATGGCACGTCGACGGGCTCGGTGGCGCCGTAGAGCTTGACGGGTATGACGATCAACCCGAAAGAAACCGCGCCTTCCCACATCGCTCTGGGCATCATTCACTCCTCGGGTAGTTCGGTGACAGAATGCCAGGCCAGATCGTGATCGGCATGAAGCGCTGCCACCTCCGGCAACTCCCAGGCCTCGTCAAGCTCCAGCCCGCCGACCGCTGCGCAAACCGCCTCGATGGGTGCCTGGTCGTCGTCGCTGAACCAGGCCTCGACCGAGCCCGCACCGAGGCCGGCAAGCGTCACGCCGCCATTGGGGGTTTCCTCGCCCGGACTGAGGGTCTGCGGATCCACCATCGCGGTCAACACGAGCCGCTGCCCGTGGTGGATGAGGCCCCACAGGCCGGCCAACAGCAAGGTCGCGTACTCCGCCTCCTCATCGTCCGACGGCTGCAGCCCGAAGGTCTCGTAGAGGAGGGGGCCCGCGGTGAATGCCTGCAGGGGGTCGTCGATCCTGTGCCCGCGAGCGATCTGACGCGCCTGATCGGTGTCCACAGGTACGCACACCAGTACTCGCTCTGTCATCGGGTCTCCCTCGTCCGGTCCTGTGATCGAGTCTAGGCAAGTCTCACGAAAGCCAACTTATCCACAGATCGGCCGAGCGGCCGCCATGACAGGCCCGGATGGGGTCATGCTGAGGCATGGAATTCACCCCACCGCTGATCATCCACACGATGTGCGCACACGATGAGCGTCTCAGCATGCACGGTTGGGACCAGTTGGCCGAGCTGGGCCAGGAGACTGCCCGGCAAGCCGACCCGGCGCCCGCGCCAGCACAGGCGATCGCCACAAATGCGGCCCGGCTGGTCGCGGAGACTCTCACCGGTCACCGCGATCCCAAGCAGCTCAGGCAGTGGCTGTCCGCTGCCGAGTGCGAACGGCTGATGGCTTGGACGCAGGCGCACCGCGGCGAGCGGATACGCCTCAACAGGATGAACCTCATCGAGGTCTCACCCGAGCGCGTCGAGGGCCAACTGCACTTCGACTACGGGCGCGGCCGGCTGTGCGCGACCCTGTGCCTGGTGTCGCGGGCCGGACGCTGGAGCTGCCGTCAGCTGAATGTGCTGCTGCCCGGCGCGGTCCCGCATCCATAGCGGGCCGCACCGGGCAGCACTGGACAACCGATCAGCTCAGGCGGCGTTCGGGTTGCGTCCGTGACACATCTTGAACTTCTTGCCCGAACCGCACGGGCAGGGCTGGTTGCGCCCGACTCCGGCGTACGGATCAGTGCTGGTCGACGTGCTCACCTTCTTGCTGGTATCACCCTGCTCGTCGGGCGCGGAGTAGCTGAGCTTGCTGGTATCGGCCGCTGTCTCGGCGCCCTTGATCCGCACCTTCGCGGCGCGCTTCGGCGCCGCGGTATGGTCCTGGGCTTCGGCGGCCGGCTTCTGCTCCGCCGCGGCGACGGCGCTGCCCGCCTGGGCCTTCTCATCGGCCGACGATGCTGCCGCATTTCGCAGCTGGGTGGCGGCCAGCTTTCCGGCGGTCGCGGCGGCGCTCTCGGTGGTCAACTCGGCCTGCTGATCCGGGACGACCTGCACGTCGATATTGAACAGGTAACCGACGACCTCCTCGGCGAAACCATCGCGCATCTGGTCGAACATCTGGGCGCCCTCGCGCTGGTACTCGACCAGCGGATCGCGCTGGGCCATGGCCCGCAGGCCGATCCCCTCACGCAGGTAGTCCATCTCGTACAGGTGCTCGCGCCACTTGCGGTCGAGCACGGTCAGCCAGACCTGGCGCTCCAGCTCGCGCATGTTCTCCTCGCCGAGGGTCTCCTCGCGAGTGTCGTAGGCGCGCGCCGCGTCCTCGGCGAACGCATCAGCCAGTTCGGTCTCGTCGTCGACGCTTTCCCACTCGTCCTGGTCGAGGCCGACCGGGTAGAGCTTGCGCATCTCGGCCCACAGCCCGTCCAGATCCCAGTCATCCGGCAACCCGGCGGTGAACTGCTGGACGCCGGCTCGTACGACACGGTCGACGGTCTGCCGGAGCTGCTCGTCGACGGGGGCCCCCTTGAGCACCTTCATGCGGTCGCCGTAGATGGCGTGGCGCTGACGGTTCATCACATCGTCGTACTTCAAGACGTTCTTGCGCATCTCGAAGTTCTGCGCCTCGACCTGCTTCTGTGCACTCTCGATGGCCCGGGTGATCATCTTCATGTCGATGGGCTCATCATCGGGAACGTTAAGCGAGATCATGGCGCGCTCAATGACCTCACCTTTGAACAACCGCAGCAGATCGTCCTCGAGTGACAGGTAGAAGCGGCTCTCCCCCGGGTCGCCCTGACGTCCGGAACGGCCTCGCAACTGGTTGTCGATTCGCCGCGACTCGTGGCGCTCCGAACCGATCACATAGAGGCCGCCGGCCGCCGTGACCTCTTTGTGTTCTTCCTCGGTCTTCTCGCTGAGTTCCTCGAGCGTGTCGGGCCACTCGGCCTCGTATTCGTCGCGCTGCTCGACCGGGTCGATGCCCTTGTCCTGCAGGAGTTGATCGGCCAGGAACTCCGGGTTGCCGCCGAGCATAATGTCGGTACCACGACCAGCCATGTTGGTGGCCACCGTGACGGCGCCCTTGCGTCCGGCCATCGCCACGATCGCGGCCTCACGCGCATGCTGCTTGGCATTGAGCACCTCGTGCGGAATGCCGGCCTTCTTCAGCTGCTTGCTGAGCAGTTCGGACTTGTTGACCGAGGCAGTGCCGATCAGCACCGGTTGACCATTCTCATAGCGCTCGGCAACGTCCTTGACGATCGCATCGAACTTAGCGGCCTCGGTGCGGTAGATCAGGTCGGTCTTGTCGGCCCGGATCATCGGCTTGTTGGTCGGGATCTCCAACACGCCCAGACCGTAGATCTTCTGGAACTCGCTCTCCTCGGTCTTGGCCGTACCGGTCATGCCGGCGAGCTTGTTGTACATGCGGAAGTAGTTCTGCAAGGTGATCGTGGCCAGCGTCTGGTACTCGTCCTTGATGGTGACGCCCTCTTTGGCCTCCAGCGCCTGGTGCAGGCCCTCGTTGTAACGACGCCCGATCAGGGTACGACCGGTGTGCTCATCGACGATCAGCACCTCACCTTGAGCAACCACGTAGTCGCGATCGCGGTGGAAGAGCTCCTTGGCGCGGATCGAGTTGTTCAGATAGCCGATCAGCGGTGTGTTCGCGCTCTCGTAGAGATTCTCCACACCTAGGACGTCCTCGGTGGTCTCGATGCCGTGCGAGAGCACCGAAACGGTGCGCTTCTTCTCGTCGACCTCGTAGTCGAGATCACGCTGGAGCCGGCGGGCAAGCCGGGCGAAAACCGGGTACCACTGCTTGTTCTCGGTAGCCGGACCGGAAATGATCAGCGGCGTACGGGCTTCGTCGACCAGGATCGAGTCGACCTCGTCGACGATGGCGTAGTGATGGCCGCGCTGGACGAGATCGTCGGGGCTCAGCGCCATGTTGTCGCGCAGGTAGTCGAAACCGAACTCGTTGTTCGTGCCGTACGTGATGTCGCGACCGTAGGCCTTGCGGCGCTGCGCGGGGGTCATCTGCGACAAAATGACGCCGACATCGAGCCCCAGGAAGTGGTGGACACGGCCCATCTGCTCGGACTGATACTGGGCCAGGTAGTCGTTGACGGTGACGACGTGCACGCCCTCGCCGCCCAGCGCGTTCAAGTAGCTGGGCATCAGCGCGACGATCGTCTTGCCTTCACCGGTCTTCATCTCGGCGATGTTCGCCTCGTGCAGAGCGATACCGCCGACCACTTGCACATCGAACGGGCGCTTGCCGAGCACTCGGTTCGATGCCTCGCGCACGGTCGCAAAAGCCTCCGGAAGCAGCCGATCGAGGTCTTCCCCGTTGTCCAGACGCTGCCTGAAATCAGCGGTCTGCGAGCGCAACTCCTCGTCGTCCATCGCGACGAAGTCGTCCTCAATGTCGTTGACCTGCTGAGCGATCTTCTGCATTCGCTTCAGCGTGCGTCCCTCGCCGACACTGAGCAGGCGGTCCATGAAACCCACGGGATACGTCCTTTGCTGAGTCCTCGCCGCTGGACGCACCGGATGCGCGCCTATGACAGCAGCGTCCACCAGTGTAGTTCGTGGTCGCTGTGGCTTACACCGTGCCGGACCGACCTGCACGGCCGCTGAGCCGGATCGGGGACGCTGCTGATGAGCAACGCCCCCGATTGTGTCTATCTCACCGGCCGACCGGCTCGCTCACCATCCGGTCAGCGTTCGGAGCTGACGGACAGGTGGATGACCCCGTAGTCGTAGGCCTTGCGGCGGTAGACCACGCTCGGCTCCTCGGTCTCGGCATCGACATAGAGGAAGAAGTCGTGACCGACCAGTTCCATCTCGTCGAGTGCCTGGGCCAAGGTCAACGGAACGGTGCTGAACCGCTTCTCGCGCACGACCAGCGGGCCATCCCCGGTGACTTCCAGGCCGCTGCCCACCTTGCGCGTTGCGACCTGTTCGTCGAGGCTCTCTTCGACGGCCATCATCGCCAGGTCGAGATCAGCCAACTCCTTGGCCGCGCGCAGGCCACGGTGCCTCTTCCGCCGGTCGGCGGCCTTGCGCAGCTGCGCTTTCAGTTTCTCTTCCGCACGATCGAAGGCGATCATTTTGTCGGACGCGTTGGCGCCGGCCCGGATGACCGGTCCCTTGCCTCGCAACGTGATCTCGCACCGGATTTCACCATCCGGATCACCCTTGGAATCGGTCTGAGTGAACTCGACCTCGGCACGGATTACGCGATCGCGGAGCTTCTCGACAGTCGCGGTCAGTTCTTCGCTGACCTGCTCACGGGTCGCATCGGAGATGGTCAGATGCCTGCCGGTGATACTGACGTCCATGATCATTCCTTCCTTGTCCGGACCAGCCGTTTCCGGCCGGCCGTTCGGCGGCTCAAACCGCCGGGGCGGAAAATACGTGGCACGACCCACCAGAAACGCCTTCCTGAGCCCTGAAGCTGCTGGTCGACGTTCCAATAGATCGTGCCATACACCAACGTTACTCATCTCGATGGCAGCTCAGGCGGTTAACGAGGAGTTGCCCATCTGGGGGTGTCGCAGACCACAGCTGCGCCCCGGACGAGGTACCCCGCAGCGCGCAATGCCCGCACTGCTTCGCTCATCGTTGACCCCGTCGTGACTACGTCATCGGTCACGATCAGCGCCGCCGATGCACCGGCTGCAGCCACCATGGTGCCCTGCTGTGCGCGCAACCGATCGTCCCTGCCGCGACCGACCTGATCGGCTGCGGCGCGGGCGCGCTGCAGCAGCGGACGAACCCCGAGGCCGAGCCTGCGGCCGGCTGCTTTAGCGAGTGCGCTCGAATGGTCATAGCCGCGCCTGCGCACGGCGGCCGGGTCGGACGGCACCGGAACGAGCAGCACGTGAGCGCACTCCGCCGGATTCAGCCCGCCCACGGCCTGGCCGAGCAGACCCCCCAAGAGCCCGGCCAGCTGCCAGGCCCCGTCGTCCTTGTGAGCGATGACGATCGACGACAGAGGCTCTCGATACCAGCCGCAGGCCGCCACCGGTGGCATCTGGGTCCACCCCGGACGCTCGACCAGGTGCGCGCCGGACGGCAACTGCCGGCGGCACGCTTCGCAAAGCCCCCAGCCCGGCGTCCGGCAGCCGGGACAACCAGAGCCGAGCGTCAGGTCGGCCGCGGCATCACGCAGTCGGTGCAATGCCGCCGGAAGAGTCACTGGCATGCCGCAAGTATTGGTGAGTCACCGTCCGGATCGGTCAACCTTGTGCCCGTCTGTGGATAGCCTCCGCACATTGAGAACCGGACGTCGAGACTCGCGGTCGTTGAACAGGTCAGCTCGGGTAGGCGGCGTCGCTGACATCGCCCAGCAGCTCTTCCCAGCGATACTGGGCTTCATAGCGCAGAGCGAGCCTCGTCGAGGTGACCACTGCTGCGGCGACCGTGCCGTCCAGCGGCATAGCGGTCAACGCCACCACGTCGACGTCTCGGAGCGGCCCTTGGGATGTGACCTGGGCCGCATCGACATCGAAGGAGTACACGCTCAACTGGGCGTCGCGTTCGCTGGCTCCCAGCACCATCATCTTCCCCGACGACAGGAACGCCACATCCCCGAAGGCGACGATCTGGCCGGCCGCGGTGTTCAACGGCAGCTCCCGCCATCCATCGATGGTTCCTTGATCGCTGCCGCGCAGGCGCAACAACCCCAACTGCTGGGTCTGCCCGTTCTGGACGATCACCGCCATCCGGGTCAGATCCGGCGAGATCCGGAAACTGAGCACCTGGCCCCCGCCGATCTCGGGGATCGGCACCAGCAGCGGCGTTCCCTGCTGGGGGACCTGCACGGCAACCACCCCGTCAGCGGTGTTGTCCAGCGTCCACAGCCGTCCCGCGCTGTCGAACTGGGGTTTGGCCAAAGCGGACCCGTGATAGACCTCCACCGGTTCCCCATCGATGGTGGCAGCACGGTACAGATTCGTGCCGTCCGAGTTCACCACGCCGACCAGCGTGCCCTGCCAGGAGACGGCCAGTCTGCCCGGTTGCTGGTCCCAGCCGGCTCCCAGTGGCCCGGGCAGGGCTACCGCAGCCGTTCCGGCGACTTCGGGGAGCCTGACGATTCCCGAACCCTGGATCGCGTAGAGATCGCGCGGTGCGCGCGGCCGCTCGGGGTTGTACCCGGACAGCGCACCGAATCCGATGATGCCGTCATCGTCGGCACCCGGAATCGACAGGGGACGATTGTTCACGTTGATCTGCAGGCCCTTGATCGACTCGAAGTACGACAAGGTGAACAACAGCTGCGCGGCGGCCTGCACCCGCTGATCTGCACTGAGCGCCTCGATCTCCTCGCTCAGGGCCAGCCGCGCGATGCCGTCATCGCCCACCCAGGTACCGCTGGATGCCACATCGTCCGGCAGTGCATTGAGCACCGCGGGACGCAGCCAGACACCGGGTCCCCGGATAACCGCACGGACCAGCGCGTCCGGAGCGGACGAGCCGAACTCGGCCTGCCGCAAGAAGACCTGCTGGGGCACCAGCCGGCTGCCCGCCGAACTGAGGAAGTAGACCGAGACCGGTTGGAATGCCTGCTGGAAACGCTGCCGCGACATCAGAATGCCTTCGCCCGGATTGTTGATCCGCCACTGCCCATCGACTGTGGTCAACTCGAAATTGTGGTTGTACTCCGTGTCCCGGACGGCGGTGAAGACATGGTCCGAACCGAGTCGGCCGACCAGCGATGCCCGCACGACGGCCGATCCGTCGGCAGTGATCACCCGCGACTGGCCGCTGGAGTCATAGATATTGATGCCGTCCTCGGGACGCCAGCTGCTCGCCGCCTGATCAGTGAGGTACTGGCGGGCCACCGCGTATCCGTCGGCCGGCGATTCGGAGGCTGCGAAGAACCCCTCGAGAATCGCCTCAGGGCTTGCCCCGTCGGATGGGGGTTGCGCGGCGACGTCAATGCCGGTCGGGCGCTCACCGCTGCCGCCGTCCCCAACGGTCTCGATCGGTCCCGACGTTGGAAACCGCCCGCAGGCGGCCAGCACCAGGGCCAGGGTCACGGCCACCCAGACCGCGATGGTGAGACGCTTCATGGTTGGATCCCGTCCTGGTGCGAGGGCGTGCCCGGCTGACCTGCGACGAGTTCGCGCCCGGTCGGTTCCAATGGCAGTGGCGACGAGCCGAGGACGATCTGCTGGTTGCGCGGCAGCGTCAACCGGAACTGGGCGCCCTCCCCAGGACGCCCCCAGGCCTCCAGCCAGCCGTTGTGCAGCCGGGCGTCCTCCAGCGAGATGGCCAGCCCGAGACCGGTGCCACCCACGATGCGATTGCGGCTCTGGTCCGCACGCCAGAAGCGCCGGAAGACCTGGTCGGCTTGTTCCGGCTCGAAACCCACCCCGTAGTCGCGCACGGTCAGCGCCACGGCCCGCAGGTCACCGGCGACCGTGAGGGTGATCTGCCGGTGTTCGCCGTGGCTGATGGCGTTGCTGAGCAGGTTGCGGACGATGCGTTGCACTCTCCGGGCGTCCGCCTCGACCACGCAGGGCCCGGTACGGTGCAGTACGAGTTCGGAACCCACCGCGGCGGCCACCGCCTGCTGAGCATGCATTTCGGCCTCGACCAGGTCACCCAGGTCCACGTCGTCGGTGGTCAGGTCGGCGGCGCCAGCATCGAAGCGCGAGATCTCCAACAGGTCACCGAGCATCGACTCGAAGCGCTCCTCCTGGTCATGTAGCAGTTCGACGCTGCGCGCCAGCTGCGGACTGAAGCTGTCGAGGGATTCATGCAGGACCTCGGTGGCCATCCGCATGGTCGTCAGCGGGGTGCGCAGTTCATGACTGACGTCAGAAACGAACTGCTGTTGCACTCGCGACAGGTCCTCCAGCCGGCCGATCTGGTGTTGCAGTTCACCGGCCATATTGTTCATCGAGGTCGCCAGGCTGGCCAGTTCGTCGGTGCCCTTGACCTCCATCCGCTGGTCGAGATCGCCGGCGGCGATGCGTCCGGCGACCTCACCGGTGGTGCGCAGCGGCTTGGTGATCTCACGGGCGATCACGTAGCTGATCACCCCGAGGCAGATCATCAGCAGCACCCCGGTCGACACCAGATCGCGCTGCAGCATGTGCAGGGTCTGTTGTTCGGTGCTGGCCGGGAAGATGAAGTAGACGGGAAACACCTGTCCCGACGGCGCGAACAGATGTCCGCCGACGACCACTGCCGGCTCTGCCGTGCCGTCGGTATAGCGCACCTGGGTGAGGGTGACATAGACACCCTCCACGTCGGCCGCCAGCGCCTCACGAAGCTCATCGGGCACGCTGTCGGATTGCAGGCCACGCGACATATAGCTGCTGGCGGCCGTCTCGATCATCACGCTGAACTGGCTGGGCTGGCTGCCCACCTCACTGGCCAATTGGCCGAGCCGTTCCAGCAGCGAATCACTGCCCAGATCCGTGTCGTCCAGCTGGTTCTGCATCCGGTACAGCGCACCGCGGGCCTCCACGACCGACGCCTGCTTCTTCGCCTCCACCAGGTCGTTCTTCGCCTGGTTGAGATAGACGAACCCACCCAGCAGCAGCACGAAGATGGACGCCACCATGGTCATGATGATCACCCGCAACGGCAGGGACGACCCCCAGACGGCACGCACGAGACGAGCCAGCGTGACATACCAACGCGGCGGTCGCCCGCTCATCAGTCGTCGCCCGCGGCCTGCTCACCGGCGCGATAGCCGACACCACGAACGGTGACCACGATCTCGGGGTGTTCGGGATCGTGTTCGACCTTGGAGCGCAGCCGCTGGACGTGCACGTTGACCAGCCTGGTGTCCGCCGCATGCCGGTATCCCCAGACCTCTTCCAGCAGGGCCTCACGGGTGAGCACCTGTTTGGGACGCTTCGCCAATGCGACCAGCAGATCGAATTCGAGGGGGGTGAGATTGATCGGCTTGCCGTCGCGACTCACCTGATGACTCAGAGTGGAGACCTCCAGATCACCGATACGCAACGACTCGGGGGCCGGTGTCTCCGGGGGGACATTGGCGCGCAACCGGGTGCGAATGCGGGCGATCAGTTCCTTGGTCTTGAACGGCTTCGAAACGTAGTCATCGGCGCCTTCCTCAAGACCTCGAACGACGTCAGTGGTGTCGGTCCGGGCAGTGAGCATGATGATCGGTATGCCCGACAGTTCGCGGATCTGACGGCAGACCCGGATGCCGTCGATGCGGGGCAGCATCACGTCCAGCAACACGAGCGATGGCTGGTATTGCAGGAATGCGCTCAATGCCTGGTCACCGGTCGCGCACCATTCGGTGTCAAAGCCCTCTTGCCGCAGGACGATCTGCAGCATCTCGGCCAGGGCAGCGTCGTCATCGACCACCAGGATCTTGTGTTGATTGCCCATCGGACCCACGGAAGTGCTCATGCCCCCTCGTTGCAGTCGGTTGCTTGCCATCCTAGCCAGCTGGACAACCGGCCGTGCGGACTCGCAACCCCGCGCGCCCCCGTCCGCACCGCCATCGTCCGTGAACGTGGCCAGCAGCTTTCGTAACCCGCTCTAGTTGAGTTCGGGGTCTTTCGGCCAGGTCGACAGCAGCGCCGGTGTCCCGCCGTGCCTGCGCAGTATCCGGCGCCACAGGCTCGTCGGGTCCGCGGTGAAGATGTCCTCGTCGCGACTGGGCATCCGGAACCAGGCGCCACGGGCGAGCTCCTCGTCCAGTTGGCCGGGCGCCCACCCGGAGTAGCCGGCGAAAATGCGCAGATCTGTGTAGCCGCCGCTGGCGATCTCCACCGGTGTGTCCAGGTGCAGCAGGCCGATGTCACCGATCACCGGACGCCAGCCCGGCGGCTCTTCGGTGGGATCCTGCAGTTTCGCCACGCAGACCGCGCCCTGGGGTGAGACCGGTCCGCCCGCGAAAAGCACCCGCGGTGGTGCGACCAGGGCCGTCCAATCGGGCAACACCGCCTCCAAAGACGTGCCCGCGAGCTTGTTGAGTGTGACGCCCAACGCCCCGTCGTGGTCGCAGTCCAACAAGAGCACCACGGACTGATCGAAGAACTCCTGGTTGCCCCCCGAGGTGGACACCAGCAGCTCTCCAGCTCTCGGCGGCTCGGCTGACATCACCCATCGATTCTCCCATCATTGCTGAGAGCGGGAGGATGTTTGAGCGATGAACTGAACGGCGGTTGCCCGACACCCGGTCGCTTCCTGCCAGCGGATCAGCAGATGGCAAGAGTCGCGTGGCCGAGCCAACACTCGATACAGTGTCTGTTCGTGACTCGACCGATCGACGCTGAAGAAAACGCTTACTTCGTCCGTCTCGGCCCGCACTGCTACTCCCCCACCGAACACGCGGGTGGTACCTGGCGGGAGGACGAACTGCACCTCGCCCCGATCGCCGGCCTGGTGGTGCACGAGATGGAGCGCTGGCGACAGGCCCATCTCGACCCGGCGATGCGATTCAGCCGTTTCAGTTTCGAGTTGCTGGGTCAGATTCCCCGCGGCACCATCGAAATGCACACCGAGGTGGTTCGTCCAGGACGCACGATCGAACTCATCGAGACCACCATGACCATCGGCCGGGTCATCATTCGCGGGCGGGCCTGGTTGCTGAGCACCGAGGACACCAGCGCGGTCGCGGGATCACCGTTCGGCCCTCTGCCCGATCCCGAAACCCAGCCCGACTTCCGGATGTCGGACATCTGGCCCGGGGCGTTCATCGCGAGTCTGCGAGGTAAGCGAGTCGGGCCGGTCGAACCCGGACGAGGATGCGCCTGGCTCACGACCGATGTCGAGCTTGTGACCGGCGAACCGGTCAGTCCGCTCGCCAGTTTCTGCGCACTGGTGGACGCCGCCAATGGCATCGCCATCCGTCAGAAGCCGACCGACTGGATGTACCCGAACGTCGAGTGGACAGTTCACCTGTTCACCCAACCCCAGGGACGATGGGTCGGATTGGACACCCGGGTCAGTTTCGGGCCCGATGGGCTGGGGCTGACCAGTTCGGTGCTGCATGATCTGCGTGGTCCGGTGGGGATGCTTCAGCAGTCGCTGACTGTGCGTCCACTGCATACCTAGGCTTTGGTCTGGCCAGCCGGGACGGCCACCAGATTCTGGGTCCGATCTCGAGCGCCAGCGCGGGCACGAGCAGCGTCCGCACGATGAAGGTGTCGAGCAGCACTCCGAAGCTGACGATGAAGGCCAACTGAGCCAAGAACAGAATCGGGATGACGGCCAGTGCTGCGAAGGTCGCCGCCAGCACGACTCCTGCCGAGGTGATCACCGTGCCCGTGATGGCCAGACCACGGACGATCCCCTGGTGGGTGCCATGCGTGCGGGTTTCTTCGCGTATCCGGGTCATGAGGAAGATGTTGTAATCAATCCCCAATGCGACCAGGAAGACGAAGGAGTAAAGCGGAACAGCCGGGTCGGCGCCGGGGAATTTCAGAATGTGATTGAACACGACCGCGGATACCCCCAGTGCCGTGCCGAAGGACAGAATCGTTGTGGCGATCAGCAGGATTGGCGCGACAATCGCGCGCAGCAGCAGCATCAAGATGACAAGAATGACGATCAGAATGATCGGGATAATGAGATTGCGGTCGTGGATCGAGGCGATTGTGGTGTCCAGGGTCGTTGCGGTCGGGCCACCGATGAGCACGTCCGGGGCGACCTGCCGGGCATCGGATCGCAGCCGTTCGATGGTGGCCAGAGCCTCATCCGAGTCCGCCGGATCCGACAAGGTGACCTGGAGCAGCACTCGCCCGTCCACCACCGTCGGTTCGGGGTCACGATTCGGGCCGAGTGGGGTGATGCCATCAGGGCTGATCGGCGCTTGCCCGCTCGGCGAATCGCTGGTGATCACCGAGATGGAATCGACCCCGGGATCAGCGGCGAAGAGTCCGACAATCGCGTCAAGCTCGGACTGCTCCACGATCACGGTCGCCGGACTCCCCGATCCCGCAGGGAAATGGCGTGCCAGCGCAATTTGGCCGTCGCGAGCCTGGGAGGCACTGAGGACGAGGTCTGTGTCGGGCACGCCACGGGCCTGGAAGGTCGTGGCCCCGAATGCACCTACCAGCAGGGCCACTGTCGTGAGGATCCAGATGGGACGCGAACGCCGTTCGACGAACCCGACAGTACGTCCCCAGATGCCGGTCCGGTTGATGTGCTCCTCACCTTCGCTGCCGGGATCGAACCGGGGAATGCGTGGCCAGAACGCGACGCGTCCCAACAGGCCCAGCAGAGCCGGGAGCAGAGTGAGGGCCGCGAGCATGGCGAAGACGATGCCGATGGCGGTCACCGGCCCCAGCACGCTGTTGGATTTCAGATCGCTCAGCACGAGACAGAGCAATCCCGCAATCACGGTGCCACCCGAGGCGGCAACCGGTTCTACGGTGCCCAGCCAAGCCTTCTTTGCGGCCTGCCATTTGTCCGAGTACTGCAGGAGTTCTTCACGATAACGCGATACATAAAGCAGTGAATAGTCGGTCGCCGCGCCGATGACGAGGATGAAGAGAATCCCCTGGGTCTGACCATTGAGCAGGAACAGGCCGGAACGGGCCAGCAGCCAGACGGTGAGCAGCGCCGCGCACAAGGCGAACATGCTGGTGATGAGCACGGTGACCGGCAGGAATATCGAGCGGTAGACGATGAGCAGAATGACGAACACCGCGGCCAGGGCTACTGCCAGCAGAATGCCGTCGATGCCACCGAAGGCATCCACCAGGTCGGCCGCCAGTCCGGCTGGTCCGGTGACATATGCGCTGAGCCCGGCCGCCGGACCGCTGCCGAGCAGGTCTCGCATGGCCTCGACGGTGGCAGTGGTGTCGCCGGCTGAATCGATCAGCGCCACGATCTGCACCGCAGCGCCATCATCCGAAGGTATCGGCGGGGAGATCTCGGAGACGCCCTCGAGGCCCCCGAGCTCTTGAGCGGTGCCGGAGATCGCGTCGAGCTGGGTCTGGTCGAGAGTTCCGTTGTCGGCGACGATGAGGACCAGGGCCGGGATGTCCTCGGAATCGTAGAAGTCCCGCGCGAGGACGCCCGCCCGAGTGGATTCGGCCGAGGCGGGCAGGTAGGCGCTCTGATCATTGGATGAGACCTCGTCGATCCGGCCGAACAGCGGGCCTCCGATGGCTGCGGCGGTCAGCCACGCGACGATGATGAGAGCCGGGAGCAGGACCCTCAACCACCACCGTGGTTTGTGGACGCTCGCCGCCGTGGAGTCTGTCTCTCGGGCCTTCATCAGGTTGTCCACGATTCTCCGTCCGTTTCGCCCGATATTACTTAACCTAGCTATTAATTAGCTTAGTGTACTAGACTGAGGTGCATGGAAGCCGAGACAGCGGGAACTCCGCTGGGCGCGGACGAGGGCGTCTACGGGGTCCGCGACAACGACCCCGCGGCTCAGCTTCTGGATCTTTCCCAGATCGACGAGTCCGATGTCGAGCAGATCTCCCGACTGATGCAGGCTCTGGGCACGCTGCGCGAGGCTGAGCGGAAGGTCAGCGAGGCATCGGCTCGATACATGAAGCTCAACGAGACCGACATGCGCGCCCTGCACTATCTCATCGTCAATGAGAATCGTGGACGAACGGTCACCCCGGGCGACATCGCGGGCCATCTGGGCATCTCGGCGGCGGCCACCACGAAGCTGCTCGACCGGCTCGAACGCGGCGGTCACGTGACGCGCAGTCCCCATCCGACCGATCGCCGCGCCTTGCAGATCCGCATCACCGCCCAGACGCGGCAGGCTGCCTACGAAACGGTGGGACGTCATCAGGCCCGACGGTTCCATTCCGCGGCCCGACTCACTCAGCCGGAGCGGGAGGTCGTGATCCGCTTCCTGCGGGATATGGCCTCCGAGATCGACATCAAACACATCGATTGGGTCGCCGATGAGTGATCTGTCCCGTGCTACGGGATCGCCGTGAGGCTCTGGAGTCCCGCCGTGCGGCCTCACCCGGTCATCAATGTGATCCTCAGGCCAACTGCATCCTGAGCGCGGATCCCGCCTTTCCACATGTTTCCGCCCTATTCGGGCCACGTCGATGTGGAGCTGTGCCGACTACCTTCGGGCACAATGCCTGCGGGTTTAGGGCACAAGATCCCGGCGACTGCGAGTAGGAAACTCCACTCGCGCGCAGCTGCTGGCGGGGCTGAGCGCTCAACCACCTCCACACCGGACGGAGCGCCTTTCAGCGAGCGTTACCCTCAACTCGTGCAATCACTGCCCTGCTCCGGCAACGAACGGAGGTACTCGTTGATCATCCCCCGCGGGCATCAAGCCCTGATTTCGTGGGCAGGGGGGGTCAGGAGAAGTCGACGAGGCCCGCGCGGGCAGCCGTCACGAGCACCTGGACGCGATCGCGCACATTCCACTTCTGCATGATGCTACCGAGGTGCGCCTTGATGGTCCCTTCGGACACGTGGAGGGCGCCCGCCATCTCCGCATTCGACATGCCGAGCGAGAGCTTGTGCAGGACCTGGGATTCTCGCTCAGTGAGCTGCGCAAGCTCGCCGCTGGTGTGCACGGGAGACGCGTTGCGCACGTGCCGCACGAGCATCGCGGCCACTCGCGGCGAAAGAGAGCTCTCGCCCCCGTACGCCTGATGCAGGGCCTGGAGGATTTCGTCCGCAGTCGAGTCCTTCAACATGTAGCCGGTGGCGCCGGCGCTCAACATCGGCAGCACATTCTCGCGATTATCCAAGGTGGTGACAGCCAGCACACGCACCTCGGGCCAACGCGAAGTAATGACTTCTGTGGCCTCGATGCCACTCATCTCCGGCATCTGAACGTCCATCATCACGATATCCGGCAGCAAGCGTTCAACGGTCGCGATGGCTTCTCGCCCGTTCTCCGCCTCGCCTACCACCTTGATCTCCGGGTCGCGTGAGGCGAAGTGGGAGAGCGCAACTCGTACCAGCGGGTCATCATCGGTGATCAGCACCCGGATCTCAGTCATGGAGTGATTCTAGCGCGCCAACACCTCGACCTTTGTCCAAGGTGATCCCTCACTTTGATCGATGAAAAGTATAGCCATATTGGGGATGTTTATGTCCGCCAAAGACGTGAGTATTGATATCAGCAATACAAAAGACCACCTGAAAGGAGGTGTTCCAATGTCTTTCTGGTCTACCGTCGCCTACATTTTTGGTATCGGTCGCTAGTATAATCCGGACTGCTTGCGTAGCCCCTGTTGAACTGCATTTGTAGGCCGTCCTAGACTGTTCGCATAGCCCAATGCCGAACTACTAGTGCAGGCCATATGGAACCCATGACAAGGAGTGATGCCGCGTTCACGGCGCGCGGTCGCGGATGGTTCAACCAGACGGAACGGTTGAACCGGGTCGAGTGCGTCGTGTTGTTGGCCCTGCTTGCCGTCATGGTGACGTTCGACGTCATCGGGCTCGTGACCTCTGGCGCCAATCATCTCGACCATCTCGTGAGTGTCGTTTCGACGCTGACTCTTGCTGTCTATATCTGGTCACCGCTGGTGGCCACATCGCTCCTCGGTGTTACTGTCGCGCTATCTTTGACGACCGCCTACGCTTCGGCGTCAATCACAGCGGGGTCGTTGGCCGCCCTGTTGGTTCTGCGTCTTGCATCGTCGCCGCTGATCATCGCGTACTTCGGTGGTCTCTTGCTGGCGACAGCTGCTGTGACGTCGGGAATCAGCCCCAGCGTCATCGCCCCACCAGAGATGGCCGTATACCTGCTCATCGCGGCAGTGGCCGGCTCGATCGGTGTCGCGCTACGCACGGCGTATGTGCGCGGTCGTCGACTCGAGTACCAACTCGCCGAACGCGAAGAACACGAGCGTCAAGCGATCGTCGCCGAGCGCCGCTGGATCGCCGGCGAACTGCACGACAGCATCGCCCACCAGCTCACGATCATTTCTCTCCATACGCAGTTGCTCGACGATGACGAGATGCGCGATGCCTCGCAGGAAGCGATCCGCACAGCAGCGCGCAAGGCGCTCAGCGACCTCCGCTTCATCATCAGACTCGCAGAGGATGCGCCCGCTGGAACCGAGGTCTCCGCCGGGGACCTCAAGGCCGCCATCGACGAGGCCCGAGAAGAGTTCCGCGGCGCGGGCCATTCGGTGGTCCTCGAAGGGGATCTACACGACGAGGGTATCCCCCGTGGCGCGGAGATCGTCCTTGCACGTGTGGTCCGCGAGTCCGCGACCAACATCATCAAGTACGCGGGTCCCGGTGACGTCCGTTTTGTGCTGGATGTACAGCCTGAGGCGATCACCATGACGATCAGCAGTCCGCTCGCGACAGGATCGACGCCTCGAGTGGCCTCCTCCTCAGGCACCGGACTCAACCGGATGGCCGGGCGCGTGCTCGGCGTGAGCGGCGAGTTCTCAGCAGGCCCGGTGGGTAACGAATGGCAAGTGAGGACATATCTGCCACTCGGCTCCTTGCCGAACTCCCATGAGACCAGGGTTGCGGGCATCGGTGCCTAGCGGCACGACTGATGATGTCCGGTCCGAAAGGGCGGGTGAACAGCAAAACGACTCGCCCTCCGCCCGAAGGCAAAGGACGAGTCGGGGACTCAAACGTCGTCCGTCGTGGGTTTGAACGACGAACGTTGGGGTGGAGGTGGCGGGAATTGAACCCGCGTCCTGATGAGGCGCTCCAGACATTCTCCGGGTGCAGCTGACTAATCGTTCTGCTTGGCCTCTGCACTCACGTCAGCATGTTGCAGACAGGCCCAGCCTGGTTTAAGTCCCGATCAGCCCTCCAGGCTGGAGCTGATAGGCAAGCCTTCTAAATGAGGCCAGGAACCGGACGGAAGGCAGCATCCGGGCTGACCCTTCGGTCACTGCTCAGGCAGCGAGAGCGAAGTCAGTGCGCTGTACGTTGGCACTTATTGGTTCCCAAGGGACATTTACGAGTTGACCTTGGATTCTCGACCCGCTTCTCCTGGAACTACCGTCCCCAGTCGAAACCAGTCACCCCCCTGTTGAGTTGTCAGTGACTACAACAATAGCCGACCCCACCGCATTCCCCTCGGCGCACCCAGCGGCGGCCCGGAGGTTCGAGCGGCTGCCGGCCATCGCAGCCATTGGACGAGCATTCGCTGGCTGCGGCGCGTGCGACCTGAAGGTGGGAGGCTCAGCGGCCATCTGTGGGCAGCGGGCGGATCTTGACCGCCTTGCTCAACGGGTTCACCCAGTCCTCGCCACGAGCTGCCTTGACAGCGCCGGCGATCGTCAATCCCAGCCAGCCGAGCCACAAGAAGGTGACCAGCCCGCCGGCTCCGACGACGCCGAAGACGATCGCCCCCGCGATGAAGACGCCCGCAGCCACCAGTTGGTAGTTGAATGCCTTCGCGGCTTCGCGGCGAAGAACAGTGCCGGGCCGCGACGAACCGTAAATGATCGCGGGGCCAATGATCCAGGTGACCAGCCCCGACAGGTGAGCCAGCATCGCGACGCCGGAATCACTTCCGGGGATCACCGGCACACCAACGTTCGGCCGCTGGCCGGTGTATGCCCGGTACTGCTGGTTGACGGCAACCAGGGACTGCTTCACGGGCGCCGGAATGTTCTCGATAGCCGTGTACAGCTGGCCGAGCCGCTGGGCATTCATTGCGCGGGTGAACCGGGCTTCGAAGTCCGTGGCTGAGATTCGGCCATCTCGATATGCCTGATGGAGAATGCGTTCGGCATCGCCGCGCTGAGTCTCGTTGATGGGATCGTCCGGTGTAATCTGCGGGCCCGTGGCAGAAGCGGTCGGCTCGTTGTTGTTCAGCAAGGGCCACTGGTCGTAAGTCATGATCCCACGATGACGCACGACCCAGCGATACTCCAGCAGGTGGCGCCCCCAACTGTCCCTGAAGGTTCAGCGGCCGTGCCGACGCCGGCGATCGGCCATTTCGCGTTCGACGTCGCGCTGCATGTCGCGGGCGGCGATGGTCTGCCGCTTGTCCCACTCGCGCTTGCCGGTCGCCACCGCGATCTCCACCTTCGCGAAGCCATCGCTGAAGTAGATCGCCAGAGGCACCAGGGTGCGGCCGGAGTCGGAGATCTGGCGTTCCAGTTTGTGTATCTGGGCTCTGTGGAGCAGCAGCTTGCGGTTGCGCTTGGCTGCATGGTTGTGGAACGTGCCGAACTCGTACTCGGGAATGTTCGCGTTACGCAGCCAGACCTCGCCGTTGTCGATCGTGGCGAACGCGTCCGCCAGGGTCGCTCGTCCGGCGCGTAGCGACTTCACCTCGGTGCCGGTCAGCACGATGCCTGCTTCGACGCGCTCGCCGATGTTGTAGTCGTGCAGCGCCTTCTTGTTCTGCGCGACCACCTTGCGGCCCTTCTCGCGTGGCATGTCTGCTCCCGTTCTGCGTGCCCAGGGACGAACCAGCCCCGTCGGGACAGCCTACCAAGCGTCCCGGCGGGGCAGGTCCGAGCTGGCCGGTACCAAGCTGCCAGGACTCAGCCGTTCAGCCTCACAGGTAGGGGGCCGGATTGGTGACCTGGCCGTTGATCCACACGTGGAAGTGCAGATGGCATCCGGTCGACAGCCCGGTCGTCCCGATGTAGCCGATGACCTGTCCACGGTTCACCCATTGGCCAGGGCCGACGATGTAGCTCGAGAGGTGGTTGTATCCGGTGCTCACCTGCACGCCGTCGATCCAGCCGTGGTCGATGATGACCCGGTTGCCCCAGCCGCCACTCGACCACTCGGGGACGGTCTGACCCACCGTGCCGCTGGCCGCAGCGTAGACCGGGGTGTTGCAGCCCGCACCGATGTCGAGACCGTCGTGCAGTTCGGAGTAGCCGAGCACCGGATTGGTCCGCCAACCGAACGGAGAGGTGTAGGGGCCGTTGGCCGGGGTGTAGAGCGGGAATCCGCTGGACGACGCGGCCGCAGTCGATGAGGAGGTGTCGGCGGGCGCCGCGGCGGCCGGTGCTGCGGCGGCAGGCGCCGCGGCTGCCTGTTGAGCTGCGGCAGCGGCCTCGGCAGCCTGTTGCGCTGCCGCAGCAGCGGCGGCCTCTGCTGCTGCTTGAGCTGCGGCCGCAGCCGCGGCGGCCTCGGCGGCCTGCCGGGCGTTGCGTTCTTGGATCGCCTGCGTCACCGAATCCATCTGGGCCTGCATTGAAGCGTGGGCCGCCCTTTCGTCGGCCAGCACCTGCGCGGCGCTCGCCTCAGCGGCCTCATTGGCGGCCACCAGCTGGGAAACCTGGTTCGCAGCGCTGTCGGCTGCCTGCTCGGCGGCCTGCGTCCGGCTCAACTGCGCGGCCGCTGCTTCTCGGGCCACTCGGGCGTTGTCCTCCAGGGTCGCCAGCTGGGTCTGCGCGTTCTGGAGCTGCAACTGCAGCTGGGTAAGCCGATTCAGTTCGGTGGAGTTCGCGTTGTACAACGTGGAGGCCCACTGGACGCGCGAGCTGACGCTTCCGACATCCTCGGTATCGACGAACAGCATTCCCAGTGAGATCAGCCCGGTGTTCTGCTGGTGTGTGGTGCGCATGTCCTGCGCAGCCTTGGACTGCTGGGCTGCCACGGCATTCTTGCCGAGCGAAACGGCCGTCTTGGCGTCCGAAAGCTCTTGTTCAGCACTCGCCAAGGCGTTGGCCTTCTGCTGGTCGACCGCATATGCCGCGTCCCGCTCGCTTTGGGCCTTGGCCAGCACGGCCTGCGCATCTGCCAGCGCCTGGCGCGAACTCACGACCTGAGCGGTGGCGGCGTCCAGAGCGGCGTGATGGTTGTCGATGTCTGTGACCGACTGCTGGAGCTGGGACTGCAGATTGGCCTGCTGGTCGTCCAGATCGTCGGCTCGAGCAGGAGCAGTGAGCGAGCCGAGACATCCGATGACGATCAATCCCGTGAGCATCCGCCACAGCCAAGGTCTGCGACCGGAAAGAGTCGATGGAGTTCGGGCAGTCCGGGCAGAACCTTGAGTCACGACACTCAGCCCCCTGTCTGTACGTCCCGCATGTCAGACGCGGAGATACCTCCGCGTTGTGATCAACGTAGGGACGATAGACAGAACAACTGCGACGACCGCAACCAGGCCGACCGCCATCCAGGCGTCGGTCCACGTAATCCAAGGTAAAGCCTGGATAGAGACTTTAGCGTTGCGTTCGATGAGGAACTCATATGAACCCAGCAGCGCGGCGGCCGACAGAATCGTGCTGACGACGCCCGCGAAAAGCGCCTCCAGGACGAACGGCAGCATGATGTAGATGTTGGACGCGCCGACCAACCGCATGATGCCGATCTCGCGGCGACGAGTGAAGGCGGACATCCGGATGGTGTTGCCGATCTGCAGCATGGCTGCCGCGAGCAACAGCACCGCCATGCCCATGGTGCCCCACTTCAGCCCGTTCAGCACCGAGAAGATGGGGTCGAGTACCTCGTGCAGATCGAGGACATTCTGAACGCCCGGCAGGCTGGACGCCTCGGCGACCACCCCCTGATAGTTCTGCGGATCGACCAGTTTCACGCGGAAGGAATCCTGCATCTGCTCGATCGTCAGACTGTCCAGCAGTGGCGAGTCGGCATAGGTGTTCCGGTAGTCCTGGTAGGCGTCTTCCTTCGACTCGTAGAAGACCTCGAGGACGTCAGGGTTCTGCTCCAACCGGGTGCGGATGTAGTCACGTTGAACGTCGGTGGTGTCTTGGCCGGGTTCGCAGTTGCCGGACTGGCTGGTGCCCGCCGAGTCCTTGGTGCACAAGAAGACCGAGATCTCGATCTTGTCGTACCAGCGGCCCTTGACCCGGTCGACCTCCTGAAAGGTCATCACCGATAGACCGAAGAGCGTCAGGGAGACGGTCATGGTCACGATGACCGCGACCGTCATGGACGCATTGCGCTTGAGGCCCGACCACGTCTCACGGAAGGTATGTCGCATATTTCAGTGCTCTCCTAGCAGAGGTCCGGCCGCTCACGCGGTGCCGTAGACGCCCCGGACCTGATCACGGACCAGATTTCCCTGATCGAGTTCGAGGACTCGTTTGCGCATCTGGTCGACGATGGTCTGGTCGTGGGTGGCCATGATGACGGTGGTGTCGCGCTTGTTGATGCGATCCAGCAGCTTCATGATGCCGACGCTGGTCTGCGGGTCGAGATTGCCGGTGGGCTCGTCGGCGATGAGGATCTTCGGCCGGTTCACGATGGCACGCGCGATCGCGACGCGCTGCTGCTCGCCGCCCGACAGTTCCTCGGGCTGGCGGTCTTCCTTTCCTGACAACCCGACCAGGTCAATGGTCTCAGGCACGATCTGGCGGATCTGGGAGGTCGGACGGCCGAGCACCTGCAGACCGAAGGCCACGTTCTCATAGACCGTCTTGCCGGGCAGCAGCCGGAAGTCCTGGAAGACGGTGCCGATCTGGCGCCGCAGCGCCGGGACCTTCCACTGGTGCAGATGCCCGAGGTCCTTGCCGAGGACGAAGATCTTTCCGGACGTGGGCCGGTACTCACGCAGGATCAGGCGCAGGAATGTCGACTTGCCAGAACCCGAGGTACCGACGAGAAAGACGAACTCCCCCTTGTCGATCTGCAGGTTGATGTGCCGTAGCGCAGGCTTGGTCTGGCCTGAGTAGGTCTTCGAGACATCCTCGAATGTGATCACGTGACCGTCCTGTTCGTCGCTTCCAACCTGCGAGGCACTTCCCCGGGCGGGATCATGGACAGATTTCCTGAGAAACTCTCAGTCCACGTCACGAGTGTAAACGGTTCTCGCGAGCGAGCAACTCGCCACGCGGGACCGCACCAGGCCGGCTCCGATGATCAAGCCGCGTCGTCGCGCTGACGCCAGCGGATGCCGGCGTCGATGAACGCATCGATATCACCGTCGAAGACCGCGTCGGTATTGCCCGTTTCGTAGTTCGTGCGCAGGTCCTTGACCATCTGGTAGGGATGCAGCACATAGCTGCGCATCTGTGAGCCCCAGGAATTGCCCGCTGACTTCAGCGCGTTCATCTCGGCTTCGCGATCTTGGCGCGCCTTCTCGAGCAGCCGGGCCTGCAGGACGCGCAGCGCGGCGGCCTTGTTCTGAATCTGGCTCTTCTCGTTCTGGCAGCTGACTACCAGGCCGGTCGGCAGGTGGGTGATGCGAACTGCCGAATCGGTCGTGTTGACGGACTGGCCGCCGGGACCCGAACTGCGGAAGACATCGACCCGGATGTCGGTCTCCGGCACGTCGATATGGTCGGTCTCCTCCACGACCGGAAGCACCTCGACACCGGCGAAGCTGGTCTGTCGGCGTCCCTGGTTGTCGAAGGGACTGATCCGCACCAGGCGGTGGGTACCCTGCTCGACCGACAGCGTTCCGTAGGCATAGGGGGACTTGACGGTGAACGTGGCCGACTTGATGCCTGCCTCTTCGGCGTAGCTGACGTCGTAGACCTCGATGGGGTAGCCGTGACGTTCGGCCCAGCGCTCGTACATGCGGAGCAGCATCGCCGCGAAGTCGGCCGCGTCCACCCCACCTGCCTCGGAACGGATGGTAACCAGCGCATCGCGTTCGTCGTACTCTCCGCCCAGCAGAGTACGGACCTCAAGCGCCTCGATCTCGCCTTTCAGGACGCTGACTTCGTGTTCTGCTTCGGCCGCACTGTCGCGATCGCCTTCTTCGGCGGCCAGTTCGAGCAGCACCTGGACATCGTCCAGTCGTTGGCGCAGATCCTCGACGCGCTCGACTTCAGATTGCAGCCGCGAGAGCCGACTGGTCACCCGCTGCGCATTGGCTTGGTCGTTCCACAGGTCCGGCGCTGCGGATTCTTCCTCCAGCTTCGCGATCTCGACCTTCTTTGAATCGGGGTCGACAACGACCTCGATCGAGGTCAATGATCGGTCGAGTTCATGAATGATGTCGGGGAGATCTGCAACGGCCACAAACCGGAAGTCTACCGTCTGGCATCACAGCCAACCAGCGCTCGACCTGGGCGGCATCGGTCGCGTGCGAGAATGGACGACGAATCCGTGTAAGGGAGTTGGCCGTGGGTGAGATCAAGAACCAGTTGCGCGAGGACCTGATTGCTGCCATGAAGCAGCGGGACGACTTCGCCAAATCGACGATCCGGATGGCGTTGGCGGCCATCCAGTACGCAGAGGTCGCCGGTGATGAGGCTCGCGAGCTGAGCGACGCCGAGGAGATCTCGGTGATCACCAAAGAACGGCGCAGCCGAGCCGAGTCCGCCCAGACCTACGCCGAGGCCGGCCGACCCGAACTGGCGGAGAAAGAGTCCGCCGAGGCCGACTTCCTGGATCGCTATCTGCCGAAGGCGCTCAGCACCGACGAACTTGTCGCGATCGTAGACGCTCAGATGACCGCCACTGAGGCCGAGCTGGGAGCCAAGCCGACCATGCGCCAGATGGGTGCGATCGTCAAGGCAGTCAACGCGAAAGTGGCCGGACGAGCCGACGGCAAGACGGTCGCGGGCCTGGTCAAGGCCCGCATCAATAGCTGAGTCGGCGGGGCCGGCGCAATGGGTTGGGGCCGAGTCTTCGACCGGCGCCATACTGTCTCCGGCGTCGGTCGGGGTGAGCAACGCCGTCGCTATGACGAACGAAAATCGAAACGCATCCCGGAGCACGGGCTGCGGCTCGTGGTGATCGACAAAGCCGCCTTCGTGGTTGTTTCGAAGCGCATCGTGCGCGATCCCGCCAGGGATTGCGACGTGATCCGGGAGTATCTGCGCAAAAACGAGGATCCGACCATTCCTTCGCGACGAGGCAGGGGCCCAAGCTGAACGCAGGCTCGGCGATCGCGATGTGGGTCTTGCGAAGTGGGCGCAGTCGGACTCGAACCAACGACCTGCTGCTTGTAAGGCAGCTGCTCTAACCAACTGAGCTATGCGCCCGCAGGCTAGATAGTAGCCGATCCGGGCGGCGCTTCAGTATTGCGGGTCCGGTCGCCTGCCACTGAGCCCAGATCAGCATCACGGCATACGAAAGGCGTCCGTCATCCCCTCGCTTCAGGGAGACGGACGCCTTGTCGTCGTGTCTGGCCGACCTCAGTTTGTGGATCGGCTCAGGCTCAGTTCTGAATCGGCTCGGGCTCGGCGGCCGACTCGACCTCGACAGGAACCTTGCCCTTGTTGACCTTCACCTTGCGAGGCTTGGCTTCCTCGGCCACCGGGATCTTCAGGGTCAAGACGCCGTCGGCGTAATCAGCAGTGATCTCCCCGACGTTCAGGCCCTGGCCCAAGGTGAGCTGGCGAGCATACGAACCGTAGCTGCGCTCACGGCTAACCCAGCGATGATTCTCATCGTCGGAGTGAATCTCCTCCTGCTCGCGCTCTGCGCGGACGCTCAGCGTCCGGTCGTCAACATCAATGTCGATGCTGTCGGGATCAACACCGGGCAGGTCGATCTTGACGACGAACTCATCGCCATCGCGGTAAAGATCCATCGGCATGGTGCGTGCCTCAGTGGCGGCAGTGCGCGCGAGCTGAGTAAAAACGCGATCCATATCGCGGAAAGGATTGTAAACAGTGCTCACGATTACTCCTTGTGTCTTCAGGGCGCCTGCATGACGCCCACGTAGATCACAACAGGACCGCTGCGGCAGCTATTCCCGAATTGAGTCGACCAGACTCAACTTTTTTGGTAAGTCAATCCAAAGTTGAGTCGCGACTCCGCAAGATCAACTTGCCATTGGTCAGTTGTGCCCGTGCCCGGGCAGCACAGCCACACCTGAACTCGGAATGAACAGTCGTCAGAGCCGCCAGCGGCTCAGCGGCGCGTGCCGCGAGGACGAACGACCTTGCGGGCCTGCCAATCGGGGCAGACCTCGATCACGGTGGTGAGCGCCATCCCCGCTGTCGTTGCCCCCTCATCGATATCGGCCGGGTCGACGTAGCCCGGACGCCCGATCTTGGGGGTAAGCACACAGATCCAGCCGGTATCCGACAGATCGCGCTGAGCGTCGACGAGCGCATCGGCCACATCAGCATCATCGCGCTGCCACAGCAGCACCAAATCGACGGCTTCGACGGCGTCCTCGATCAGCTCGCCATCGATCACATCCATGATTTCGTCACGCAGGTCCTGGTCGACGTCATCGTCCCAGCCCAGCTCTTGAACGACCATTCCTTCGTGCAGTCCAAGCTGGTCGATACCGTTCGATCCTGGCCGCTGAGGGGATACCACCATTCCTCCACTTCACCACACAACTGCTGACCACGCCAACCGGCGTCTGACACCAGATTGCCAGACGCAGCCCGACCGACGCATGCGGGCGCCCCACCCTCACAGGTAGCAGTCTTTCACTGCTCCGGACGGCACAATGGCTACATGACGAAGCTGACCTACTACACGGCCACTACGCTCGACGGTTTTCTTGCGGACCCCGATGATTCTCTTGCCTGGCTGCTGCGTCAACAGATCGACGATGACGGTCCCTTCAACTACGGGCAGTTCATCGCGGGCATCGGCGCGATCGTCATGGGATCGACCACCTACGAGTGGGTGCTGCGCAACGATCCCGAGCCCTGGTCCTACACGGTGCCGGCCTGGGTCCTGACGTCGCGCGTGCTCGACATCCCTGAGGGTGCGGATGTGCGACTGGCTTCCGGCGACGTGCGGACCGTCTATTCCCGGATGGTCGAAGCAGCAGGCGGACGGGATCTGTGGGTGGTGGGCGGGGGCAACCTCGCCGGCCAGTTCGCCGACGCCGGCCTGCTGGACGAGATCATCGTCTCGATTGCACCGGTGACCCTCGGGTCAGGCAAGCCACTGCTCCCCCGTCGCCTCGACTTGAGGCTGGCCGAAACCAGTCGCAACAGAGCCTTCGTCTGCGCCCGCTACCAGGTCCTCGGCCGGCTCCGCGAGGATCGCTGACACCACAAAGACAAGACGCCGGCGGTGCTGCCTCCGGAGAAGAACCGCACCGCCGGCGTTGATCGATCATTGCGACCGGGTCGCGAGCATCGGGTTACGCGTCGCCACCCACCTCGCCGGAAGAACCCGCGTTGACATTGTTCAGCTGGTAGCGGTCGATCGCCTGACGCACGACCTCACGCGGCAGTTCACCGCGATCGGCCAGCGCCTGCAGCGCGCGCACCGTGATGGACGGACCATCAATGCGCAGGTGCCGGCGTGCCGCCGCCCGGGTATCCGAGAAACCGAAGCCATCGGCACCCAGCGGGTAGTAGTCGGTCGGCACCCACGCGCGGATCTGTTCGTGAACCGCACGCATGAAGTCGCTCACCGCGACCGCCGGGCCTTGGCGCCCGGCCAGCTTCTGGGTGACGAACGGCACTCGTCGTTCGGCCTCCGGGTTGATGAAGGCCTCCTCGTCGCAGGCACGGCCGTCGCGGGCCAGCTCATTCCAGCTGGTCACCGACCAGACATCCGATTCGACGCCCCAGTCGTTCTTCAGCAGCTGCTGGGCTTCCAGCGCCCACGGCACGCCGACACCGGACGCGAGCAGCTGGGCGCGCTTGTCACCCTCGCCACCTTCCGAGATCAGGTGAATGCCGCGACGAATGCCCTCGGCGTCGACATTCTCGGGCTCGGCCGGCTGCAGCATCGGCTCGTTGTAGACCGTCAGGTAGTAGGCGACATCCTCGGGCTTGTCCCCGTACATGCGGCGCAGGCCGTCCTCGACGATGTAGCCGATCTCATAGCCATAGGCCGGGTCGTAGCTGACAATGCCCTCATTGGTCGAGGTCAGGATGTGCGAATGCCCATCCATGTGCTGGGTACCCTCGCCGGTCAGCGTGGTCTTGCCGGCCGTGGCGCCGATGTAGAAGCCTCGCGCCAACTGGTCGGCGGCGGCCCACCACATGTCGGCGGTGCGCTGGATACCGAACATCGAGTAGAAGATGTAGATCGGGATCATCGGCTGGCCGTGGGTGGCGTAGCTGGTGCCGACCGCCGTGAACGCCGCCGTGGCACCGGCCTCATTGATGCCGACGTGCATGATCTGGCCGTTGGTGGCTTCGCGGTAGCTCAGCATCAGGTCATGATCGACCGGCGTGTACTGCTGACCGTTCGCGTTGTAGATCTTGATCGTCGGGAAGAACGAGTCCATGCCGAACGTGCGGGCCTCGTCCGGGATGATCGGGACGATGAACGGCGCAAGGCCGCGATCGCGCAACAGATCCTTCAGCAGACGCACGAAGGCCATCGTGGTCGCGACCTTCTGGTTGCCCGAGCCCTTGCGGGTGGCCTTGTACGCCTTCTCGTCGGGCAACTGCAGCTTCTTGCTGGGTTCACCGCGCCGCTCCGGGACGAATCCGCCCAGCTCGCGGCGACGCTCCAGCAGGTACTGGATTGCCGGGCTGGACGGACCGGGGTTGTAGTACGGCGGCTGGTAGGGATCAGCTTCCAGCACCTCATCGGAGACCGGGATGTTACAGCGGTCGCGCAGGCCCTTGAGGTCGTCGATCGCCAGCTTCTTCATCTGATGAGTCGCATTGCGGCCAGCGAAGTGGCTGCCGAGGAAGTAACCCTTGATGGTGTGCGCCAGGATGACGGTCGGCCCACCGGTGTAGTCGGTGGCTGCCTTGTAGGCGTTGTAGATCTTCGCGTAGTCCAGGCCGCCACGGCGCAGGGCCCAGATCTGATCGTCGGTCCAGTCCGCGACCATCGCAGCCGTGCGGGGGTCACGCCCGAAGAAATGCTCACGTACGTATGCGCCGTCGTTGGCCTTGAAGGTCTGGAAGTCACCGTCACGCGTGGTGTTCATCACGTTGACCAGCGCGCCCTCGGTGTCGTTCTCGAGCAGCGGATCCCAGTTGGCACCCCAGACGAGTTTGATGACATTCCAGCCGGCGCCACGGAAGAACGACTCCAGCTCCTGGATGATCTTGCCGTTGCCGCGCACCGGGCCGTCCAGACGCTGCAGATTGCAGTTGATCACGAAGGTGAGGTTGTCGAGGCCCTCATTGGTGGCCAGCTGCAGCGCACCGCGCGACTCGACCTCGTCCATCTCACCGTCGCCGAGGAACGCCCAGACGTGCTGCTGGCTGGTGTCCTTGATGCCCCGGTTCTCCAGGTAGCGGTTGAAGGACGCCTGGTAGATCGCGTTGATCGGGCCGATGCCCATGGAGACGGTCGGGAACTCCCAGAAGTCGGGCATCCGGCGCGGGTGCGGGTAACTCGGCAGCCCGCGGCCACCCATGGGGCGGCTGTATTCCTGACGGAAGCCGTCGAGGTCGTTTTCGGTGAGTCGTCCTTCGAGCAGCGCTCGGGCGTACATGCCTGGCGAGGCGTGGCCCTGGAAGAAGACCTGATCGCCCCCACCCGGATGATCCTTGCCACGCCAGAAGTGCATCAGGCCGACCTCGTACAAGGTGGCTGCCGAGGCATAGCTGGCGATGTGGCCACCGACACCGACACCGGGACGCTGCTGGCGATGCACCTGAATGGCCGCATTCCAGCGGAGCATATGGCGAACCTTCTGCTCCAGATCGGGATCGCCGGGGTACGGCACTTCCTTCGACTTCGGGATGGTATTGACGTAGTCGGTCGACACCAGCGAGGGAACGCCGATGCGCTGATCACGGGCTCGTTCGTTGAGCCGGAGCATGACGTAGCGGGCCCGGTTGCGTCCACCTGATTCAATCAGCCCATCCAGTGACTCCAACCACTCATTGGTCTCGTCGACATCAGTGTCCGGGAGGTTGGTAGGAAGGCCATTAAGCAGGGGGCCGGGTTGCTCGCGAGGGATCACGCTGAGGTCCTTTCAAGTCACGACAGATGTCACTTCAACACCAGCTACACCCGCAATCTTCCCGCGAACCGCTTGTTTTCGCCAGGAGTCCGGCGATCCCGCCCACAGCATCGCGATGGCCGGTCGGCCGAACCTGGCCCGCCTGCTGCAACGCTTGGCAATAACCAGGGGCGAACCGAATCCATCACGGTAGAATCCGGGCATACAGCCGCGGCGCGAGCGAAGCCGACGATGCATAGCAGGCGCCGGTTCACGATCTCGAAAGGCAGCATAATAATGAAACTCCGTGAGGACGCCGAATGGTCGCTCGTCATTCCGACCAGCATGGGTATCCGTATCTGTCCTGAGGACGCACAGCCCGTGCAGACCGCGAACCGCTTCACCATGCAGGTGACCTCGGCGGAGAGCAACGTCGGTTCGATCGCCAGCTACCTCGGCCAGCCGGTGAAGATTCTCACCAACTTCGTTCAGGGCAGCCCGATCTCACTGATGATCAAGTCGAACCTGGCCTCGCGCTTCATGGATTTCGAGGGTCCTGATCTGCCGCAGGGCGGAGCTTGGGGCTACCGCCACCAGTTCAACATCGCCGACTCCGGCTACGGCAATCGTGGCGCGCGGGTCTGGAACGACCGCGCCGGTGAGGTCGGGCTGCAGTTGGACGCCAAGGACTTCGACCTCGAGCGCATCTTCGGCGACGAGGGCGCGAAGATCGTCCATATGTCGGGCCTGATCGCCGCGTTGTCACCCAAGACCCTGCAGTTCTGCCTGGACATCGCTCACGCCGCCAAGAAGCATGGCGCCGCAGTCAGCTTCGACCTCAACTTCCGCGCTTCCTTCTGGAAGGGACGTGAGGAGGAGCTGCGCGCGGGCTTCACCGAGATCGCCAACAACTGCTCCATCCTGATCGGCAACGAGGAGGACTTCCAGCTGGCACTCGGCCTGGAGGGCCCGGAGGCCGGTGGCAAGGGCATCGGCGCGAAGATCGAGGGCTTCAAGGCCATGATCAACACGGCCCACGAGCGTTTCCCCGGCGTCGAGGTCTTCGCCACGACGCTGCGTGAGGTCGTCAACGCCAACCATCATCTGTGGGGCGCGATTCTGTGGGCGGGCGGCGAGTTCTATGTCGCAGAGCCCCGTGACATCGGCGTGCTCGACCGCATCGGTGGCGGCGACTCGACCGTCGGCGGCATCCTCTACGGTCTGATCAAGGGCTGGGAGCCCGAGAAGTGCCTGCAGTTCGGCTGGGCATCCGGCGCGATCACCACCACCTTCCTGACCGACTACGCCGTGCCTGCCGACGAGGAGCAGATCTGGTCCGTCTGGGAGGGCAACGCTCGCATCAAGCGCTGAGCCTTCTTGCGATTCGAGCCCCGGTGCGCGCCAGCGGCCGGGGCTCGGTCTTTCAATACGCGTACCGATCGCCGCACCGCGGTAGAGTGCCCGGCAGATAGATGCCAGGAGGTTCAATGGCCGTGAAAGCCCCGGCGAGTGCCGGCAGGTCGTTCGTACCTGCCGCCCGCACCCGTTCCGCCATTGCCAAGAGACTGGCCGCCCAGGCCGGCCGGATGAGCACGGCGGTCGTCGCGGAGATGGAGATCCGCCACCCCTGGTATTCGGATCTGAGCGCCGAGGAGCGTTCCTGGGTGAGCATGGTCGCCAACGAGGGCATCAACGGATTCGTCGACTGGTTCGCCGACGATGCCGAGTCCGATCTCGACCCGGCTCGGATCTTCAACGTCGCGCCGCGTTCCCTCACTCGCAAGATCAACCTGCACCAGACGGTCGATCTGATACGCACCACGATCGATGTGGTGGAGGCGCAAATCGGTCAACTGATGCCGCGAGGTGACCGTGCCGTGCTGCAGACCGCCATCCTGCACTATTCGCGAGAGATCGCTTTCGCTGCGGCCGAGGTCTACGCGCGAGCGGCCGAATCCCGGGGCAGCTGGGACGAGCGGATCGAGGCGCTCATCGTGGACGCGGTGGTGCGGGCCGACTCGAACGAAGACCTGTTGTCTCGGGCGTCCACGCTGGGCTGGCACTCGCAGGCGCCGGTGGTGGTTGCGATCGGGGCGATGTCGGACGACGAGGACTTCGGCGGGCTGCGCAAGGACGCCGAGCGCCTCGGGCTGGTGGCCATGGCTGCGCTGCACGGCGATCGGCTGGTGGTCGTGCTGTCGCCCACCTCGCCGGATGCCGAGCCCGATCAGCAGGCCAGCATCGGCTGGCTGGAATCGCTGGCCGCGCACTTCGGATCCGGCCCGATCGTGGTGGGGCCGCCGGTCGCCGGATTGATGCGAGCCTCCGAGTCGGCCCGCGCCGCCCTGTCGGGTGCGCGCTCTGCGAAGGCATGGCCGGAAGGGCCACGAGTGCTGACCGCCCGCGATCTGCTGCCCGAACGAGCGCTGGCTGGCAACGGCCAGGCACGCCGCGAACTCGTGGAGTCGGTCTACAAGCCGTTACTGGCCGCCGGCGGCGACCTGCTGGAAACCTGCGTCAGCTTCGGTGACCAGGGCGGCTCGGTCGAAGCCACCGCCCGGGCCCTGTTCGTCCACCCCAATACTGTGCGCTACCGCCTCAAACGCATCGCCGAGGTGACCGGCTACTCCCCCAGCGCGCCCCGGGAGGCCTATGTGCTGCGGCTGGCCATCACTTTGGGACGTCAGCACAGCAATTAGGACGAAGATCAGCTCTGGTTTGTAGATTACGCACAATGTCGGTGCGCCAAATTCGTCACGCGGCGCACATGCTCCTTCCGGCCGACCGGGCAGGATGTAAGGGTGCTTGTTATCGCCGCTCCCGGCCAGGGCGCCCAGACGCCCGGCTTCCTCTCCGAATGGTTGAAGATCACCAGCTTCGCTGACCGACTCACCTGGCTGTCCGCCGTGGTCGGTCTCGATCTGGCGCACTACGGAACCGAAGCCGATGCCGACACCATCCGCGATACCGCGATCGCCCAGCCACTGCTGGTCGCCTCGGCTCTCGCCATCGCCCACGAGCTTTTCCCGGACGCCGAATACGGCTGCGGGCCCGCAGACATCGTCGCCGGACACTCGGTCGGAGAGATCGGCGCCGCCGCTTTGACCGGTGCGATCAACCCGGAAGCCGCGATGGTCTTCGTCCGCGAGCGTGGCCAGGCCATGGCCGCCGCCTCAGCGGTGCAGCCCACCGGGATGTCTGCGGTCATCGCCGGCAAGCCGGACGAGGTGCTGGCCGCGATCGAGGCTGCCGGGCTCACCCCCGCGAACTACAACGGATCCGGCCAGATCGTCGCGGCCGGCACCCTCGAGCAGTTGAAGACCCTCGAGGACAATCCCCCGGCCCGTGCTCGAGTCATCCCGCTGTCGGTCGCCGGCGCCTTCCACACCGTTCACATGGCCCCCGCATCGCGGCGTCTCCGGCTGCTCGCGGAATCCATCGGTACGGCGCGACCGGTCACCCGACTGCTGTCGAACCGCGATGGCGCCGTGGTCGAATCCGGCGCCGAATACCTGGACCGTATGGTCGATCAGGTCACCAGCCCGGTGCGCTGGGACCTGTGCATGGACACCATGGCTTCCCTGGGAACCACCGGGCTGCTCGAGTTGGCTCCGGCCGGAACCCTGACGGGTATCGCCAAGCGGAACCTGAAGGGCGTCGAGCTGTTCAACCTGAACACCCCCGATCAACTGGACGACGCCCGCGATTTCTGCGCGCGTCACTCCGAAGCGAAATGAGGAAAATGAGCTCGCCTATCAAAGCCTCGCAAGGCTCGGCCTACTCCCGGATTCTGGGGGTGGGCGGCGCCCGCGGCAACCGCGTTGTCGACAACGCCGAGATGTGCACCATCATCGATTCCTCGGACGAATGGATTCAACAACGCACCGGCATCATCGAGCGCCGCTGGGTCGATGATTCGCAGAACACCTTGTCGCTGGCCACCGAGGCAGCCCGCAAGGCCCTCGACCGCTCGGGAGTGCCGACCGACCAGATCGATGCGGTCTTGGTCAGCTCGGTTTCCAATCACCGCCGGTTCCCCTCGCTAGCAGTGCAGGTAGCATCCGAATTCGGGCTGCCGAACCCGGCCGCCACCGACCTCAGCGCCGCCTGCGCCGGCTTCTGCTATGGGGTGAGCCTCGCCGACTCCATGGTGCGCGCCGGCTCCGCCCACTACGTGCTCGTGGTCGGCGTCGAGGTGCTGAGCGAACAGACCGACTACACCGATCGTTCCACCGCCTTCCTGTTCGGCGATGGCGCAGGCGCCGCAGTCATCGGCCCCTCGGATACGCCGGCCATCGGCCCGGTCGTATGGGGCTCGGAGATCAACACCGCCGAGATCATTCACTCCGACGATTTCGACGTCGCTGCGGCCGGCGGTTTCAGCCCGAAGATCCACATGGAGGGCAACAAGGTTTTCCGCTGGGCGACCACCTACATCGTCGAGAAGACCGTGGAAACCCTCGAGGTGGCAGGTCTGAAGCCCGACGAGCTCGACGTCTTCATCCCCCACCAGGCGAACAATCGCATCACCGATGCCATGCTGCGCCGCCTCAAGCTGCCGGAAAGCGTCGTGGTCAGCCGCGACATCAAGCACATGGGAAATGCGTCGGCGGCTTCCGTCCCGATCGCCATGGAGGCCCTGCTCGAATCCGGCGAGGCCAAGTCCGGCGACAATGCCCTGATCATCGGCTTCGGCGCCGGGCTGGTCTATGCCGGCCAGGTCGTCGTCCTGCCCTGATATACCCTCCGATACAGCCCGATTCATACAATGCCATCCAGGCCAACAGAAAGGACCACATCATGGCCACCACCGAGGAAATCCGTTCGCAGCTCGCCGACATCGTCAACGACGTTGCTGGTGTCGATCAGGACGATGTGCAGCTCGAGAAGAGCTTCGTGGACGATCTGGACGTCGACTCGCTGTCGATGGTCGAGATCATCTACGCCTGCGAAGAGACCTTCAACATCTCGATTCCCGATGAGGACTCGAAGTCGCTGAAGTCCGTTGGCGACGCCGTCTCCTACATCGAGCGCGCGCAGAACTGAGCTACCGCCATCTCCGGCCCACACCTGACCTCATGGACAGTGTGGGCCAGTCCATCAACCATTTTCATCCAGGAGCCTCAATGACTGACGTTGTCATCACAGGATTCGGAGCCATCACCCCGTTGGGAAATGATGCGCCCACCACCTGGCAAGCACTTCTCGCCGGGCGCAGCGGCGTCCGTCATATCGAGGCTGACTGGGCTCAGGATCTGCCCGTGCAGATCGCCGGTCAGGTCAACGCGGACACCACGCAGTGGATCTCGCGCGTTGAGGCCCGCCGGATGGACCGCGTCAGCCAGCTCGCGGTGGTAGCCGCCCGCGAGGCATGGGCCGATGCCGGATTCGGCCTCGGCGAGGAGAACCCGGTTGATCCCGAGCGGCTGGGTGTTTCGGTCGGTAGCGGTATCGGCGGCCTGGTGACCACGCTCGATCAGTGGGACATCCAGCGCGAGAAGGGCCTGCGACGGGTCAGCCCGTTCACGGTGCCGATGCTGATGGCCAATGCCCCGGCCGCGCATGTCGGTCTGCTGGTCAACGCCAAGGCAGGGGTGCACGCGCCCGTTTCGGCGTGTGCCTCCTCGAACGAGGCGATTGCGCTGGGTGCGAATATGCTGCGCCTCAATGAGGCCGACATCGTCGTGGTGGGCGGATCCGAATCCGTCATCCACGCGATGCCGATCGCCGCATTCGCCCAGATGCAGGCGCTGAGCCGCCGCAATGACGAGCCCGAGCGGGCTTCGCGTCCATGGGACGTCGACCGCGACGGCTTCGTCATCGGCGAGGGCGCGGTGATGCTGGTCATCGAGACCCTGGCGTCGGCCAAGGCCCGCGGGGCCAAGATCTACGGCACGCTGGCCGGCTACGGCATCAGCGCCGACTCGCACGACATCGTCCAGCCCGAGCCGACCGGCTCAGGGCAGTTCTCGGCGATGGTCAAGGCGATGCGGAACGCCGGGCTGGAGCCTGCCGATGTCAAGCACGTCAATGCGCATGGCACCTCGACCCCGCAGGGCGACGTCACGGAAGCCAGGTCGATTGCACGCGCGCTCGGTTCGGCTGCCGACGACGCATTCGTCACCTCCACCAAATCGATGACCGGCCACCTGCTGGGTGGTACCGGCGCGCTGGAGACCTTCGCCACCGTGATGGCGTTGCGCGACCGCATTTCGCCGCCCACCATCAATCTGGAGAACCCCGAGCCGGACCTGGGTATCCAGATCGCCGCGAACACCGCGCGCGAGCTGTCGTCCGGCCCGCTGGCGGCACTGAACAACTCGTTCGGCTTCGGCGGGCACAATGTGGCGTTGGCGCTGACCAACGACAACATGACTGACTGATCCGACCTGCTGCACCAGCGGCAGAGGCAGACCGACTCTCCGGTCTCTTCTACAGCGGCTGCCGGATCCGGCAGCCGCTGTTTTTGACAAGTCGACCGCGGATCCGCGGAACGGCAGGCCGCGGGCGGCTCAGCCGACCCGGTGCAGCCAGCGGACGGGGGCGTCTTCGCCTGCGTAGCGGAAGACCTCGAGTTCGGCATCCCAGGGCTCGCCCAGCAGCTCGCTCAACGCATCCTGCAAGCTGATGCCGCCCTGAGCGGCGGTCGTCATGGCCGTACGCAGCCGGTGTTCCGAGACCTGGATGTCACCGTGCGGGCCGGTCATCGCATGAAAGACACCCAACTCGGGAGTGTAGGCGTAACGCTGACCCTCGTCGGTGGCGGTGGCGTCCTCGGTCACCTCGAAGCGCAGACGCTGGCAGCTGCGCAGGGCGCTGGCCAGGCCTGCCGAGCTGCCGGCGGGACCCGTCCACGAGTACTCGGCGCGCAGCGTCCCGGGTTCGGCGGGCTGGTCGGTCCATTCCAGATTCAGGGGCAGGCCAAGAACCGCGCCTGCCGCCCATTCGATGTGCGGGCACAGCGCGGCCGGCGTCGAGTGCACGAAAATGACTCCACGCGACATGGTTTCCATCTCGACTCCTCTCGCTTCAGGTGTGCCTTCCCCTGCAACCTGTGCGACAGCGTCCCGATGGAACCTGGTCTGTTCGATTTGCTTATTGATTCTGCCTCAATTGGGTTCAACATGCCAGCCGGGAGGCTGCTGCGCTAGCTTGTCCACATGAGTACCGCCGATCAGCAGCCCACAGTCGCGCCCTGTGGCTCGTGGGTCTCCCCCATCACCTTGGACGAGGTGATCGCCGGTGGCGCGTCCATGCTCGAACTGGTGGCCGACAATGCCGATCTGTACTGGCTGGAGTCGCTGCCCGGCGAGGAAGGCCGGACGACCGCCATGCGGCTGCGCAACGAGCGCACCCAGCAGATGACACCGACGGCCAACGTGCGCTCCCGCGTCCAGGAGTACGGCGGTGGCGCCTTCGACGTCGAAGACGGCGTCCTGGCCTACTGCGACGATGTGGACCGCACCGTGAAGCTGCGTACCCCGGACGGCACGATCCTTACCCTGACCTGCGGCGATGCCTCGGTTCGCTACGGCGATCTAGTGGTCTGCCCCAAGATTCCGGCCGTGCTGGCGATTCGTGAGGATCACCGAAACCCGGGCGAGCCGCAGACCACGCTCGTGGCGCTCAGTTGGCCGAACGCCGATGGTTCTCCCGGACCCGAGCACATCCTCGCCGGCGGTGCCGACTTCTACGCCAATCCGGCGCTCTCGTCCGACGGGCGACTGGCCTGGCTGGAGTGGAACCACCCGGCGATGCCCTGGGACTCCACGGTGCTGAAAGTCGCGCAGTTGCGCACCGGCGCGGTCTGGCGCCTCGACGACATTCGACTCGTCGCGGGACAGCCGGAGGCCGGCTTGGATGGCATCGCGGTGCATCACCCGCGCTGGAACAGCGATGGCAGCCTGGTCTTCACCAGCGAGCAGTCCGGTTTCTTCCAGATCTACGAGTGGACGAACGGCACGATCCGTCGGCTCACGCACGACGACACCGACTACGATCTGCCGATGTTCGTCTTGGGCAATCACGTCACGGCTGCTCTCGACGATGAGCGAATCCTCGCCTGGAATATCGACGAGGGGTTCTGTCACCTCCAGGTGGTCTCCCGCAGTGGCGGCCCGGCCAAACGGTTGGCCGGGGTCGCAGAAGTCGACTCGGTGGCCGCCTCGATGGGCAAGGGCTACGCGATCGTCAAACGGGCGAAGGATCACACGGCGCTGGTGCGTGTCGAGGCGGACGGCTCGCTGAAGATCCTGCGCTCACTGGGCGGCGCACCCGCGCATGCAGTCACCTCGGTTGCCCGCTCGCTGCGGTTCGAGGGGCGCCACGGACCCGTCCAGGCCTGGTACTACCCGCCGACCAACGATGGCTACCGAGGACCCGCGGGTAAGCGTCCTCCGGCGCTGTTGCGGGTACATGGCGGGCCGACCGCCAGGGCGAGCAACGGCTACTACGCTCCCGTCCAGTTCTGGACCTCACGAGGCATCGCCGTACTGGACGTCAACTACTCCGGCTCGGCAGGATTCGGACGCCAGTGGCGCGACCGGCTGCGCGGAGCCTGGGGCGTGGCCGACGTGGACGACTGCGTTGATGCCGCTGAGGCCGCCATCGACGCAGGGCTGATCGATCCCGGACGCATCGCCATCGCGGGCGGATCGGCCGGCGGTTTCACCGCGCTTCGTGCCCTGATGGACAGCGACCGGTTCACCGCCGGCATCAGCCGCTACGGCGTGAGCGACCTGAAAGCGCTGATCGGTGGGCACAAGTTCGAATCGCACTATCTGGATTCGCTGATCGGCGGCTGGCCCGCCGACGAGCAGCTCTATGAGTCGCGCTCCCCCATCAACACCCTGGATCGACTGGCCAGCCCGATCCTGATCCTGCAGGGCACCGACGATCCGGTCGTCCCGATGGCCCAGTCGACCGCGCTCACCGAGGCGGCGCGGAAGCGCGGCCTGCCGATGGCGATGCGGGTCTTCGAGGGCGAGGGGCACGGTTTCCGCGGTTCGGCCGCGCGCCGCGACGCGTTGGCGGCCGAGCTCAGCTTCTTGGCGCAGATCTTCGGCTTCACTCCCGCCGATGACCTCCCGGACCTGGAGATCGAGAACCTGCCCCGCTGACCTGGGCCTCCGTCGGACGCGCACCGGCAATCCGCTCGGACGGCGAGCGTCTGAGCGCCGGCGGGGATCAGGGCCAGCGGGCGGCCAACGAGATGACGCCGCAGCCGGCCAGCACACTCAAGATCAGTGCATACAGCGCGAAGCGATCGGTCACCTCGACCAGTTCTTCGTCGTAGCCGATGGAACTGGCGATCGTCTGGTAGACCCCGCGCAGATCCCCCAGCGACTCTGCAGAGTATTTCTTGCCGCCCGAGTTCTTCGCGATCTGGGCGAGTTCGGCATGGTTCACCGGCACCGGAACACGGACGCCCTCCTCGTAGACGTAGCCGCCGGCGGTGCCGTAGGCGATCGCGTAGATCGGCACGCCCTGCTCCTTGGCGGCCCTGGCCGCCTCACCGGAATCGCGGCCGATGTTGGTGTAGCCGTCGGACAGCAGAATGATCGCCCCAGGGGCCGGCTCGTCCGGATTTTCGGGATCGGGCGGAGCCAGCTGCAGCGCGTCCAGTGACGTGTAGATCGCCTCGCCAATGGCGGTCGCGGGTTCCAACTCGATCGCGTCGATCGCGGACTTCACCGCGGTGCGGTCGGTGGTGGGCGCTGCCGCGATCTGCGCAGTTCCGGAGAACGTCACCAGGGCGACGTTGAAGCTCGCCGGTACCATGTCGACGAATTCCTTGGCCGCGGTCTGAGCAGCCTGGATCCGGCTGGGCGAGACGTCCTCGGCCCGCATCGACCGCGAGATATCGATGGTGATGACCACCGTCGCGCGCTCACGGGGCACCGGCGAGACGGCCTGCGGCTGCGCGTAGGCCAACACCAGCGAAGCCATCGCCAGCAGCGAAGCACCCACCGAGATGTGCCGTTTCAGCGGGGAGTCCCGCGGAATCACCAGGTCCAGCCGGGTCTTGCCCCGCCGTCGGCTGCCACTTTGGACGCGCTGGGAGACGATCAGATAGAAGCCCAGCACCGCCACCACGAGTAGCAGCAGCCACAGCCGGCCGGGATGCAGGAATTCCAACATTGGTATCATCACGGCCACCTGGCTGCCATCGAGACTGCACCCAGCGAGGCGACGAAGGCGAAAGCCAGTGCATACAGCGCCCAGCGCGCCGTGACTTCCTTCTTCACGTCCTCGTAGGTGACATCGGAGCGCATCTGATCGTAAGCGTTGTTCAACTGACTGGCCGACTTCGCGTCCACGGCGGCGCCACCGGTGGCCGCCGCGATCTGCTGCAGAGCCTCGGTATCGGGTGCCACGTTGTAACGCTGACCGTCGAGGTCGACATATCCGTTGAGTGTGCCGAAGGCGATGGTGTTGACGACCACGCCCTGTTCACGCGCATTCGCGGCTGCCTGCTCGGGACTCACCTCACCACCGGTATTGCTGCCGTCCGAGAGCATGATCACCATGCCGGGCGCCGGATCCTCACCAGGCTCACCGGGTGCGTGCGCGATGGCGTCTAGCGCAGCCATCAGGGCATCACCGATGTGGGTACCGTCCTCAAGCGTCAGCGCATCGATGTAGCGGTTGATCATGCCTCGATCGTTGGTGGGCTGAGCCAGCACCCGGCTGTTTCCCGACAGCGCGACGAGCGCGATGTTGTAGGACGCCGGCAGCTGGGCGATGAAGTCCTTGGCCGCCTGCTTCGAGGCGTCCAGACGAGTGGGGTCGATGTCGGTCGCCTGCATCGACTGCGACATGTCGAGCACCAGCACCACGGTGGCGCGCTCGCGGGGCACCTGCTCGGTGCCTGCCGGGCGCGCCCAGGCACCGGTGATCGCTGCCAGGGAGCACAGCGCCATCGCGACCGAAACGTGCCGGCGCCACTGCGACTGCCTGGGCAGCACCGCGCCGACGATGCCGGTCTGGGTGTAGCGCATGCCGCGGTTGCGCTTCAACCGCAGCAGCAGAATGTAGGCGATCACCAGCACCGGCAGCACGAGCAGGGCCCACAGCCGTTCGGGATTGAAGAACTCCCACAGCCAGACCTGGGTGGTATCGCCGGTCACTTGGTCACCCCCTGCGGGGGCTGATGCAGCACGGCGGCGGTCTGCCGGTAGGTCAGCACGAAGCGGGCGATGTCATTCACCCAGTCACGGTCGGTCTGCAGGCGGATATGCCCCACGCCGGCACGGCGCATGGCTGCCGCCACCCGCTCCCGCTGGGCGGCGGCCGCCCGGTCGATCATCTTGCGGGCGCGGACATCCGAGGTGTTGACGAAACGCGCGAAATCGGTCTCGGGGTCACGGATCAGCAGCTCGCCGACATCGGGAAACTCCATCTCGCCCGCGTCCACGACCTCGACGCACAAGACCTGATTGCGCACGGCGAGCCGTCGCAGCGGGCGCTCCCAGCTGGGCGGAGCCTTGGGGTCGAGCTCCTGGTCACCGGGATCGAGGAAATCGGAGACCACGACCCGCATGCCGCGGCGGCGTTGGGTGCGGATCAGTGCCTCGATACCTTCGGGCAGTCCGAGTGTCGCGGGCTGATTGTCGCGTTCGATCGGATCATCCAGCAGCTTGCCGAGCAACCCGTAAAGCGCCTGGCGTCCCGACCGCGCCGGAAATCGTTTGACCGAATCCGAATGCATCACCATGCCGCCGAAGCGGTCGCCCATCTTCTGGCTGATGAAGCCGAGCGTGGCGATCGCGGCGATGCCCAGATCGCGTTTGGTTACGCCTGCTGTGCCCCAGTTCATGGACGGGGTCGCGTCGAGCAAAGCCCAGACCTCGAGTTCGCGGTCGGCCATGGTGTCTCGCACGTGCGGCACCGTGGTGCGCGCGGTCACCGCCCAATCCATCCGGCGCACATCGTCCTGGCCGGGCACGTAGATCCTGGCGTCGTTGAGGTCCGAGCCGGGTCCGGGCAGCAGCCCCAGGTGATCACCCTGCAAGAAGCCCTCGAGCCGGCGGACGACCGTCAGCTCGAGCCGGCGCAGCGCCGCTTCGGGTGCGAGTCTGTTCAGCGGCACCGTCGGGCCGGTGGGCTCGCGCAGCACGCTGCCCGCGGCGCCCACATCGTGGCGACCGTTCGCCTGCGTGGTGCCGGTCTTGGAGACTGCGAAATCAGGTCCGCTCATCTAGGGCAGGGCTCACTCGTAGCTCGGCTGGTGGCGGTGCTGGGTACGGCTCGCGGCGCGCTGCTCTTGATTCCACACCGGAGTGGGAGCGGGCACCATCGCGAGGATCCGTTCCACCACCTGCAGCGCGGAGATGTTGTCGGCGATCGCGTCGAAGCTGAGCACCAGGCGGTGCGCCATGACGTCCTTGGCGATGGCCTGCACGTCGGTCGGCAGGACGTAGTCACGTCCGTGAATCAGCGCGACCGCGCGGGCGGCCGCGGTCAGACCGAGGGTGGCGCGTGAGGAGTTGCCGATCTGGATCACCCGAGCCAGGTCGGGCATATTGAACTCGGCCGGGTTGCGGGTGGCCAGCACCAGCCGGACGATGTACTCCGCGACCAGATTGTGGACGAAGACGTGCGAGGCCATGCCCTGTAGCTGGAAGGTCAGGTCGGGATTGAGGATCTGGTTCGGTGTCGGTGGGGTGACCGACATCCGGCGCAGGATCTCGAACTCCTCGTTGCCCTTCGGGTAGGGCACGTCCACCTTGAGCAGGAAACGATCCCGCTGGGCTTCGGGCAGCGGGTAGACGCCCTCGGATTCGATCGGGTTCTGGGTAGCGATGACGATGAACGGCTTCTTCATCGGGAAGGTCTGGCCGGCGATCGAGACCTGCTTCTCAGCCATCAACTCGAGCATGGCCGATTGCACCTTGGCGGGGGCGCGGTTGATCTCGTCCGCAAGCACGAAGTTAGTGAAGACCGGGCCGAGCTCGATGTCGAACGTCTCCTTGGATGCCTGATAGACGCGAGTGCCGACGATGTCTGAGGGAACCAGGTCGGGAGTGAACTGGACGCGCGCGAATGACCCGCCGACAACGGTGGCGAACGTCCGCACGGCCAGGGTCTTCGCCGTGCCGGGCACGCCCTCCAGCAGAATGTGGCCCTGCGCCAGCAAACCGGCCATCAGCTGTTCGACCATGTGCTCTTGACCGACGATGACCCGCTGCACCTCCGCTATTGCCTCGCCCAGGACCTTGGCGGCATCTTGGGTGGACAGCGTTTGCTGATTGCCTAGCGTGCTGGTCAACGTTCTCTCCTGTGGCCGAAGGCCGCCTGGTGGGCTTCAAAGCGTCCCTGCCACGATACCTTGCCCGCAACCGGACTCGGGCGACGACCAACTGTGCGCAAGCCATGACGCGGCCGCACTTCGGGAAAGCCCGCCGATGTGGTGAGATTGTGGCGATGTCCGATTTCCCAGCCGATCCGCCCGGCACCCCGCCACCTCCGGGGGCTCCTGGCGCGCCTCAACCGCCCGATGGTGATCCCGGCGGTTTCGAGCCTGTTCCCCTTCTGGTGAGCGATCCGCCGAAGATCGGCGATTTCTGGTTGGACGCGCGGCTGACCGCCCGCGAGGCCGGTGTCGTCTACATCGCCCATGCCGACGACCAGCCCGCGGTGATGCTGGTGGTGCTCGCCGAAGGCGCCGCTCATGATCCCGCGGCCCGCGACAGGCTGGCCGGTGAGGTCAACAAGCTGCATGCCGAGTCGGTGATCGCGCGCGGCGGCGACGGCCAGAGCGGCGGCCGCCTGGGTTACAAATACCGTAGTGAAGCCGATGATCCGGTGTCCCCCGAGGACCTTCCGATCGCGCCTTGGGTGGCCCTCGACTATGACGGCTCGGCCGACGCGCGAGCCGAAGCCGATCGGCTGCTGCGCTCGGTCGACCTGTCCAGCACTCCCCTGCTCGGACGACCGGCAGGCCCCGACTATCGCCTGCACTGGCTCGACGACTCCCGACCGGGTGCCTGGCGAGTGTGGCCGGCCTCGTTTCCGGGGCGCCATGACCGCGCGGGCTGGGTGCCGCTGGCGGTGTCGTGGTCGTTGACGGTTCTGCTGTGCGGATTGGCGTTGTTGATCGCGGTGCTGCTGTTCCAGAACTCACCGCCCGAATCTCCGCAGCCGCCGGTGCCCACCAATCAGAGCGCCTCCGATGGTGGCGGCACGCCGTCCGACAGCAGCCCCGAGGGTGGCGAATCGTCGGGTTCGGAGTCCGCGTCCCCCGAGGACACCGGAAGCGAGTCGGGTTCGCCCGAGCCGAGTGGAACCGAAGCAAGCAGCGAAGAGACCACACCGGGCAACGACGGCTCCCCCTCGAAGGATCCGTCGATGGGTACCGCGGGCACCGGTGAGGCCACCGACACCCAGCCCCCGCCCACCGATAACACGAGGCTGTGAGGCGGCGCGATGAACCCGTTCGATCTCATCGCGACCGACCTGGACGGTACCTTCCTCGCCGATGACAAGCAGATCCCCGCACTGAATGCGCTGGCGGTGCGGCGGGCGGCGCGGCGCGGAATCACGACCGTGTTCGCATCCGGGCGTCCGCTGCGCTGGTTCGGTGTGCTGGACCCGCTGACCGACGCGCACGGGTGGGCGGTGGCCGCCAACGGAGCGGTGACCTTCGACCTGGCCACCCGTGAGGTGGCACATGTTCGTCCGATGGCGGCCGACATCAGCCTGACCGCTGCCGAGCAGATCCGCGAGCGCCTGCCGCGGGCGGTCTTCGCGGCCGAATATGTCTCGGGCTGGGGCAGCGAGCCAGGCTTCGAGCTGCACACCCGCGAGCCCGGCTCCCCGTTCCAGGCGCCCCTGGACGAGTTGGTCGACCGCGACGAGATCGTGAAGCTGATCGTGGTCGATCCGGCGACCCGCACCGACGAACTGGCCGCAATCGCCAGGAGCATCGTCGGTGATCGGGTGACCGTGACGTTCAGCTATGTGTCGGCAGCGGGCATGCTCGAGATGTCGGCACCGGGAGTCAGCAAGGCGCTGGCCCTGCGCGAGCTTCTCACCGACCTGGGTCTGCCGGCGAACCGGATGATCGCCTTCGGGGATATGCCGAACGATCTGCAGATGCTCGACCTGGCCGGTCAGGGTTTCGTGATGGACTCGAGCCATCCGACGGTGCTGGGCGCGGGCTATCCGACCGCGGGTGACAACAATGCCGGCGGGGTCGGCGCCACGATTCTGCGGCTGCTCGGCGAGGACGCCTGAAGACCGCCGCTCACCACGCGTTGGGATGCGGGTTGGTTCCTACAGCACGCGGCTGTGTTCGGTGTGCTCCTTGACCGGGATCATCACCGCAAGACCGATCGCCAGCACCACCACGATGCCGAGGATGCCCCAGTACTGGGTGTTCTCCTGGCCGGTGACCCGCGCTCCCACCGCGATCGCGATGCCGAACAGCGCCGGCGACAGGAACGAGACCACTCGTCCGGTGGTCGCATACAGGCCGAAGACCTCGCCGGACTTGCCCTCGGGAATCAGCCGGGCCAGGAAGCTACGGGAAGCCGACTGAGCAGGGCCGACGAACATGCACATGATCAGACCCGCCACCCAGAAGACGATCGCTCCCCCGTCGTGCAGGACGAAGACCACGGTGCCCATCAAGATCAGCGCGACGAGCGCCATGATGATGACCTTCTTGGGGCCGATCTTGTCGTCCAGCAGGCCGAAGGCGATGGTCGACAATCCTGCCACGATGTTGGCGGCCGCGCCGAAAACCACCACATCGCCGCTGCTGAAACCGAACGTCCCGGCCGCGATCACGGCGCCGAATGCGAAGACCCCGGCCAACCCGTCACGGAAGAGCGCCGAGGCGGCCAGGAAGTAGACGGTGTGACGGCTCAGCTTCCACAACCTGCCGATGGTGGCGGCCAACTCCGCGTAGGACGCGATCACCGGCGCCAGCCAGCCCCAGATCCAGCGGGGCTGCTTGCCTCGGTAGACCTCGATGCCAGGGATCGGGCGCCGCTGAGCCTGCGGCCTGTCGTGCAGGCTCACGAACGTCGGAATCGTGAACAGCAGCGTCCAGATCGCGCAGACCAGCATCGAGACCCGGATGTCCATGCCATCGTCCCCGGTGACGCCGAACCAGCCCACATCGGGCTGGATGAAGCCGAAGTAGATGACCAGCAGCACCACAATCCCGCCGAGGTAGCCCATCCCCCAGCCGAACCCGGACACCCGCCCGACATTGGCCTCGCCGGCGACATCGTCCAGCAGCGAGTTGTAGTTCACCCCGGCGATCTCGTTGATGATCGATCCGAAGCCCAGCAGTCCCAGGCCCAGCCACAGGTACGACGGATCCGGGCGGACGAAGAAGAGCAGCGCGGAGATCAGCGCCAGCGTCCAGGTCAGTCCGCGCAGCACGGTGACGGTGCGTCCGCTGCGGTCGACGGTCTGTCCGAGCACCGGAGCCGCCAATGCCACCACCAGACCGGCGATCGTCGTCGACACCGACAGGGCCTGCGAGGTCTGGTTGGTGTTGCCGAACGACGAACTGGTTAGGTAGACCGCGAAGACGAAGGTGATGATGACGGTGTTGAAGGGCTGAGTGCCCCAGTCCCACATCGCCCAGCTGATGATCTTTTTCGCCGACGTGTCCTTGGGCCGGCCGAGCGCGGTTGCGGGTTCGCCCGCGATCGGTGGCATGGTCATGCGTCGATCCGATCGTCGTCCAACTGGTAGGCGCCCTCGACGATGAACTCCTTGCGCGGGCCGACCTCGTTGCCCATGAGCATCTCGAAGGTCCGTTCGGCCTGTTCCGCGTCGTCGACGGTGAGCCGCCTCAGCATCCGGCCGCGGGGATTCATCGTGGTCTCGGCCAGCTGATCGGCATCCATCTCACCCAGGCCCTTGTATCGTTGCGGTTCCTTGAACGCCTGGCCCTTCTTGGTGAGTTCGGCCAGTTTCCGCTGATACTCGGGGTCCGAGTAGGTGTAGATGTACTTGCTCATCCCCCGCTTCGGGTTGATCAGTTCGAAGCGGTGCAGCGGGGGTACCGCAGAGTAGACCCGACCGGCTTCCACCATCGGGCGCATGTAGCGGAAGAACAACGTGGCCAGCAGACATCGGATGTGAGCGCCGTCGGAGTCGGCGTCCGCCATGAAGATGATCTTGCCGTATCGCGCGGAATCCAGATCGAAGGTCTTGCCGGAGCCGGCCCCCACGACCTGAATGATGGACGCGCACTCGGCGTTCTTCAGCATGTCCGCGACGCTGGCCTTCTGCACGTTGAGGATCTTGCCGCGGATCGGCAGCAACGCCTGGAACTCGGAATTGCGGGCGCGGCTGGCCGTACCGAGCGCCGAATCGCCCTCGACGATGAACAACTCGGCACTGTCGACCGACGGCGAGTGACAGTCCTTCAGCTTGGGTGGCAGGCTGGACGACTCCAGCGCTGTCTTGCGGCGCTGATTCTCCTTGTGAACCCGGGCGGCCACGCGGGTGCGAGAGGCGTTGACGACCTTCTCCATCACCTGCCGGGCCTGCGGACGCTCGGATGCCTTGGTCGAGTTCAGGAATGCCCCGAGTTCGGTCTCGACGACCTGCGCGACCAGCCGGGCGACCGGCGGTGTGCCCAGCACCTCTTTGGTCTGGCCCTCGAACTGAGGTTCGGGCAGTCTCACGGTGACGACCGCGGTCATCCCCTCCAGCACGTCGTCCTTGATGATGTCGTCGCCGCTCTTGAGCAGCCGGGTGCCGTCGAGCCCGCCCAGGAACGCCTTCAGCAGACCGCGTTCGAAACCCTGAACGTGGGTGCCGCCCTTGGGCGTGGCGACGATATTGACGAAGGAGCGTTCGACCACGTCATAACCGGTTCCCCAACGCACGGCGATGTCCACGAACAGGTCGCGTTCGACATCGGTGGGAGTCATCGCGCCGTTCTCGTCCAGCATCGGGACCGTCTCGGTGAACGACTCATGGCCCTGAATGCGAATGACATCGGTGACCGGCGGATCGGTGGCCACGTAGTCGGCGAACTCCGCGATGCCGCCGTCGTGCCGGAATTGCTCGGTCGTCGGCTCTTCGCCGCGCTCATCGGTGACGACGAGTTCGAGCCCGGGCACCAGGAAGCTGGTCTGGCGGGCGCGCTCGATCAGGTGAGGCAAGGACAGCTGGGCGCCGGCCAGGAAGATCTGCCGATCGGGCCAGTAACGCACCCGGGTTCCGGTGACACCGCGGCCCACCTTGCCGATCTTGCGCAGTCCGTGCTGAGCGGTGAACGGGGCGTCAGGCCCCTCGCCGTCGAAAACGCCGGGAGTCCCGCGACGGAAGCTCATCGCCCAGACTGCGCCGTTGCGGTCGACCTCGACGTCCAACCGGGAGCTGAGCGCATTCACCACTGAGGCGCCCACCCCGTGCAGGCCACCTGCCACGTTGTAGTTGCCGGTGCCGAACTTTCCACCGGCGTGCAGCTTGGTATAGACGACCTCGACGCCGACCAGCCCGGTACGCGGCTCGATATCGACCGGAATCCCGCGCCCTTGGTCGGCCACGAAGATCGAGCCGTCGGCCAGCAGCGTGATCTGGATCGATTCGCCGAAGCCTGCCAGGGCCTCATCAACGGCGTTGTCGATGATCTCCCACAGGCAGTGCATCAGACCGCGGGTGTCGGTCGAGCCGATGTACATCGCGGGGCGTTTGCGGACGGCCTCGAGCCCTTCGAGGACGAGGAGGTTCTTCGCCTCGTAGTCACGGCTGGGAGCCGTGTTCAGCTTGCTATTACTACGTGGTGGCACGGCTCGAAGCTTACAGACCAGCCGGCCTCGAGGACATCTTTGAATGACGCATGATCGAAACCCGATCGCAACGAGTCTGGCGCTTGTCTTCTCCGGCCGGCGAGTAGGCTGACAGGCACGGGAACAAAGTTAACAGCAGATGTGTTGACGAGGCGACCGGCAGTATCCCCGGATAGTGAGGAGAGAAAGTTGAACGCGACAGTCATGAGCGATCAGCAGCTGACAGCAGCAGACCGCTGCGACCGCTGTGGTGCGCAGGCTTACCTTCGCGTAACCCTCGCATCGGGTGGCGAACTGCTTTTTTGCGCCCATCACGCACGTAAGCATTCCGACAAGCTGAAGCAGGTTGCTCTGCGTATTCACGACGAGACCGACAAGCTCAGCTGAGCCATTCGTAGCCCACAAGCGTCGCGGCCCGGTTCGAATGAACCGGGCCGTTGTCGTATCTTCGACAGTGTGCGGAAAGGGGTTCGGGCCTTGACGCGGTGACCGAGGAGATGGATTCGTGAGCGAACAGCGGGCGTTGGACGCCTTGCGTGTGCTCGGTCTGGAGCAGATCGTCACCCGGCATGGCCCGGTGGACTCACTGGCCGAAGCCGCCGAAGCGCGTGGCATCCAACCCGGTGACATCGTGAAGACCCTGGTGGTACGCCGCGGTCGCGACGACTACCTGTTCGTGCTGGTGCCCGGTGATCGGACGTTCAGCTGGCCGAAGCTGCGTGCCCTGTTGGGCGTCAATCGGCTGTCCATGCCGGACGCGGACACCGCATACGCGGTGACCGGCTATCTGCGCGGCACCATCACTCCGTTCGGTGCCAGCCACGCGTGGCCCGTGATCGCGGACGCGTCCATCCCCGGACGGCGGATCTCGATGGGTGCGGGTGCTCCCGGAGTCTCCGTTTCGCTGGAAGCGGATCAGATGATCGCCGCCCTCAAGGCGACGGTGGCCGACATCAGTGACTGATCGTGAATTGGCCTGACGGCGCGGCACTCACTGCTTTCGGGCGCCAGGCCTTATCGCTGGTCGCCCAGCAACTGCGGACCGAATCGGTTACCTGCCTGCTGGCCCCCGACTACTACTGCCAGACCATGCTCGTCCCCTTCCTCATGGAAGGCATTCAGGTGCACGTGGTGGTGACCGGAGCAGACTGCCTGATGCGCGGGGATGCGCTGCTGGCAGCGGTGGATTCGCATCCGGGCTGCGCGATCCTGCATTGCGAGACGTTCGGGAATCGTCCGCATGCCGGCCTGGCCGCAACCCTGCATGACACCGCCGGCCGCGGCATCAAGCTGATCATCGATCGCACGCACAGCTGGCTCGACCCCGCCACCACGCCGGCCGACTACACCGTCGCCAGCCTGCGCAAACTCCTGTCGGTCCCCGATGGTGCCTTCGTCACCGGGCTGCGGGCGCCGGTAGCTCTGGCGGCCAACCACGAGACGGACGAGGCGGTGCGCGCCCGCATCCGCTATCTGGGCGATCCTGATCTTCGCGGGTTCGAGCTCGCCGAAGACGCCATCGACGACGCTTGGACCCCGGCTCCGCCCAGCCCGCAAAGCCTGCACATCATCGATGCACTCGACGCCCGGGCGCTGCGCGAGCAGTATCTGATGACCGCTGATCGAGTACGGGCCGCACTCAACGAACGTCCGGTGCCCGGCCTGAACGTGATCAACCCCGCGAGTTCGTGTTGCGTGGCGCTGAGCCATCCTCGTGCGGCGGCGATCATGGACGACCTCGCCGCCCGCGGGGTCTACGGTCCGCTCTATTGGGGCCCGCCCGAGCATCTGCCACGCACTCATCACTGGCGCACCGACCTCTTCACGGTCCCGGTCGATCGGGCATGGGCCGGACGCGAGGAACTGCTTGCGTCGTGGATAGAGCAAGCCGCCGCGGGGTGTTCTCTGTGAGCGGACATCATTTGCCGGCCGGGGAATCCCGGCCTAGGGTGACTGATTGGCGTGATCGCTGTCGAGCGATCAGATGAAGGAACGAGTCACTCAAGATGATGTGGTGTCGGCTGTACATCGACCTCGCGCTGACTTTCAGCGCGGCGTGTCGCTGACCAACAGCCATCCGGCATCGCCGTAGCTGCACCTCCAGGCAGCCCTTCGTCAGTCTTCCTCTTTTCCCATGTCGGGGTCTCTGCGACAGCTGAGGCCCTGATCTTTGCTCAGGAGAACCATGTCCGCAACCACGGATCAACCCCAAACACACAGAATCAAGGCGCCATCCTTCGGCGTCCAGGTCATCATCGGCCTGGTAGTCGGCGCCGTCCTCGGCGCGATCGCCCGCGTCGGACAGATCGAGTGGCTGACCGCGACTCTCACGCAGGTCGGCACCATCTTCGTCCAACTTCTTCGCGTCGTCGTCGTACCGCTGGTCCTGCTGGCCCTGGTGGTCAGCATCTCCCAGCTGCGCAAGGTCACCAACGCCGCCCGGCTCGCCGTTCAGACGCTGGTCTGGTTCGCGATCACCGCGTTCATCTCGGTGGTGATCGGCATCGTCCTCGGATTGGCGACCAATCCCGGCAAGGGCACCGGGGTCGACACCTCCACCGCCCAGGCCGTGTCCACCCAGGGCGGCTGGCTCGACTTCTTGAAGTCGATCGTGCCGGCCAACTTCCTCGGCCTGAGCGTCAGTTCCTCGGCCACGGTCTCGGACGCCTCCGTCGCGGTCACCAGCAGCGTCAACTTCAATGTGCTGCAGATCGTCGTGCTCGGCATCGCCATCGGTGCCGCTGCGCTGGCCGTCGGAGCCAAGGCCGAACCGTTCCTCAAGTTGTCCGAGTCGGCACTGGAGATCTTCCAGAAGCTGGTCTGGTGGATCATCAAGCTGGCCCCGATCGGCTCGGCCGCACTGATCGGCAAGGCTGTCGCCAGCTACGGCTGGAACCTGGTGCGTCCGCTGGCGGTCTTCTCCATCGATGTCTACGTCGGCTGCGCCCTGGTGCTGTTCGCGGTCTACCCCATCATCCTCAAGCTGCACGGGCTGAGCATCAAGCGCTTCTTCGCGGGCGCCTGGGAGTCCATCACGCTCGGCTTCGTCTCACGCTCCTCGGTCGGCACGCTGCCGGTGACTCAGCGCAATATGACGCAGAACCTCGGTGTTCCGGCCGAGTACGCGGCATTCGCCGCGCCGCTGGGCGCCACCACCAAGATGGACGGTTGCGCCGCGATCTATCCGGCGCTGGCAGCCATCACCGTCGCCCAGATGTTCGGTATCAGCCTGTCGTTCACCGATTATCTGCTCATCGCCTTCGTCGCCGTGGTCGGTTCTGCTGCGACCGCGGGTCTGACGGGCGCGGTCGTGATGTTGACGCTGACCTTGTCGACCCTGGGCCTGCCGCTCGAGGGCGTCGGCCTGCTGCTGGCGATCGATCCGATCCTCGACATGATCCGCACCGCGACCAACGTGGCCGGTCAGTCGCTGGTTCCGGTGATCGTGTCCAAGCGCAACGGCATCCTCGACCGGGCGCGCTATGACGGCCACACCGAGGCAGCGCCCGCCACCGAGTCGGACAAGCAGCCCGTCACCGTTTGATCGGTGGGTTCATAGAAGAGGGCGGGGTTCCGGTTCGTTCCGGATCCCCGCCCTCTTCGGCGTCTGCTTGAGCCCGCCATGCCGGGCCGACCGACTACCGGGCGATCACTCGAGGTAGTCGCGCAGGATCTGCGACCGGGACGGATGGCGCAGCTTGCTCATCGTCTTCGATTCGATCTGGCGAATGCGCTCGCGGGTGACCCCGTAGACCTTGCCGATCTCGTCCAGCGTCTTCGGCTGGCCGTCGGTAAGACCGAATCGCATCGAGACCACGCCGGCCTCGCGTTCGCTCAGCGTGTCGAGCACATCGTGCAACTGCTCTTGCAGCAGCGTGAAGTTCACTGCATCCGCCGGGACGATCGCCTCGGAGTCCTCGATCAGATCGCCGAACTCGGAATCACCGTCCTCGCCCAGCGGGGTGTGCAAGGAGATGGGCTCGCGTCCGTACTTCTGCACCTCGATGACCTTCTCTGGGGTCATATCGAGTTCCCTGGCGAGTTCCTCGGGAAGAGGTTCACGACCGAGATCCTGCAGCATCTGACGCTGTACTCGGGCCAGCTTGTTGATGACTTCGACCATGTGCACCGGAATACGGATGGTCCGCGCCTGGTCGGCCATGGCACGGGTGATGGCCTGCTTGATCCACCACGTCGCATAGGTCGAGAACTTGTAGCCCTTGGTGTAGTCGAACTTCTCGACCGCACGGATCAGGCCCAGGTTGCCTTCCTGAATCAGGTCGAGGAAGAGCATGCCGCGTCCGGTATAACGCTTGGCCAGTGACACAACCAGGCGAAGGTTCGCCTCGAGCAGGTGGTTCTTGGCGCGGTGGCCGTCCTCACTGATCCACAGATAGTCCTCGTAGTCACGGTCGACGACCGTGCCCTCGGTGAGTCGTTCCTCAGCGAACAGGCCCGCTTCGATGCGTTTGGCCAGCTCGACTTCCTGAGCAGCGTTGAGCAGCGCTACCTTACCGATTTGCTTGAGGTAGTCCTTGACCGGGTCAGCGGTGGCGCCGGCCGAAACAACTTGTTGTTCCGGTTCGTCGGCATCATCGGAATCCGAGAGGCTGAAGGCTTCGTCGTCGGCGACCAGTTCGGCCTCATCCTTGGCGGCGGCCTTCGAGTCGAACTTTGAGTCGTCGACATCGTCGAGGTTGCGTTTCTTGCCCCCGACCGTTAGCACGACATCGTCCCCCTCGCGTTTGACTGTGACGTCAACCATCTGACTGGCCACCTCCTGAACAGTCGGCTCCTTGGCCGCAGTCTTCGCGGTGGCTTTGCGGGACCGGGTGCCCCCGGATCTGGCGGCAGAGGCCTTCTTCGTCCGCGCGCTGGGCTTGTGCGCCCCTGTGGTGGTCGCGGCGCCGGTTGCGGCTGATGCTGCGGACTCGTTGCCGGCAGCCGAGGCCGTCGCCTTTCCAGTACGCTTTGCAGGAGCCTTCTCAGCAGGGACCGCGTCGGTCGGCTGCTCGCTGACCTTCGTCTTGCGGGTGCGCGCCGTCTTCACCAACGCGCCGGCAGCCTGATCAGTGGTGGAAGTCACAAATGACCTTTCGAGAGCCGACTCTTACCTGGACGCGTTCAAGACCTCTCCCGTCAAGAAGCGCCTCTAGCAATCTTGCCACGACCACCAAGCGAACCCCACGCCGGGTAGGGCCCTGCGGAGCAGTCCGGACGATCGCTGGGTACGACCAGGGTCGCAGTATGCCCCCAGCACGGCCCGTTTTCAAAGAAACTGTGCGATTGATGAAAGAAATTGACGGGTTCGTGCGTTACACCATTGGTTGAGAGAAAGGCAGACACCCATGGATAGCAAGACTCGCGTTCGCACCAATGATGGCATCGATGGCAAGGACTCGGTCGGACTGTACCTTGAGTCGATCGCCAAGACACCCTTGCTCAATGCTGAAGAAGAAGTCTACCTGGCACGCCGGATCGAAGCCGGGCAGTTTGCACGGGCGATTCTCGACGGACGGGTGGAATCGAAGACCGACGCCAGCCGCGAAGATCTCGAACTCATCGCTCAGGATGGCGACGAGGCGATGCAGCACTTCCTGCGCGCCAACCTGAGGCTGGTCGTCTCGGTGGCTCGCAAGTACGGCCGCTCCCAGATGCCGCTGCTGGACCTCGTCCAGGAAGGCAACACCGGGTTGATCCGCGCTGTTGAGAAGTTCGACTACGCCAAGGGCTTCAAGTTCTCCACTTACGCCACCTGGTGGGTACGTCAGGCGATCAGCCGCGGCATCGCCCAGCAGGGACGCATCGTCCGGCTGCCGGTGCACGTCGCCGAGCAGGTCAACCAGATCTCGGCGGTACGCCGCAATCTGGAGCGCACGCTCGGTCGTGACCCCGAGGTGACCGAGATCGCCCGCGAGCTCGACGTCACCGAGGACAAGGTCATCGACCTCATCCGGTACAGCCGGGAGCATGTCAGCCTGGACGCCCCCGTGGAGGAGGACGGCGATACCTCGCTGGGTGATCTGATCGCCCGTGAGACCGCACCCGGCCCCGATGAAGTGGTGCTCAGCCAGGAGGACCGCGATCGTCTCGACACCTTGCTGAAAGGTCTGGATGAGCGCTCCGCTGACGTGGTCCGGCGCCGCTACGGCCTGCTGGACGGTCGTCAGGCCAAGCTGTCGGACATCGGCCAGGTCTGGGGCATCACCGCAGAGCGGGTACGCCAGATCGAGCGGGCAGCGCTGGTCGTACTGCGTGAGAAGAGCGCGGTGGCCGTCGCCTGAGAACCATCGATGACCCGCCCGGCGACCGCCGGTAGCATTCACCTACAACGGCCCCAGCCTTCCTCGTGAAGGTTGGGGCCGTTGTCGTGACTGCCAGTAGGTCGGGGGGTCCAGCAGGTCAGCTGAGCAGGGCGCGGGACTCGACCTGACGGATGAGACCCTCCTGGGCGCAGGACGCGATCAGCCTGCCCTCCTGGAAGAGCCGGCCGTTGGAGAATCCCAGGGCCGAGGACGCTGAGGGCGAGAACATGTCGTAGAGCAGCCACTGGTCGGCCCGGAATCGGCGATGGAACCACACTGCGTGGTCGATCGAGGCGGTCTGCAGCTGATTGGACATGAACACCACCGGATGCGGCACCGTCGAGACGCTCAGCAGCGTCAGATCCGAAAGGTACGCCAGCACCGCCTGGTGGATGCGCAGATCGTCGGGCAGTGCGGCCTCCGTGCGCACCCAGACCCGCATGCTCGCGACGTGGCGGCCTGGTTTGATGGAACCGCCGGGTGAGGAATCACCCGCGAACCGCACGTCCAGGGCGTCCCATTCATGCCAGATCGAATGGGAGCCGAACCGGGTGTCCATGACGTCGACCAACCGGGGGCACTCGTCGGGCACCGGAACGTCGGCCGGCATCGGATCGGCGTGATTCAGTCCGGGCTCCAGGCCATGGAACGAGGCCGAGCCGATGAAGATCTCCCGTTCCTCCTGAAAAGCCTCGACGCGCCGGGTGGTGAAGGTATTGCCGTCACGCATGGCCTGCACATTGAAGCGCATGTCATCGTCGGCAGCGCCCGGGCGAAGGAAGTAGGCGTGCAGGGAGTGCGCCACCCGGTCGTGGGGCACTGTCTGATAGGCGGCGGTGAGCGCCTGCGCCAGCACCTGCCCGCCGTAGGTGCGCTGCATCCTGGTCCGAGGATGGGGGGCCACGAAGGACATCTCGCCGAAGCGGGTCAGATCAAGCAGGGCAAGCAATTCTGCAGTGTTAGCGGGCACTCGCCTACCCTGCCACATCGTCGGCCTCCATGGAACAGCCTCACGAACGAAACCGGCGATGCAACAGCCCCGCGATTCCGCAAGCGGCACCGCAGGGCTGCGCAAATTCAGTTCGGGTCGGATTCAGCCGAATCAGACCGGTGCTGTCTGGTCACTGATCCTTGAGATCATCCTTGGCCTGCTCGGCGGCCTCGGAGACGGCGTCACTGGCGTCGGCGACGGCATCCGAGGCGGCACCCTTGGCCTGCTGCGCAGCGTCCGAAGCATCGGCTGCAGTCTCGGAGGCGGCCTGGGCGGCGTCGTCCTTGGCGTCGAAGAAGGCAGCCTTGAAGTCGGCGAACTTGCCGCCGAAGTCCTTCTTGAGGTCATCGAACTTGTCGTCGAGATCAGAGTCGTCGTACTTGGTCTTGACGGTGTCAGCGATATCGCGGTACTTGTCACCGAGCGATTGGGTGAACCCGCGGAACTTGTCGTCCAGGTCGGATTCGTCGACCTTGCCCTTCACCGATCCACTGAACTTGTTGTACTTGTCACTGACATCGTCCTTGAAGGCATCGATCTTGTCATCGAGGTCGGAGTCTTCATACTTCTGCTTGACCGAGTCAAGAAACTCGGTTGTCCGCGCCTGCACATCCTTGGCCAGTGCCTCCAGCCGGTCACCAAAATCCATCGCTGATCCCTTCTCGTCGGTACTTGTCTAAACGCTAACTCGACACCTTGTGTTCCTGAGGCAGACCGGCAAAGAAAACACGGCGTCGACTCGGCGAGAGTAGTTTGTAATAGTCGTATCTTCGATTGATGAGGCTGAAAGCTAGTGACTGAGAGCATACAAATCGCCAGCCAAGCCCCGAGCGGGCGCAGTGCGCACCTGCCATCGAGCGGGCGACGCATCCCTGTGTCCACCTACCGGCTGCAGTTGGGGCCGGATCTGAGCTTCGATCAGGCCGCTGCGCAACTGGACTACCTCGATGACCTGGGCATCACCGATCTCTACCTCAGCCCCATTCTGCAGGCTGCGCCCGGCAGCACACACGGCTATGACGTGGTCGATCACACCCGGATCAGCGATGTCATGGGCGGACGCGCGGGCTTCGAGCGACTGACCAGCGCTGCGCACAAGCGTCAGATGGGCATCATCGTCGATGTCGTCCCCAACCACATGGGCGTGCCCACTCCGATCTACCACAATAAGGCGGTCTGGTCGGTGCTGAAGTATGGCGCCCACTCCCCCTACGCGCGCTGGTTCGACGGCACCGACGACGGCGACGGCATTCTGATGCCGTTCCTGGGGGCCCGTATCGGCACCGTGCTCGCCAATCACGAGATCACCCTCGAAGACCGCGTGATCCCCGGCCTCGAGGACGAGGGTGCCCAACCTGTGCTCGTCTATTACGACCACGTCTTTCCGGTCCGGGCCGGCACCGAGAATCTGCCGGTCGAATTGTGCGTCGCTCAGCAGTACTACCGGCTGGCCTACTGGAAGGTGGCCGCCGAGGAACTCAACTTCCGGCGTTTCTTCGATGTGGACACGCTGCTGGCAGTGCGGGTGGAAGATCCCGAGGTTTTTCACGCCACCCACGGCCTGCTGCTGGAGCTGTACCAGCAGGGCTGTATCGATGGCTTCCGGATCGATCATCCCGATGGCCTGGCAGACCCGCGCGGCTACATGCGCCGGCTCTACACGGCGACCGGCGGCGCCTGGATCACCGCCGAGAAGATCCTCGAGGCCGATGAGCAGATGCAGGCCGACTGGCCGGTCGCAGGCACCACCGGCTACGACGCCGCCTGGCGGATCGGCGCGTTGTACTGCGATCCCAATGGCTACGGCGAGCTGGCCACCATCGCACACACCATCACCGGTGACATCCCCGGCTCCCTGGATGAAGTGATCGGCGAAGCGAAGCGCGAGATCACGACCACCTCGCTGTTCGCCGAGGTGCACCGCATCGCCTCGATGGCCTATCAGATCTGCCGAGACGACATCATGCTGCGCGACCACACCCAGGGATGGATCGCCCGTTGCCTGGCCGAACTGGTGATCGCATTCCCCCGCTATCGCGCCTACGTGGTCCCCGGCGAACCTGCACCCGATGAGGCGGTCGAGTTGGTCACCGCCGCCGCAACCAAGGCCCGTCTGCGGCTGGATCCCGAGTTGCACGACACGCTGGATCTGGTGGTCGACCTGGTGCTCGGACGCCAGGTGGGCTCCGAGCAACGCGTCCAGCGGGCCCAGCGCGAAGAGCTCGTCGTCCGGTTCCAGCAGGTGTGTGGAGCGGTCACCGCGAAGGGCGTCGAGGACACCGCGTTCTATCGATGGACCCATCTGCTCTCCCTCAACGAGGTGGGCGGGTCCCCGGCGACCTGGGGACTGACCCCCGACGAGTTCCACCCCTGGTGCGCTCAGATGGCGGCCACCTGGCCCGCCACCATGACCTGCGGCACCACCCACGATTCGAAGCGTTCCGAAGATGTGCGGGCTCGCATGACGGTGATCTCGCAGTACGCGAGTGAGTGGCGAGCGCTGCTGACCAAGCTGCATCCCTACACGTCCCAACTCGAAGGTCATACCGAGAACCTGCTGTGGCAGACCCTGGCCGGCACCTGGACCTCGGCCGGCCCGATGGAGATCGAGCGCTTCAGCGACTACATGATCAAAGCCTCCCGCGAGCAGAAACTGTGGACCTCGTGGACCAACCCGGATGCTGCTTCCGAGGGTGTGCTGGCCATGACTATCGGCGACCTGTATGCCGACGACGACGTCATGGGCGCCTTCGCTGACTGGTTCGACATCACCAGCGAGGCGGCCAGGGCCTCGATCCTGTCTCGCAAGGCCGTGCAGCTGACCTGCCTGGGCGTGGCCGACTGTTATCAGTCCTGTGAGACCGTCCAGAACTACCTGGTCGACCCGGACAATCGGCATCCGGCAGACTTCGCCGCGCTGGCCAAGATGGGACGAGAACTCGCCGATCGACCACCGGTCAGCCTGGCCGAGGAGAAATACCACATCACCCGCGCCATCCTGCGGCTGCGCAGGCGGCGTCCGGCAGTCTTCGTCGGGCCGCATGCCTCCTATCGTCCGCTGCCGAGTTCGTCCGGGCATGTGACCAGCTACTCGCGTGGGGCTGGCGATGAGGTCGTGGTGATCGCCAGCAGGCTGACCCGGTCGGCTGAGCAGGTCGATGACTACCTCGGGAATACCGTGGTGCTGCCCGAGGGGCAGTGGTTCGATGTGCTCACTGCCCAGGAATACCCGGGAGGGCCGGTCGAGTTGACCAGGCTGCTGGAGCGCTTCCCCTGCGCTGTGCTGGAGGAGGTCTCCGACGCCGAACGGACCACCAGCATCCGCGCCGTCGGACGGCCACCCCAGCCGAAACCGGTCCGTCCGGCGCCGGCCGCCGAGACCGAGGGCGGCCTGCTCGGCTGGCTGACCCGTCGGTTCGTCAACCGCGAGGAGGAGAGAACTCCCGTGCAACCGCCCAAACGCATCGACGGCCCGGCGGATGCCCGATGAGCGGATCCGAGGTGCTGATCAGGTTGTGGGCGCCGCTGGCCGACTCAGCGTTTGCCGTGGTGGACGGTCTGCGGCTACCGATGCGTCCACAAGACCCCGGCTATTGGACGATCGACTTGCCCGCAGGCACCGACTACCTGCTCGCCATCGACGACCAAGAACCGCGGCCCGACCCGCGCAGCGCCCAACAGCCGTTCGGCGTGCACGGCCCGTCCCGGGCGTTCGACACGTCCGCGTACCGCTGGAATGATGCGCAGTGGCCCGGCATCGACGTGGTGGGCTCGGTCTTCTACGAGCTGCATGTGGGCACATTCACCCCCGCCGGTACCCTCGATTCGGCCATCGACAAGCTCGATCACCTAGTTCGGCTCGGCGTGCAGACCGTTGAGCTGATGCCGGTGGTGCCGTTTCCGGGTGACCGCGGCTGGGGATACGACGGGGTGGACCTGTATGCCGTGCATGAAGCCTACGGCGGACCCGCAGCGCTGCAGCGCTTCGTGGACGCCGCGCACGGACGCGGCTTGGCGGTCTGCCTGGATGTCGTTTACAACCACTTCGGGCCCGCCGGCAACTACGCCCCCGTCTTCGCGCCCTATTTCACCGACAAGCACGACACGCCGTGGGGATCGGCCATCAACCTGGACGACGAGCACTCCGACGGCGTCCGCGATTTCATCTGCGAGAACGCCATCCGCTGGTTGCGCGAGTTCCACATCGACGCGTTGCGGTTGGACGCCGTGCATGCCCTGGTCGACGAGGCGCTGCAGCACATCTTGGCCGAGCTGTCCGAGCGGGTGGACGCGATCCGGCCCAGCCTGCCCCGTCCGGTCGCGTTGATCGCCGAATCCGACTTGAACCAACCGTCCATGGTCGAGCCGAGGTCGGCCGGCGGCATGGGCATGGACGCGCAATGGGCCGACGATGTGCATCACGCGCTGCACGCCTATCTGACCGATGAGACCTTCGGCTACTACGTGGATTTCGGTCCGGCCTCGGTGCTGCGTCAGGCCTTGGAAGATGTCTTCGTCCACAACGGCTCGTATTCCACCTTCCGCGAGCGGAACTGGGGTGCGCCGGTGCCCAAGAATCTGGACCGGCGCCGATTCGTGGTCTTCACCCAGAACCACGATCAGGTGGGCAACCGGGGTCTCGGGGACCGGCCCGACGTCAAGCTCCCCGCGGGTGCGGTGGCCGGCGGGGCAGCGCTGCTGTTGCTCTCACCGTTCACTCCGCTGCTCTTCCAGGGCCAGGAGTGGGGCACGAGACGGCCTTTCCTGTTCTTCACCGACCACGAACCCGAACTGGGGGCGGCTGTCACCGAGGGTCGGCTGGCCGAGTTCCAGAGCCACGACTGGGAGGCGATCTACGGACCCGATCCGGCGATTCCCGATCCGCAGGCGCTGTCCACCTTCGAGAACAGCAAGCTGGACTGGTGGGAACTGGATGATCCGCCCAACGCGCGGATGCTCGCCTGGTACCGGCGGCTGATCGAGCTGCGGCACGAGTTCTTCCCGACCGGCGGCGGCCAGGTGCACACGGACTTCGGGGACGACTGGTTCCGCATGGTTCATGGGCCGGTGACGGTGATCATCTGCCCCGGCCCGCGTCCGGCCCGCGTCGACGAGCAGCGGGAGCGGATCATCGCCGGCTGGGGCGAGGCCTCGACCGCCGAGCAGACGGTGCGGCTGCCCGCGCATTCGGCCGTGGTACTCACCGACTGAGCAGCGGCGACGCTTCAGCCGGAACCGTCGGCGTCGGCTGACCCATCACCGATTGGGCGACCATGTCGTCGATGGGTTGGTCGGGTAGGGCGTTGTGGGCCCCGCGAAACCCTGGCCCGGACGGCCACGGGTGCCCGGCCTCTTGCCCAGTCCGACAGCGATGAGGATGACCCCCACGATGGTGCCTGCGACTGCCAGTAGGATGCCGCCGACTCCGACGAAGATGCCGCCGATCGACACCGGTGGCCCCACCAGGAGCGGGGTGCTGGTGTCACAGACGATCATGTAAAGCTGGGCCGAATCGGCCCTGAAGGAGCCGAACGACTCCCATGACTGGTTGGCGTTGCCGACCGTGCTGTGCTGCATCGTCCCGACCCCGGGAATGCTGCCGTCGGCTCCGATCACCTCGCAGCTGGGCGTCATGGAGCCCTCCGGCTTGTACAGCTGGAAGACCTGTCCGGACTCGGCGCTGACCTGGGTGCTGACGGAGAACTCCTGCGACCTGTCGAGGGTGCCGACCGCGCCGCCGATACCCATGATCGCCATGATGACTCCGCCCACCAGGCCGACCGCCAACACGATCACGCCTGCGATCAACAGCTTCTTGCCACCGGGCCTGGGCTGAGGTTGCGTGTTCACCCCGCCCGGGTTTGCGTACGGCGGGTACGGACCGCCGGAGGGGTACTGACCGCCCGCGGGGTACGGCGCGCCAGGCTGCTGATAGCCGTGCTGAGGCGCGGGCTGCCCGCCTTGGAAGAAAGGTGGATTCGGGCCTGGTGGGACGCTCATGATCGACTCCTTCGGGCTTCGTCAGGTCGTGTCCGGGATGCCTGTCCCGAACTCTGCCGCGATCAGCAGAACCATTCTTCCGCCCGCCGGTTCACCTTTACCGGCACGCCGGGCTGCCTGCGCAGGATGCCGGCCGCGAACCGGGCCTCCTTGGGCTTCGGCTTTCGGACGCTACCGTCCGCCGACCAGTCGATCAGCCGATGATCAGCACACCGGCCAGTGCGGTCAGCGAGACGATGACGGTCGAGATCAGACCGAGCAGAACAGGACGAAGGCCCACCTCGCGCAGCGCGCGAATCTGAATGCCGAAGCCCAGCGCCACCATCGCCATCGCGAGCACGGCGCTTTGCACGGTTTTTACCACATTCATCACCGGGACGGGGATCGCAACGGCCGTACCGATCACCACCATCGCCAGGAAGCCGAGCACAAAGCCGGGGATCGGCATTGGACGGTTTCCCGATTGAGTGACGCTCGTCCCGGTGCGGCGCGTCATCAGGCCCAGCACGGCCACCACGCCGGCGAGACAGATGACGCGGGCCAGTTTGACCGTCACGGCGGTCGTCATCGCGTCCGATCCGATGGCCGCGGCTGCGGCTACCACCTGAGCGACCTCGTGGATACTGGCACCCGCCCAGGTCGCCGCGGACTGGGCATCCAGCCCCATCAGTCCTGCCAGCAGCGGCACAACCGGGATCGACACCGTACCGTAGAGCACCACCAGGCCGAGCGCGGTGCCGGTCTGCTCCTCGTCCGCACCCGAGACGTCTTTGGCGCCGGCGACCGCTGCGGCCCCGCAGATGGAGAAGCCGCAGGCGATCAGCATTCGCAGCGGGCCGGCAATACCGAGCAGGCGCCCGATCCACAAGGTACTGGATACTCCGACGGTGACGACGATCACCACCAGAGCGAGTCGCTGCCAGCCCAACCCGGCAAGCGTGGCCAGGGAGATCTGAAGACCGAGCAGTACGATACCGACGCGCAGCAGATACTTGGACGCGAAACTCAGGCCAGGCAACCAAGAGGCAGGGACGGGACGCAGATTGCCGATCACCGCACCGAGCACGATGGCCACCAGCAGTGTGCTGAACAGTGAGTTGAGCTGATTGACCAGCAGGGCTGCGAACGTCACCAGCGCCGTGACGATCAGCCCGGGAATCCACTCCCGGGGACGAACATGATGGCGAGCAGGTCTGAGGGCAGTCTGTGCTTCGACGGTTTCGGTCACCGGTCCATCCTGGCCGGCCAGTGATCCGGACGGAATGGTCAATCGGCTATCGCGGCCATATCATTCCGATATGAGTTGGCCTGATCTGGCGGCGCTCGAACTGCTCGTCCGCATCGACGAGCTGGGCAGCCTCTCACGAGCCGCCGATGCCTGCGGCATCGCGCAGCCGAACGCCACCCGCACCATCGCCCGGTTGGAGCGCCAGCTCGGCCAGTCACTGGTGGTGCGATCGTCGTCCGGATCGAAACTCACCCCGACAGGCTCCCTGGTGGCCCACTGGGCAGAGCCAGTACTGGTGGCGGGCACCACCTTCAGCTCGGCCATCAACACTCTGCGTGACGACAATGCCCACGAGCTGCATGTATTGGCTTCTCAGACGGTTGCCGAATGCTATGCGCCGGGCTGGCTGGCCGGATTCCGCGCTGCCTATCCGGACACCAATGTCAAGATGTCGGTACACAACTCGGCCTTCATCATGGAACAGCTGGCCGACGGGGACGACCGGCTGGGGTTGGTTGAGTCACCAACGGTGCACGCGGGGCTGTCGGCGGTCCCCGTGGGTCATGATCAGCTGGTGGTGATCGTGCGCCCCGATCATCCGTGGGCCAGGCGCCGCTCCCCCATTGATCTGGCGCGGCTGGCTCGCACGCCGCTGGTGGTTCGGGAAGAGGGATCGGGCACCAGGGACGTGCTCGACCGGGCGCTCGCCGATTTCGATCCAGTACCGCCGGTGGCGGTGGTGAGTAGCAATGCGGGTGTGCTGGGTAGCGTCATCGCGGGAGTTGCCCCGGCTGTGACCAGCAAGAAAGCTGCCGCGGCGGCGCTGCAGGCAGGTCTGATAGCGAACGTCGCGGTGCAGCAATCCGGTCGCCTGCGGCGCACGCTGCACGCGGTCTGGCCGGCCGGTGCGCAGTTGCTCGGGCCGGCCGCTGATCTGCTTGCGATGATCAGGATTGGCTAACGCGGGCCTCCTGCATCGCCTTGCGGATCCGTTTCGGCGAGACCGTGACCGCAGTCCCCAGGGTCTGCGCCCAGGTCTGCACCCGCAACTCCTCGATGAGGAAACCGATATCGTCGACGGCATCCGGCAGGCGTCCGGGCGGCTGTTCGGCACAGAGCTCGTCGTAGTCGGCCACCAGATCATCGATCACCCCGGCAAGCCGGGCGTCCTTGGTCGGGTCGGTCGCGGCCAGGGTCAGCCGCGCCAGCATCGCCCTGCAGTAGTACGGCAGCCGGTCGTACCAGGGATCATGGATGAATCCGATGAAGCCGTCGAATACCAGGTTGTCCAGCTGATCGGTGATTTCCGCCCCGATCTTCGACGAGGCGGCCTGCGCCCGGATCTGGCGGGCCAGCTCGCATACCTGCGCCGCGACCTGCACCACCTGACGCATCTGATCGGCCTGCTCCTGGCGAACCTGCACAGCCAGCGACTCGTAGGTCTGCTGGTCGCGCACGGTTGCTGTGTCGAGCCGGCGGGCCGCGCACTGGTCGACCGCCTTCAGCCGGGCGTCGGCCAACAGAGCCGGGACGTTTGGATAGGGGCTGGACGGCAGCACCATCTTGTCGGTATTGGACAGGTGCGAAACCGTCCAGCGGGTGGGGTCGGGGTTGGTGAGCACCAGCAACCGGCGGATGCCCCGGCGGTGGACGGCTGCCTGCTGTTCGGGGGTTTCGGCGATGATCACCCCGACTGCCTGACCGAGATCCTTCAGCGCCGGATAGCCGATCGCGGTGATGCCGGACCGCTTGATGGTGACCTTGGACTGGAGTCTGCCGAAGGTCCAGGAGGTCGACTCCGCCACCTTCGGCGCGGCCTTGGTCAGCGTCCGTGACACCTGCGCCGACAACTCCTGACGCAGCTCGCCGAGGTTGCGGCTGAAGCGATCGGGCTTGCCTGGTGTGGCGACCACGAAGCCCACCTGCAGATGCGTGGGCACTTCGTCGGGATGCCAGTCCTCCGGCTCCACGGCCACTCCGGTCAACGCTCGCAACGCGCGTCCGAGTTCATCGCAGAATCTTCTCGAATGGTCCGGCTGGTGCTCGTCCAGCCAGGCCAGCGCCTCGCGGGCGCGGTCGGGTGCCGGCACGAAGCTGGTGCGCACCTGCTTGGGAAGATGCCGGATCAGTTCGGTGGCGAGCTCGGTGCGTAACCCGGGCACCTGCCAGCTGAACGGCTCGGGATGCAGCTGGTTGAGTTGTGCCAGCCGGACGCTCACACTCGCCCCGTCTCGTCCGTCGCCGGGCTCGAAGACGTAGCTCACGGGCAGGCTCAACCCGGCAACAGCCCAGCGATCGGGGAAGTCGGCGCGTGCCGCGTCCCGATCGTCCGCGTCGGTGAGCAGGTTGAGGTCGAATTCGAGGAAGGACGGGTCGGGGTGGTTGCGCCACCAGGCGTCGAAACTGGCCCCTGAGGTGACCTCGGACGGCAGCCGCGCGTCGTAGAAGTCGAAGATCGCCTGATCGTCGACGAGCATGCCGCGCCGCCGGGTGCGGTCGGCGACATCCTCGGCCTCGCGCAGCACGGCCCGGTTGTGCTGCAGAAAGTCGTGCTTCGCGTGGGTGTCGCCGGGATTCCACTGCTCCTCGACCAGCCCGGAGCGGATGAAGATCTGCCGGGCGGTGGGCGCGTCGATCCGAGCGTAGTCCACCAGGCGCTCGGCGACGATCGGCACCCCGAGCAGCATGACCTTCTCGTAGGCGACCACGCCGGCCGAATTGGACGACCAGTGCGGCTCCGAATAGCTGCGTTTCAGCAGCTGCCCGGCCACCTGTTCGAGCCACTCGGGTTCGATGGGTGCCACGGTGCGCGCCCACAGTCGGGTGGTCTCGACCAGTTCGACTGCCATCACCAGCGGCGGTGGATTCTTGGCCAGCGCCGACCCGGGTTGGATCGCGAACCGCGAACCGCGGGTACCCATGAACTCGGTGATCGGACGCCCCCGCCGGGCCTTGGGGTCGCGTTTGGGTGGCGGCAGTTGTAGACCGATGTGGCTGATCAGCCCGGACAGCACCGCGGTCAGGATCTCCGGTATCTCGCCGGGAACGTCGTTGCGGTGCATGCCCAGGTCTCTGCAGACGAGCTTGAGCTGGGTGTGCAGATCCTGCCATTCGCGCACCCGCAGGTAGTTGAGGTACTCGTCGCGGCACAGCCTGCGGAACTGGTTGCCGGACAGTTCACGGCGTTTGACCTTGAGGTATTGCCAGACCCGCACGATGGCCATGATGTCGCCGCCGGGGCTGACCGCGGTGGCCTGCTGTGGGGCGGACGTCTGGTCGCGCAGCCCCTGGGCTCGCGCCGTCTTCGACGTGTGCGGGGTGTGTCGCAGTGGCTGCGGGTTCGGGCTCGATGCGGCCTCCCGTGCCGCGGCGCGGCCGGGCCTGCCGGTGTGCGGGGTGAAGCGCGCCGGTGCTTGTCCATTCCGCTCGCCGGTGAGTGCGGCGGTCATGGCCTCGTCGGAGAAGAAGCGGGCATGCAGCCGGTCGGCCTCGTCGCGTTTGTCGCTCGGACGCTCCCGGGGATCCTGGATCGCCAGGAAGGCCGCGATCACCAGCACCTCGCGCAGGCAACCCCGCTTGTCGGCCTCGATCAGCATCCGGCCGAGCCGGGGGTCGATGGGAAGCTCCGCGAGCTGCTGCCCGACGCGGGTCAGCCGCACCGGAGCCTTGGCTTTCACCGCGCCCAGCTCGGTCAGCAGCCGCAGCCCGTCGCCGATCTGAGCCGCGTCCGGCGCCTCGACGAACGGGAAGTTCGAGATGTCGCCGAGATTCGCTTTGGCCATCTGCAGGATCACCGATGCCAGGTTGGTGCGTAGGATCTCCGGTTCTGTGAACGGCGGACGGGTCAGGTAGTCGTCCTCGCTGTACAGCCGGATGGCGATGCCCGGCGCCACCCGGCCGCAGCGTCCCGAACGCTGGTTGGCCGAGGCCTGCGAGATCGGCTCGATGGGCAGCCGCTGTACCTTGGTGCGCGCCGAATAGCGCGAGATCCGGGCTGTGCCGGCGTCCACGACGTAGCGGATGCCGGGCACTGTCAGCGAGGTCTCGGCGATGTTGGTGGCCAACACGATCCGGCGGCCGGTGTGCGCGGTGAAGATGCGGTGTTGTTCGGACGCCGGGAGCCGGGCGTGCAACGCCACCAGCTCGACCTGCGGCCAGTCCTCGGCTGCCAGCGCGGTCAGGCCGTCGCGGATCTCCCGCTCACCCGAACAGAAGACCAGGATGTCACCGGGACCTTCACCGCGCAGCTCGGCGCAGGCCGCGACGATACCGTCGGCCTGATCGATTCCGTCGCCGGACGGATCATCGGGACTTGACAAGGCACGATAGCGAATCTCCACGGGATAGCTGCGTCCGGAGACCTCCACCACCGGGGCATCGGAAAAATGCGCTGCGAAGCGGGCGGTGTCGATGGTGGCCGAGGTGATGATCACGCGCAGTTCGGGCCGCGCGGGCAGGAGCTGCTTGAGATAGCCGAGCAGGAAGTCGATGTTGAGACTGCGCTCGTGAGCTTCATCGATGATGATCGTGTCGTAGCGGCGCAGTTGGCGGTCGTGGCTGATCTCGGCGAGCAGAATGCCGTCGGTCATCAGCTTGATCCGGGTCGCGCGGCCGGCCTGCCGGGTGAATCTGACCTGGTAGCCCACCAGCTCGCCCAGCGCCACGCCCATCTCGGACGCGATCCGCTCGGCGACGCTGCGGGCGGCGATCCGTCGAGGCTGGGTGTGACCGATCCGTTTGCGGCCGGCCAGCAGACAGATCTTGGGCAATTGGGTGGTCTTGCCCGAGCCGGTCTCCCCTGCCACCACGACTACCTGATGATCGCGGATCAGCTGTGCGATCTGCTCGGCGTGCGCACTGATCGGCAATCCGGGGTCGAACTCGATACGCGGAAGCTCCGGCGAAGGTGTGGTCATCTCGCAGGCAAGCTTATGCGCATGCGCCCCGGCCTCCCTGCCCGAGGCGGGAGACCGGGGCGCAGCGCCGATCGTGGTCGGTCAGCTCAGGCCGAGGGCGCGATCCTTGGCGGCATGCCCGTCGGCGAAAGCCGCCCGACGGCGAGCCTCCTTGGCGCGCTGTGCATCGTCCGCCTCGATCAGGGCATCCTGCTCCGCAAACTTGCCGAGCTGCCAGCCGCGAATCTCCGGAATGTCCTCGAGGTACTCGACGATGTACTCCTCATGGCGCGCCAGTTGGGCCTCGCACCACTGATAGAGCTCGTGGCTACCCTCCGGCTTGACCTTAGAGTTGTTGATGCAGTCCATCACCAGGTGGTACCGGTCGACCTCGTTGCGCACCACCATGTCGAACGGTGTGGTGGTGGTGCCGAGTTCACGGAAACCGCGGGCGCGGAAACGGTCAGCGTCCGGACGCCCGTGCACCAGCTGATGAATCGCCCCGGCATAGCCGTGGAAGGCGAAGACGACATCGACATCGGTGGTGAACGTCTCGGCGAACTCCTTGGCGCTCATACCGTGCGGGTGGTCCTTCGGGCGGTAGAGCGTCATCAGGTCGACCACGTTCACGAAACGAACCTTCAACTTCGGCAGCCGGGCCTTGAGGATCTCCGCTGCGGCGACCGCCTCGACGGTGACCACATCGCCGGCCGAGGCGAGCACGATGTCGGGTTCGGCATGACCCAGTCCCTCGGTGCCGGCCCACTCCCAGATGCCGTAACCGCGGGTGCAGTGCTCGACTGCCTCGTCCATGTTGAGCCATTGCGGCTGCGGCTGCTTGTCCTGCACGATCAGGTTGACGTAGTTGCGTGACCGGAAGCAGTGATCAGCAACCTCGACCAGGCAGTTGGCATCCGGCGGCAGGTAGATCCGCGCGACATCGCCGCGCAGGTTGAGCACGACCTGCAGCAGCTCGGGCGACTGATGCGAGAAACCGTTGTGGTCGTTGCGCCAGCAGGTCGAGCTCAGCAGGATATTCGTGCTGGGCACCTTGGCGCGCCACTCCAGGTGATTGGCCTCCTGAAGCCACTTGGCCTGCTGCATCGTCATGGACGCCGAGACCATGCCGAATGCCTCGTAGGACGCGAACATGCCGTGCCGTCCGGTCAGCGTGTAGCCGTCCAGCCAGCCGTGACAGTTGTGCTCCGAGAGCACCTCCATCACCCGGCCCTGTCTGCTCAGCTTCACATCAAAAACACTGGTGTGCTCGGCGAATGCGCGGTCGGAGACCTCGAAGACCGCACCCAGCCGGTTCGAATTGGTCTCGTCCGGACAGAACAGCCGGAAGTTGGCTGGGTTCTTCGCGTAGATGTCACGCATGAACTCACCGAGCTTACGGGTCGACTCCAGACGCTCGGTGGCGCGGGTCTGGTCGGTCACCTCCACGGCGTAGTCGTGGAAGTCCGGCAGGTCCAGGTCCACGGTGAGGCGTCCGCCGTTGGCGTGCGGGTTGGCGCTCATCCGCTTGTCACCGGCGGGGTTGTTGGCCAGCACCAACGCGCTGGGCGAGCCGTCGGGTTCGAACAGCTCGTCGAGATTGTACGAGCGCATCCACCTCTCGAGCAGCCGCAGATGAGCGGGGTTCTCCCGCACACCCGACAGCGGCACCTGATGAGCCCGCCAGGTGCCCTCCACGACTTCGCCGTCCACCTCGTGGGGGCCGGTCCAGCCCTTCGGTGAGCGCAGGATGATCATCGGCCAGACCGGACGCTCGCCATCCCAGTTGCCGCTCCGCGCGGCCTCCTGGATCGCCTTGATGCGCTCGTAGCAGTAGGCCAGGGCATCAGCAAAACGCTCGTGCATCCACGGCAGATCCTCGCCCTCGACCCAGACCACCTCGTAGCCGTGGCCGGTGAACAGGGCAGCAACCTCATCGGGGTCCTTGCGGGCCAGCACGGTCGGGCCGGCGATCTTTCCTCCGTTGAGGTGCAGGATCGGCAGCACTGCACCGTCATGGACCGGATTGAGGAAGCTGATGCCTTTCCAGCCACCCTCCAGCGGACCGGTTTCGGCCTCGCCGTCGCCGACGACCGCGGCCACCAGCAGATCCGGATTATCGAATGCGGCACCGAAGGCGTGCGAGAGCGCATAGCCCAACTCGCCGCCCTCGTGGATCGAGCCCGGGGTCGTCACCGATGCGTGGCTGGGGATACCGCCGGGCGCGCTGAACTGACGGAACAGCGACCGCAGGCCGTCGGCGTCCTGAGTGATCTTCGGGAAGACTTCGGTGTAGTAGCCCTCGAGGTAGCCGGCGGCCACCAGGGCTGGACCACCATGGCCGGGGCCTGCGATGTACACCATGTCCTGACCGGTATGCCGGATCAGACGGTTGAGATGGGAATAGATGAAGCTCAGGCCGGCACTGGTGCCCCAATGGCCGAGCAGTCGAGGCTTGATGTCCTCGACGCTCAGCGAGCGCTTCAGCAGCGGGTTTTCCTGCAGATAGATCTGGCCGACGGTCAAGTAGTTCGCGGCACGCCACCAGGCGTCCACACGCTCGACATCGTCACGAGTCAAAGGCGGAACCAAGGTCATGGGTCGAGGTTAACCTAGGCCCACCCACGCGATCCGTGCTCTCACGTTTCCACCTGGGCGGCCCACGATGTGGTAGCGCCGAGCCCCAGATCCCGAACGCTCGCCGTGAATCGGTTCGCTTCTGCTGGAAACGCGAGTGAACTGCTCTACGGCGAGCGTCCGGGAGCGCAGCGGTGCTGGGAGGGCTGACCTGACTATCCGTGCAGCACGTCGCGCGGCCCGGGATCATCGAAGCTGCCGCTGAACTGCGGGGTCCGCTTGTTACGGAAGGCCGCGACACCCTCCACGAAATCGTCGGTGGCCGAACTGGCCGCCGATCCCAGTGCCTCCAGGGTGAGTCGCAGACCTTCGCCGGACTGACCGTCGATGATCTGCTTGGTCATCTGCAGGGCGATCGGGGCGCGGGTGGCGATCTGCTCGGCGATCTCCCGCGCTTTCGCGACAACCTCAGGACGTTCGGCGACATCGGTCACCAAGCCCCAGTTGAGCGCCGTTTCGGCGTCCACCATCAACGAGGTGAAGATCATCCGCTTCGCCCGGGCCACCCCCACCGTCTTCTGCAGTCGGGCGGTGCCGCCCCACCCCGGCAGGGTGCCGATGCCCAGCTCCGACAGCCCCACCTTGGCATCGGTGGCCATCACGCGGATATCGCAGGCCAGCGCGAGTTCGAGGCCTCCACCGAACGCGTTGCCGTCGATCGCGGCGATCGACGGCTGCCGCAACCCGGCCAGCTTGTCGAACAGCGCATGTCCGCGGCGAATCCAGGTGGACCACATGCGAGTGGCCGACAGCTGGCTGAACGCCTTGATATCGGCGCCGGCCGAGAAGGCCCGGTCACCGGCGCTGGTCACGATCACGGCGCGCACGTCTTCGGAGTCGTCGATGACGGCCAGGTGCGATTCCAGCTGCTCGACCATGGGAATGGTGAACGAATTCAGCTTGTTCGGCCGTGAGATGTGAATGACGGCGACGTGACCGTCGACGGTCAGTGTGATCTCGCCATCGGGTTGGACCGGGCTCGGATCTGTCATCAGCGGATCTCCCCGGGAACCGGAAGCGGACGACGCGGCGCACCGAGTTCGAGACCCATGGGTGCGTCGGTGAAGATGCGCGCGTCCATCAGCTTGAGATCATCGGCAACCGCCAGCGGAATCCCGGCGCGCGCCAGCACGTCGCACTCCAGATCCACCCCGGGCGCGATCTCGACAACGGTGATGACGCCGTCGCGCAACTCGAGCACGGCACGCTCGGTGACGTAGGTCACCTGTTGGCCGCGGCTGGCGCCGACCGCGCCCGACCAGGTGATCTGGGCGACCTCGGGCAAGAACTTGGCAATCTTGCCATCGGAGATGATCTCCAGGCGTCCGTCACCCAGCCGGACGTCCTTCCTGCCCGCGGTGAACTGGCCGGAGAAGACCAGCCGCTTGGCATGCGCAGTGATATCGGCGAAACCACCGACACCGGCGGTGACGTGGGTGGTCGAGCGCATCAGCGACACGTTGACATCGCCGTGCTGCGAGACCTCCATGAAGCTGAGCAGCGCGATGTCGATGCCGCCGCCCTGAAGCAGGATGAACTGGTCGGACGACGCAACGATCGCGTCCGGGTTGTAGGCCGCCCCGAAAGCCTTGCCGGTGACCGGGAAACCGCCGACCGGGCCCTGCTCGATGACCCAGGTGACCTCCCCGTCCAGGCCCTCCTCCATCAGAATGCGCGGCACATTCGCCGAGATGCCGAAGCCGAGGTTGGCGAGGTCGTAGTGGTGCAACTCCATCGCTGCGCGCCGGGCAATCACCTTCGTGATGTCGAAACCGATGCTCTCGATCTCATCGAGGGACTTGATCTCGGTGCCCGAGATGGCCGGATCGTAGAAGATGCCACCGGCCTGCTCCTGGGTGGGAGCGACCACGATCGCGTCGACCAGCGCGCCGGGCACGTGAACCTCACGGGGAGGGTGCTTCTCGGTGGTCGTGCGCTTGACCTGGGCGATCACGATGCCGCCGTTGTTATGGGCGGCCACCGCGGTATCGAGGGTGCCCAGCACCGCTGCTTCGTCCTCGAAGGTGAGGTTGCCGTACGGATCGGCGGTGGTGGCGCGGATGATCGCAACATCCACCGGGATGGCCGGGACGTAGATCCACTCACGGCCGTCGAGGGTTTCGATGCGCGCCATGTCGGGGGTGACATCGTTCATCTTGCCGCCCTCGACCCGCGGATCGAAGAAAGTGCCGACGCCGACGTCGGTGAACACACCGGGCTGCTTGGCCGCCGAAGCCCGCAGCAACTCGTAGATGACCCCGGAGGGGAACATGTAGGCCTGGCAACCGCCGGACTCCAGCAGCGCGCGGGCGGCGGGCTTGGGCATCTTGGACGGGCCGGCCGGGTAGGAGCCACCGATGATCCGCGCCAGCAGACCTGGCTTGGCGATGTGGTCGATGCCCGCGATGCCCGCGGACATGTCACCGGTGTTGATGGCGTGGATCGAGGTGATCTGCTTGGGAGATGCGGTCTGCTCATAGCGTTCGCCGATCGCGGCGAGCACATCGTCGGGGCAGCCGATGGCTGAGGACGATGAGATCGCGACCGTGGCACCATCAGGGATAAGTGCGGCGGCTTCGGCGGCAGTCAGGATCGGTGGACGACGCATGCGTGGACTCCTCAGTTTCTGGATTGCGATGTGATGGCCGCGCAGCCACAGGAGGCGCGCGGGATGAGTGTGGAGGGGACGAGGATCCGCTCGGGCTCGGCGTAGGGTTCGGCGAGCCGGCGCAGCAGCAGCCGGGCGGCTTCGCGTCCGGCCAGTTCGCCGGAGGAGGCGACCGAGGTCAGGCTCGGCGTCGAGTAGCGGGCTTCGGCGACGTCATCGAAGGCCGCCACGAGCAGGTCGTCGGGTACCCGCTTGCCGGCCAGCTGGGCTGCTTCGAGAACGCCGAAGGCCACCTCGTCGGAGTAGCAGACCAGGGCGTCGGCACCATCGGCGATGGCCGCGGCGGCAGCGTCCACCGCCGCCTGCCGGGCAGGCTCACAGGGGTGGACGACCGGTGGCCGGTGGCCGGCCTCGGCCAGCGCGCGGACGACGCCGGCGAGCCGCGGTTCGTAGGACGAGAAGTGCGGCAGGCCACCCACGAAGTCGATGTGCCCGGCGCCGTGTTCGAGCAGATGGGTTGCTGCCTGGTAGGAGCCGGACGCGTTGTCGGCGGCGACGTAGTCGGTCGCCGTGCCGTTGACCCGGCGCACCAGTTGCACCAGCGGCATCGGGCTGTCGCCCAGGTCCTCGGGCGCCGATCCGTTCGCGGGCACCACCACGACCCCGTCGATCTTGCGTTCGGCGAGTGCGGTGAGAAGCCTCAGCTGCTGCCCGGGATCGTCGTGGGTGACCCCGGCGAGCACGAGCATGCCCTCCGCCTCGAGCACATCCTGGGCTCCGGTGACGAACTGGGTCAGATAGGGATGGCTCAACGCCGGGGCGATCAACCCCACTACTCCGGTACGCGAATTGCGCAGAGCTGCCGCCGAGCGGTCGTAGACGTACCCGAGGGCCTGCATCGATTCGCGGACACGCTCACGGGTAGCGTCGGCAACCAGCGGCGAGTCCCGAACGACCAGCGAAGCAGTTGCTCGGGAGACCCCGGCGTGCTCGGCCACATCGACCAGTCTGATGCGTGACATTGCCTTCCAAACGTCGTCGTCCAGGGTTTTGGATCGATCTATTAGATCGATCCAAAAGGAATCGTAGATTGACCCGCGAGCGAGTGTCAAGACCGAGTGTCACCACGATCTGCGAGCCTGCCGACCACGCCGGATGCGGGTCGCATCGGGCTATCCGCGGTCGTTGCCGCCGCCCATCACCGCGGCTAGATCAGGTGCACCAACGCGGCAAGCCCCGTCACCGCCGGAATGGACGCGAACGAGGTGATGAAGATCGCGTCGCGGGCCAATTGCACCGACTCCTCGCCACGCATCGCGAAGATGAAGACGTTCTGCGCGGTTGGCAGGCCCGCCATCACCGTGACTGCCAGGGTGGTCGCCGGATCGAGTCCGAAAACGAACCGCGCCAGGGCGAACGCCAGCAGGGGCTGGACGAGCACCTTGAGGACACTGACCGTGATGGTCTCGCCCAGATTGCCGTACCCGGGCAGCGGCCCGGCACGCAGCGAGACACCGAAGGCGATGAGCATCGCGGGCACCGCTATCCCGCCGACTAGATCGATGGTCGAGGTCATCAGCTCCGGCAGGCCCACACCGGTCAGATTCACCAGCAGCCCAGCGATCACACCGATGGTCATCGGGTTGCGGAACGGCAACGTGATGTTGCGCACCGCGCTGGTCTTCTGGCCGTTCCTCCTCGCGCTCAGTGCGTCCAGAATGCTCAGGCCGACCGGCTGCAAGAAGACCACCTGGATCAACAGGATCGGCGCCACCCAGCTGGTGTCATGCAGCACGTAGGCCGCGATCGGCAGGCCCATGTTGTTGGCGTTGACATAGCAGGACGCGAAGCCACCGATCACCTTGTGTCCGGCTCCTCGCTGCCACACCGTCGAGGCCAGCAGCAGGTAGATGGCGAGGGTGATGAAGATCGCCAGCAGTGACACGATGACGTTCTGCGAGAAGATGCGGCCGAGTTCGGCCCGGCGAAGACTGCCGAACAGCAGCGCGGGCAGGCCCACCCAGAAGGAAACTTGGGACAGCACGCGCTGACTATGGGCGTCCAGGACCCGGAACTGGGCCAACAACCAACCGATGCCAATGACAAACCAGATGGTGAAGAAGCCCGACAGCACATCTTCCACGGATGCCAACCCTATATGCTCGCCGATCCGACGTGCGGCGTCCCCACGGTGCAGACGCGTCCGGCCGCTGCACTCCGGCCGAGTATGGTTGATCCGTCAGCCACCGCGGACCGACGAACCGGCAGGGGACGAGCATGAATCCACTGGAATGGGAGATGCCCAAGCTGTTGGTCTACGCGACCCTGTTCTGCATCGTGTTCTCCCGAGCTGCCGCGACCTATGCCGTCGGACGCGGTCTGATCGCCGGAGCCTCCCGCATGAGAATGACGGCGAAAATGCAGGGGGCGCGCTATCGGCAGGCCTGCGAGTTGGTCGCTCGTTTCGGGGCCTTGGTGGTCTCGTTGTGCTTCCTGACGGTCGGGTTCCAGACGATGGTGCTGCTGGCTTCGGGCGGGCTGCGGATGCCGCTGCGCAAGTTCTTGCCGGCATTGGCCGTGGGCAGCGTCTTGTGGGCTCTGCTCTACGGCTTCGTCGGCTTCCACGCCCTGCGCGTGGTGTGGGAATTCTCTCCCCTGTTGTGCGCCATCGCGGTCTGCCTGCTGCTCGCCGCGTCGATCGGCTACGTCTTGTACCGGCGTATCCGAAGCCGCGAATCCGCCCACAGCAAGACCGACCAGTATGTGAGTGAGTCCGTAGCCGAGTGAAACAGTTGTTGAGCAGCCCCGCCGTCCGGATGGGGCTGTCGGTTTCGATCGCCACCGGGTTGTACGGGATCTCGTTCGGCGCGCTCGCCGTGGCTGCTGGGCTGAATCGCTGGCAGGTCCAGGCCTTGAGTGCGCTGATGTTCACCGGCGGCAGTCAGTTCGCGTTCGTCGGCACGTTGAGCGGTGGCGGCATGTCCGCTCTGGTCGCGGCGAGCCTGCTCGGGATCCGCAATGCGGTCTACGGAGCACAGCTGAACGGATTGCTGACGCCGCGCGGACCATTGAGACTGCTGATGGCCCACCTCACCATTGATGAATCGTTCGCCACCACGATGGCCGCCGGCACCGCTCGCGAACAGCGGCGCGGCTTCTGGACCGCAGGCGTGGGCGTCTGGCTGCTGTGGAACCTGTTCACCTTCATTGGCGCCTGGGCCGGCGATTCCATGAGCGATCCGAAGATCTGGGGGCTGGACGGGGCTGCTGTCGCGGCCTTCCTCGGACTGCTCTGGCCCAGGCTGCGCAGCCGGGATGCCGCTGCGCTGGCCATCGTGTGCGCACTGGTGACCGTGCTCGCTGTTCCCTTCACTCCCCCGGGTATCCCGCTGCTGGTGGCGGCAGTGGTAGCGCTGCTGATGCACGCTGTCGGACGTCCAAGCGCCGCCGACCGGTCGGCCGGTCAATCCAGCGGTGTCGGTGGGAGTCCCGAATGAGCGGAAGTCCCGAATGAGCCTGTGGGGTTGGATTCTGGCCGGCTGCGCGGTGGCGTTCGCAACCAAGCTGACCGGCTATCTGCTGCCGTCCAGGTGGCTCGAATCCGACGGATTCCGCAAGACCAGCAGTGCGCTGACGATCGCCCTGCTCTCGGCACTGGTGGCCACGAATGCCTTTGCCTCCGGGCAGACACTCGCCCTGGACTCCCGGGCGCTGGCACTGGCCGCCGCAGCCGTGGCGTTGTGGCGCAGGCTTCCGTTCCTGGCCGTGGTGATCATCGGTGCCACGGTCGCAGCCCTGGGACGGCTGGCCGGTCTGCCCTGATCCGGGTTCGTGGTGCCACCCGCTGGCGTCCGCCTTGGGAGAATTGCGAAAACTGTAACGCAAGGCCTGTGGTGTCTTCTTGCCGGATGTGCAACGCTTAGGTCAGCGCCGAGCAGTTGCCGGCACTCTCCGGGAGAAAGGAGTTCACATGGGGCTATTGGACGACATCAAGTCCGCCGCCGATCAACATGAGGATCAGGTGGAAGCAGTGATCGACAAGGCTGGCGACGCAGTCGACCAGGCGACCGAGAAGAAGTATGTCGGTCAAGTCGATCAGGTCCAGGGATTCCTCAAGGAGAAGATCGGCAAGCCGGAAGCCAAGTGAGGCATGTCCTTGCATTGAGACTTCGGTGAAGGCGGACGAGCCGTCAAAGCCAAATACACTTTGCACATTGAAAAAGCTGGGGGTCAGTCGGGATGACTGGCCCCCAGCTTCACGTCCGGCCGCGGCTACAAGACTTTGGCGAAGAAGTCCCGGGTGCGCTGCTCGACCGGATGACCGATGACCTGGTCCGGAGTGCCCCGCTCGACGATCAGGCCGTCGTCCATGAAGACCACCTGATCGGCGACTTCGCGGGCGAAGCCGACCTCATGGGTCACCACGATCATCGTCATCCCCGATTCGGCGAGTTGCTTCATGACCGCCAGCACTTCGCCCACCAGCTCCGGATCGAGCGCCGACGTCGGCTCATCGAACAGCATCAGTTCAGGATCCATCGCCAGAGCGCGGGCAATCGCGACGCGCTGCTGCTGACCGCCGGACAGCTGGGACGGATAGTGATCGGCCCGGTCGGTCAGCCCCACCTTGGCCAGCTGCTCCCGGGCCAGCTTCTGGGCGTCCGGCTTGGACACCTTCTTGACCTGACGCGGCGCCTCCATGACGTTCTCCAGAGCCGTCATGTGCGGAAACAGGTTGAACCGCTGAAAGACCATCCCGATGCGCGACCGTTGCCGCGCGATCTGCGCGTCCGGCAGCCGATGCAACTCCGTCTTGCCGTTCCTGGTGACCTCTCGTAGCCCCATCAGCTCACCGTTGACGTAGAGCCGACCGGCGCTGATCTGCTCCATCTCGTTGATGCAGCGCAAGATCGTCGACTTGCCGGAGCCCGAGGGTCCCAGCAGCACGCACACTTCGCCGCGCTCAACACGAAGATCGATGCCTCTGAGCACATGCAGTTCGCCGAAGAACTTGTGAATGCCCTGCGCATCCACCATCGGGACGACCGGTTGCCCGCTCATGGGGTCACATCCAGGTTCGGATCGGTGTGCACCGTGCCGGCCGCCAGGATCGCCTGCTGACGCTTCGAAACGCCCCTCAGTCTGCGGTTCTGTGAGGGTTCGCCGTCGAAGCCGCGTCCGTAGTAGGCCTCCAGGCGCTGCTGGCCGATCATCAGGATCGACGTGATGAACAGGTACCACAGCGCCGCCACGATCAGCAACGGCACCGGCAGGAAGTTCTTGTTGCCGATCGCATTGGTCACGAAGGTGATCTCGAGCATGAACGGCACCGCGAGCACCAGCGAGGTCGTCTTCAGCATGGAGATCGTCTCGTTGCCGGTGGGTGGCACGATCACGCGCATCGCCTGCGGGATGACGATCCGCCGCAGCACGGTCGAGCTCTTCATCCCGAGCGCGGTCGCAGCTTCCCACTGCCCCCTGTCAACCGAGTTCAGGCCGGAGCGCACGATCTCTGATAGATAGGCGCCCTCGTTCAGGCCCAGGCCGAGAATCGCCGCGACGAAGGCGTTGACCACGTCCTGGGTGGTGAAGGAGAAGAACTCGGGGCCGAAGGGGATGCCCACGCTGATCCGGGGATACAGCACCGAAAGCAGGCCCCAGAAGACCAACTGCGTATAGACCGGGGTACCGCGGAAGAACCAGATGTACGCCCAGGCAACCCCACGCAGGATCGGGTTCGTGCCCATCCGCATGATGGCGGTCGCCACCGCCAAGACGATACCGATGACCATCGCAGCCACGGTGAGCAGGAGTGTCCATCCGACGCCCGCGACGACTCTCGGGTCGAACAGGTACTGCGCCACGACATCCCAGCGGTAGTTCTTGTTCTCCAGCAGGCTGGAGATCAAGCCGAGCACGAGAAAGCTGACGATGCCGGCCCAGACCCACACTGTGGGTCTGGGCACGGGCTTCGCCTCGATCAGATTCGGTGTCCTATCGGCAGCGCGGTGATCGGATGGCTGACTCATGAAGCACTCACGCAGTCGGATTGAGTTCTGCGGTCTTCAGTCCGGCACTCTCGTCGACGCCCCAGCTGCCCAGAATGGCTGACCAGGTGCCGTCGTCCATCAGCTGCTGCATGGCCCGTTGAATGGCCTCGGTCAGCTGCGCGTCATCGGCCGAAACGACGATGCCCTGCGGAGCCGCATCCCGTACTCCGCCGACGACCTCGAGCTGGCCATCGGTCAAAGCGACGGCGTAATCGGCGACTGTCGAATCGGCGTAGAAAGCGACGACCTTGCCGCCGATCAAGTTGGTCGTCACATCCGACTGGACGCCATAGCTGAGCACGTTGATGGCTTCCTTGCCATCGGCCGCGCACTGATCGGACATGGTCGCCAGCTCCTCCTCCTGGTAGGTGCCGGTTTGCACACCGATCGCCTGGCCGCACAGGTTGTCGGGATCGAAGTCCTTCGGGTTGTCCTTCTGTACCGCGAACGAGGAGCCCACCATGATGTAGGAAATCATGTTGTAGCTCGCGGTGCGCTCCGGCGTGATGGTGAACGACGAAATACCGATGTCGGAAGTCGATCCGATACCGGGCAGTAGGCTGGCGAACTCGGCGGCGTTTACCTCGGTGTCGACGCCGAGCACCCGCCCGAGCGCCTTGCCCAGATCGACGTCATAGCCGATGGCGGTCTGCAGGTCTTCGGCGCGGAACTCGGCCGGTGCGTAGTCAGGGGCGGCGGCGATCACGAGAGTGCCTCTGCTGGCGATCCTCTCGGGCAGCAGCGCAGCGATCTCGTCCACCTTCTGGACGCCCGAGACGTCGTAGCTCAGATCATCAGTACTTGGGCTGGCAGATCCCTCGGTGGTGGACGATCCCCCACCACAAGCAGTCAGGGCGAGCATGGCCACCAGGCCGGCGGCGACGATTCGGCGCATGATATTTCCTCTCACGTATGTGCAAGCACTGATTCTAGTGATGCCCCCAGCGGCAGGGTCCTACCTTGAGTGTCGATTTGATGACAATCGGCTGCCCTGGACAGCCGCTGCCATGCCCCCAGCAGTAGGTCCTTCGGTCAGCGGACGACCTTCACCGCGGTGTCGATGACCGACTGCGGGATGGTCACACCCATCCGTTCGGCGGCCTGCAGATTCAGCGAGACCTGCAGATCCTTCGCCACCGCAACGGGGATGTCGCCCGGCTTGCCGCCGTCGGCAAGGAATTGCGCGGCCATCTGACCGGTCTGGACGCCCTGGGCGTGGTAATCGACGGCAAGCGCGGCCATCGCACCACGGTCGATCGAATCGGGGTCGGACACGTACAGCGGGACCTTGCGCTCTTCGGCGACGGCAACCAGCGCCTCGACGCCCGAGATGATCGTGTTGTCGGTGCCGACGAAGTAGCAGTCCACGCCGGTCAGCGATTCGGCTCCCTGACGCACCTCTGATGAGGCGGTCACGGTGGCTTCGCGGACGCTCAGCCCCAGCGCCGGGGCGGCTTCGGCGACCATGCGAGCCTGAATCTGGGAGTTCACCTCACCGGAGGTGTACAGCAGGCCAATGGTCGCGGCATCGGGGGTGATCTCCTTGATCAACGCCAGCTGATCGGCGATCGGCGGCATGTCGGATGTTCCGGTGATCATCCCGCCCGGCGCGTCGAGTGAATCGACCAGGCCGGCGCCGACCGGATCGGTGACACCGGCGAAGAACAATGGGGTGTTGGGCAACGCCTGAGCCAAGGTGATGGCGGTCGGGGTCGCGATGGCGACCACGAGGTCCTTGTCGGTGAAGCTGCTGGCGATATTGGTGAGAGTCACCTGGTCGCCGGCGGCGTTCTTGAGGTCGTAGACGACATCTTTGCCCTCGACATAGCCGGCAGCGGTCATCGCCTCGATGAATCCGTCGCGCAGGGCGTTGAGTGACGGATGATCGACGATCTGGGCGATGCCTATCTGCAGAGGCTTGTCTGCGGAAGCACCTGACGAATCCGAGCCCGACGAACATGCGGTCATGGCCAGCGCGACGCACAACAACAATCCCAGTAGGCGCTTCATGACTTCCTCCCCGACGGCCTGAGCTTCGATCAGCGGCCGTCCACGCGCGCGTCCAACCTTGACCCGCAGCCGCTACCTTAGCCGACGGCCAACGAAACAGAACTCCGCGGTGACAATCCATCCTGTCACCGCGGAGTTCCGCGTCATCGTATGTCGGTCATCGATCAGCTGCAGCCGCTGGTTGCTCCGCAACCCTCGCAGACGTAGCAGCTGCCGGAAGGACGCATCTTGGTGCCGCAGATCAGGCAGAGCGGAGCGTCCACCGCGAGACCGGTGATGGCCTCCATCAACTCGCTGGTGGTGTGCGGATGAGCCTCGATCAGGCTCGGCTGCAGCGGACCACCGGCATCGACCCGGACATTGTCGCCTGCGTCGTTCTTCAACTGCTCGGATTCGGGCAGCTCGCTCTCCTCCTCCTCGCTCAGGTAGCTGCCGGTCTCGACATAGTGGGCCCGTTCTGCGGCGGTGTAGATGCCGAGTTCGGCACGCTCATCGAACGACAGGTAGTCCAGCGCGAGACGGCGGAAGATGTAGTCCATGATCGACTGCGCGATCCGGATATCGGGATCGTCGGTCATGCCGGCGGGCTCGAACTTCAGGTTGGTGAACTTCTGGACGAAGCTCTCCAGCGGGACGCCGTACTGCAAACCGATCGAGACCGCGATGGAGAAGGCATCCATCACGCCGGACAGCGTCGACCCCTGCTTGCCGAGTTTGAGGAAGACCTCGCCCAGCCTGCCGTCTTCGTAGGCACCCGAGGTCATATAGCCCTCGGCGCCCGCCACGGTGAAGCTGGTCGTCCGCCCCGAACGCGACTTCGGCAGCCGCAGGCGACGCGGACGATACTCGATCCGCACCTCGGGAGCCGGCTTCGCGTCTTCCTCCGGGGCCGACTTGCCGTTGCTGAGCGGCTGGCCGACCTTGCAGTTGTCGCGGTAGACGGCGATGGCCTTGAGTCCGAGGCGCCAGCCCTCCATGTAGACATCGGCGATGTCTTGCACGGTGGCCGATTCGGGCAGGTTGACCGTCTTGCTGATAGCACCCGACAAGAACGGCTGCACCGCAGCCATCATCCGCACATGACCCATCGGCTTGATGGCGCGAACACCCATGGCCGTGTCGAAGACCTCATAGTGTTCCGGCTTGAGCCCGGGAGCATCGATGACATTGCCCTTGTCGCTGATGTAGGCCACGATGGCCTCGATCTGCTCGTCGAGGTAGCCCAGGTTGCGCAACGCCCTCGGCACCGTGTGGTTGACGATCTGCATCGAGCCCCCACCCACGAGCTTCTTGAACTTCACCAGTGAGAAGTCCGGTTCGATGCCGGTAGTGTCGCAGTCCATCATGAAGCCGATGGTTCCGGTCGGAGCCAGCAGGGACGCCTGCGCGTTGCGGAAACCGTTGCGTTCGCCCACCTCGATGACCTGATCCCACTGAGACGCAGCGGCCTCACGCAGTCCGGCGTCGATGGGGTTGATCGTGCGCAGGCTGTCGTTGGCGCTGCGATGCTTACGCATCACCCGCTTGTGCGCGTCGGCATTGCGGCCATAGCCGGCATAGGTTCCGACCACACCGGCCAGTTCGGCGCTGCGCCGGTAGGCGGCGGCGGTCATCAAGGAGGTGATCGCTGCAGCCAGCGAACGTCCGCCTTCGGAGTCGTAGCCCTTGCCGAGAGCCATCAGCAGCGCACCGAGGTTGGCGTAGCCGATACCCAGCTGACGGTAGTCGCGGGTCGTCTGGGTGATGGACTCGGTCGGGAAGTCCGCGAAGACGATCGAGATGTCCATGGCGGTGATGATCAGCTCGACGGCCTTGATGAACCTGTCGACATCGAAGCTGTCGTCGGCGCGCAGGAACTTCATCAGGTTCAGGCTCGCCAGATTGCACGAGGAGTTGTCGAGGCTCATGTACTCCGAGCACGGGTTGGACGCGGTGATGCGTCCGGACTCGGGATTGGTGTGCCAGTCATTGATCGTGTCGTCGTACTGCAGACCCGGATCGGCGCATTCCCAGGCAGCCTGGGCGATCTTGCCGAACAGCTCCCGGGCATCCACCTTCTCGATGACCTCGCCCGTCATCCGGGCGCGCAGTCCGAACTCGGTGCCATCGGTCACGGCCTGCATGAACTCGTCACTGACGCGAACCGAGTTGTTGGCGTTCTGGTACTGCACCGAGGTGATGTCCTTGCCGCCGAGATCCATGTCGAATCCGGCATCGCGCAGCGCACGGATCTTGTCCTCCTCGCGCGCCTTGGTCTCGATGAACTCCTCGATGTCGGGGTGATCGACGTCCAGCACAACCATCTTCGCGGCGCGGCGGGTGGCGCCACCCGACTTGATGGTGCCCGCCGATGCGTCCGCACCGCGCATGAAGCTGACCGGACCGGACGCAGTGCCACCGGACGAGCGCAGCAGTTCCTTGGAGGAGCGGATCCGCGAGAGGTTGAGGCCGGCGCCGGACCCGCCCTTGAAGATCATGCCCTCTTCGCGGTACCAGTTCAGGATCGATTCCATGGAGTCGTCGACCGACAGGATGAAGCAGGCGCTGACCTGCTGCGGCGCCGCGGTGCCGACATTGAACCAGACCGGGGAGTTGAAGCTGAAGTACTGGTTCAGCAGCAACCAGGTGAGCTCCTGACCAAAGATCTCGGCATCGTGATCGGTCGCGAAGTAGCCGGATTCCTGGCCGGTCTGCTGATACTTGCCGACCACGCGGTCGATCAGCGTCTTGAGGCTGGCTTCGCGCTCCGCGGTGCCGAGCGCGCCGCGGAAGTACTTGGTCGTGACGATCGTGGATGCGTTGAGGCTCCATGAGGTCGGGAACTCAACCCCGCGCTGCTCGAAGACCACTTCACCGGTTTTCCAGTTGGTCTGAACGACATCGCGCGTTTCCCAGGTGACCTCGTCATAGGGATGGACGCCCTCGGTGGTGAAGACCCGATCGATCGTCAGGCCGCGAGCGCTCGGCGTTCCAGGCTTGTCGTCATACAGAGTGTCGGTCACAGCTGTCTCCTGATGGTGATGCGTGCATGTGGGTAGGTCGGGAAAATCCAGGCAGGTCGTGAAGGTCAGTGTGCACCGGCGGTCTGACAGATTTCGTCCGCCAGATCGATGGGCAGTTGCGCTTCGGCGTCGGACTCGGCATCGGCCCGAGCGCTTTCGCGCATCCGGTCGATCTCGGCGACGAAATCGTCCACGCTGGTGTAGTGCCGATAGATCGAGGCGAATCTCAGATAGGCGACCGGATCGAGTTCACTGAGAGGACCGAGGATGGCAACGCCCACCTCTTCGGTGGGAACCTCGGCCTGCCCGGATGCCCGGATGGCCTCTTCGACCCGCTGGCCGAGTTTGGCGAGTTGGGCCTCGGTGACCGGACGCCCCTTGCAGGCCTTGCGGGCGCCGGATATCACCTTGTCCCGGTTGAAGGGCTCGATCACACCGGACTTCTTGACCACTACCAGTTGAGTTTGCTCGATGGTGGTGAAGCGTCTTTCGCAAGCCGGGCACTGCCGCCGACGGCGAATGCTCGTGCCGTCCTCAGAAACGCGGGAATCAAGCACCCGAGAGTCGCAATGACGACAATATGGGCAGTGCATCGTGACTCCTCAGCTCGGGATGTGTATGCCTCTGTGGACATCTTGTGGACAACAACCACAATCTGTGGACAAATGACACTTGTGTAACTACTAGATGTAGAGAGATTACACCGATCGGCCACTAGATCAAGTGCCAGCGGCGAAGCTCGCCGTCGATTCGGCGTGTCGCCTGATCGCCTCGCGCACCGGCCCCGAGTCAGGCCAGAAATCTCCCCGCTGGCGACAAGGCGGCCGGTTCAGACGAGGTTGCGCACGATCATGAACACCGCACCGACAACCCCCGCGATCCAATAGATCTTGGTCTGGGTGAGCGGACGCCAGGACTTCGGCGGACGCAACGCCGGTCCTCCGGCCAGTTCCACGGTCCAGGCGACCGCGCACACGATCAAGATTGGTAGCACCAGCACGAGCAGCGCGTTGTATCCCCAGGCTGCCGCCACGTCGCCTTCGGCCAGGGCGCCGGCGGCTCTGGTCGATCCACACAGCGGGCACTGGATTCCGGTGAGACTCAGCAATGGACAGGGCAGACCGATGCCGAAGAGCAGGTGAGCACCGGCGATCGCCGCACCGACTGCGCCGAAGCCCAGCAGACGCGACAGCGCTACTCCCGGCGAGAAGACCGCCGGGCCGGCCTCATGAGACTGCACACCACCATTATCCGCGTGAGCCGCCCGCGCTGAACCCACCAGCCGCATAGGATCAGTGGCGTCATGCAATCTGATTGGAGGCAGCCGTGAGCAACGACTACTGGGGTCGCCCCGCTGAGGACCCTGGCCAAGACGCCGCGGGCAGCGACGAGAACGGCCAAGCGAGCCCGGAGACCGCGGGCCAGGCCAACCAAGAACAAACCGGCAGCGCAGCGCCGACGTACGGCTCGCCTGCTTATGAGCAAACCGCAGGTGAGCAGCCGAGCACCGAGCCAGCAGCACCTTCCGCCTACGGGCAGCCCGACACACCATCCACCCCGCCGACCCAGGCCGGCTACGGGCAGTCGTCCTACGAGCAGCCGGGTGGCTACGGGCAGCAATCCGGTCCCCAACCGACCACTCCCAGCTATGGCCAGCCGGGCGCCCCGACTACCCCCGGCTACGGCCAGCCAGATGCCCCGACTACCCCAAGCTACGGACAGCCGGGCGCACAGCCCACCACTCCCAGCTACGGACAGTCGTCGAGCTATGGCCAGCCCGGCTCGGGAACACCCAACTACGGCACCCCCAACTACGGACAGTCGTCGTCCTACGGGCAAGCGGCCGGCGAGCCGCCCTCGTCGTCCTACGGACAATCGAGTGGCCAGTCCTACGGCAGCGGCGACCAACAACAGTCCGGCGGGCAATCGTTCTACGGCCAAGATCCATACGGCCAGCAACAGCCCCGCTACGGCCAGGGCGCCGGTTCGCCTTCGGCCGACCCCTACGGCCAGCCGGCCGACCCCTATGGCCAGCAACCCGGCTACGGCCAGCCGACCGATTCGTATGGTCAGCCGACCTACTCGGGCAGCCTGTACGGCCCGGTCGGTGGCCCGGCGGCACCACTGGCCTCCTGGGGCAAGCGCGCACTCGGTGGCCTGATCGACTTCGTCCTGCCCGGCATCGTCATCGGCATCATCTCCTCCTTCTTCAATTCGGGCGGCAATGAGAGCATGATCGGCGGCATCGTCCAGTTCGTCCTGGGGGTCGGCTGGGTTGTCTACAACGTCGGCTACGTCGGCGGCAACACCGGGGTGACGTACGGCCGCAGGGTCGCCAAGACCCGGCTGGTATCGGCGGCCACCGGCCAACCGATCGGGCCAGGAATGTCGATCCTGCGCTACTTCGCGCACATCGTCGACTCCATCATCTGCTACGTCGGATGGCTCTTCCCGCTGTGGGACGCCAAGCGGCAGACCCTCGCAGACAAGATGCTCAACACCGTGGTGCTGGACGAGTCGCCGACGACCCCGCCGGCCCCCTACGGCCCGCCGCAGCAGCCCTACGGCTACTGAGTCACACAATCACCAGCGCCTGAGCATTCACCAGCGCCTGAGCGATTACACGGGCGGGACGGTTCCCTGAGGAGCCGTCCCGCTTTCGCTGTCCGAGGCCCTTCGCGCTGGTGACCGCAGCGCTCAGGCCAGACCCGGTGCCAGGGCGAGGTACTGCGAAACGACGATCCACACTCCGAGCAGCACAGCCAGGGTGAAACCGATCATCATCACCACCAGGCCACGATCGGTCAGCGTGATCTCCTCGCGGCCAGCGACTGATCGCGTCGATGCTGGCGAAGCGGCCGCGGCCGAGGCCACCACCTGGTAGTAGGCCCCCGGAAGCGGCGATGCCGGTTGCCGGGGACCGCCCGCCCGAGTGGGCACGAAGCGCATCTGTGCACAGGGCCGCCGGTCGCCGTCGAGCAGGGCGCGCCTCGACCGTACGGGTGAGCCCGCGACGCGCCGGACATCGATCTGACTTTCCACCGGGACGCTCATCTTGCTTCCTCCATCCGCCCGGCCATCCGCCGCAGCTAACAGGATCGAACGTGTGTTCGATGCACAGCCTAGCGAGCCGTCCGCGATCGTTCAAGTGTTCGATTCGCTTCTTTCTCGCCGTCTGAAAACCATGCAAGCAGGGCCCACTGACAAAACCACTCGGATGATTCCCGCCGCATCTGTGGTCCGTGGTTCGCCGATCGCACCCATTGGCGACACGCTCGAACAGATGTTTGAATGACGCCCCCGGATGCTCTAGCGTTGTCTCATGATCACAGTGAGGCGTCCACCCGCCACCCCTCGCCGTGCCGGCCGGCCATCCAACGAAGACATCGCCCGCGATCTGGGCTTGGACAACGTCGCCGAACTACCCGACAGCTCCGAGGACGAACTGGGGCTGACCGCCCGTCAGCGCCGCATCCTGGAGTTCATCCAGGAAACCGTGTCGTCTCGCGGCTACCCACCCAGCATCCGCGAAGTGGGCGAGGCCGTCGGCCTGGCCAGTTCCTCCAGCGTTTCTCATCAGCTGAAGGCCCTGGAGGCCAAGGGTTTCCTGCGACGCGACCCGAATCGTCCGCGGGCCCTCGAGGTCATTCTTCCGACCCGGACGGCCTCCCCAACAGAACCCGAGGCCGAGCCGCTCGGCCAAGACGACGCCACCGATTCGGGTGACCGGTCACCGAGCGCCGTCGCTGTGCCGGTGCTCGGCAGCATCGCCGCCGGCGTGCCGATTCTCGCTGACGAACAGGTGGAGCAGGTGTTGCCGCTGCCACGCGAGCTCGTCGGACAGGGGACCTTGTTCTCACTCAAGGTGCGCGGAGACTCGATGGTGGACGCAGCAATCTGCGATGGCGACTATGTGGTCGTCCGTCAGCAGCCCACTGCGGACAATGGCGACATCGTAGCGGCGTTGCTCGACGGGGAGGCCACCGTGAAGACGTTGCGCCGTGTGCCGGGCCAGGTCTGGCTGATGCCGCACAATCCGGCCTACCAGCCGATCGACGGTAACGACGCCGCGATTCTCGGCAAGGTTGTCGCGGTTCTGCGGCGGATCTGAGCCGGACCGCTAGCTGGTCCCCAAACGCTGCAATGCCTGGATTGCCACCTCGGCGTCGGTGGTGGTCCAAAACGGCGGCAACGAGGCTCGCAGGAAGCCGCTGTAGCGGGCCTTGATCAGCCGCGGGTCGAGGACCGCCACCACGCCCCGGTCGCTCGTCGAACGGATCAGGCGTCCGGCACCCTGGGCCAGCAGCAGGGCCGCATGACTCGCGGCCACCTGCATGAAGCCGTTGCCGCCGGCCTGAGCGACAGCTTGTTGTCGGGCCTGCATCAGCGGATCATCGGGCCGCGGGAACGGGATCTTGTCGATCACCACCAGCCGGCAGGTGTCCCCCGGCACATCAATGCCCTGCCACAGCGACATCGTGCCCAGCAGCACGGAATCCTCTTCGGCAATGAAGGTGCGGGTGAGCTCACTGAGATTCGCCTCGCCCTGGCACATCACGTTCAGCCCCGGGAGTGCGCCGCGCAGGTGCTCTGCGGCTGCTTCGGCAGACCGCTGCGAGGCGAACAGGCCGAGCGTGCGGCCATCCGCGGCCCAGATGAGCTCAGCCAGTTCCGCCAGCGCGTCGGCGCCGATACCATCGCGGCCGGGGTTGCGCAGCCCGGTCGCCACATACAAGATGCCCTGTTTGGCGTAGTCGAAAGGAGATCCGACATCGATGGCACGCCACTGCCCGGCGTCGCCGGCCTCGGTACCGGCCGCGATACGGTCCGCACGGCGCAGCCCGACGCTCCCGGCCATCGACTCGAATGCACCACCGACCGTCAACGTCGCCGACGTCAGGATCGTCGGATGTTCTTCCAGAACGTTCTCGCGCATCAGTCCCGCAACCGACAGCGGCGCAACGTTGAGCTGACGGCCGAAGCGATCGTGCGCGCTCAGCCAGACCACATCGTGCTCGTCGAGTCTGGCCATGCGCTCGGCGATCTCGAAGATCTCTTTCATCGCCGACGCCGCCTGTTGCCGCTGCTCCGGATCGGAGCTCTGCCCGGACCCCGTCGCCAGCGCCGAAACCGCCCGGCGGCTGACCTCGCGCACCAACGCGGCGGCCTCGACCGCGAGCGAACCCGGCTCCGTGATGCGCCCAGGCGCCACCTCGGCCAGTGCATCAGCGAAGGTGTCGGCGACCTCCAGCAATTCTGTGGCCAGGTCATCGTCCAGCCAAGCGCTCGCCCGCTTGGAGACCCGTCCGATCTGCTGCGCCGACAGTTCGCTGCTCGCCGCACCGGTGACCCGGTTGACCAGTTCGTGCGCCTCATCGATGATGACCGGGCCGTACTCGGGCAGCGCCGTGCCGCCATGCATGGCGTTGATGGCCAGCAGCGCGTGGTTGGTGACCACCAGGTCGGCCTGCCTGGCCCTGGCTCGCGCCTCCTCGACGAAGCACTCTGCGCCGTAGGGGCAGACGTTGGCCCCCAGGCATTCGCGTACCGGCACCGAGACCTGCGCCCAGGCCCGCGGGGAATGGCTCGGTGCGTCGTCCCGGTCGGCAAGTCCGCCGTCCTTGGCCTGGTCATCAGCCCATTCGCGGAGCGCGATGACCTCGGCTCCCAGACTGGAGGTGGCATCGGATCCCGAATCGCGCACCGCCTCGACGAGCTCGGCGCCGCCGAGCAGCGAATCCTGTTCGCCACCCGTCTGATCGCGTACCCGCAGCAGGCAGATGTAGTTCGAACGTCCCTTGAGGATCTGCGTGCGTGGCTCGCGACCCACGACCGAGGCGACCGCACGCGCGGCGATCGGAATGTCTTTGTGGGCCAGCTGAGCCTGCAATGCCAAGGTGGCCGTGGCCACCAGCGCGGTCTGTTTCGATCCCACTGCCCAGATCATCGCCGGGATGAGGTAGCCGAGCGACTTTCCGGTGCCGGTGCCGGCCTGGACGAGCAGGTGAACCCCCTCGTCCAGGCTCGCCGCCACCTGATCGCTCATCGTCTGCTGTCCCGGACGCGAGGTGCCTCCGAGAGCAGCGACCGCCGCAGCCAGCGCCTGGGAGGCTTGGCCAGGCAGATCGCTCACTGCGGCTGCCTGTTGGCCTGGGCGTACGGGTTCAGTTGGGCCGCCAGATCGGGATGCACCCGCGCCGTGATCAGCGTGCCGCCGGGCTCATGCTCGAGACTGAACACATCCGCCTCCCGGTGCACCCGGTCAACCAGATCGCCCCGGTCCCACGGCACCAGCGCGGTGATCTCGGTCTGCGGTACCGGCAACCGCCGCTCGATCGTCTCGCGGAGCGTCTCGATGCCCTCGCCCGTTCGGGCCGACACCGCGATCGCTTCGGGATATCGGCGCATCACGACCGCGAGCACGTCGGGATCGGCCTGGTCGATCTTGTTGATGACCAGCTGCTCGGGACGATCCGACGCGCCGATCTCGGCCAATACGGTCCGCACCGCGTCGATCTGGCCGAGCGGGTCGGCGTCGGAACCGTCGACGACGTGCACCAGCAGGTCGGCGTCCACGGTCTCTTCCAGGGTCGAGCGGAAGGCTTCCACCAGATCGGTGGGGAGATGGCGGACGAAGCCGACCGTGTCGGTGAGGGTGTAGACCCGGCCATCGGCAGTCGTCGTGCGGCGGGTGGTCGGATCCAGGGTCGCGAACAACGCATCCTCGACCAGCACGCCGGCATGGGTGAGCCGGTTCAGCAGCGACGACTTGCCGGCATTGGTGTAACCGACGATCGCCACCGAAGGGACGCGGTGCCGTTGCCGGTCGGCGCGCTTGATGGCACGCGTACCTTCCATCTCGCGCAGCTTGCCGCGCAGCACCGAGATGCGATGGTTGATCCGCCGCCGGTCGGTCTCAATCTTCGTCTCACCGGGTCCGCGTCCACCGATCCCCGCGCCGCCGGAGGCCCGGCCGCCCACCTGGCGGCTCAGATTGCCGCCCCAGCCGCGCAGCCGCTGCTTGAGGTAGTTGAGTTGCGCGAGTTCGACCTGCGCCTTGCCCTCCACGCTCTTGGCATGCTGGGCAAAGATGTCGAGAATCAGTGCCGTCCGGTCGACAACCTTGACGCCGATCCGGTCTTCCAGGGTGCGCAATTGAGCTGGGCTCAATTCGCCGTCGCAGATCACCGTGTCGGCTCCGGTCGCCTGCACCACTTCTCGTACTTCGTCGACCTTGCCGCGCCCGACATAGGTGGCCGGATCGGGCTTCTGCCGGCGCTGCACCAGCCCTTCCAGCACCTGCGAACCGGCCGTCTCGGCCAGCGCCTTCAGTTCGAACATGGCGTTGTCGACGTCCTGCTGCGTGCCCGTGGTCCAGACACTGACCAGCACGACCCGTTCCAGCCGTAGCTGGCGGTACTCGACCTCGCTGACGTCTTCTAGTTCGGTCGACAAGCCGGCCACCCGCCGCAGCGAATGGCGCTGGGCTAGATCGAGTTCCCCGTCGTCGGCTTCGTCGTCCCAGTCGTCATCATCGAAAAGCTCGTCCGGATCGGTGTGCTCGTCGTCGGTATCCCAGGTCTCTTCGTGGTTCAGGGCATCGTCTGTCATCGTCAAACAAGCTTATGCGCAGTGGCCAGCGGGCCCGGCATGAGCCATGGCTCACTGTTTGGGCAGGGTGACCCTGCCCTGCGCAACAACCACGGCCGGGCCCGTCAGGTAAGCCTGGTCATCATCGACCTCGACCTTGAGGGCGCCGCCGGGCACGGTGACCGTCAGGGAGCCGGTCTGCCGGCCCAGGGAATGCAGCTGGGCCGCCGCGGAGGCGACCACGCCGGTACCGCACGATTGGGTCTCCCCCACTCCCCGTTCGAAGACCCGCATCTGCAAGGCGTTCTCGGCGACCGGCACGACGAATTCGACATTGACACCGGCCGGATACACCGCCTGGTCGAACGTCGGCGCGACGCTCAGATCGAGTGCGCGGAGTTGCTCGACGTCGTCCAGTCGGACCACTGCGTGCGGGTTGCCCACATCGACCGTGGTGGCGTCGTAGCGGCGGCCATTCGATTCGATCCAGGTCGGCTGCTCAGCGACGCGCACCCGGCCCATGCTGACCTTGATGCGTCCGTCCAGGCAGGCCCAGGCCTTGCGCAGGCCTGCCCGGGTGGCGATCTCGACGGGTTCGGCGTCCACCAGGCCCTGATCGAGCAGATAGCGGACGAACAATCGCAGGCCGTTGCCGCACATCTCGGCGATCGAGCCATCCGCATTGCGGTAGTCCATGAACCACAGGTCGGGCTTGCCCTGCCATTCGGGAATCAACTCGCTGCGCACGGCGCGCAACACGCCGTCGGCGCCGATGCCGCCACGCCGGTCGCACAGCCATCGGACGGTGTCGGCAGACAGCGGCGTCATGGCTTCGCGGTCGACCAGAATCACGAAGTCATTGTGGGTGGCATGCCCCTTGGCAAAGCTCAGCGTCTGCACGCGACCAGTCTGTCACTTACCGGCTGGCAGGCCGAGATGTCCGGCAATCGTCTCATCTGCGTGCGGATCGGCCGCACTCAGCCAGGTGATGCGGGGGTCGCGTGCGAACCAGCCGAGTTGCTTGCGCGCGAACCGGCGGGTGCCGTCGATCGTGGCCTGCCGGGCCTCGGCTTCGCTGAGTTCGCCGCCGAGATATGCCAGCACCTGCTGATAGCCGAGCCCGCGCGAGGCCGTCAGGCCTTCACGCAGCCCCCGTGCGGCCAAGTCGCGCACTTCGTCGACCAACCCGTCAGCCCACATCTGGTCGACCCTGGCGGCGATCCGGGCGTCCATCTCGGCCCGGTCGAGATGCAGACCGAACTGGTGAACCTCGTCCAGCGCGTAAACGGGCTCGGGCAGCTGGGGATTGAAGTCGCCGGTGAGTTCGATCACTTCGAGAGCCCGCACGATGCGCCGGCCGTTGCCGGGCAGGATGCTCTCGGCGGCACTCGGGTGGCGCTCGGCGAGCACCTGGTGCAGCGCGGGCGCGCCGATGCGGTCGAGCTCGTCCTGCCATTTCTGGCGGACGACCGGGTCGGTGCCCGGAAAATCGAACCGGTCGACGATCGCGCGGATATACAGGCTGCTGCCGCCCACCAGGATCGGCACGACGCCCTGGCCACGCAGCCGGTCGATGGCGGTGCGGGCCATCGACTGGAACTCGGCCACCGAGGCTGCCTCGGTGATATCCATGATGTCGACCAGATGATGCCGCACGGCTGCCAGTTCTGCCGCGGTCGGCTTGGCGGTGCCGATGTTCATGCCGCGGTAGACCAGCATCGAATCGGCGTTCACGATCTCGGCCGGTTGTCCCCGACCGGCCAGCAGCGTGGCCAGACGGATCGCCAGCGCCGACTTCCCGCTCGCGGTGGGCCCGATCAGGACGATCAGGGGCAGCTGAGCGACCACCTCAGCGGACCTGGATGGTGGGCAGTCCGAGACCGATCCCCGAGGGACGCGGCTGCTGGGCGGCCTGCCAGGCATCGCCGCCCCGGGTGCGGCGCAGATTGCGGATCGGGGCGTCGGCGACCAGGTGGTGGGGCGCGGCCCGGGTGATCGTCACCTCGGCGATATCGCCGGGGCGCGGCTGCAGGTCGGGGTCGTCGGGCTTCGCGACATGGACGAGCCGGTTGTCGCGGGCACGTCCGGTGATCCTGGTGGTGGCTTGGTCTTTTCGTCCCTCGCCCGCCGCGAACAACACCTCGGCGGTGGAGCCCACCAGCGACGTGTTCTCCTCCCAGGCGATCTGCTCGATCTCGGCCACCAGCCGCTCGTAGCGTTCCTGGACCACCTCGGCCGGGATCTGATCGGGCATGGTGGCGGCCGGCGTCCCGGGGCGAATGGAGTACTGGAACGTGAAGGCCGCACTGAATCGGGCCCGGCGGACGACGTCGAGGGTCTGTTCGAAGTCGGCCTCGGTCTCGCCGGGGAAGCCGACGATGATGTCGGTGGTGATCGCGGCATGCGGCATCGCCGCGCGCACATCGTCCAGAATGCGCAGGAAGCGGTCCTTGCGGTAGCTGCGCCGCATCGCGCGCAGCACCGCGTCGGAGCCGGACTGCAGGGGCATGTGCAGGCTCGGCATCACATTGTGGGTCTCGGCCATCGCCTCGATCACGTCGTTGGTGAACGACGCCGGATGCGGGCTGGTGAACCGGACGCGTTCCAGACCGTCGACCTGCCCGACCGAGCGCAGCAACTGCGCGAAGGCGGAACGGTCACCGAACTCGACGCCGTAGGTGTTGACGTTCTGGCCGAGCAGGGTGATCTCCTGGACCCCCTCGTCGACCAGCATCGAGATCTCGCGCAGGATCTCGCCCGGCCTGCGGTCGGTCTCCTTGCCGCGCAGGCTGGGGACGATACAGAAGGTGCAGGTGTTGTTGCAGCCGACGCTGATCGACACCCAGGCGGCATAGGCCGAGTCGCGGCGGGTCGGCAGGTTGGACGGGAAGGTCTGCAGGGCTTCCTTGATCTCGATCTGCGCCTGCTCGGTGATTCTGGCGCGTTCCAGCAGCACCGGCAGCGAACCGACGTTGTTGGTGCCAAAGACCACGTCCACCCAGGGCGCCTTCGTGGTGATGAGATCGCGGTCCTTCTGAGCCATGCAGCCACCGACGGCGATCTGCATGCCCGGGCGTTCACGCTTGATGCGCGCCATGTGCCCGAGGTTTCCGTAGAGACGGTTGTCGGCGTTCTCTCGCACGGCGCAGGTGTTGAAGACGACCACATCGGCGTCGGCGAGTTCGCCCGAGGGCTCGGGTGCGGCAACCAGACCGGCCTGTTCGAGTAGTCCGGCGATGCGTTCGGAATCGTGCACGTTCATCTGGCACCCGTAGGTGATGACCTGATAGGTGCGCGGCGAGGACGATGTGATCTGCGTGGTCATGGCCCATCCACTGTAATGGCTCAGGAACCGAGATCGGGATTCGTGACCTCGTCGAGGGCCTGCCGGGAGGCCGACCAGGCCAGCTCCCCGCTGTAGCCGCGGCGTCCCAGCGTGCCGGCGATCCGGCGCAGCGCGACCTCACGTTCCAGCCCGGCTACGCTGCGCGCCTTGCGGCGAGCCAGTTCCAACGCCGAGGCGGCCTCGACCTCCTGATCCACCGGCTCCACCGCCTGGGCGATGACATCGTCGTCCAGGCCTTTTCGGCGAAGTTCGGCGATCAGGGTGCGGCGCGGCAGCAGCCGCCCGCGCTGTCGGGTTTCGACCCACTGGTCAGCGAAAGCCGCATCGTTGATCAGGCCGACCTCCTCGAACCGGCGCAGGACCTGCTCGATGACGCCGTGCTCGGCGCCCTTGCGGGCCAGATACTGGGCCAGCTCGGCGCGGCCGTACGCGCGCCGGTCCAAGGCCCGCAAAGCGATCTCCCGAGTCACCGCATAGGCGTCCGCCGCCGGTTCGGGCTCGCTGCCGACGGGAGGTTCCACCGCTATCAGAAGTCGACCTCACCGGTAACCGGATCGACGCCCTCGGGCACCTCCGCCTCACCCATGCCCATCGCCTCGCGAATCTTGGTATCCAGCTCCTTGGCCACATCGGGATTCGCCAGCAGGTAGTTGCGGGCGTTCTCCTTGCCCTGCCCCAACTGGTCATCGCCGTAGGTGAACCATGAACCGGCCTTGCGGACCAGCCCAGTATCCACACCCATGTCGATCAGGCTGCCCTCACGGGAGATGCCCCGCCCGTACATGATGTCGAACTCCGCCTGCTTGAACGGCGGCGCGACCTTGTTCTTGACGACCTTCACGCGGGTCCGGTTGCCCACGATCTCGGCGCCATCCTTGAGCGACTCGATACGCCGCACGTCGAGGCGTACCGAGGAGTAGAACTTGAGCGCCCGCCCGCCGGTGGTGGTCTCGGGGCTACCGAACATCACCCCGATCTTCTCGCGCAACTGGTTGATGAAGATCGCTGTGGTGTTGGCGGACTTGAGGGCGCCGGTGATCTTGCGCAGCGCCTGGCTCATCAGCCGGGCCTGCAGCCCGACATGGGAGTCGCCCATCTCGCCTTCGATCTCGGCCTTCGGGGTGAGCGCGGCGACCGAGTCGATCACGATGAGCGCCAGCGCCCCCGAACGGATCAGGGTGTCAGCGATCTCCAGAGCCTGTTCACCGTTGTCGGGCTGGCTGACCAGCAGCGCATCGGTGTCGACGCCGAGCGCCGCGGCGTAGGTCGGGTCGAGCGCATGCTCGGCATCGATGAAGGCACAGATGCCGCCCTCGGCCTGCGCATTGGCGATCGCATGCAACGCAACGGTCGTCTTACCGCTCGATTCAGGACCGTAGACCTCAACGATCCGGCCTCGGGGAAGACCCCCGATGCCGAGTGCCACATCAAGCGCGATCGAGCCGGTGGGGATCACTTCGATCTGGGCATGGCTCTGGTCTCCCAGCCGCATGATCGAGCCCTTACCGTGCTGCTTCTCAATCTGGGCGAGTGCTGCCTCGAGGGCTTTCTCGCGATCTGCAACAGCCATCTGCCTTGTCCTCTCTATGCCAGGTGTGCCCTGGAAGCCTGGGTGGTTGACGTGTAGAGCAATCTAGACCGGCCCACCGACAGTTTTTCGTGGTCGCCTCGGGCTGTGGATAACTCCGTCACGCTCGTGACCTGCACCCAGCGTAACCGAACACGTGTTCGACATGAATCTCTGTTCGGCGTGTCGCACCGACATTTCCCGCACCGGTCAGCGGTCGTGCGCCGGCAGCTCGAGGTGGGCCCATGCCGCCCGCCAGATGGTCTTGCACGGAACACCCGCGGCGAGCGCCTCGCTGACCGTGCGCCCTCCGAGGTCGGCCAGCACCACCTGCTCTGCCCACACCCGGGCATAACCCGATCCCAGTTGGGCAACGAGTCGCTGCCACAGTTCGGCCTCACGCATGGCCCCCACGCTACGGGCAGTGGGCAAGTGTTCCGCAAGACCGCGCGTGAATCGTTGCCGGCCGATGGAGGTCGAGTTCTTGTCAGTGGCTGCGTCCACAATGGCTACATGGACGACAAGGTGCCACTCGACGCGCTGGCTGGATTCAGTGAGCCCACCCGCGCCTGGTTCGCCGGCGCCTTCGATGGCCCGACACCGGCGCAGTGCGCGGCCTGGCGGGCCATCAGCGCCGGTGAACACGCCCTGGTGGTTGCGCCCACCGGATCCGGAAAGACGCTGGCCGCCTTCCTGCACAGTCTGGACAAGCTGGCGAACACCCCGTCGACCGGCAAGGTGCGGGTGCTCTACATCTCGCCGCTGAAGGCCCTGGCGGTCGACGTGGAACGCAACCTGCGCGTCCCGCTGCGCGGTATGCAGGCCGCCGCTCGTAGGCTCGGCCTGCCCGAGCCCGAAGTGCGGGTCGCTGTGCGTTCCGGCGACACGCCGGCCAGTGAACGCCGTGGGCTGCTGCGCCACCCGCCCGACATCTTGATCACCACACCCGAATCGCTGTTCCTGATGCTGTCCAGCGCGGCCGCCGAGACGCTGAGCGAGGTGGAGACCGTCATCATCGACGAGGTGCATGCCCTTGCCGCCACCAAGCGTGGCGCGCATCTGGCCGTCAGCCTCGAGCGCCTGGCCGCATCCGGCCGGGATCCACAGCGTATCGGCCTGTCGGCCACGGTCAATCCGGTGCGGCAGGTAGCCGAGTTCCTCGCCGGAGATCGCCCGGTCAGCGTCATCGAACCACCGTCGGAGAAGACCTGGCAACTCAGCGTCGAGGTTCCGCTCGACGACATGACCGAACTGCACGCGAATGTCGGCGCCGAGGGTGAAGCCGTCACCAATTCGATCTGGACGTGGGTCGTCCCGAGGATTCTGGATCTTATCGAGGCTCACCACTCGACGATCTGCTTCGTCAATTCGCGACGGCTGGCTGAGCGACTGACCGCCCAACTCAACGAGTTGCATGCGATGCGCCAGGGCGAACCCTATGCGCAGTTCGATATGCCGGCCGGGGGCACCGCCCGTTCCAGCGCAAGTCCGGGATACGACGAATCGTCCGAGGTGGCGATCATCGCTCGCGCGCACCACGGGTCGGTCAGCAAGCAACGGCGCCTGGAGATCGAGTCCGAGCTGAAGGCCGGACGGCTGCCCTGCGTGGTGGCGACCTCCTCGCTGGAACTGGGCATCGACATGGGGGCGGTCGACCTGGTGATCCAGGCGCAGGCTCCCGGGTCGGTGGCGAGTGCCCTGCAGCGCATCGGCCGGGCGGGCCACGACGTCGGAGCGGCCAGCCGCGGGGTCTTCTTTCCGACCTCGCGCGGCGATCTGCTGGAATGCGCCACCGTCGTGGAGCGCATGAAGCAGGCACTCATCGAGCCTCTCGCGCGGTTGCGCAATCCGCTGGATGTCTTGGCGCAGCAGCTGGTATCGATCTGTCTGAGTTCGCCGCGGCGACCCGATGAGCTGTTCGATCTGGTCCGGCGGGCCGATCCGTATCGGGAACTGCCGCGGGCAGGATTCGATGCGGTGGTCGACATGCTGTGCGGGCGATATCCCAGCGAGCAGTTCGCCGAGTTGCGGCCCAGGCTGGCCCGTGATGCCTCCACCGGGGTGCTGTCGGCAAGGCCCGGCGCCCGGCAGCTGGTCACCACCAGCGGCGGGACGATCCCTGATCGCGGCAACTATCCGATCTACCTCGCGGGCAGCACCGAACAGGTCGGCGCCCGCGCGAACGCCGGACGCCGAGTGGGCGAACTCGACGAGGAGATGGTCTACGAGTCGCGGGTCGGCGATGTCTTCACCCTCGGGACGACCAGCTGGCGCATCGAGGAGATCACCGTCAACCAGGTGGTGGTCAGTCCGGCGCCCGGTGCGCCCGGACGACTGCCGTTCTGGCACGGCGATTCACCGTCCCGGCCGATCCAGCTCGGCGAGGCCATGGGCGAGTTGACCGGCCGGCTGGCCACCGAGGCCGATCGTTGCGCGGCGGAGCTGCCGGGCCGTGCCGGGCTCGATGCCTCCGCCGTGACCAATCTCGTGCAGTATGTGCGCGATGAGCTGGCGGCTACCGGCGTGGTGCCCGATGATCGCACCATCGTGGTCGAGCGATTCCGCGACGAGTTGGGTGACTGGCGGGTTTGCGTGCTGAGCACGTTGGGCAGCGCGGTGCTCACGCCGCTGTCGTTGCTGTTGCGCCATGACCTGCGTCTGCGCTACGGCGCCGAACCGCAGGTGATGTGCACCAACGACGGCATCGTGCTGCGCATCCCCGACACCGACGCGCAACCGCCGGGCCCCGAGATCGTCACCGGCATCGATCTGGCTACCGTGCACGAGACCGTGGAGCGCGAAGTCGGTGCTTCGGCCCTGTTCTCGGCACGATTTCGCGAATGCGCGGCGCGCGCGCTGCTGCTGCCCAGACGCAATCCCGGCAGGCGTTCTCCCCTGTGGCAGCAACGCCAGCGGGCCTCCCAGCTGCTTGAGGTGGCACGCGAATATCCCGACTTCCCGATCACCTTGGAAGCGATGCGCGAGTGCCTCGACGACGTCTTCGATATGGCCGGCCTGGGCGATCTGCTCGAGCAGGTCGCGGCGCGCCGGATTCGCGTGCTGGGGGTGGAGACCGAGCAGGCCTCCCCGTTCGCGCAGCAACTGCTGTTCGGCTTGGTGGGGGCCTTCATCTACGACGGCGACCAGCCGGTGGCTGAGCGGCGGCTGACGGCGTTGAGCCTGGATCCGGCGATGCTGGACGAGTTGCTCGGCCGGGGCGACACCGAGGTCTTCGACGCAGGCGTCGCCGACGAACTCGCCGCCGAGCTGCAACGACTGGCGCCGGGCTGGCAGGCCTCCGACGCGGAGCAGCTGTGGGACCTGCTGCGCAGGATCGGCCCGCTGACCGGCAGTGAGCTGGCCGAGCGGTGTGTTCCCGATTTGAACGCCGACCTGTGGCTGGCCGAGCTTGCCGCTCAGGGCCGCGTCCGGCGACTGGACGTCGGCGGCCGGGCGATGTGGGTCGTCTCGGACGACCTGCATTGGCTCGCGCCGGCGCAGCTGGACGATCCACGACCCCAGGCTGAACTGACCGCCAGCGCAGTCGAGCGACTGTGCGAACGCTGGGCGAGGCATCACGTGCTGGTCCGGCCGGCCCAGCTCAGCGAGCGATTCGGGATCGATGAGCGGGCCGTGCGGGCGAGTTTTGACTTGCTCTGCCGCAGCGGCGAGCTGACCCGTTTCGGCGACAGCGACCTCGACGCCAGCACGCGATACATCCATCAGCAGGTGCTGACAACGCTGAAACGCCGGACGCTGGCGCGGCTGCGGCGCAGTGTCCAGCCGGTCAGCCAGCAGGTCTTCGCCGGCTTCCTGCCCGCCTGGCAAGAACTGGACGCGCCCGGGCTCGGCATCGGAGCCCTCAGCGCGGCGATCGATCAGCTCGCCGGAGTGCCGATTCCGGCGTCCATGCTGGAGAGCCTGGTGCTGCCCGCCCGGGTGGCCGACTACCGCCCCGAGATGCTCGATGAACTGCTGGCCGACGGCACCGCGCGGTGGAGCGGGGCCGGCCAGATCTCGGACCGCGACGGTTGGGTGCAGTTATGGCCCGGAGACGTCGGATTGCCCTCCGTTGACGATCCACCCAGCCCTGCCGCGGCTGCGCTGTTGGATCGGCTGCGCAGCGGCGGGGCCTGGCGCGCGGCCGATCTCGCCGACACTGCGCTCACCGAGGCCGAGGCTCAGCGCCTGATCTGGGAGTTGGCCTGGGCCGGCCGGGTCAGCACGGATTCGTTCGCCGCCGTCCGCCAATGGTGCGGCCAGAAGGTGCAACGGCGGGTGCGTGCGCCCAGTCCGCGACGCCGCATGCTGCCCCGCACCATCGTCGCCGCTGCCCATGCCGGTGGCGGGGTCCGCTGGGCCGTGCTACCGCGCGGTGAGCTCGGCCCGGCCGATCAGCGCGTGCAAGACGTTGGCCTGCTGCTCGGACGCCACGGTGTGCTGACCAAGCCAGCCGTGGTCAACGAGTCGCTGGTGGCCAGCTTCGCGCAGGCCTACCAGGTGCTGACCGCGCTGGAGGAGCGCGGCACGATCCGGCGTGGCTACTTCGTCGAGGGGCTGGGCGGGGCGCAGTTCGCGCTACCGGGCGCGGTCGAACGGTTGCGAGAACTGCAGGCAGCCCATGATGCGCCCGGCCGAACCGGCCCGTCGCCGGTCATCTTGTTGGCGTCGTGCGATCCCGGAAACCCCTACGGGGCGGCGCTGGCCTGGCCCGAACTCGAGGGTCACCGTCCGAATCGTGCCGCCGGCTCGATGGTCCTGCTCGCGGGCGGCGAGCTGATCGCCTATCTCGAACGCGGCGCGCACAGCCTGCTGGTGGCCCGGCAGCCGGGTGATCCGGCGCTCAGCGAGGCCTTCGCGCAGCTCGCGGACACCATCGATGCGGGCCGTGTCGACGAGATCACCATCGAGCGGATCAATGGGGATCCGGCACTGGAGGCCCGCCGCTATCGCGACGATCTGGTGCAAGCCGGCTTCGCGATGGTCCCGCAGGGTTTCCGGAAGAGACGCCGCGCCTGATCCTGCCGGCCCGCGGACGCCGAATACCTTTAGACGTGAAGACGGTGCCGCGTTCCGCAGAACACGACACCGTCGATACAGGTGTGGGGCGAGCGCTCAGGCAGCCAGGGCGGCCTGACGCGAATCGACCTCGCTGAAGCGTTCAGCCACCGAGCCGTACACCTGGGAGAGCGGTACTCCCAAGGCTCGGCTGATCGACTGAAGCAATTCGCTGGAGGCTTCCTTCTGGCCACGTTCGACCTCGGACAGATATCCCAGGCTTACCCGGGCGGCCAGGGAGACCTCGCGCAGCGTGCGTCCCTGACGGATCCGCTCCGAGCGCAGCACCTCACCAAGCAGTTCACGAGCCAGCACAGCCATTGCATAGCCTCCCAGACAGGCGCCCGAACGGGCACAGACGAACATTCAACGCGGCGGGCCCATCCGTTATTCCGTGCAGGATTCAACTGCTTACGCGAAGTTGCGCGGCGCCTCCCCCAGGCACTCGCTCAGCCAGGCCAGCGCGGACGAGATGGTCTGCGCCCGGATCTGCCCGCGTTCACCGTGCAGCCGCAACAGCCGGCTTCGGATCCTGTCGTCCCAGCCGGTGGGTAACGCCAGTCCCAGCCAGACGGTGCCCGGCGCTTCGCCGTCCTCACCGTCCGGCCCTGCCACCCCGGTGCAGGACAGACCGATGTCGGCGCGGCAACTGCTCGCCGCACCGATCGCCATCTCCTGGGCGGTGCGCCCATTGATCACGCCGTGCTCGGCAATGAAATCGGCGTCCACTCCCGCCAGACTTGCTTTCAGGTCGGACGCATAGGTGATCAGTCCGCCGCGGAAGACCGTCGACGCGCCGGGAACCGAGGTCAGCGTGGCGCCGATGCCGCCGCCCGTCAGGGACTCGCAGGTCGCCAGCGTCCAACCGCCGGCACGCAGCAGACCGATCAGCCGCGCGGCTGCCGGTGAAGGCACCTCATCGAGTCCCGCCGACTCCGCAGTGCCCTCCGCGCCGCCTCGGATCACGGCAGATGCTCGTCGTCATCGGGGATCTCGGGTGTCTTGGGCAACTCGACCTCTGCTGCCACACCAGCGCTGATATCGACGGGCCCGCCGGCCTCGAGCGATGCCTTGCGCAGCTTGCGCGCCTCGAAGAGGTAGTCGATGCCGGTCACCACGGTCAGAATGAACGCGATCCACATCAGCGCCCACTTCACGACCTCGAACGCCACCCCCAGGCCGGGCAGCCAGAGCAGGAAAGCGATCAGCGCGAACGACTGCACCAGGGTCTTGAGTTTGCCGCCCCGGTTGGCCGCCATCACGCCGTACTTGAGGATCGCGAAGCGGAGCGCGGTGATCCCCCACTCGCGCACCAAGATGATGATCGTCATCCACCACGGCAGCTCTCCGACGATCGACAAGACGATGAATGCCATGCCGGTCAGCGCCTTGTCGGCGATCGAATCCCAGATCTTGCCGAAATTGGTGACCAGGTTGTACTTGCGGGCGATGTGACCGTCCAGGCTGTCGGTCAGGATCGCGATGACGAAGACCGCGGTCGCCCACAAACGCCAGATCTGATCGTGCGGGTGCATGAGGAAGATGACCACGAAAACCGGTACCAGCACCATCCGCAGGAGGGTCAGCGCATTGGGTACGTTCCAGGTGAATCCCAGCAGCTTCTCCGGCTTGTCACCGTTGACTTGGTTCATGCCTGCTCCTCGCCTGGCCCACCACCGGAGCCGTCGTCCCACTCTACTTGCATCACCGGCGCGTCCTTCACACCACTGCGGCGATCAGGTCGACGCCCTCGCTGTCGACGACGACCGCGTCCACCAGGTCACCGACCACCGGATGATCAAGCCCGGTCACCGACGTCGTACCGTCGACTTCGGGTCCCTGGTGGGCTGCCCGTCCGGCCGCTTGCCCGGCCATGGCCCGGTCGCCGTCGAGGTCTTCGATCAGCACCTGTACGCGCTCACCGATGCGCTCGGCGGCCCGCTGATTGCAGACCTCGTCGATCAGGGAGCTGATCATCTCGTGGCGATCGTCGATCTCGTCGGGATCGATCTGACCCGCAAGTGAGGCGCCTTCGGTGCCCTCTTCGGGTGAGTACGAGAAGACGCCGGCCACATCCAGCCGGGCCTCGCTGATGAAGTCCGCGAGTATCTGCACGTCCTCGGGCGTCTCGCCGGGGAAGCCGACGATGAAGTTGCTGCGGATCCCGGCCGCAGGAGCAAGCGCGCGCACCCGAGAGATCAGCTCCACGAACTGTTCGGGGTCACCGAAGCGCCGCATCCGGCGCAGCACCGGCGCCGAGGCGTGCTGGAAGGACAGATCGAAGTAGGGCACCACCTTCGGCACCGAGGCGATGGCCTCCAGCATGTCCGGGGTGATTTCGGCAGGCTGCAGATAGCTGACCCGGATCCACTCCAGACCGTCGACCTGTGCCAGCCGCTCGAGCAATCCGGACAGCGCGCGCGGTGCCCCCAGATCTTTGCCGTAGGACGACGAGTTCTCGCTGACCAGCATGATCTCTTTGACGCCTTCACCGACCAGCCACTGGGCTTCGGTGACGATCTCGTCCGCCGGGCGCGACAGATATGCCCCCCGAAACGACGGGATCGCGCAGAAGGCGCAGCGACGGTCGCAGCCGGAAGCGATCTTCAGCGGGGCGAACGGCCCACCATGCAGCCGGCGCCGCAGCACCGGCGGCCCGGACAGCGGACGATAATCGGAGTGGCCCGGCACCGCCAGCGGGGCATGCAGGTCGCGGGCTGCGGCCTGCCGGGCTACCGGCGTCAGCGGCAGCAGCGTCCGCCGGTCCTGGGGTTCATGCGAGGCGATCCGCCCACCGGCCAGGATCGTCCGCAACTTGCCTGCGATCTGGGGATACGAATCGAAGCCGAGAACCGCATCCGCCTCCGGCAGGGCTTGAGCCAATTCCGTGCCGTAGCGCTCGGCCATGCAGCCGACCGCGACCACGGCTCGGGTGCGCCCGGATTCCTTGTGATCGGCGGCCTCCAAGATCGTGTCGATGGAGTCCTTCTTGGCCTGCTCGATGAACCCACAGGTGTTGACCATGATGACGTCGGCCTGGTCGGGATCGTCGACCAGGCGGAAGCCCTCAGCGTCCAACCGGGCAGCGAGTTCCTCGGAGTCAACGTCGTTTCGCGAGCAGCCGAGGCTCACCAGGTGGACAGCAGTCGTCATGATCCGTTCGCCAGGTTGGCGAGCACCTCATCCAGGTCGTCGGGTTTGACGAGAACCTCACGTGGCTTGCTTCCTTCTGAGGGGCCGACCACGCCACGGTTCTCCAAGATGTCCATGATACGTCCGGCCTTGGCGAAGCCCACCCGCAGCTTGCGCTGCAGCATCGAAGTGGATCCCAGTTGCAGCTCGATGATGTGCCGCGCGGCATCCAGCACCAGCTCCAGATCGTCGCCGATGTCCTCGGCGACCTTGACCGCCGACTCGGCGGCCGCCGACACATCCTCGCGGTACTGCGGGGTCAGCTGGCCCTTGATGTAGTCGGCAACACCGCGGACCTCGGCCTCGGTGACCCAGGAGCCCTGCACACGCATCGGCTTGGACGCACCCATCGGCAGGAACAGCCCGTCGCCTTGGCCGACCAGCTTCTCGGCGCCGGGCTGGTCGAGGATGACTCGCGAGTCGGTCATCGAGCTCGTCGCGAACGCCAGCCGGCTGGGCACATTCGCCTTGATCAGACCGGTCACCACGTCGATCGACGGACGCTGCGTCGCGAGCACCAGGTGGATGCCTGCGGCGCGGGCCAGCTGGGTGATACGGACGATCGAGTCCTCGACATCACGGGGGGCCACCATCATCAGGTCGGCGAGCTCGTCGACGACCACCAGCAGGTAGGGATACGGCGCCAGCACGCGTTCGCTGCCGGGAGGCAGTTGCACCTGGCCGGCGCGGATCGCCTTGTTGAAGTCGTCGATATGCCGGAAACCGAATGCGGCCAGATCGTCGTAGCGCTGGTCCATCTCGCGCACCACCCACTGCAGGGCGTCCGCAGCCTTCTTCGGATTGGTGATGATCGGGGTGACCAGATGCGGGATGCCCTCGTACTGGTTGAGCTCGACACGCTTGGGGTCGACCAGCATCATCCGGACCTCGTCGGGCGTGGCACGGATCATGATCGAGGTGATCAGCGAGTTCACGAAACTCGACTTGCCGGAGCCGGTCGCGCCGGCGACCAGCAGATGCGGCATCTTCGCGACGTTGGCGATGACGTAGCCGCCCTCGACGTCCTTGCCCAGACCCACGGTCAGCGGGTGATGATCGTTGCGCGCCTTCTGGCTGCGCAGGACGTCGCCCAGCGAGACGACCTCCTTGTCCCGGTTGGGGATCTCGACGCCGATGGCCGAGCGTCCCGGGATCGGGCTGAGGATGCGCACATCGGCGGAACCGACCGCGTAGGCGATGTTCTTGGACAGGCCGGTGACCTTCTCTACCTTGACGCCGTTGCCGACCTCGACCTGGTAGCGGGTCACCGTCGGGCCACGGGTGTAGCCGGTCACCCGCGCGTCGATGTCGAACTCGGTGAAGACATCGCTCAGCCGTCCGACGATGGCATCGGACGCCTCGGTGCGAGCCTTCGGGATCGTGCCGGCCTTCAGCATGCCGGGGTCGGGAAGCGTGTAGACGATGTCACCCGATAACGCGAGCTGCTCCGAGCGCTGCGGAACAGCGGTGTGCGGCGGAGGCTGCAGTTCGGCCGGCGCCGGCTCGGGCTGCGCCAGCCCGGCGGTCAGCTTGCCCTTGCCCTTGCCCTTGGCGGGCGCCGTGGGTGGCTCCGCGGGTGCGAGGAACTCCCCGGTCTCCTGACTGGCCAGCACCTCTTCGGCGCTTCCCGGCTCGACCGCCGCCGGCTCGTCGGTCTTCGTCTCGATCTCCCGCTCCCCCACCAGCGGTGTGTCATAGGCCTCGTCGACCCCGTAATGCAGTCTCTCGGCGGCGGCCTCACGGCCGGCTGCGACCTGGTCGGCACACCAGCCGACCACCCGCTGGCCCAGCGCCACCCATTCGTACAGCGGCCGTCCGACGATGATGACCAGTCCGAACAAGCCGATCAGCGACAAGACGAAGGCGGCGAGCCACAGCGGCATCAACTGGGTCATCATCGATGAGGCGATGTAACCGACGATGCCGCCGTATTGGCGCAGCAGTTCCATGTCGGAGGGGGCAGGCAGCGGCGAATGAGCCAGGTTGATGACGCCCTGCACACCGAATCCGAGGATCGTCCAACCGACGAACTGGCGACCGGCCGGGCCGTTCGCCGCCGGATTGCGCAGCGTGCGCCAGCTCATCACGACCAGCAGCACCGGCAGCAGGTAGCCGCTCAGCCCGATCACGGTCGAGGTGCCGATCCGGATCCACTCGCCCAGCAGCCCGGGGATGGACGCCCAGAAAGACGCGGCGACGATCACCGCGAGGCAGAACAGCCCCAACCCGACACCGTCGCGACGCAGCGCGGAATCGGCCTCGTGGGTATCTCCGATACTGCGGGCAAGCCTGCCGAGGCCGCGTGCAGTGCCGTTCCAGATGCCCGACAGCAACCGCCCCACCGGATTGGGAGGGGTCGCCGAGTTCTTCGTCCGGCTTGGTTGCTTGGACGTGGGTTTCTTTGAGCTTCCGGACGCGCGCGAACTCGACTTCGTCGTTCCGCTGCTGGAGCGGGACGCCGAACTGCGAGACCGCGCCGGGGAAGACGCGCTGGTCGCCATGTGGGCAGATTACCGCAGGCAGTGGAGGCGGCCGGGGATTCCACGCCGGTCACCCCTCAGGCAAGATCGATCACGCCAGGTCACGGGTGGAAGTGCGTCCAGCCCTTCTCGCCTTCCCATTCCTGGCCGTCGACCAGCACGATCGGGCCCACCTCGTCGTTGATCTGGCGCACCTGGCCGATGACGTCCCAGCCTTCGGGCACCTTGCCGGGCTCGAAGGTGGCGGCCATCGCGTGATCCTCGCCCCCACCCAGCACGAAGCCGAGCGGATCGGCGTTGAGCGCGGCGGCGACTGCCTGCACCGGCTCGGCGATGGTGAAACGCGCCGAATCCAGGTCGATGGCAACTCCGCTGGCCTCGGCGATGTGACCGAGGTCGGCCAGCAGCCCGTCCGAGACATCGATCATCGCGGTCGCACCGGCGTCGGCAGCCTGGCGTCCGGCGCCGTAGGGCACCTTCGGCGCTCGCTGCGAGTCGACGGCGGCCCGCGGAGAGCGGAAGCCACGCAGCAGCGCGGCCAGGCCCGCGGCGGCCCAGCCCAGCCGCCCGCAGACGGCGACGATGTCTCCGGGACGAGCACCCGAACGCAAGATCGGTCCGCGCCCGGCGGTCTCGCCGATCACGGTGACCGAGATGGAGATGTCGCGGGCTCCGGTCATGTCACCGCCGACCAGAGCCACGCCGCCCAGTTCGGCTTCTTCGCGGACACCGGTCATGAATTCCTTGACCCAGGTCACCGGCAGATCCGCCGGCAGCCCGAGACTGATCACCATCGCGACCGGAGTGCCGCCCATGGCCTCCACGTCGGCGAGATTGACCGCGACCGATTTGTGGCCGATGTCGGCGGGGCTCGACCAGCTGCGGCGGAAATGCACGCCCTCGATCAGCATGTCGGTGGTCGTCAACGCGGATCCATTGATCAGGTAGGCCGCGCAGTCATCGCCCGGCCCCACCGAGACCGCAGGCGGCAGAGTCAGATTGCGGGTGATCAGACTGATGAGAGGGAACTCGCCGAGATCACCGATGGTCTCGGCTTGCGTACTGCGCGAAGTCATGAGGCCAAACTACCGAATGACCGAATTCGGGCGCGCCAGCGCCTGGTCGATGAGGTCGCTGATGAGGTCGGGGTACTCGATACCGCTGACCTGCCACAGGCTGGGGAACATCGACAGTTCCGTGAATCCGGGCATCGTGTTGATCTCATTGATGACGACCCGGCCGTCGGCGGTGACGAACGTGTCGACGCGGGCGAGTCCCTCGACTTCCAATGCGTCGAAGCACTCGGCTGCCAGCGTGCGCACCTGCTGTTCGGTGGTGGCCGGCAGGTCCGCGGGGATCTTCAGATCGACCTGGCCTTCGGGCAGGTACTTGGCGTCGAAATCGTAGAAGGCCGATTCGGTGTGGACGACGATTTCGCCGGGACGTGAGGTGCGAACCTCGCCGCCCTCGGGCCGGGGTCCCAGCACCGCGCATTCGACCTCACGGGCATTGACGAAACCCTCCTCGACGAGCACCTTCGGGTCGAAGGAGCGGGCCTTCTCAATGGCCTCCGGCAGCTCGGCAGGGTCGGCGACCCGCGAGATCCCCACCGACGAGCCACCGCGGGCCGGCTTCACGTAGACCGGGAATGTCAGGGAGTCGACGATTCGTGAGCAGCAGGCCTGCGCATCGGCGTCCCACTGGCGGCCGGTCACCAACTCATAGGGCCCGACCGGCAGTCCGGCGCTGACCAGGGAGATCTTCATGAGGTGCTTGTCCATGCCGATGGCGCTGGCCGCGATCCCCGAGCCGACATAGGGCAGGCCCAGCATCTCGAACTCGCCCTGGATGGTGCCGTCCTCACCGTAGGCGCCGTGCAGCACCACCAACGCCACATCGATTCCGACGGGCTCGGCCGAACCGTCACAGCTGATCAGGTAGACGCCGTCGGGCTCACGGACCAGGCTGGCCGAGGGCAGCCGATCGTCCAACTCGGGCAGCTTGCGACCCTCGGTGCGCAGCGCCGTGATCTGCTCGACGCTCATCCGATGCCAGATCCCCGACGGGGAGATGCCGATGCCGAAGACCTCGAAGCGGTCGGTGTCGATGGCCTTGGCCACCCCCGCTGCGGTCAGGCAGGAGATCTGGTGTTCCGTGCTCTGGCCACCGAAGATGAGGGCTACACGGGTGCGGTCTGCTGGCATCGTTTTCCTTCCCCAAGCTGGGTTCACACTACATCGGTGACCGCCCGCGCACCGGCGCGGGATCAGCTCAGCGCCTCGACCCTAGCCACCCGGCGTTTCAGCCGTGGCTGCCAGCGGCCCTCGGGCGCCTTCGCCCCGCGGGCCAGCTCTACCTGAGCGGTGATGGCGTCCATGATGCGCACCGAGGCTGCGCGCACCACCTGCGGAGTATCGGGCTGGCCCAGGAAATCGCTCAGATCGATAGGGCTGCCGCACTCGATGGTGATCGGTGCGCGCTGCAGCTTGAAGGGCCTGATCCCCCGAGGGGGGACGGCGATGCTGGCGCCCCACTGCCCGATCGGGATCACGGGTGCACCGGTGGCCAACGCGAGCCTGGCCGCGCCGGTGTGGGCGGCCATCGGCCATTCGTCGGGATCGAAGGTGATGGTGCCTTCGGGATAGATGACGATCACCTCGCCCGCGTACAGGGCCCTCTCGGCCTCGAACAGGGCGTCCCGGGCGTGGCGGCCGCCGCGGTGAACCGGGATCTGCTCGGCACTGCGCAGCAGCCTCCCGAGCACCGGCAGATAGAACAGATTGGCCCGGGCCAAGAAGTGCGGCCAGCGTCCGTTGTAGGCCAGGAACTCGCCGACCACCACCGGGTCGAGTGAGCTGATGTGATTCGGGACGATGATCACCGGGCCGGTCGCGGGCAGATTCTCGCCGCCATGCCAGGTGGGGGTCTTGGTGAGCAGTCGAGCGAGCCGGTGCACGACCGGAACCAGCGTGCGGAAGACGCGGTTGGTGGGCTCGAAGTTCACCTGCCCGAGTTCGCCTCGATAGATCCGCTTGACCGGGACTCCTGCACTCACCGTTCCATCATGCCCCGTCTGTCCCCGGACAAGCACATCGCCGCCCCGCGTGGCGACGGGACGGCGATGCGTGGTCACGATGCCGACGGCGTCAGCCTGCGACCTTGGCGGGCAGTGTCTTCGGCTTGAAGCTCGGCCGCGCGGCCTCGTAGGCCGCGATCTCATCCGCATGAAGCAAGGTGGCGGCGATGTCGTCCAGCCCCTCGAGCAGCCGGTTCGCGGTGTAGTCGTCGATCGCGAAGGTGTAGACATCGTCGCCGGCCGTGATGGTGCGGCTCGGCAGATCGACGGTCACCTCCGCGCCCGGGTTCGCATCCGCGTAAGCCCACAGCTTCTCCACGATGGTCTGATCGACGGTGGCCAGCAGCAGCCCCGACTTGCCGGAGTTGCCGCGGAAGATGTCACCGAAGCGCGAGCCGATGACCACCTTGAAGCCGTAGTTCTGCAAGGCCCAGACGGCGTGCTCGCGCGAGGAGCCGGTGCCGAAATCGGGGCCGGCCACCAACACGGACGCCTTCTCGTAAGCCGGTTGGTTGAGCAGGAACTCGGGGTCCTTGCGCCAGGCTGCGAACAGCCCGTCTTCGAAGCCGGTGCGGGTGATGCGCTTCAGGTAGACAGCCGGAATGATCTGATCGGTGTCGACATTGCTGCGTCGCAGCGGAGCCACGATCCCGGTGTGATTGGTGAACTTGTCCATTGCTTCGTCCTTCTCACAGATCCGACGGGGCGGCCAGGTGACCGGTCACCGCAGTGGCGGCGGCAACGGCCGGACTCACCAGATGGGTGCGTCCGCCCTTGCCCTGGCGTCCTTCGAAGTTGCGGTTGCTGGTGGACGCCGAACGCTCGCCCGGGGCCAGCTGATCGGGGTTCATGCCCAGACACATCGAGCACCCGGCTTCACGCCATTCGGCTCCGGCCTGCAGGAAGATCTCGTCCAAGCCCTCGGCCATGGCCTGCTCGCGTACCCGCGCCGATCCCGGCACGACCAGCATCCGGACGCCGTCGGCGACCTTGTGTCCCTTGATGATGCCCGCGGCCAGCCGCAGATCCTCGATGCGACCGTTGGTGCAGCTGCCCAGGAAGACCGTGTCGACCGAGATACCCCGCATCGGGGTCCCGGCGGTCAGGCCCATGTATTCCAGTGCGCGCCGCGCGGAGGCCTTGGCCACCTCGTCCTCGAACTCCTCGGGGTCGGGAACGCTGGCATCCAGGCCGACACCCTGACCGGGGTTGGTCCCCCAGGTGACGAACGGGGTCAGCTTCGTCGCGTCGATGTAGACCTCGGTATCGAATACCGCGTCGTCGTCGGTATGCAGCGTCTGCCAGTACTCCATCGCGGCGTCCCAGTCGGCGCCCTCGGGGGCGTGCGGACGACCCTTGAGGTATGCGAAGGTCGTCTCGTCGGGGGCGATCATGCCGGCCTTCGCGCCCCACTCGATCGACATATTGCAGATCGTCATGCGGCCTTCCATCGACAGATCGCGGATGGCCGAGCCACGGTATTCGGCGATGTAACCCTGGCCGCCGCCGGTGCCGACCTTGGAGATCAGCGCCAGCACGATGTCCTTGGCGGTGACGTCCGGCGGCAACTCACCTTCGACCGTCACGGCCATGGTCTTCGGCTTGGCCTGCATCAGCGTCTGGGTCGCCAGCACGTGCTCGACCTCGGAGGTGCCGATGCCGAACGCCAGCGCGCCGAAAGCGCCGTGAGTCGAGGTATGGGAGTCGCCGCAGACGATCGTCATGCCCGGCTGAGTGATGCCCAGCTGCGGGCCGATGATGTGCACGACGCCCTGATCGCGGTCACCCAGCGAGTGAATGCGCAGGCCGAATTCCTTGGCATTGCGGCGCAGCGTGTCGACCTGGGTGCGGCTCACGATGTCCGCGATCGGCTTCTTGATGTCAATCGTGGGAGTGTTGTGATCCTCGGTGGCGATCGTGAGATCGGGGCGGCGCACTTGGCGTCCTGCCATCCGCAGACCCTCGAATGCCTGCGGACTGGTTACTTCATGGCACAGCTGCAGATCGATGTAGAGCAGGTCCGGCTCGCCCGCAGCAGCGCGCACGACGTGGTCATCCCAGACCTTCTCGCTCAGAGTTCTTCCCATGGGTCAATGATGACATTGCTGTTCAAATAATGAGATGTTAGTCTCAGAGTATGGACGAATCCTCTGGAGTCGGGGTACTCGACAAAGCAGCCATGGTCTTGGCGGCACTCGAATCCGGACCGATGACACTGGCCGGTCTGGTTCAATCGACCGGCCTGGCCCGGCCAACCGCCCACCGTCTTGCGGTCGCCCTCGAACATCATCGACTGGTTGGCCGCGACCTGCAAGGGCGCTTCGTACTCGGCCCGCGGCTGGCCGAACTGGCCGCCTCGGCCGGCGAAGACCGTCTCTTGTCGACGGCAGGGCCGATCCTGGCTCGCCTGCGCGATATCACCGGCGAATCCGCACAGTTGTATCGCCGGCAGGGCGATGTCCGAGTCTGCGTGGCTGCCGCCGATCGGCCCTCCGGCCTGCGCGACTCGATTCCGGTCGGCAGCCAGCTGTCGATGAGCGCCGGCTCGGCAGCGCAGGTGCTGCTGGCCTGGGAAGAGCCGGACCGGCTGCAGCGCGGCCTGGTGAACGCGACCTTCTCAGCCGTCGGGCTGACCGGCGTGCGCCGGCGCGGCTGGGCTCAGTCGGTCGCCGAGCGCGAATCGGGTGTTGCTTCGGTGAGCGCTCCGGTGCGCTCGCCCGGCGGCAAGGTGATCGCCGCGGTGTCGGTTTCCGGCCCGATCGAACGGCTGAGCCGCCAGCCCGGACGCCTGCACGCGCCGGCGGTGACGGCTGCCGCGGATCGGTTGAGCGAAGTGCTGCGGCGTTCCGGCGGCGGCGAGTAGACAACTCTCGCCACCACCGGCGGCCGGGCTGAGCCGCGCCCGGCCGGACTTCCTACGCCTGCGCGTCCCGCTCCTCGATGTACTTCTGGACGATGGCGGTGTCCTCGGCACCCCAGCCGGCGTCCACCACGCCCTGGAACGCCTCGAGCAGCCGGTCACCCTGAACAGTCGGGGTACCGGTGCGGCCGGCCTCGTCGAGGTAGGCCTTGAGGTCCTTGATCCAGAAGGACGCGGCGCCCGAGACCGTGTAGTCCTTGTTGATATAGCGAGGCGCCTTGTCCGCCATGATCGTGCTGCTGGAGTAACCGCCGAGCATCAGCTCGAACAGCTTCGCGACATCGAGTCCTGCCCGCTCGGCCACCACGGCGGCCTCGGCGTTGGCGATGATGTTCGCCGCTCCGATCAGCTGATTGCAGGCCTTGGCCACTTCACCGGCGCCGGTCGGGCCGAGGTGGGCCGGGTTTCCGGCGAGCTTCAGGTATGGCAAAGCCTTGGCAACAAGATCGTCCGGACCGCCGACCATGATCGACAGCGTGCCCGCCTCGGCGCCCACCTGGCCACCCGAGACCGGAGCATCGATGACGCGCGCCAGGCCGTTGGTGATCTCGCTGACATCGACGTCCAGCTGGCGCACCGCATCGGGCGAGACGGTCGAGCAGACGACCAGCAGGATCTCCTTGTCGACACCGGCAAGCAGACCGTTCTCCCCTGCCAAGACGGCCCTGACCTGGGGGATGTCAGGAACCATGAAGAAGACGATGTCGGATTTGCTGGCCAGTTCCTTCGCGGATCCGGCCCAGACGGCGCCGCCGTCGAGCAGGTCCTTAATGCGGTCGGAGCTGATGTCGTTCAGTACGAGAGTGTCGCCGGCGGGCAGGTTCTCCAACATATGGCGGGCGATGGGATGACCCATGGTCCCCAGCCCGATGAATCCGACAGTCGTCATCAGTTCCTCCTTGAAAAGGGCGTGCGATACCTGGCCAATGGTAGGGCATTGCCCGTCACCGTGGCAGAGGTCAGGCCGCGCGGAACTGCCGCTCCAGCTCCAGCAACGTGCGCTTGGCCTCCAGCCCGCCGAGGTAGCCGCCCAGATGGCCGTCACTGCGCACCACCCGGTGGCAGGGCACCACGATGGGCAGCGGGTTCGCTGCACAGGCCGCCCCGACTGCGCGGACGAGGCGCGAGTTGCCGACCATCTCGGCGACCTGCTTGTACGACCGGGTCTGTCCGTAGCCGATCCGCGGCAGATAGCGGTGCACGGCAAGCCGGAAGCCGGCCGACAGACTCTGGTCGAGGTCCAGGTCGAACTCCTGCCGGCTGCCGGCGAAGTACTCCCCCAGCTGAGACGCGGCCGTCTCCAGCCGGGCCGGCATTTCCACCACCCGTGGTCCGATCGTTGCGGCCAGCCGGTCGAGCTTGGTTTGAAAACCCTCGCGCTCGAACACAACCCGCACCAGTCCGCTGTCGGTCGCGGCGAGCAGCAATGGTCCCACCGAGCTGTCAATGATCCGGTAGACGACATCGGGGGCGCCGTCGGTGCCGGCCGGCGATCCCAGAAGATCGGCGTCAGACATCGGTGCACTCCTCTCTATTAGGTGTCTATCAACGTGCGAGGCAGATCGTCCTTCGACAAGTCCGTGATCTCCTCACACGGTAGACGCGCCACGGGCCAATGATGACCCACTCCATGCCCGGGCACAGCGCGTTTGGGCGCCGCTAGACACCGGGTGACGTCTTCCCCTCCGACGGCCATCCGAGCCAGCGGGGCACCTGGTTCATGTAGTCCCGGTACTCGTCCCCGAAGATCTGCTCGAGCGCGCGCTCCTCGGGACGGATCTGGAATGCCGTGAGAACCACGGCGAGCGCCGCAACCGGAGGGATGGCCCGCAACGAGCCCAGCCAGACAGCATGGGTGACCAACGCGCCGGTCAAGGCCAAGTACATCGGGTTGCGGGTGTAGCCGTAGATGCCGTCGGTGACCAGAGCACTGGCCAGCTCAGGTGTCTCGGGGTCAAAGGTTGTCTCGTGCCTGTTGAACTGGGCGAGTGCCGTAATCCCCACCGCCGCGGTCACGGTTCCTGCGATACCCGCGGCCAGGAAGCGAACCCGGCCGGGGCGCTTCCGGAGGCTGGGTCGACCTGCCAGCAGCCACTGGGTCAGGCCCAAGGCAGCCGTCCAGATGGGGGGCTTGATACGAGTGTCCAATGGAGTAGCCATCGGCTGCCTCTCAGCTCGTCTGATCCACCCATTCAAGCACGCCCATGTGCTGCGACCAGCGATCGTGACGTGGTGGTATGTCCTGGCGCAGCGATCGCCCTCGGGACGTCGATCTCAACCGGCATTCCGGATTGCGCACCGTTCACAACGCAGGCAGGCTTGCCCCGTGACCGCAGATCACAGTCCCAGTCCCATCGAGCAGGTCATCGACCAACGAATCGGTCCATGGTTGCTGCTGCTGATCGGTGCGCTGGTCGGCGCTTTGATGCTGCTGGTGCTCGGCCCCCGTCCGGCAGCGCTGGGCACCCCGACAGGCGATGCGGTCCTCGCCCGGGACGCCACCGCCGCCCTCGCCCCCGGCACCGACTTCAGCGCCATCAGCGTCGTGCGGATCCGCGACGGGCAGCCGGCGTGGGCCGGATTCGGTGACGTGGGACCCGACAGCCGCTTCGAGATCGGCTCACTCACCAAGACCTTCAACGGGCTGCTGCTCGCGGACGCTGCCGAGCGCGGTGAGGTGCGCCTCGACGACCGGTTGGAGACCCATCTCGCAGAACTTGCCGGCACAGCAGCCGGTTCGGTGACCCTGGAGGAGTTGGCCCAGCACACCTCGGGACTGCCCAACATGGCGCCGATGAGCACCCTTCGGATCATCGCCGAAGATCTTGCGGGAGCCTCCTACAGCGCCTTCGGCGACGCCACCCCGCAGGGAATCATCGAGGCGTCGAAGACCATCCCGCTGACGAGCCGAGGCAGCTGGTCCTACTCCAACCTCGGCGCCGCGCTGCTCGGGTTCGCACTCGCTCGGGCTGCCGGTGCTCCGGACTGGACGACCTACGTGACTCAGCGACTCTTCACTCCTCTGGACATGACCGAGACCCTCGTCGCAGCGACCGGAGCTCCGGCCGGCGACCTGCTGCAGCCACACAATCCCAACGGCAACCCGATGGCGCCCCAGACGGGTACCGGCTACGCGCCGGCCGGAATAGGCGTCACCAGCACCAGCACCGATCTCACGAAGTACGCGCAGGCGCTGCTCTCCGGGACGGCACCCGGCATGGCGGCGCTCGGGCCACGCATCCGGATCGACAGTGGCGCGCTGGCCGGGCAGCAGATGGGCCTCGCCTGGGTGGTCTCCGATGCCGACGGTCATGACGTGACCTGGCACAACGGCATGACCGGCGGCATGACGAGCATGCTGGTCGTCGATCGGCAGGCGCAGGCAGGCGTCATCGTCCTGGGTAACCGGGCGCGGGACCTCACGGGGGCCGGGCTCATCCTGCTCGCCGGGACCGACGATCCGGGCCTTCCCGCGCCTCCCCCCGTCGACGGTGACACCGTGGCCTGGGTGGCCGTCGGCATACCGCTGGTGCTGCTGTTCGCGTTCGGAGCGGTACGGGGCAGGAGCCGGTCGCGCGTCCTCGGCCAAGGGCTGGGAGCTGCCGGCGCGGTCTTGCTCTGGGGCATCGCCCAGCCGTGGGATTGGGCACCGCCGTGGACGTTCGGTGTGGCGCTCGGTGTCGGTGTCGCAGGCGGTGTCATCGCCGCGATGCGTTGGCACCGGCTGCCATGGCTGCCACCTCGGCGGCGCGCGCCGGCCATCATCGCGTTCGTGCTCGGTGTGGCCTGGTTCTGCCTGATGGTCGGTTTCGCCGTCTACGTGGGCACCCTGATCCCCCGGACCCCCGCCGGATAACCTTCGAGGAAAGAAGAATCCCCCAGCCAGTATTACTCTGACTAGGGGTATTAACCTGGTAGCCCCGAGCGGATTCGAACCGCCGTTACAGCCTTGAGAGGGCCGCGTGCTAGGCCACTACACTACGGGGCCAGGTCATCTTCAATTATTACCGAGCCGTTGGCGTCGGCCCAGCGTCCAGCAGCCTGGCGAACCAGCTACTGGTTGGGGTACCAGGACTCGAACCTGGACTGACGGAACCAGAATCCGGCGGGCTGCCAATTACCCCATACCCCAGTGTTGTGCCCTTCGGCGCAACGACAGCTAAACTTACACGACGGTCATTCCGCTACGCAAATTTCGTTGTCATTTCGCTTTTGGCGGTTGCGGGGCGGCTACCGACACCCGCATCCGACGACCGATCCACCAGCAGACAACGGCCGTCAGCGCGTAGGCGAGCAGATTCCATCCGGTCGTCTGCCAGGTCGACACCTGTAGCGCTCGTGCCTGCGCCACCCCGCCGGCGGCCGCCGCATAGCCGAAGGCAAAGACATTGTTGATCACGTGCGCGGCGACCGCGGCCTCCAGACCGCCGGTGGTCACCACCAAGGCGCCCGCGATCAGGCCGAAGCCCATCCGGTCGACGAACAGCGGAATGTTCTGGGTGCCGTGCATGGCTGCGAAGATCGTGGCCGAGATCGCCACGGCGAGCCATGGACTGCGGCTGATCATGCCCGAGATCTGCAGCAGATAGCCCCGGAACAAGAACTCCTCCCCCGCGGCCTGCAATGGAGCGGTGAGGACGATCGCGAGCAGCCACCATCCCAGGTGATCGCTGGCCTGCCAGGTGGGCATGTCGTTAGCCCGGGAGACCCAGTAGACGCCGTTGAGCACCACCACGGATACCAGGGCGCAGGCGACCGCGTAGCGCCAGCGGAAGCCCGGCTGCACCGAGCAGAGCCACCGGGGGTGCCGCTGATGCACGTAGCGCATGATGTACATGCACAGCACGACCAGCGAGCCGATGGCCAGATGAGTGGCCACCATGCCGTCGATCAGTTCGAACTGGAGCGCCGCGGTGCGGTAGTCGGCGAAGCTGCCGGGCATCCCGCGCAGCAACCAGAAAACTCCCAGCAGCGCCCAGGCCACTCCCGGCAGCAGCAGCGAGTATCCGGCGAGCGCGACCAGCAGACCACCCAGGCCCTTGACCATCCCGTCTGAGATGGGGTCGATACGCAGCACCGCCGCATAGTTGGTCCCCGGCTTCGGATCGGTCAGTTTGGAGGTGTCGCCACCCCACAGCGCCGCCTTCACTTGGCCGCCACGCTGTCAGCGTCCTCGAGGTCGTCGGTATCGTCGACGACCGGATTGGTCAGCGTGCCGATGCCATCGATTTCCACACTCACCCGCTGGCCCGCCAGCAGGGGGCCGACCCCCGCCGGTGTGCCGGTGAGCAATACGTCGCCGGGCAGCAACGTGGCGAATGCGGAGACGTAGGCGATCAGTTCGGCGATCGAGTAGACCATCTGGTTGGTGTTGGCGTCCTGCTTGACCTCGCCGTCGACGCTGGTGACCAGTGAGAGGTCGGCGGCTTCGTCGATTCCGAGATGGGTCACGATCCACGGCCCGAGCGGGCAGAACGTGTCGAAGCCCTTGGCGCGGGTCCACTGCCCGTCACTGCGCTGCAGGTCCCTGGCGGTGACATCGTTGGCGACGGTGTATCCGAAGATCACCTCGGCGGCACGCTCGACGGGCACCTTGCGGCAGAAGCGGCCGATCACCACGGCCAGTTCACCTTCGAAGTGCACGTTGTGGCTGAGCTGCGGACGCACGATCACGTCGTCGGGGCCGATCACCGAGGTGTTCGGTTTCATGAAAATCAGCGGCTCGGGCGGCACTTCGCCATCGAACTCGGCGGCATGGGCCGCATAGTTCTTGCCGACCGCAAGAATCTTGCTGCGCGGGATGACCGGGGCGAGCAGCCGGGCGTCGTCCAGGGCGATTCGTTCACCGGTGTAGTTGACCGGACCCGCGAGCGGATCACCGTCGATCACCGCGATGGTGTCGGGGAACTGGCCTTCATCGGCCTCCAACTCGACGATTCCGAAACGAGGGTCTCCACCGGCAACGGCAAAACGAGCAATACGCATGACGGCAGCCTACTGGTCAATGGAATTGGCAGCGATTGAGCCCGCGGACGTGAGGACGTAGCGCCCGCCCGCCGTACTTCGTATCAGGTGTGCTGGAAGAGGACGTTCACGTCCAACGCCAGAACAGTCCGCGGTCTGCTTACCCTCGGCGCAGGACCGTAAGCCTCGCGGGCCCCTAGTGTGACGGTATGTCCCCGTACACCGCAGTCGAACTCATCCGAGCCAAGCGGGATGGGCATCGCCTCCCCGACGCCGCGATCGGATGGCTGATCGCTGCCTACACCGATGGGCAGATCGCGGACGAGCAGATGGCCGCGATGGCCATGGCGATCTATTTCCGCGGCATGGACGACCGCGAGCTCGCCACCTGGACGAGGGCGATGATCGCCACCGGTTCGCGGATGGACTTCGCCACATTGAACCGGCCCACGGTCGACAAGCACTCCACGGGAGGCGTCGGCGACAAGATCACGCTGCCGCTGGTTCCGCTGGTGGCGGCCTGCGGCGCCGCAGTTCCGCAGCTGTCGGGGCGTGGGCTCGGCCATACCGGCGGGACCCTCGACAAGCTCGAGTCGATACCCGGCTGGCGCGCGCACCTGAGCAACGCCGAGATGCTGGCTCAGCTGAGCGATCTGGGCGCGGTGATCTGCGCTGCGGGCAGTGGGTTGGCCCCGGCCGACCAGAAGCTCTACGCGCTGCGCGATGTCACAGCCACGGTGGAGTCGATTCCGCTGATCGCCAGCTCGATCATGAGCAAGAAGATCGCCGAAGGTGCCGCGTCCCTGGTGCTGGATGTGAAAGCCGGCAGTGGCGCATTCATGAAAGAGGTGGACGCCGCACGCGAGCTCGCCGGCCGGATGGTCGAGTTGGGCAAGGCGGCCGGGGTGCAGACCGTCGCCGTGCTGACCGACATGAGCACTCCTCTGGGGCGCACGGTCGGCAACGCTCTGGAGGTTCGCGAGGCCGTCGAGGTGCTGGCCGGCGGCGGCCCCGACGATGTCGTCCAACTCACGCTTGCCCTGGCCACGGAGATGGTCTCACTGGCAGGCCTGGACACCGATCCGGCCCAGATCCTGTCCTCCGGCAAAGCCATGGATGTCTGGCGGCGGATGATCCGGGCGCAGGGCGGCGACTGTGACGCGGCGTTGCCCACCGCCAGATTCACCGACGATGTCCGCGCCTCGACCGCCGGGGTGGTCACCGCGATGGACGCCATGGCGATCGGGGTGGCGTCGTGGCGGTTGGGCGCCGGGCGCGCCCGTCAGGGGGACAGCGTGCAGGCGACCGCCGGGATCGAGTTACTGGTGCGCCCCGGCGATCGGGTCGACGCCGGCACCCCGTTGCTCAGGCTGCACACCGACACCCCGGGAACCTTCGCCGCGGCCCGCGAGGCCCTGACCGATGCCATCGTGATCGGATCCGACCCGCCCGCCACGCGGCCCCTGATCATCGACCGTATCCGCTAGCGGGATTCGGCCTCGACAAGCCCGTAGCCCTTGACCAGGCCATAGGTGTAAGCATCTGCCAGCGCCTCCCAGGAGGCTTCGATGACGTTGGTGCCCACCCCTACTGTCGTCCAGCCGTGCACGCCGTCGCTGGTGTCGATGAGCACCCGCACGGTGGCGTCGGTGCCGCGCACCTCGTCGAGAATGCGCACGCGATAATCCACCAGTTCGTATCCGGCCACCTGCGGGTAGGCCGGGGTGAGCGCCTTGACGATGCCTTGGCCCAGCGCATTGACCGGGCCGTTACCTTCGCCGATCACCAGCTGCCGCTCACCCTTGGCCACCAGCTTCACGGTCGCCTCGGAGCTGTCGCGCGGAACACCCTCGTCGGTGTTCTCCTCGGTCAGCACCCGCCAGCTGATGAGTTCGAAGGGCTCGGTCAGCTGGCTGGTCATCGACCGCACCAGCAGTTCGAAGGACGCATCCGCCGCCTCGTAGGAGTAGCCGTCCGCCTCCCGCTGCTTGATCATGTCGGTGACCTGCCCGGCGAGTTCGCGATCGGTGATCTCCAGACCGAGCTGGGCCGCCTTGATCTGCACGCTGGCACGTCCGGACATGTTGCTGATCAGCATCCGCATGTCGTTGCCGACCAGCTCCGGCTGGGTGTGCTGATAGAGATCCTCGTTCACCTTGATGGCGCTGGCGTGCAGACCGGCCTTGTGGGCGAACGCGGAATGCCCGACATAGGGCTGCCTGGTGAGGTGCGGCTGGTTGGCGATGTCGGCGATCGCGTGACTGGTGTGGGTGAGTTCGGCGAGCTGGCGATCGGCCAGCAGCGGCCAGCCGTACTTCAGCTGAAGATCGGCGATCAGCGTCGTCAGATCCATGTTCCCGGTGCGTTCCCCGTAGCCGTTGACGGTTCCCTGGACGTGCATCACGCCCGCGTCCACGGCGGCCAGTGAGTTGGCGACCGCGCAACCGGAATCGTTGTGGCAGTGCACCCCCAGATCGACCCCGATGCCCGCGGCCGCCGAGACGACATCGCCCATCCAGTTGGGCAGCATGCCGCCATTGGTGTCGCACAGCACCACCACCTCGGCGCCCGCCTCGGCCGCGGTGCGGACCACGTCCAGGGCGTAGCTGCGGTTGGCTCGGAACCCGTCGAAGAAATGCTCGCAGTCGACGAGCACCTTCTTGCCCAGCCGGGTGAGGTAGGTCACGGTGTCGTTGACCATCGCCAGGTTCTCGTCCAGCGTGCTGCGCAATGCGTCGGTGACGTGTTTGTCGTGCGACTTGGCGACCAGGCAGATGTACTCGGTGCCGGCAGCGACCAGGCCTGCCACCTGCGGATCGGTGGCCGCGGTGCCGCCCGCCTTGCGGGTGGCACCGAAGGCGACCAGTCTCGCATTCGTCAGCCGCAGCTCGGTTTGCGCACGCGCGAAGAACTCGGTGTCCGCCGGATTCGCGCCCGGCCAGCCGCCCTCGATGAAGGTGACGCCGAGCGCATCGAGAATGCGGGCAATTCGGAGCTTGTCTTCGACGGACAGTTGAATCCCCTCTTGCTGGGCACCATCGCGCAGCGTGGTGTCATAGAGGTGGAAACGCTCCGGCATCACCGGCATCGTTGGCATTGGGCCTCCCGTAAGACGATCAGATGGCGCGCCATCGGCGGCGTGCCATCTTCAATCGTCCCTATCCAGAGGGCTCATTCCAAACTGGTCTCGCCGGTTGGGACGCCCGGCTCAGCCCGCACCGGGTCAGCAGACCTGCTGCATCCAGCCGTGGCTGTCGGCGATCCGCCCGTACTGGATGTCGAGCAGATGATTGCGCAGCGGGATCGTGTGGGTCGCCTTGTCGACGTCGATGATGTACTCGCCGGACTCGTTCTTGAGCGAACGGATCGGAGTGATGACCGCGGCGGTGCCGCAGGCGAACAGCTCGCGGATCGCGCCGGTCGTGATGCCGGTGGTAACTTCTTCGAGGCTGATGGGCCGCTCGATCGGCTTCAGACCAAGGTCGGGGGCAACGGTCAGCAGCGAGTCGCGGGTCACGCCGGGCAGGATGTTGCCGTTGAGCTCCGGGGTGATCAGTTCGTCGTCGGCGGTGATCATGAAGAAGTTCATGCCACCGAGTTCTTCGATCCAGCGCTTGGACGCAGCGTCCACGAACAGCACCTGGCTGCAACCCTGCGCGTAGGCCAGCTCCTGGGGCAGCAGGGACGCGGCGTAGTTGCCGCCGCACTTGGCCGAACCGGTGCCGCCGGTGGCAACCCGGCTGTACTCGGTGGAGATCCAGATGTCGACCGGCGCGACGCCACCGGCGAAGTAGGAGCCGACCGGGCTCGCGATGACCACGTAGAGCACCGAATGCGCCGGACGCACCCCGAGGAAGTTCTCGCTGGCCATCATGAACGGACGCAGATACAGGCTCTGCTCGGCTCCTCCGGGAACCCAGCGGGCATCCAGAGCCGTCAGCTGCCGGACGCTGGTGATGAAGTCCTCGGCGGGCAGCGCCGGCAGCGCGAGCCGATGTGCCGAATTCTCGAAACGCTTGGCGTTGGCCTCGGGCCGGAACAGCCACACCGACCCGTCCGCGTGCCGGTAGGCCTTGAGGCCCTCGAAGATCTCCTGCGCATAGTGATAGACAGCGCTGGCCGGCTCCATGGAGATCTGGGCGTAGTCGGTCAGGCGGTCATTGTGCCAGCCCTCCTCCACGGTCCAGCTGGCCACGCTCATGTGATCGGTGAAGTACTGGCCGAATCCCGGATCGTCCCAGACTCCCTCGATCACGTCATCGCCCAGGAAGCTCGGATTATCAGGAAAATCGAATGACAGCGCCATGCGGTCAACCTTAGTAGCGACTCCGCGGAATCTGCCCACAGGGGCACATCGTGGTCTGAGATCACCGGGCCGGATCTCGGACCGGCCGTTAGAGTTCGAGACATGACTGCTGAGACTCTGCGTCCGACCATTGCCGTGATTCCCGGGGACGGTATCGGTCCCGAAGTCGTCGCCGAGGCCCTCAAGGTGCTGAAGACCGCGGTGGGTGAGCACACCTTCGAGTTCCGCCACTACGATCTGGGCGCCGACCACTGGCTGGCGACCGGTGAGGTCCTCAATGACGAGACCCTCGCCGAGCTCGCCGAGGCGCAGGCGATCATTCTCGGCGCGGTGGGCGCGGCGCCGGGCAGCACCACGATCCCCAGCGGTCTGCTGGAGCGCGGGCTGCTGCTGCGGCTGCGGTTCGCCTTCGACCAAGACGTCAACCTGCGCCCGTCGAAGATGTATCCGGGCGTGGCCAGCCCCCTGTCGGACGCAGTCCTCGACCAGGGCCTGGCCGATTTCGTCGTGGTGCGCGAAGGCACCGAGGGACTGTATGCGGGCAATGGCGGCACGCTGCGCCACGGCACCGCCAATGAGGTGGCCACCGAGGTGAGCGTCAACACGGCCATGGGGGTCGAGCGCGTGGTGCGTTACGCCTTCGACCTGGCGACGCGTCGCCGGGGTCATCTGACGATGGTTCACAAGCACAACGTGCTGGTCAACGCCGGGGGCCTGTGGAAGCGGATCTTCGCCGAGGTCGCCGCCGAGTACCCGAGCGTGACCACCGACTATCTGCATGTGGACGCCGCGACGATTCACCTGGTCACCAACCCGACCCGATTCGACGTCGTGGTGACCGACAATCTGTTCGGCGACATCCTGACCGATGAGGCCGCCGCGATCACCGGCGGTATCGGCCTGGCGCCGAGCGCGAACATCAATACCTCGCGCACCTTCCCCTCGATGTTCGAGCCGGTGCACGGATCTGCCCCTGACATCGCCGGCCTGGGCATCGCCGACCCGACCGCCGCCATCTCGTCGATGGCGCTGCTGCTGGATCACCTGGGCGCCCACGAAGCGGCTTCCCGAATCGAGGCCGCGGTGACCGCGGACATCATCGATCGGGGCACCACGAAGCGCTCCACCACCCAGATCGGGGATGCGATCGCCGCGCTCGTGTGAGGACGGCAGCCGTCAGCCGTTCTTTTCTCCGGTGACATCGGGCCAGGGGTTCGGCTCGCAGCCATTCAAGGTGATGCTCTGCTGCTGCATGACCGGGGACGCAGAACCGGCCGCAGGGCAGGTCACATGGCCGAAGCCGAGATAGTGACCGACCTCGTGGTTGATCATGTAGGCGCGGTAGTCGTCCAGCAGATAGCCGTTCCAGGTGGGCGTGGCGAACCACCAACGGTCGACGTTGAGGAAGACCTGATTGCCCACCCGGCAGCTCCAGGTGCCCCCCGTGTCCAACGCGCCACAACCGATGTCGACGGTGGGCGGCGAACTCAGGTTGAGGGCGAAGTCGGCCGCTGAGGCGTCGGCAACCAGATGGAAGGCGACACCGCGATAGCCGACCCAGCCGCGCGGTGAATCCAGGACCTGCTGAACGTACCCGGCCACCTCGTTCGCGTCCAGACCGGTGCTCGTCTCGACGTGCACCACATAGGTGCGAACATCTGGCTGCTGAGTGGCCGGTGCAATGTCCACGGTGTTGGTGGTGAACTCGCCGCTCGCCGCGATGCCGGAGTGCTTCATCCCGTCCGGATCGACCTCGGCCGGGGTGGGCCCGATCGCATTGAGGGAGCCCGGCGCCTGCTCGGCGGTCGGCTCGCTGCCGGCCGGGGTGGTCTCCACCACGGCGGACGTATCGACCGATGACGGCTCTGCCGTGTCCGTCGCCGCGCCGTCGCCTCCCGATCCGCAGGCGCCCAGCAACACCACTGCCGCCACCACCAGCCCCGACCATCTGCGCAACGCCATGCCACCACGCTATCGCGGCCGGCCTGCTGCGCTCGAACGCCCCGAGTGCCACTGGGGTTCTCTATGCTCAATACTGAGCGAAAGCCACCGCGGCCGCGCTCGTGGGACCTGCTATCAATAATCAGAAAGGTGCCTCACCATGGGCCTGATGGATAAACTCCGTGGCGAATTCGTCGATATCATCGAGTGGCTAGAGGATTCGCGCACGCTACTGGCCTGGCGCTTCCCCCGCTATCAGAACGAGATCAAACAGGGCGCCCAGCTCATCGTCCGTGAGGGACAGATCGCGATCTTCGTCTATCAGGGTCAGCTGGCCGACACCTTCGGCCCGGGCACCTACACCCTGAACACCCAGAACCTGCCACTGATGTCGACCCTGCAGGGCTGGCGCTACGGCTTCAACAGCCCGTTCCGTTCCGAGGTCTACTTCGTCAACACCCGCCCGGTCACCGATCTGCGCTGGGGCACCCCGACACCGATCACGCTGCGCGATCCCGACTTCGGCATGGTCCAGGTGCGCGCCAACGGCCTGTGCATCGTGCGCGTGCAGAATCCGCCGCTGTTCCTGCGCACCGTCATCGGCACCGATTCCGCGGTCGACATCGACGAGGTCACCGAACTGATCCGTCGCGAGATCAGCCAGGCGCTGTCCGAGCTGGTGCTCGGCACCGGCGTCGGCGCGATCGATCTGCAGTCCCGCCAGACCGAGCTGTCGGGCAAGCTACGCGATGTCGTGGCCTCGCGGGTGGACGACGAGTTCGGGCTGGCCATCGACTCGATCACGATGAATGTCTCGCTGCCCGATGAGATCACCCAGGCGATGACCCGCGGCGTGGCCCAAGGTGTCGAGGAGTCCGGACGCATGCGCCAGCTCGATGATCTCGACAAGTACCAGCGGGTGCGCCAGATCGACGCCATGAACGCGGCCGCCGGCAACCCCGGCGGGGGCGCGATGGGCGACATGATGGGTGCCGGCATGGGCGTGGTGCTGGGCCAGCAGATGGCCAACCAGATGAACCAGCCCGCCCAGCAGCAGACCCCTCCCCCGCTGGTGCAAGACAGCCAGACCTTCCACATCGAGATCAATGGCGCCTCGGCCGGGCCGTACAACATCGGTCAGGTTCGCGAAATGGTCGCCAATGGGCAGCTGACCACCCACACCCTGGTCTGGAGCGCCGGACTGGCAGGCTGGATGCCGGCCGGTCAGGTGCCTGCTCTGCTGGCCTTCTTCGTCTCCCCGCCGCCACTGCCCAGCCAGCCCGCTGCGACTCCGCCGGCACCGCCGTCGAACCCGCAGGACGCCTGAGTCTCCATGTCGTCTCCTTCATTCCCGAGCGGGCCACCATCTCCGGGCAACGGCGGTGGGGGCCCGCGGTCCTCGGGACCCGATCCGTCCGGGAAGCCACCGTCGGACGATCAGCGCTCCGCTGATCCGGCGATCTTCCAGGTCACCGAGCAGACCCGCACCTATCCATGCCCGAACTGTGGCGGCGTGCTGGCCTTCGATGCCTCGGCCCAGGCGCTGAAATGCCCGCACTGCGGCAGCATCGTCGCGATCGATCCCGCTGTGGCCAAACCTGCCCGGATCGCCAAGCGGGAGTTGGCGCCGGCGATGGCCCAGCTGGCGGCGCAGCAGGCGAACGCCAAGACCAGGTTCTCCGGGGACAAGGAGATCGTCTGTCAAAGCTGCGGTGGGCGCACCGTCTTCACCGGGACGCTGACCGCGGTGCGCTGCCCCTACTGCAACACCGCGATTCAACGCGACGACGTGCAGGAGGCGCCGACCCGGCTGCGCGTCGACGGCATCCTGCCGTTGCGTATCGATACCCGGGACGCTCAGGCACGCATCGAGCAGTGGATCAACTCTCGCCGTTTCGCCCCGAATGCCTTCAAGAAGTACCGCGAGCTCGGCACCTTCAGCAGCATCTACTTGCCCTACTTCAGCTATGACGCAGCGGCCACCACGCGCTACACCGGCATGCGCGGCATCCACCGCACCGAGACCTTCCGGGATTCCGAGGGCCGGACCCAGACCCGCATCGTCACCGACTGGTATCCGGCCAGCGGGGTGGTGGACAACGTGTTCGAGGATGTCACCGGGCACGCGACCTACGGGCTGGACGATCAGAAGGTCACCGAACTCGAGCCCTGGCCGATGCAGTACACCCACCCGTATTCGCCCGAGTTCGTTGCGGGCCATCTCAGCCGCACCTACGACTGGGACGCCGAACAGGTCTTCCGGGAACGCACCGAGCCGCGGATGGAATCGGTGATCGATTCCACCATCCGCGCCGACATCGGCGGCAACGAGCAGCGCATCACCTCGCGCGACATCCGTTGGCGGGGCGTCCAGTTCAGCCAGCTGCTGCTACCGGTGTGGATGCTGACGGTGACCTTCCAACAGAAGCCCTTCCAGGTGGCCATCAACGGTGTCACCGGCGAGGTGCAAGGACGCCGGCCGTGGAGCTGGGTGAAGATCACGCTGGCCGTCATCGCGGTGCTGATCGTGATCTGCGTGATCTACTGGCTCTACGGAAGCTCCGGCGGCTCCTGAGGCTGGTCGGCCACCGCATCACAGACGGCAACAGCCGGCGATCTGGAGAACAGATCGCCGGCTGCCTTGTTGATCGATCGGGGCCGGGGCGCTCAGATCTCGCCGCGGCTTGCCGCACCCGCGGTGCTGGTGCTGCCCGGCACGGCAGCGTCATCGCCGAGGTACTTGTTGCTGATCTTGGCCAGATCGATGCCGGTGGAGTCCTTCAGCAGCTGGAAGGTCTGCACCACACCGTTGGTGACCTGCTTGGGCATCTCGCCCGCGCCGTCGGTGGAGATGACGGTCAGCGTGTCGATGTCGCCCATCGGGGCGGCGATCTTCTCGGCCAGGCTGGGCAGCACCGAGACCAGCATCTCGATGACTGCGGCCTCGTTGTAGCGTCCGTAGGCGTCGGCCTTCTTGTTCATGGCTTCGGCCTCGGCCTGACCGGTGGCCAGGATGGCGGCGGCCTGCGCGTCACCTTCGGCCCGCAGTGCCTCCGACTCGGCGACACGGCGAGCCTTCTCGGCCTCGCCTCGCCTGGCGCCCTCGATGGCTTCCGCCTCGGCCAGCGCGGTGCGGCGGGATTTCTCACCGACACCGCTCAGTCGTGCCTTCTCGGCCTCGGCCTCTGCGCGGGCGATGGCTGCTGCCTTGTCGGCCTCGGCCTGGAAGATCGCGGCATTGCGGCGACCCTCGGCGTCGGCCTCGACCCGGTACCGTTCGGCGTCCGCCGGCTTGCGGACCTCGGTGTCGAGCTGGCGGTCCTTCAGCGCGGCCTGCCGCACGGCGACCTTCTCCTGCTCGGTCAGAATCGCCTGATCGCGGTCGGCTTGAGCGAGCGGACCGGCGGCCGCGGCCTGAGCATTCGCAGCGTCGGTCTCGGCCTTGATCTCGGCCTGCTTCAGCAGCAGCTCACGCTCACGGATGGCGATCAACTGCTGGGCGTTGATGCGGGCCTGTTCGGCTTCCTGCCGCGACTCGGCCTCGGCGACCGCCGCGTGCTGCTGTACCTTGGCGGCTTCCGGGCGTCCCAGGTCGGTCAGGTAGGTGCCGGCATCGGTGATGTCCTGAATCTGGAAGGTGTCGAGTACCAGCCCCTGACCGGTAAGCGATGACTCCGACTCGTCGGCCACCCGCTGGGCGAAGGCGGCGCGGTCACGAATGATCTGCTCGACGCTCAGCGAGCCGACGATCGAACGCAGCGAGCCTGCCAGCGTTTCCTGGGTGAAGCCCTCGATCTCGTCCTGCTGGGTGAGGAAGCGCTGTGCTGCTGCCCGGATGGAGTCCTCGTTGCCGCCGACCTTGACCAGTGCGACGCCGTCGAGGTTCAGCTTGATGCCCTGCCCGGAGACGGCGCCACGGATCTGCACCATGATGCGCCGGCTCGACAGATCCAGGATGAACAATCGCTGAATGAACGGGACGACGAACACGCCGCCACCCATGACGACCTTCTGACCCGACAGATCGGCGGAGATCTGGCCGGTCTCCGGATTGCGGACTTCTTTGCCTTTACGGCCGGTGACGATGAACGCTTCGTTAGGCCCCGCCACTTTGTACCTGCTGGCGACCAACAGGCCGATCAGCACCACCAGGACGACTAATCCGATGATTGCTATGACAAGAGGTGAGATTGGCAAGGCGGGCTCCTTCGCGTCGTGATCGTCAATGCTCGTCTGACATCAACCCTACCGGCCGGCGTTAACAGCGCAGGGCCCCGGGACCGTTCGGTCGCCTCACATATCCAAGACGCCGGGTTGCCCGGCCGAACCCAGCGCGTCCACCGGCCGCACCTCCACCGACGTGGCCGACAGCGCTCCCGAAATCCACACTCGGGTGCCGGCATCCAGCTCGACGGGGCCTTTGGCATTGAGCGTGTGGGTGTGACCGCCGTAGCGCAGCCTGATCTGGCCATAGCCGTTCTCGGGGATCGCGGTGATGACCAGCGCCTCGGCCCCGATCAGCGAGGCGGTGCTCGGTGCGACGTCGCTTCCCTGGCGACGCAGCAGCGCGGTCAGCTTGCCGGCTCCCCAGCCGAGCAGGGCACCGACGACCAGTCCGAGGACGATCGCCACCGGCATCAGGCCGGTCAGTTCCAGTCCGATCGCCCCGGCGAATCCGAAACCGCCGAGCAACCCGGCGATGCCTGCTGTCGAGAAGACGTCAGCATCGAGGGCATTGAAACCTTCCAGGCCGTCCAGACCGAGCGCGCCGTCCAAGACGTCGCCGATCAGTAGCGCCAGCAGGAGCAACGCGATGCCGACTCCGCCGATCACGAAGAAAACAGTCATCGTTCACCTCCTGTGTGCGCTGTTGAACCCATCCTATTGCCCGGCGCCGCATGCCCCCCGGGGACGGCGAAGGTGGCCCTCCCGAGGGGAAGGGCCACCTTCGTGGTCGGATCAATCAGGGCATTGCGCCGATCAGCGTGCGGCAGTGCCTTCGACGTAGTCGTCGTCGGCGCTCTTCAGCCAGCTGAACATCTTGCGCAGTTCCTTGCCGGTGGCCTCGATCGGGTGACCGGCCTCGGCCGCGCGCAGCTTCTTGAACTCCGGAGCCCCGGCGTCCTGGTCATCGATGAAGCGCTTGGCGAACGCACCGGACTGGATGTCGTCCAGCACAGCCCGCATGTTCTGCTTCACGTGAGCGTCGATGACCCGCGGGCCCGAGACGTAGTCGCCGTACTCGGCGGTGTCGGAGATCGACCAGCGCTGCTTCGAGATACCGCCCTCGATCATCAGGTCGACGATCATCTTCATCTCGTGCAGGCACTCGAAGTAGGCCATCTCGGGCTGGTAGCCGGCCTCGGTCAGGGTCTCGAAACCGGCCTGCACCAGGTGCGACATGCCACCACAGAGCACCGCCTGCTCGCCGAACAGGTCGGTCTCGGTCTCTTCGGTGAAGGTGGTCTTGATGGCGCCGGCGCGCAGACCGCCGATGGCCTTGGCGTAGCTCTTGGCCAGTGCCCAGGCTTCGCCGCTGGCGTCCTGCTCGACGCAGACCAGCACCGGGACACCGCGGCCGTCGGCGTACTCGCGGCGGACGATGTGGCCCGGGCCCTTCGGGGCGACCATGCACACGTCGACGCCCTCGGGGGGCGTGATGTAGCCGTAGCGGATGTTGAAGCCATGCGCGAAGAAGACCGCGTCACCGGGCTGGAGGTTGGGGGCGATCGACTCGGCGTACACGAACCGCTGCACCTGATCGGGCACCAGGATCATGATGACGTCGGCCTCGGCGGCGGCCTCGGCCGCGCTGACCACGCGCAACCCCTCGGCCTCGGCCTTGGCACGCGACTTGCTGCCCTCGGCCAGGCCCACCCGCACATCGACACCCGAGTCGCGCAGGTTCAGCGCGTGGGCGTGGCCCTGCGACCCGTAGCCGATGACGGCCACCGAGCGGGACTGGATGATCGACAGGTCGGCATCGTCGTCATAGAACATTTCTGCCATGGGGATTCGTGCTCCTTAGATTCTTCTTCTTGGCTTCAGCGTGCTGTCCGCAGGACACCACGGCTCTTCTCGTTGATGGACTTGTTGCCGCGGCTCAACGCGACCTCACCCGACTTCACCAATTCGATGATCCCATAGGGTTCGAGCATCGTGATGAGCGCATCCAATTTGTCGTCGCTACCGGTCGCCTCGACGGTGATCGATTCGAAGCTAACGTCCACGGCCTTGCCGCGGAACAACCCGACCACATCGAGCACGGCGCTGCGATTGCGTTCGTTGCACCGCACCTTCACCAGAATCAGCTGGCGTTGCACCGAATTCGGCTCCAATTCGATGACCTTGTAGACCTCGATCAGCTTGTTGAGCTGCTTGACCAGTTGCTCGAGGATCGTGACATCGTCCACCTCGGTGACCAGCGTGATCCTGGAGAGATCGTCGCGTTCGGTCGGGCCGACTGCCAGCGACTCGATGTTGAATCCGCGGCGGCTGAACAGGCTCGCGACCCGGGCCAGCACGCCCGGCTGATCGCTGACCAGCACGCTCAGAGTGTGGTTGCTCACAGCACTTCCTCCTCCCACGCCGGCGCCATGTCGCGGGCGATCTTGATGTCGTCATTGCTGGTGCCGGCCGCAACCATCGGCCAGACCATCGCGTCCTTGCTGCACACGAACTCGACCACGACCGGACGATCGTTGATAGCCATCGCCTGGTTGATCACGTCGTCGACCTCATCCGGGCTGGTCGCCCGCAGGCCCACGCAGCCCATTGCCTCGGCCAGCAACGGGAAGTTCGGCACCGTGTCGGTCTCCAGGTCGGTGTTGGAGTAGCGGCCGCTGTAGAACAGGGTCTGCCACTGCCGGACCATGCCCAGCGCGTTGTTGTTGATGATGGCGATCTTGATCGGGATGTTGTTCAGCGCGCAGGTGACCAGTTCCTGGTTGGTCATCTGGAAACAGCCGTCCCCGTCAATGCCCCAGACCACCTTGTCGGGCGCTCCGACCTTGGCGCCCATGGCGGCCGGGACGCAGTAGCCCATGGTGCCCGCCCCACCCGAGGTGAGCCACTTGCCCGGCTTGGCGAACGGCAGGAAGTGCGCCGACCACATCTGATGCTGGCCGACACCGGTGGCGAAGATGGCGTCGGGTCCGGCGATCTCCCCGATCCGCTTGATCACCTGCTGCGGCGTCAGGCGTCCGTCGGAGCTTTCGGTCCAGCCCACCGGATACCGCTCCTTGAGCCCCTTCAGGTAGCCCGACCAGGTCTGGAAGTCCGGGATCTTCTCGTTGCGCAACGCCTCGATCAGTCCGTTCAAGAAGACCTTGGCGTCGCCGACCACCGGCACGTCCACCGCGCGGTTCTTACCGATCTCTGCGGGGTCGATGTCGGCGTGAATCACCTTGGCGTCGGGTGCGAAGGAGTCGAGACGCCCGGTGACCCGATCGTCGAATCGGGTTCCGACGGCGATGAGCAGATCGGATTTCTGCAGCGCGCCGACCGCGGAGACCGAGCCGTGCATGCCCGGCATCCCCATGTGCAGCGGATGATCGTCGGGAAAGGCACCGCGGGCCATCAGGGTGGTGACCACCGGAATGTCGGCCAGGTCGACCAGATCGGCCAACTCCTGCCAGGCGCGGGCCTTGAGCACGCCGCCGCCGATGTACAGCACCGGACGCTTGGACTCGCAGATCAGCTTCGCGGCTTCCTTCACCTGCCGGATATGCGGCTGGGTGTTGGGCTTGTAGCCGGGTAGCAGGAGCTCATCGTCGTAGTCGAACGGTGCGCTGCCGGACAACGCATCCTTGGCGATGTCGACCAGCACCGGTCCCGGACGCCCGGTCGAGGCGATGTGGAAGGCCGCCTTGATGGCTTCGGGAATGTCCTCGGTGCGCTTGACGAGGAAGTTGTGCTTGGTGACCGGCATCGTGATGCCGCGGATATCGGCTTCCTGGAAGCCGTCGGTTCCGATGAGCGCGGAATTGACCTGTCCGGTGATCGCGACCATCGGCACCGAGTCCAGGTTGGCATCGGCCAATGGGGTGACCAGGTTGGTCGCACCCGGGCCGGAGGTCGCGATACAGACCCCGACCCGTCCGGTGGCGACGGCGTAGCCCTCGGCGGCGTGCCCGGCGCCCTGTTCGTGGCGGACCAGGATGTGGCGAATGGACGAATCGAAAAGCGGATCGTATGCCGGCAGGATTGCCCCGCCCGGAATGCCGAAGGCTACTTCCACGCCGCAACGCTCCAATGACGTGACGAGCGCCTGTGCTCCGGTCATGATCGGCAGATCGGCTGGCTGCTTGGCCATCGGCGATTTCCTCTCTGTGTGATGGCAGGATCAGTGCAAAAAAAACCCCCGCTGCCGTGATGGCAGGCGAGGGAGCGCTCCGTCAGTTGACGAAGCGCTAATGAAGTACGAGACCCTGTCGGTTGTGCACGTAGCCATGATTGCACGGGGCACCAACCGCGACCAAAACCTGTCTCGCATCGCGAACAGCCGGGCGCCTGGCAATGCGTCCTCGTCAACGCTTCGAACAGCCTCCTGACACGCCCGGATGTCGCCAACCGCAGGCAGGGCCGAGGTGGTGTGCGGTCGCTCAGGCGAGCCGCACCGGGAAGCCCGCGGCGTCCAGCGCCTGTTTGACCTGTGCGACCGTGAGCACCCCGAAGTGGAAGACGCTCGCCGCCAGCACGGCGTCCGCGCCGGCTCGTGCTGCGTCGACGAAGTGGCTGATCTGCCCGGCTCCTCCCGACGCAATCAGCGGGACGTCGACGACCTGCCGGACCGCGTCGATCATCTCCAGGTCGAAGCCGTCGGTGGTGCCGTCGGCGTCCATCGAGTTCAGCAGCACCTCGCCGACACCACGATCGCAGGCCTCACGAACCCATTCCAGTGCATCCAGGCCGGCCGGCCTGCTGCCGCCGTGGGTGGTGACCCCGTAACCGGACGGCATGCCGGCCTCGCGCCGGGCGTCCAGGCTGAGCACCAGCACCTGATTGCCGAAGCGTCCGGTGATCTCGTCGATGACCGAGGGCTGCGCGATCGCGCCGGTGTTGATGCCGACCTTGTCCGCCCCGCAGCGCAGCAGCGCGTCCACATCGTCGACGCTGCGGATGCCGCCGCCGACCGTGAGCGGGATGAACACCGTCTCGGCGCAGCGCGTGACGACCTCACGGGTGGTTTCGCGTCCCCTGGATGAAGCGGAGATGTCGAGGAAGGTGATCTCGTCGGCGCCCTGCTCGTTGTAGCGGGCGGCGAGTTCGACGGGATCGCCCGCGTCGCGCAGGTGCTGGAAGTTGACGCCCTTGACCACCCGACCGTCGGTGACGTCGAGGCACGGAATCACGCGAATAGCCACAGCCATACCGCACAGGTTATCGGTCCGACGCCAGCCGGCGGCGTCCGGTCAGTCCTCGTCGACCGCGAAGTCGGCGATGTCACGGCGCATCACCGTGACGAGCTGGCGGCATTTCGGGGCCAGCGCCTCGGTGCCGGGAGCTTGGGCGATCTGTCCGGCCAGGTCGATCACCTGGCGCACCCAGCGGACGAAATCGCCGGCGGGCAGCCCGCTCGAGTCGAGCACCGCGGCCAGGCCCACCCCCGATGCCCACTGGTAGGCGGCGTCCGCGAAACCGATATCGGGTGCCGGGGTGCGCTCCACACGGTTGTCGCGCTCGACAATCCCCAGATCGCGCCAGATCCGGCGCACCCGGCTCTGCGCCTGTTCGCTGGGCGAGTCCGGCATCGTGCGCATCTGGCCCTGCTGATCGCCGCGCGACTCGTAGACCAGGCTCGACAGCACCGCCGCCAGTGCGGGCACCTCGAGGTCGTCGAATACGCTGTCCCGGATGCTCTCGGCCACCAGCAGATCGAGCTCGTTGTAGATGCGCGTCAGCATGGCGCCGCGCTCGGTGAGCCGGTCCCCGTCGAGGTAACCGAGGGAATCGAGGACCCCGCAGATCCGGTCGAAGCGATTCGCGATCGACTGCGCGCGCGCCTTGGCCTTGGCCCGGGTGCGTTCGTGACCGCGAGTCAACCGCAACGCCTGCTCGGCGGCCCGCGCGTGCTCCTCCCGATCGGGGCAGTCATGGCACGGGTGGACGCGCAGCTGAGCCCGCAGCTCGGCGATCTCATCGGCCAGTTCGGCGTCGGCTCGCGGCCGGCCGGTCCGCACCGGGCGCTCACCCAGCGACTCGGCCCGCGCGGCCAGCGAATTCGCCAGCTGCCTGCGGTCGGCGGCCGAGCGAACATCGAATCTCTTGGGCACCCGCACCCGCGAGATCGCCGTGACCGGCTGGGTGACGTCGCGGTCGGCCAGCTGGACGATCTGGCGTCCCGCCGTCATCACCGTCGGCCAGGGCTGATGCGCCACCGCGGGGGTGATGACCGCGGCCCAGCCCTGATGCTTGCCGGCCGGGATCCAGAAGACGTCGCCGGCCTCCAGGTCTGTCAGCGATCCGGCGATCTCGGCGCGATGATCGCGTTTGCGTTCCTTGGCCGCCTCGGCCTCCAGCGCCCCGATGCGGTCGCGCAGTTCGGCGTACTGCCGGAAATCGCCGCGGTCGCACTCCGCCTGCGCCCACAAGATCTCGGCCTGCTCGTCATCGCGGCTGGCCTGCCGGGCCATCGCAACCACCCGCCGGTCGGTCTGGAACTGCGCGAAGCTCTGCTCCAGCAGCGCGCGGGCGCGCACCCGTCCGATCGACCCCACCAGATTGACCGCCATGTTGTAGGTCGGCGCGAAACTCGACTTCAGCGGATAGGTTCGCCGCGATGCCAGCCCGGCCAGTGCCCGCGGGTCCATTCCCGGTTGCCAGAACACCACGGCATGACCTTCGACGTCGATACCGCGTCGTCCGGCCCGGCCGGTCAGCTGGGTGTACTCGCCGGGGCTCAGCTCGGCGTGGGTCTCGCCGTTGTACTTCACGAGCTTCTCGACCACCACTGTGCGGGCCGGCATGTTGATGCCCAACGCCAGTGTCTCGGTGGCGAAGACAACCTTCACCAGACCTTTGACGAAACCTTCCTCCACGATCGCCTTGAAGACCGGCAGCAGTCCGGCGTGATGGGCGGCGATGCCGCGTCCGAGGGCTTCGATGAAGGTGTCCCAGTCGAGCGCGCGTTTGTCGGCCGCGGTCAGCATGCCCACATGTTTCGCGGCGATCTGCAGCAATTGCTCGCGTTCGGCACGGTCGGTGAGCCGGATGTCGGATCCCAGCATCTGGCGAACTGCCTGGTCGCAGCCCTGTCTGCTGAAGATGAAGAAGATCGCGGGCAGCAGATTCTGCTGCCGCAGCACCTCGACCGCGCCGTCGCGCCGGGGTGCCCGGATGACGCCCTCCCCACTGGCGCGTTGCCGCGCTTCGATCTTGCCGCGCACCCGGCGGCCACGCATCCGCCGGGAGTCATCGCGGGTGACCCGCGCGTCGGCCTTCGCCAGCCGCAGCAGCTCCGGATTGACATCGGCCCGGGACTGCGGCAGCGGTACTTCGGTGGGTGCTTGCCCCGCGAACAGGTCGTACAGTCTGCGGCCCACCAGCACATGCTGATAGAGCGGGACGACGCGGCGTTCGCTGACCACCACATCGACCTCGCCGCGCACTTCATCGAGCCACTCGCCGAATTCCTCGGCATTGGAGACCGTCGCGGACAGCGCGACCAGCTGAACCGAATCGGCCAGCCCGAGGATCACTTCCTCCCAGACGGCGCCGCGGAACCGGTCGGCCAGATAGTGCACCTCGTCCATCACTACCGAGGAAAGCCCCGACAGGGTCCGCGAGCGGGCATAGATCATGTTGCGGAGCACCTCGGTGGTCATCACCACGATCGGCGCCTCGGAGTTGATCGAGGTGTCACCGGTCAGCAGGCCAACATTGTCTGCACCGTGCCGGGCCACCAGATCATGGAACTTCTGGTTGCTCAGGGCCTTGATCGGGGTGGTGTAGAAGCACTTCGTGCCCTGCCGCAACGCCAGCCAGCAGGCGAACTCCCCCACCACGGTCTTGCCCGACCCGGTCGGGGCGGCCACCAGCACGCCATGTCCCGAGGCGAGCTTCAGGCAGGCGTCGGTTTGGAAGTCGTCAAACGAAAATGAGTAGCCCGCAGCGAACTGCGCGACCACGTGGGCCAGCCCTGCGTCCGGTTCAGTCATTACCCACCACGATAGTCAGTGCCGACGGCACGCAGCTGATGCGCAACGGGGTGGCCCCGAGTTCTTCGCCGTCGGCCATCGGCACCAGCCCGTCCCCGTCGACGATCACCTCGTGCGCCTGCAGCTGGGTGATCGCCGGATGCTTGACGAAACCGGGGCGGAACAACAGGGGGAAGAGCCTGATCAACGTCCATCGGCTGACCGGCCCGATCATCATGATGTCGAGCAGGCCGTCGATCACATCGGCGGCCGGGCACAGATGGATGCCGCCGCCGACGTAGCCGGCGTTGCCGACCGCGGCGATCACGGCGCGGGTATGCAACGGCCGGCCGTCGATCGTCAACCGGTAGTTCAGCGGCCGCAGTCGCGCCATCTCGGCGAGCAGCGACCACGCATACGATCTCACCTTCGCGTGATTGACCCGATAGTTGACCTTCGCGTCATAGCCCGTGGAGACGACCGAGCCCACATATCGTTGCTTGTGGCCGTCGGTGAGGTCGCCGGTGACCAGCGCCAGGTCGATCATCTTGGTGTGCCCGGTGATGATCGCCTGAACCGCCTCGGCGGGTTTGCGCGGGATGCCCACACCGCGCGCGAAATCGTCACCGGTGCCGGTGGGAATGATCGCCAATGGGAGGTGGCTGCCTGCGCAGGCATTCAGTCCCAGGCTCGCCATCCCGTCGCCGCCCATCATCACCAGCACATCCGGACGGCGGCCGGCTTCGGCCGGTGCGGCTTGGGCCACCGCAGCGAGCGCCAGCTGCCGGGCGTCGTCGAACGAACGCGTGCGCATGATCCGCAGCTCGGAGTCGGGCAGGCCTTCTTGGAGGGCCGCCTGTACCCTGGGCAGCAGGCGGGTCGCGCGCCCTCGTCCCGATCGAGGATTGACGACAACGGTCACGACATGCCGTCGACGCTGAACACCTGCCATAGGTGGGGACTCTACCGTGAATGGGCTGGTGGGCGGCACGATTCTGCTCGGGGCGTGAGCGGCAATCTGCGGAACCAAATCGGTATTTCGAACGCCCAGGGGGTAGGTTAAGGGTCTGTGGATTACCAGTTGAGCACTGCCACCATCGATGCACCAGCAGCAGCCGACTCGTTTACCCGGGGCAGGGTGCTGGCCACCGATCTCGAAGTGTTGACCGTCACCCCCACCAGCGTCGTGATCAGCTGGGTCACCCATGCAGCCAGGCTGGGCATCGCCATCCCCAAACCGGTCGCCGTCGGAACCGAGGTCGCCATCGGCCCGGTGGGCGGCCCGATGCAGTTGGTACACGAGGATCCGACCCCACGGGTCTACCACGTCGTGGAGATCACCGGTCTCGAGCCGGGCCGAACCTACCAGTTCCAGGCATCGTCGGAGGGAAAGCTGGCCGCAGCCGCGCTGCGTCCCACCCGGGTCGTCGGGTGCTGCGAGCGCACCCGCCAGTTCACGACGCTGACCGTGCCGAAGGGCCGCTATCTGACCACGGTTGCGGTGGTCAACGACATCCACATCGGCGAACGCCGGCAGGGCATCGTGCTCGGGGCATTGCCGACCTCGGTCTGTCCCCGGCCGGATCAGGCGGATTACCCCCGGATGATGTGCGCCGCTGCGCTGGACGAACTGACCGGCCGCCATGGCCGGCCGCTGCTGATCGCCAACGGAGACATCACCTACGACAACACCCCCGAACAGAACCGGATCGCCCGCAAGCTGCTGGACGGCTACGGCACCGAACTGGTCGACTGGGTCGCCACCCGGGGAAACCACGATCATCCCAGGCGTGATGACGACCCTTTTGGTGATTACTTCGTCGGCTACCAGCAGGCCCAGGCCGTATCGGAGCCCAGCGGGCTGCGGGTACTCGCGATGGATTCCACCCGCGGGTCCGGGGGCGGCTGGATCCTTCCCGGCCAGTACGCCCAGATCATGGCCGAGCTGGAGACCGACCCGCAGCGTCCGACCCTGGCGACCACGCATCACCCGGTCACCACCGATGCGGCATGGTCGTCGGCATCAGGACCGCAGTTCATGCTGCGCGGGCGTGACCGGCTACGGCTGCAGCTGATCGAACGCCAGGCGCCCGGGGTGTTTCTGCACCTGGCCGGGCACACCCACCGGATGCGCCGCGACCGCGCCGATCTGGCCGACACCAACGCGCGCTATCTGGAGAACGCAGCTTGCGCCGCCTATCCCGGCGGCTACAGCTTGATCCATCTGTTCGAGGGCGGCTACCTGGTGAACTTTTGGCGGGTGAGCGATCCGACTGCGCTGCAGTGGATCTACCGCAGTCGCTGGCAGTCGCTGGGCATCGGCGCCCACCTCATGCTCGGCTCCACCGCGGACCGCAACCACCGGGTCGATATCGATCTGTCAGGACTGCGGCCGAGCGGGCGTACGGTACCGGCCGAACTCGGGATCTGAGAGCTAGCCTGCCTGCCGGGCGGCCAGCACCTGCAACTGAGCCAGACTCACCACGCCCGCGCTGGAGGTGCGCAGCACCCCGTCGCCCAGGCTCACCGCCGTGGCACCGGCCTGCTCGAAGCACCGGAGTTCATCGGGGCTGATGCCGCCTTCGGGGCCGATGATGACGACCACCTCACCGGTGGCCGGAACGTCGACGCTCGCCAGCCGAATCGTCGCTTCCTCGTGGGCGACCAGCGCCAGATCGGCGCCCGCAATGACGTCCACGATGTCGGCGGTGGACGCATACTCGACGTCGGGCACCCGGAATCGACGAGACTGCTTGGTGGAAGCACGGGCAACCGCCTGCCACTTGGCGAGGCCTTTCGCGGACTTGTCGGGGATACCTGCCCGGGCGTCCCAGCGGACCACGCTGCGCGAGGCCTGCCAGGCGATGATGCGGTCGGCGCCGAGCTCGGTCAGGGATTCAACGGCTATCTCGGAGCGTTCGCCCTTGGCCAGCGCTTGGACGATCGTCCAGCGGTGCCTGCCCGGCGCGGCGATCAGCACCTCGTCGATGCGCACCACAAGCCCCTGCTTGCTGGTCTCGATCACCGGCCCGCGGATCGCCCGTCCGGCTCCGTCGGCCACCAGCAGCTGCTCACCGACGCGGGTGCGCTTGACCACCGCCGCGTGGCGTCCCTCATCGCCGCCAAGCTCCACCAGGCCACCGGGACGCGGATCAGCACCCAGATCGGCCAGGTAGAGCGCGTCGGTCATCAGCTGAAGACGTCCTTGAGGCGGTTGAAGAAGCCCTTCTCCTCCGGCTTGGTCAGCACCTCCGGACCGGCCTCGCCCCTCAACCGAGCCAGCTGGGCCAGCAGCTCGCGCTGCTCGGCGTCCAGCTTCGTCGGGGTCTGGACGAGCATGGTGACACCCAGGTCGCCGCGCGGGGTCTCACCGCGACGGTTGGTCCGCAGGCTCGGCACGCCGTGGCCCGCCATGACCAGGCGGGTGCCCGACTGGGTTCCGGCCGGCACCTCGACGTGTACCTTGCGGCGATCCTCAGGGCAGTCGGGCAGCTCGGATTCCAGGGTGTCGATGTCGATGTGGGTGCCCAGCGCGGCCAGCGCCATCGGCAACCTGACGACCATTTCGAGATTGTCGTGGTCACGCCGGAAGACATCGTGCGGCAGCACCTGGATCTCGACGTAGAGGTCGCCGGCGGGCCCGGCACCGGGTCCGATCTCGCCCTGACCGGACAGGTGAACCCGGTTGCCGGTGTCGACACCACCGGGAATCTTGACATTGATGGTGCGCTGCTGGGAGATGCGGCCGTGGCCGGAGCATTCGGGGCAGGGTTCGGGAATGATGTTCCCGAAGCCCTGGCACGACGGGCAGGGCTGCGAGGTGCGGATCTCGCCGAGGATCGAGCGCTGCGAGACGATGATCTCGCCGCGTCCCTGGCACCGGGTGCAGGTAACGGGCTCGCGATTGTCCTTCGAGCCGGAGCCGTTGCAGGCATCACACAGCACGTAGGTGTCGAAGGTGACCGGCTTGGTCACCCCGAAGACAGCCTCCGGCAGCGTCAGCTTGGTGCGAATGAGTTGATCCTGGCCGCGCCGGACGCGGGACTTCGGCCCGCGGCTGGCGGTGGTCTGGCCGAACATCGCGCCGAACAGATCGCCGATGTCGAAGCCCTGCCCGCCGGCGTAGGCGTTGAAGCCGGAGAAGCCACCCATCCTCGAGAACGGATCACCACCGGCGGCGCCGTGACCCATCGGGTCACCGCCCCGGTCGAAGACGGCCCGCTTGTTGGGGTCGCTCAAGACCTCGTAGGCCTCGTTGACCTGCTTGAACTTCTCTTCGGCGTCCGCATCGGTGGCCACATCGGGATGCACCTTCATGGCCATCTTGCGGTAAGCCTTCTTGATCTGCTCCGCACTGGCATCCCGGGGCACGCCCAGTACCTGGTAGTAGTCAGGGTTGCTCATCAGTTGTTCTCGTTCATCCTTCTGCCAGGAATCTGCCGACATAACGGGCGACGGCCCGCACGGCGGAGATCGTTGAGGAATAGTCCATCGACGTCGGCCCGACCACGCCCAGCGAAGCCCAGACCTCGTCGGAACCGTACTCGCTTGCCACCAGCGAGGTGCTGTGCAACGGGACGTACGGATTCTCCTGGCCGATACGCACCGTCACCTCACCAGGATGCTCGGCGACCGCATCGCCCAACAGACGCAGCAGCACCACCTGCTCTTCGAGCGCATCCACCACCGGGCCGATCGCCTGCTGGTAGGACGCGCCGTAGCGCATCAGATTGGGCATGCCCGCCACCACGACCTCATTGGACGGGTCGTAGGCCAACATGGTGCGCAGCGCTGCCACGATCAGGCCGAGCCCGGCCTCATCGAACTCCGGTTCGGCGGCCAGCTCGGCGAGCGCGGCGTCGGCTTGCTGGGGCTTACGGCCCGCAACGGCGGCATCGAGCCGGCCGCGCCAGGTCTCGAGTTCGTCCTCGGTGTACTCGCTCAGCGTCACCGGATGCTGGTCGATGCGGGCGGTGGAATCGATGAGAATCACCAGCACCCGATCGCTGCTCAGGCTGATCACCTCGACATGCCGCACGGTCGCAGAACTGGATGCCGGGTACTGCACGATCGCGACCTGACGGGTGAGCTGGGCGAGCAGCCGGACGGTGCGATGGACGATGTCGTCGACATCGACTGCCCCGGCCAGGAAACTCGAGATCGCCCGTCGTTCGGCGCTCGACAGTGGCTTGACGGTCGCCAGCCGGTCCACGAACAGCCGGTAGCCCTTGTCCGTGGGGACGCGCCCGGCGCTGGTGTGTGGCTGGGCGAGATAGCCCTCCTCCTCCAGGACCGCCATGTCGTTACGGATGGTCGCCGGGGAGACATCCAGGCTGTGACGCTCTACCAAGGCCTTCGAGCCGACCGGCTCGCGGGTGGCCACGTAATCGGTGACGATGGCGCCGAGCACTCTCAGCTTCCGGTCGTCCATCGTTCTCCCCTCCTTGGTCGCTGGCACTCCACAATTCCGAGTGCCAAGCTTACCCCGCGTGCCGGCGGACGCCAGTCAATGGGCCTCAGGCGGATCCCAGCGTCCGGCCACGTCGTCGGCCAGCCCGGCATCGGTCGACGCACAGATCGCCTGAACACGTTGGCTGCCCGGGCCGTAGCCCCGGCCGTCGACCTGGACGGTCGCGCCGCCCAACTCGCGCACCATCAGTAGGCCGGGCAGATGGTCCCACGGCATCGGCCTGCGGTAGACGAAGAAATCGGCCTCCCCGCGAAGCAGCTGCGGATAGTCGAACCCGGCGCAGAAATTCGACCCGACGGGCTCGGCGAAGCCGTCCGCCGAATCGAAGCACTGCCAGACCCTGCTGGCTCCGCCGGCGCGCGCCGGGCGGTGTGCCTCGACCCTGGTCATCGGCTCACCGTTACAGGTCACACCCGCACCGCGCTTGGCCACATAGGCGCGTCCCGCCTCGGGCTGCCAGATCCACGAGCGCGTCACCTCGCTGCGACGGATCTCGGCGATCATCACGGCATAGTCGGGCGATCCCTTGACGAAGTTGCCGGTGCCATCGACCGGGTCGACGGTGTACGCGAGGTCGGCCACGCCCAGGCCCTCGCGAATCGAGGGATCGGCGTAGCTGGCTTCCTCCCCCACCACCAGGCAGCCAGGATTGCGCGCCAGCAGCGCGGCGGTCAGCAACTTCTCGGATTCCCGATCGGCCACGGTGACGTAGTCACCCGGCGATTTCTCGTCGATGTCGTTGCCACTCAGCGCCCGGAACCTGGGCCGGATCACCCGATCGGCGACCTCGACCATCAGTTCGAGTATGTCGTCGTGCGTGTCTACCATTCCTCACCGCCTATTCAGCCAGCGCGGCAGCGTCCAACCGCCGACGGCGGCGAGCAGGGAAACCCCGGTAGTCGAAAACGGGCGATTGATCGGACGCCGCTGCCAGGACCGCGATCGACCACGGCTCTACGGTATAGCTGCCTTCAATCACGTCCCCATCGGCCGGCGGCCAGCAGTTGCCGACCGATTCGGCCCACGGAGCGGTGTCGATGAGGCGGTGCCACTTGAGGTCGCGGCGCGAGATCTCGGTGGAGTCCGGCACCTTGAACACCGCCGGCGACGTGTACATATTGATCATGACCAGGTAATCCGTGCCACCCACACCGGCGCCGTTGATCAGCACCGTCAATTGCCGGTCGGTCAAGCCGGGTTCCCGTGAAAGGTCGGGGCAATAGTACAGGTAGCTCACGTTGTCGGAATCCAGTTTTCCCGAACCCCAGGTCTTCTGGCGCAAGGTCACATCCAATGCGCGCAGCCGAGCGGTGAACCGGGCAAACCGGAACATCGGGTTGACATTCGGCGCTGAATCGCATTCGCCCACCACATCGAAATAGGACGCCAGCTCCGGATTGTCGGGGTCGACCGGCAGCCGGGTGGGGGTATTGGACGACAGCTGGGCCCAGTTGTTCCACATCCCGATGGTGTTGAGATTCCACGGATTGTTGTTTCCGTTCTGGGTGCGGCCGTACTCGTCCCCGCTGACCACCATCGGGACGCCGCGTGCGCACATCAGCGTCACCCAGTTGTTGCGCCACCGGGTGCGCCGCAGCGCCTGATCGCCGCCCGAGTCCCAGGAGTTGTTCTGCGGACTTCCGCCGTCCGAGGGTCCGAAGGGGAAGGGCTGGTCGTTGATCGGCTCATTGAAGCTGACCAGGTCGAACATGGTGAAACCATCATGGGCAGTTACGAAATTGATGGACTTCTGCGGACCGGCATTGTCGTTGAAATGCAGCCAGTCGCCGTTGAACAGTTCGATGAACGCGCGGGTATTGCCGTCGCCTTTCAGGTAGTGGCGCACCGCATCGCGGAAACGGCCGTTCCATTCTCCCCACCCGGACGGGAAATTACCGACCTCATATCCCCACAGATCCCAGGCCTCGGCGATGACCTCGATACCGCGATCATCGGCCCAGTCGACGACCTCCCGCAACAGCGGGTGGGCGTTGAAGAAGCGCCGCCTGCCGCCCCAGTCCTCTTTGTCCGATGCCGACGGGAAGCGTCCGAGTACGGTGGCCAGATCGAACCGGAAGCCGTCCACGCCCATGACGTCATGCCAGTAGATGAGCGAATTCATCACGACATCGCACATCGCCCGGGTCGAGAAGTTCGTCTGGTTGGACGATCCGGTAGCCCCGTCGACGATGTACCCGTCGGAGGTCAGATCGTAGTAGTGCGTGGTCGCGAATCCGCCGAAGCTGGTGAACGCCGCCGAATCGATGTCGTGGTCCCAGTTTCCGCCCTCGGCGGTGTGGTTGAAGACCACGTCGAGGTAGACCTCGACGTCGTGCTCGTGGAACGTCCGCACCATTTCCTTGAACTCACGGGTCGGGCCGCCCGGCGACTTGTCATGGGCATAGTCGCGGTTCGGCGCGAAGAAACCGATTGTCTGGTAGCCCCAGAAGTTGGTGGTGCCATTGACCGCACCCACCTGATCGGAGTCGGTCTCGTGCACCGGGAGCAGCTCGAGCGTGGTGAAGCCGAGGCCCTTGAGGTAAGGCGCGAGGTAGGCCGCACCGGCGTAGGTGCCCCGCAGCTCATCGGGGAGATTGCGCACGTCGTCGAACAGTTCCTCGCCGGCCAGCAGATCGCCGAGCTTGGCTGCCGACGGATGCATGGTGAGGTTCTTGATGTGACCCTCATAGATCGTCACATCTTGAGCGGGACGATTCGGTGCCTCCCCCGTACCGGTGTTGTCGCTGATGACCACGCCCTTCGGGGTGAACCGGCCGGAATCGACGCTGCGGCGCACCCTGCCGTGGTAGTCGCCGCCGCCGGTGGCGAACACGCCCCGGTCGGCTCCGGCCTTCAGGATGCGGGGGCTGAGCGGGACATGGCTGATCTCCCGGGCATAGGGGTCGAGCAGCAGCTTGTTGGGATTGAAATGGTTGCCCTCCGAATCCCGATCGGAGATGAAACCGGCCAGGGAACCCGGCTGCCAGTCGGGGTCCACATCCCAGTTGGTGCCCCAGACGCGATAGCCGTAGAGCTGTCCGGCCACCACGCCGACCAGCTGGCTGCGCCACGCACCGTCCTCCCCCTTGACCGCATCGAACCGGTGGGTGGCGTCGGCCCCAATCTCCTCGTCATACAGTTCGATCGCTACTCGCGTCGCTTTCGGGGCATAGACAGCGAACGATGTCATGTTCTTTTGGGCGTCGAAGGTGGCTCCCAGCGGCCAGCCGCCGAGCTCCCACATCTCGGGGGCGAACGCCGTGACCGAATCGTCCTGTGCGGGCGGCACGTAGGGGCGGTCGGCCGGGGTTGTCAGCTTCTGCTCGGACAGCGCCTCCACGTCCTCGTGGGACAACGTCTTCACATCTTCGACGGACAGCACTTCCTCACCCTCGGGGGGCAGCGTCTGGACGCCCTCGGCTGCAGGTGCGTGCTCGCCTTCATTGGACAGCGGCCGCACGCCCTCGACGGGCAGCGTCTTCGCGCGCTGGGCGGGCGGGGACGGCTCCTCGGTAGGGGCCGACTCATCCTCGGTAGAGGCCTGCGCGTCCTCGGGAGTTGTCTGCGCGTCTTCGGGGGGTGCGGGCTGCTCCTCTTCGTCTGGCTGGACGTCGGCAGGCTGAACCTGGACGCCCTCGGGCTGGTCCTCGGCGTCCACGGTCTGGGTATCCCCGGCGTCCACGGGCTGGGCATCCTCAGCCTGGATCTCGGCAGGCTGATCCTCGGCTTCCTGCGGCTCAGCTTCTTGCGGCTCAGCACCGGCGGTCGGGGTGTCCTCGGGCTGCGCCTGGTCGTCCTCAACGGGCAGCGTCTCATCCTCGGCAGAGGGGGTCTGCTCGTCGCGAGGATCGGCAGCGGGCGCCTGCTCACTTCGAGTGGGTGGGGTGGGGGTCTTCTGACAACTGGTGTGGTTAGACTCGCCCCCGGCTGGGGTAATCTGCTCAGCTCCGTTTTCGGTCATAAGGTCGACGATAACGTAACTCGCGGCTGGTCGGCTCGGCTTGATCCAGCCGACCGCAATGCGACATGGTCAGCCGATCTCATCCAGATGGTCCTGAGTGACGAAGTCAATGAGCTTTTCGACCTCGCGATTGAAGTCCGGATCCAGATCGCGGAAGGTGTGCACCCGCCCGAGCATCGACTGCCAGGCATGCGCGATGTCGGTCTGATCGGAGTGCGGCAGGCCGAGCGCGGCCAGCGTGCCCTTCTTGAAATCGACATCGCGGGGCACCTGCGGCCAAGCCTTGATGCCGATGACCTCAGGTTTGATCGCCTGCCAGATGTCGATGAACCGGTGCCCGGTGATCTGGACGACGTCGCCGTAGCCACCGTGGGCGACCTGCTGGGCGATCCGGGTCTCCTTGCTGCCGCTGACCAGATGGTCGACCAGCACGCCTAGCCGGCGTCCGGGCTCGGGCTGAAACTCGGCCACGATCGCGACCAGATCGTCGATGCCGCCCAGGTATTCGACGACCACCCCGACGTGGCGCAGATCGCCGCCCCAGATCTTCTCGACGAGTTCGGCGTCGTGGCGACCCTCGACGTAGATGCGGCTGGGCAGCGCCACCTTGGCCTTGCCCTCCGGCACAGCCCGGGCGCCCGAGGCGGTGTAGCGCCTGGTGGACCCGGTACGGGGCGGAATCCGCAGCGCAACCGGCTTGCCGTCGAGCCAGAACCCGGGGCCGACCGGGAAGCTGCGTCGTTTTCCCCGGCGATCCTCCAGGATCACCAGGCCGTTCTCCCAGCCCATGATCTCCCCGACGAATCCGGACCCCGGGTCCTCGACCACCATCCCGAGTCGCATCGGGATGTCCTTGGTTTGCGGACGCCGGTTGCGCGCTGCCCTCGGGTCGAGCACGTCACGGCCATAGCGATCATTGGAGAGTCCCACCTGCGGAAGGCTAGTAGCCCGGGCGCCCGGATCCGGACAGGACGCGCGAACAAACGCGGTCTCAATCCAGCAGGTCTCTGATGACCGCATCGGCCAGCAGCCGGCCATCCAGCGTCAGCCTGATGCGCTCGTCCTCCCGCTCGATCAGGCCACGAGCGGCAAGCGCGGGCAACCGACCACGTTCGCTGGCCGTCAGGACCTCGACTGACAACCCGTCGGAGATCCGCAGTTCGAGCAGCACCCGCTCGATCCGGCGGGTGTCCGCGTCCAACACCTCACGGGCCTGGGCGGGGCTGTGGCCGGCCTCCAGCGCAGCTGCATAACGCGCCGGATGCCGCAGATTCCACCAGCGCACCCCGCCGACATGGGAGTGCGCGCCCGGGCCCACCCCCCACCAGTTGTCGCCCCGCCAGTAGGCAAGATTGTGACGCGCCCGGTGGGAGCGATCACGCGCCCAGTTACTCACTTCGTAGTTCTCGTAGCCGGCCGCTTTCAGCCGGTTCTCGGCCATCAGATAGTAGTCGGCCTGCCGATCGTCGTCGGTCGGTGGGATCTCGCCGTGGGCCACCCGGCGCGCCATCGCGGTGCCGGGCTCGATGACCAGAGCGTAGGCAGAGACATGATCGGGATCTGCGGCAATGACCGCGTCCAGACTGGCCTGCCAATCCTGCGGCCGCTCGCCGGGCGTGCCATAGATCAGATCCAGGCTGATCTGGCCGAACCCGGCCTGCCGGGCCAGGCCGACCAGCTCGAGCGCGCGCCCGGGGGTGTGTACCCGGTCGAGGGTGGCCAGCACATGCGGGACAGCGGACTGCATACCGAGACTCAGCCGGTTGATGCCCCCGACCAGCAGTGCGTCCAACTCGGCCGGGCCGATAGTCTCCGGGTTGGCCTCGGTGGTGACCTCCGCGCCGGGACGAAGCCCGAAGCGCCCGGCGATATGTGCAAGCACCTCGGTCAACTGAGATGGCCTCAATAGCGTCGGGGTGCCACCACCGAAGAAGACCGTGCAGACCTCGGGTGCCTGCTCGCCCAGCACCCGGGCGGCCAGATCGATCTCGGAATGCACCGCGGCAAGCCACGCGTCCGGCCCGCCGCCGGGGCCCAGCTGATCGGCCGTGTAGGTGTTGAAATCGCAGTAGCCGCACCGCACCCGGCAGAACGGCACGTGCACATAGAAACTCAGCGGGCGCCCGGTCACCTCGCGCAATGCCGAGGCGGGCAGCGCGCCGTCGGCGGGAGCCGGATCACCAGGTGGCGGAGCGGAAGGCATACCACCGAAGTTATGTCACCGCGACGAGCGGTTCCAGCTGAACGACACTTCACAATAAATACTGCTTAGGCTAGCCTTCTTCTTATGAGCACAACCGCAGTCAGCGAATCCACCGTCGTTCTCAATATCAACGAGCAGCTTCCCGTCGTCACCGAATCGACCACATCGCGGGTCATCGTCAACAATCCCCTGCTGCGGGTGGTCGATTTCACCTTCGCCGCCGGCCAACTGCTCACCGAGCACTCCTCCCCGCGAGCGGTCGTGGTCACCCTGCTGGACGGCGAAATGGACTTCGAAGTCGAAGGCCGGTCGAACATCCTGCACGCCGGTGACGTCATCTATCTGGCGCCCGATGCCCGTCATGCGCTGACCGCGCTCACCGACTGCCGGATGCAGTTGGTGATGGTGGACAACACCGCACACGACTCCTCCGCACAGCACTGATCCGGGCACCCGCGCAGAAGACAACCTCCCAGAAAAGAGTGGATCCCATGACCGAAACCACGTACTCGGAAAAGACCGGCGGCCCCACGACCTCCGAAGAACACCGCGCGGCCGGCCACTGATTGCTGGCCAAGATGGGCAAGCGGGTGCTGCGTCCCGGCGGCATCGACCTGACCCGCCGGCTGCTCGGCAGCCTGCAGATCTCCTCCGCCGACCGGGTCGTCGAGCTCGGCCCGGGCATCGGCCGGACCGCCCAGCTCGTCCTGGACGGTGGCTACGCCACCTATACCGGAGTCGACCCGAACGAGGACGCCCGCCGCCAGATCGCCGCGGTGCTCGCCGGGCACCACGATGCGGCAGTCCGTGAAGGCGATGCCCGCGCCAACGGCCTACCCGATGGCAGCGCGGATGTGGTGATCTCCGAAGCCATGCTCACCATGCAGTCGGCGGCCGACAAGTCCACGATCGCCCGTGAGGTCTTCCGCACGCTGGCGCCGGGTGGACGCTGGGGGCTGCATGAGCTTTCCCTGAAACCGGACGACGTCGACCAGTCCGTGGTCGACCAGATCTCCAAGGCGCTGTCGCGCACCATCAAGGTAGGTGCCCGTCCCCTGACCACCAGGGCCTGGACCGAACTGGTCACCGAGGCGGGCTTCGAGATCGAATGGACCGATCACCATCCGATGAAGCTGCTCAGCCCGACCCGGATCATCGCCGACGAGGGCCTGCGCGGCGCGCTGCGCTTCTTCAACAATGTGCGGCGCAACCCGCAGGCCCGGCAGCGCATCATGGCGATGCGCAAGGTCTTCCGCGCCAATCAGGATCACCTGGAGGCGGTGGCCCTGATCGCCCGCAAGCCTGAGCGCTAGCGCTTGTCCTTGCTGGTTTCGCCGGTCGACAGCGCGGCGACGAAGGCCTCCTGCGGGACTTCGACGCGTCCCACCACCTTCATGCGCTTCTTGCCTTCCTTCTGCTTTTCCAGCAGCTTGCGCTTGCGGGTGATGTCACCGCCGTAACACTTGGCCAGCACGTCCTTGCGCATCGCGCGGATGGTCTCACGGGCGATCACCCGTGCCCCGATCGCGGCCTGCACCGGCACCTCGAACTGCTGGCGCGGGATCAATTCCTTGAGCTTCGCGGCCATCGCCACTCCGTAGGAGTAGGCCTTATCCTTGTGGACGATCGAGCTGAACGCGTCCACCGGTTCGCCGTTGAGCAAAATGTCGACCTTCACCAGGTCTGCAACCTGGGTGCCCGCCTCGTCGTAGTCCAGCGACGCGTATCCCCGCGTCCGGGACTTCAACGAGTCGAAGAAGTCGAAAACGATCTCAGCCAGCGGCAACTCGTAGCGCAACTCGACCCGGTCCTCGGACAGGTAGTCGAGCCCGAGCTGGACCCCGCGGCGGCCCTGGCACAGCTCGATGATGGTGCCGATGAACTCGGCCGGGCTCAGAATCGTCGCCTTGATCATCGGCTCGTAGACTTCGGCGATCTTGCCCTCGGGGAACTCGGACGGATTGGTCACCTCGTGCTCGGTGCCGTCTTCCATCACCACGCGATAGTTCACGTTCGGCGCCGTGCTGATGAGATCGAGGTTGAACTCGCGCTCCAGGCGTTCGCGCACGATCTCCATGTGCAGCAGACCGAGAAAACCGACACGGAAACCGAATCCGAGGGCAGCCGAGGTCTCCGGCTCATAGGTCAGCGCGGCATCGTTGAGCTGGAGTTTGTCCAGCGCCTCGCGCAATTCGGGGAAATCGTCGCCGTCGATCGGATAAATGCCCGCAAAAACCATCGGATTGGGGTTGCGATAGCCCGCGAGCATCTGCGAGGCGGGCCTGGACGACAGGGTCACCGTGTCGCCGACCCGCGATTGGCGCACGTCCTTGACGCCGGTTATCAGGTATCCGACCTCTCCGACGCCCAGAGCGGACGATTTCACCGGCTCGGGCGAGATGACGCCCACCTCCAGCACCTCGTGGGTCGTTCCGGTCGACATCATGAGGATGCGATCGCGATGCGCAATCTCGCCGTCGACGACCCGAATGTAGGTGACCACACCGCGATAGGAGTCGTAAACCGAATCGAAGATCAGTGCGCGGGTGGCAGCATCGGGGTCCCCGGTCGGCGCGGGCACGTGGGCGACGATCTGATCGAGCAGCTCGGCGACACCCTCCCCCGTCTTGGCGCTGACCCTGAGGATCTCGTCCTGCTCGCAGCCGATGATCGAGGCGAGTTCGCGGGCGAACTTCTCGGGCTGCGCGCCGGGCAGATCAATCTTGTTGAGCACCGGAATGATCACCAGGTCGGCTTCCAGCGCCAGGTAGAGGTTGGCCAGTGTCTGGGCCTCGATGCCCTGGGCCGCGTCCACCAGCAGCACGGCACCCTCGCAGGCGGCCAGCGACCGGGAAACCTCATAGGTGAAGTCGACGTGCCCGGGCGTGTCGATCATGTTGAGCACGTAGTCGTCGCCGGCGCTGCTCCACGGCATCCGCACAGCCTGGGACTTGATCGTGATGCCGCGCTCGCGCTCGATGTCCATCCGGTCGAGATACTGGGCGCGCATCGCCCGCTCGTCCACCACGCCGGTGAGCTGCAGCATGCGATCGGCCAGTGTCGACTTGCCATGGTCGATGTGGGCGATGATGCTGAAGTTGCGGATGATGGCCGGGTCAGTGCGACCAGGTGCAGGAACAGGCATTCACTTTCCAGTCGTGGTTGTTGGCAGTCATGGACGCATTCCGCGCCGCCGCCCATCCTCCCACGACCGGGGCGGTCCCCCAACTTCCCGGCAGCCGACCGGCGGATCAGCGCGCGCGGCGGCGTCCGAAACCGAGCAGGCCCAAGAAGCCGCCGAAACCGATCAGCAGCGCCCCCGCGATGCGGGCGACCAGACCCACCAGCCACCAGCCATAGGCGTTCAGCAGCATCCCGCGGATCGCGTTGCCCATGAAGAAGTTCTCGGAACGCAGCTCGTAGAACTGGTTGATCTTGCGAGCCAGGTCGTATTCGGTTTCGGGATCCTTGATCTCCATGCGGGCCAGGCCGGCGATCTCGCCGGGACCCATCTCCGGATACTGCTCTTTGAGCTCGGCCTTCAGTTGCTTGTTGAGTTCGGCAGCCAGATCGCCGACGCCCGCGTAGGTCGCCTGGTCCTCGGGGACGCCGGCGCGCTCCGCGGCGACCTTCATATGCGCGAGCACATAGTTGTCGGCGTAGATGCGGGCCTGCGGACCGTTGCTGAGGGTTTCCCCGGCGTGCAGACTCAACAGTTCGGCGTCGTCGGGGCTGATCAGGCCGGTCTTGAGTTCTTGGGTGATGAGTTCGGGGGCAGGCATGGTGATGTCTTCGGAACCCAGCTGATCGGAGACGAAACGATGGGCAAACGAACCGCCGATCATCGCGCCGGCACCAACCACGGGCAGCACAACGCTGAAGACTCGAGAGAGCGCCCGATAGACCGAATCTGCCATCGTTCCTCCACATCCGCGATGATGACCTGTCCGCATTCTAGGGGCATGAGCAGAGGGACGAGCCAGCGGCCTGACTCGTCCCTCGTGATTGCTCGAAACTGCTGCTACCTGCCCGGTTGCTGCTACACGCCCGTGGTGGACGACTCGGCGCCGGCGGTGGTGCTCTTGCCCTTGAAGATGAATCCGAACGCAGTCAGCGCGACACCGACGACGATCAGTGCCCAGCCCGCGGCCTGAGCGATGGTGCCGACCAGCCACCAGCCGTAGGCGTTCAGCAACATGCCGCGCAGCGTGTTGCCATCCAGGAAGGTGTCCATCCGCAGGGTCTGCAGCTTGGCGGCCTGTTGCGCGTTCTCGTAGGTGGTGTCGGGATTGGCGATCTCGGCGGCGGCCTGCGCTGCGATCTGGGCATCCGTCGCATTGGCGTTCTCCGGCAGAGCCTTCAGCTCTTCCTTCAAGGCATTCGTGTACTTGGTGACCAGCCCACCGATCGCGCTGTAGTTCGCCTGATCTTCAGGCACACCGGCAGCCTTGGCCGCTGCGGCCATGTGAGCGTGGATGTAGTGGTTGGCGAAGACCTCGGCCTGCGGACCGGTGGTCATCTCCTGACCTGCGTACTTGCGAAGGGCTGCGGCGTCGTCCTCACTGATCCTGCCCGCAGCCAACTGGGAGTCGATGCTCTCGTTGGTCGCCATCGTGATCGACTGATCGGCGAGTTGGTCGCTGACATATCCGTGCGCGAAGTTGCCGCCGATAAGCGCAACCACGCCGACGAGTAGGAGAACAACCCCAACGATCTTCGATAGGGTTTTGTAAACCTGAGTTGCCATCAATGTTCCTTTGTCTCAACTAACGACACCGTTTCCCGAGAATCGGATGTTCGAACGAGCAACCACTGCGGGCTCGGACCTCCAGGGAACAAGTTATTCAATAATCAACAGTTCTATTGTAAATGGTTGAACCTTGCAAATCCTCTGCTAGGCAACGTGGGTGATGTCAGTTCAACGCGTGCGACTCGATGCGCATTCCTAGACGACAGTGGTTTGGGCTGCCCGGAGGCCATGTGGTAGCGTGATCAGTCGCGCGTTCAACCAGACGTCAGCCTGATTGTGCGCTACCCAGTCCAGACCAACGACTCAAAGAGGCTCACCAAGTGGCGAACATCAAGTCGCAGAAGAAGCGCATCGGCACCAACGCCAAGGCAACCGCACGTAACAAGGCCGTCAAGTCGGCCCTGCGTACCCACATCCGCAAGTTCCGCGAGGCTGCCGCCGCCGGCGACGCCGAGAAGGCGCAGGAGTACGCCAAGGTTGCGAATCGCGCCCTCGACAAGGCTGTTTCGAAGGGCGTCATCCACAAGAACCAGGCTGCGAACCGCAAGTCCGCGATCTCGTCGCGCGCCGCGGCTCTCTGAGTTCTCGGACTTTCAGAACCTTTCGGCAAGCGCCCTGACCCAGCTGGGTGGTCAGGGCGCTTGTTGTGTTGTCCCACGGGGCCGGCTCAGCGCGCGCGTCCGGCCTGGCGAGCCTGGTCGACGGTGCGCAGGAGTTGCTCCAGGGCAAATCCGGGATCGGCAGCTGCACCCTTCACCTGCTCGTCGGCCCGCGCGACCGCCCGGATGGCGATCGAGACCGCCTGGCTCGACCAGTCACGCGACAGCCGCGACAGGTCCTTCAACTTCCACGGGGGCACGCCCACCTGCCGGGCCAGGTCGTTGTCCGGCATCCGCGCCGAACGCAGTTCGAGATACTTGCCGAGACCTCGCAACGAACCGGCGAGCGCGCTGGTGACCAACACCGGGGCCACTCCCGTCGACAACGCCCAGCGCAGCTTCTCCAGTGCCGGCCCCGGACGCCCGGCCAGGGCATCGTCGGCAACCGCGAAACTGGTGACCTCCGCGCGTCCATCGAAATAGCGACGCACCATCGTCGCGCTCAGCTGCTCCCCCTGATAGTCGGACGCCAGCTGGCGCAGCGCACCGGCGAGCGAACGCAGATCGGTTCCCACTGCATCGATGAGGTCCTGGGCGGCCTGGACGTCCATGCCCATGCGCAGCGATTTGGCCTCGGCGGCGACGAACTTGGGCAGCTCCCAGGCCTTGACGGGGTCCGCCGCGATCCGGGTGACCTTCGCCTTCTTGAGCGCATCGATCAGGGCTTTGCCCTTGAGGCCACCGCCATGGACGAGCACCAGGCAGAGCTCGGGATAGGGCTCCAGCGCGCTCTGCCGGACCAGCGGCAACGCCTGTTCGGGCAAGCTCGCCAGATCGTTAACCACCACGATGACCCAGGACGCGAACAAGCTGCCGCCGATCAGATCGGCGAAACGTCCATCGGCCAGTTCGGCAGCGTTGACCTCGGTCAGTTCGGCATCGGGATGCTCGCGGCGAGCTTGGGCGACGCGTGCGGCGACGGCCCGTTCCGCGAGCAGGGGCTCAGCGCCCTGGACGAGCAGGGTGCTGCCGAAAACCGACGATTGTGCCACCGCTCCATCGTGCCATCTGGTGCTGTCGACTGCCATCCGCACCTGACCCGAACCCAGGAGACTCAGCTCAAGGCGTCCCGATCAGAACCCCGAGCCTGACGGCAACCGGTGGCAAGAACGGCCGCGGGGTCGCTGCTGTCGGAGGTGCCCGCTAGAGTCGATGAGGCAAGGATTACCTCTGAGGAGACAGCATGACGATTGGGAAGTATTCCCTCGGCGCTGGCGACCGTTTCGGCAAAGAAGGCGCTGCACAGGTCGCGGCATTCGAAAAGATCAAGGCAGACGGCGTCGATGTCGACATCGTCTGGAACAAGTCCAACCGCGAGCACACCATTATTGGCACTTCGCCGGTCGACCAGCGCAAAGCTGCCGATGCTGCTGTGGCCAAGACCGGCTGGAAGGGCCAGTACTTCGTCGACGCCGACCACATCAACATGACGAACGCCGATTGGTTCATCGACTCGTGCGATTTCTTCACCATCGACATCACTGATCTCATCGGCAAGCAGACCACTGCGGAGAATGCGGCGGCTTTCCTCGAGCGCGCGAAGCCGCTGCTCGGCGAGCACACCATTGCCGGCCTGGACGCTCCGGTCGTCGTCACCGAAGAGGTCCTGAACAAGATCGCCCAGCGTTACCTGTTCGGCCTGGAGGATGCGAAGCGACTCTACGATCGCATCGTCGAGAAGGGTGGCGACATCCGCCACGTCGAGCTGGCCATGGACGAATCCCCCGAGCGTCAGGGCCCGGCCGATCTGCTGGTCGTCTTGTCGGAGGTCGCCCACGAGCAGCTGCCGATCGACACGGTCGCGGTGAAGTTCGTCGGTCGTTTCAACAAGGGTGTCGACTACGTTGGCGATGTGGACGAGTTCCTCGCCGAGTTCCGCGCCGATGTCGCGGTGATTCAGTACGCGATCAAGAAGTACGGGCTGCACGAGAATCTCAAGCTGTCGGTGCACACCGGCTCGGACAAGTTCTCGATCTACCCGGGCATGGGCCAGATCATCCGCGAGCTGGACACCGGCCTGCACCTGAAGACCGCCGGCACCACCTGGCTGGAAGAGCTCATCGGCCTGGCCGAGGGCGGCGGCGAGGGCCTGGCGATCGCCAAGGAGATCTATCGCACCGCCTACGGCATGCTGGACGAGTTGACCGCGCCGTACGCCGACGTCATCGACATCGACCCCGCGGCGCTCCCGAGCCCGGACGAGGTGGACGCCTGGACCGGCAAGCAGTTCGCGGACGCGCTGCGCCACGACCAATCCAATCCGGCCTACAACCTGAACCTGCGGCAGTTGCTGCACGTCTCGTTCAAGCTCGCCGCCAAGATGGGCCAGCGCTACCTGGACGCTCTGGACGAGCACCGTGAGCACGTGGAGCGCAACGTTACCGAGAATCTCTACGAGCGCCATCTGAAGCCGCTGTTCGAGGCCTGATCGGTTTCGTCGGACTACTGAGCGGGGACGCTTCCAGAACTCCTGGAAGCGCCCCCGTTTCCGTTCATCAGCGCTGGGTCACCGCCGAGCCGCCATCGGCCGATACGGCGATTGCTCCCTGCTGATCGGTGCGGAAGACGGTTGCCCCGCTGCCGCGCAGCATCGTCAGTGCCGACGACGCGGGGTGGCCATAGCCGTTGTTCTCCCCCACCTGGACGAGCGCGATCCGGGCGTGCACGGCGTCGATGAAGTCCGGGTCCTGCCGCGGCGAGCCGTGGTGAGGGACGGCGAGGACATCTGCCCGGATGTCCGCCCCGGAACTGACCACGGCCTGCTGACCCGCCACCTCGAGATCTCCGGTCACCAGGATCCGCAGCTCACCGGTCTCGATCAGCCCAACAATCGAAGCGTCGTTCTGGCCCGCGTCTTCACCGGCCGACGACCCGTCAGCAAGCGGCGACGCCCGAGCCGAAGGACCGGCGGCTATGGTCGTCCATCTCAGTGGGCCCAGCTCAATAGTGTCGCCGGCACTCGTCCGGGTCGTCTCGGGCAGCCCCTCCAAATCGGAGGCAGCCGGGGCATCCGATCCGACGAGCACCATCTCGACCGGGATCTCACCGGCGATCGCCGGCAGCCCACCTACATGATCGGCATGCGAATGCGTCAGCACCAGCACCGAGATCCGGCTCACGCCAGCAGAGGCCAGGCAGGCGCGCAACGCATCCGGATCGGGACCGGTGTCCACGAGTATCGCCCGGCCGGGCGCGGCTCGGATGAGTTGGGCGCCGCCCTGCCCCACATCACAGGCGATCACCACCCACTCCCCCGGCCAACCAGCCTGGGGCGGCGCACGAAATGCCCCGATGACCAGCAGCACGGCAAATGCTGCCACCAGCCATCGCCTCGGCAAGACCCGCGGCATCACCAAAGCGGCGCAGATCACGCAGGCCACGCCGAGCAGCACCAGCGTCGCCGGAGTACTACGCCAGCTCCAGGCAGCGGCCGGCGCGGACGCCGCGAGGTGCGCCACCAGCACGATCGGCTGGACGCACCACCCCGCGGCCCAGCCCACCGGCCCCGCCAACCCCGGCGAGACGAGTGAGATCAGTCCTGCCGCCAGCCCCAGGATCGTCACCGGCCCCACGAATGGCCCCGCGAACAGATTCGCCGCCAGCCCCACCACACTGACCTGCCCCGACAGCGCGGTCACAATGGGCTGGGTGGCCAACTGCGCCGCCAACGGCACCGCCACCGACTCGGCCAGCCAGCCGGGCGCCCAGCCGCGCATCGCGGTCTGCCAGCGTCCGGCCCACCACAAGATCCCCGCCGTGGCGGTGACCGACAACGCGAACCCCCACGATCGCGAAAGCCAGGGGTCGATCAGCACCAGCACCAGCACCGCCAGACTGAGCGCTCGCAGCCCGCGCGCCCGGTCGTGGGCGAGTCCGGTGGCAGCCATCGCGATGAGCCCCATGGCGGCGGCCCTCAACACGCTCGGCTCGGCACGGCAGACGACGATGAACGCCGCTGCCACCAGCACCGCCATCCCCCGCAGCCACCAGCCCCGAACCCCGGCCTGGCGCGCTAGCCCGAGGGTGAACACCAGCATCAGCGTCAGATTGGTGCCGCTGACCGCGGTCAGGTGAGTCAGACCCGTGGTCTTGAAATCGGCTTTGACCTGTTCGGGAAGATGGGAGATGTCGCCCACGACCAGCGAGGGCACGAGCCCCGCCTGCTCCGGCGGCGAGTGCGCCATCGCCTGCCTCAGGCCGGCACGAAAGCTGTTCGCCAGCCGAGCCACCGGCCCCGGCGATTCTACTGAGGTGATCTCACTACGCAGGACGAGGGTGCCCACCGAACGATCCGCGGCATCGGGAGGCCGGCCGATCGCCAGGAACGTGATGGCCGCACCCACCGGCTGATCGAGCTGCGCGGCCATCTCCCCACTGGCACGCAGCTGCGCCGGCAGACGGCCCTGCCAAACCTCGCCGTGCGCTGTGACCTGCCGAAGCTCGATCGCGAGCACAGCGGCGGCGGGCTGATAACCACGTGCCTGCCATTGTCTGGCGTCCGAGGTGACCTCGGCCGTCACCTCGATCAGCGCCTTCTCACGCGCCCACTCGGCCGGCAGGGAGTGATTGAGCGCCGCTGCCCACATCCCTGCAACCCCCGCCGCCCCGGCCATCGCCACGCCCACGGCACACACCGTCCAGGACCGCCGCAGCAGCCCCAAGGACCCGGCCACCACGCCCAACCCCAGGACGAGGCCGATCCAGCGTCCGCCCTGAACAGCGATCGCCGCGCAGGCCCAGGCAGCCGCGGCCGGGGCCAGCAGCCGCAGATCGACCGGACGCCCGGCCTCAGACGTGGACGAGCGGGGCGAGCTTCGCGTAGGTTTTCGCGCCAATGCCATCCACCTCCTGCAACTCCTCGACCCGGGTGAAGCCGCCATTGGCCGTGCGCCAGTCGATGATCCGTTGCGCCATGACCGGACCCACGCCGGGCAGGGTCTCCAGCTGGGCGGCGGTCGCGGTGTTGAGGTTGACCGTGGACGACGATGTGCCCCCGCCGGTCGCTGCGCCGCCACTACCGCCCGCGCCGCTGCCACCTGTTCCGCTGCCTGAGCCGCCGGTCGAATCAGCCTGGCCGGTGCGCATCTCGCCGCGCGGGTCGGCGGTAGTGCCGATGACGATCTGCGCCCCGTCGGGTAGTTCGGCAGCCAGGTTCAATTCCGCACAGTCCGCATCCCGGGCGAGCCCGCCGGCCGCCGCGATCGCGTCCGCCACCCGGGAGCCAGCGGGCACACTGACCACCCCGGGAGCGACTACCGCGCCCATGACGTGCACCCGCAGCGGGACCGGGCTCGGGGTGGGCGACGACACGCTGGCCGCCGGAGTGAGCACCGGGGTTGCACTGACGGTGTCGAGTTCATGACCGCGGGCAGCGGTCAGCCGGCTTCCGGTCAGCACAACCGCCACCACGAGCAGCACGGTGAGCGCGCCGGCATGTGCGCGTCCGAGCCGGAAGACGACCGTGGTCCACGCGGTGCCGTGATGCTCAGCCGCACCAGGAGGCGCCTCGTCGGTCTGCGGGCCGACTGAAGAGACGCTATCCGACTTCCCGCAGGCTGATCGCGGACTCTGCGGCTCACCAGCCTCGATGCTCGCCGGAGACCTCAGATCATCGAGTTCAGCCGCGCGCAGTTCATCGTCCAGCGATGACCGGCCACCCGGCTGGGCGCGTCTGGGCGAGCCGGGTGGCCGCGCGTCCCCCAGGACCACGCGAAGTCGCCCGGATACCTTCTCGGAATCGTCCCGCCGTAGCACACACCAAGGATTGGTGAGTGGCCGCGGAATCGGTCAAGAAGGCCCGCAGCTGTGGACAAACCGGAGACGCTGAGACAGATCGGTGAGACGATCCGGACAGCAACTCTGTGGGAAGCGCAGTCCCCTCAGTCACCCCTTGGCGGGGACGATGCTCACCATCTTCGGAAGCTTGGTGATGATCTTCAGCACCTCGCGGCCGGCCAGCGCCCGCTGCACATTGTCATCGGCGAGCGCCAGGTCGGTCGCCTCCGCCTCGCTGATCTCGGGGCTCACCTCGAGCTTGGCGCGCACCTTGCCCTGCACCTGGACGACCATGGTCACCGATTCGGTAACCAGCAGCCCCGGATCGGCGGTCGGCCAGGTCGAGCTGGCGATCGACGGTTCGCCGCCCAGCAGCTGCCACATCTCCTCCGCGACGTAGGGCGCGAACAGGCTGAGCGCCTGCGCGACGAACCCGACGGCTTCACGCACGGCGGGATCGGCGCCGCCGGCACCGGTGTCGATCGTCTTGCGGGTGGCGTTGACGAGTTCCATCACGCGGGCGATCGCGACATTGAACCGGCCCATCGCGATGAGCTCGGTGATGTCACGGATCGTCTTGTGAGTGACCTGACGCAATGCCTTGTCACCTGCCGCATAGTCGGCGTCAGTAGGGCTGGCGACCTCGGTGGCCAACCGGTAGGCACGCTGCAGGAAGCGCAACGAACTGGCCGGCGAAACATCCGCCCAGTCGATGTCGTCTTCGGGCGGACCGGCGAAGACCACGGTCAGGCGCACCGCGTCCACCCCGAACAGATCGATCTGCTCGCCGAGATCCACACCGTTGCCCAGCGACTTGCTCATCGCCTTGCCCTGGTTGATGACCTGGCCCTGATTGAGCAGACGCTGCATCGGCTCATCGAAATCGATCATGCCGAGGTCGTGCAGCACCTTCGCGAAGAAACGCATGTAGAGCAGGTGCAAGATGGCGTGCTCGACGCCGCCGACATACTGCTGAACCGGCATCCAACGCGCCACATCCTCGGGCCGGAACGGTCCACCGGTGAAGCCCGGGCTGCAATAGCGGTAGAAATACCAGGAGCTGTCGACGAAGGTGTCCATGGTGTCGGTATCGCGCTGGGCGTCCGCGCCGCACTTCGGGCAGGCCACATTGCGCCAGGCCGCCGCAGCATCACCGGCCAACGGCGAGGTGCCCTTCGGTGCCAGATCCGCACCACGCAGATGGGGCAGCTCGACCGGTAGCTGATCTTCGGGAACCGGCACCTCTCCGCACTTCGGGCAGTGGACGATCGGAATCGGGCAGCCCCAGAAACGCTGCCTGCTGAGCAGCCAGTCGCGCAGCCGGTAGGTCACCGTGGCCTTGCCGGTACCGCGTTCTTCGAGTGTCGCCAGCGCAGCAGCCACACCGGCCTGCTTGTCCGCCAGCCCGTTCAACGGACCGGAGTTGACGTAGCGTCCGTCACCGGCGGTCGCCACACCCGACTCGGCGGGATCGGCCTCACCGGTGTCGATGACGACCCGCACCGGCAGACCGAACTTGCGCGCGAACTCGAGGTCGCGCTGATCGTGGGCCGGGACAGCCATGATCGCGCCGGTGCCGTAGTCGCTGAGCACGTAGTCGGCAGCCCACATCGGGATGCGTTCGCCATTGACCGGATTGATCGCGTAGCGGCCCAGGAAGACACCGGTCTTCTCGTGCTGGGTGGACTGCCGCTCGATCTCGGTCGACTTCTTCACCTGGTCGTGGTAGGCGTCGAAGGCGGCGCGCTGTTCGTCGGACACCAGTTCGGAGGCCAGCTCGGAATCGGGCGCGACAACCATGAACGTGGCACCGTAGAGCGTGTCCGGACGCGTGGTGAACACGGTGATCGGCTCGTCGCGGCCCTCCACGACGAAGTCGACCAGCGCGCCCTCGGAGCGTCCGATCCAGTTGCGCTGCATGGCCAGCACCCGGTCGGGCCACCCGGCCTCCAGCTGGCTCATGTCGTCGAGCAGCCGGTCGGCGTAGTCGGTGATCTTGAAGTACCACTGGTTGAGCTTGCGCTTGGTGACCGGGGTGTGGCAGCGCTCGCACTCACCGTTGACGACCTGCTCGTTGGCCAGCACGGTCTGGTCGTGCGGGCACCAGTTGACGTAGGAGTCCTTGCGGTAGGCCAGGCCACGCTCGAAGAACTTCAGGAAGAGCCACTGAGTCCAGTGGTAGTACTCGGGGTCGCTGGTGTGCAGCTCCCGCGTCCAGTCCAGGCTCAGCCCGTAACGCTTGAACGACGTCTTCTGCGTCTCGATGTTCTTGTAGGTCCACTCGGCCGGATGAGTGTTGTTCTTGATCGCCGCGTTCTCGGCGGGCAGGCCGAACGAGTCCCAGCCGATCGGATGCAGCACCTCGTAGCCCTGCATGCGCCACAGCCGCGCCAGCACATCGCCCATCGCGTACGCCTCGGCGTGTCCCATGTGAAGATCACCGGAGGGGTAGGGGAACATGTCGAGCACATACCGTCGCGACTTGTCAGTGTCGTCGTGGGCAACGAATGTCTGGTTCTCTTCCCAGAATCGCTGCCACTTCTCCTGCGCCGCGGGCGCGTCATAGCCGATCTGATCGGACGCCTCGCTAGTCTGGCTCACCGTTCCCGTCTCCTTGTCCGCTGGTCCCAGCCTGTGATCGTCTCTCCCGACATGAAAAAAACCCCGAAGCCCAAGGGCATCAGGGTCACCGCGGCTCGACTGTCATCAATCGCGCCGCGGCATGGGAAGAAGCTGCGCCGGGTGCACCCGCACAGTTTAGCCGATCGGCGCCGGAGGCCGGCACCTGCGACTGCCCGCCGAACCCGGCCATTGCGACAGTTCAGGATGGCCTCAGCTTAGTGGGCATCTACTAGGCATTATGTGCCAGCCAAGGCTTGCCTCAGAGTCTCCCCGAAGCGCTTGGACGAGCGTTCGGCTAGCCCCACCATGGAAATATGACGATCATCCGCGGCGCCACGGAGGCGACGTACCTGGCCGGCAAGTTGAACTGGTTGCGGGCGGCCGTGCTCGGCGCCAACGACGGAATCGTCTCGGTCTCGGGCCTGTTGATGGGTGTGGCCGGTGCGCAGGCCGGCTCGAGGGCACTGCTCATCGCTGGTCTCGCCGGTCTGGTCGCGGGGGCTTTGTCGATGGCCGGCGGCGAATACGTCTCGGTGAGCACCCAGACCGACACGGAGCGGGCCGCGCTGGCCGCACAGCGCAATCGGCTCACCTCGCAGCCCAACGAAGAGCGGGGCACGCTCATCAGGCTCTACCAGGAGCGGGGACTGTCGGCGGTGCTCGCCGAGCAGGTGGCCGACGAACTGTCCCATCACGATGCGCTGGCTGCCCACGCCGAGACGCGGCTGGGAATCCGTCCCGGCGAGCTCACCAGCCCGTGGTCTGCCGCGGTATCGTCGTTCGTCGCCTTCGCTTTGGGCGCGTTGATCCCCCTGCTGCTGATGGTCGCCTCCCCGGTGTCGATGCGGGTGGTGGCCACGATCATCGGCGTCGAGCTCGCGCTGCTGCTGACCGGCTACGTCAGCGCCAAGCTGGGCGGAGCCGATCCGGGCCGGGCGATCGTCCGGAACATGCTCGTCGCAAGTCTGGCGATGACGACAACCTATCTGCTGGGCACGGTCTTCGCCGGCTGATCAAACCCCACCGGCCGGCGTCAGCGTCAGTCGTCGGACGGCGCGGCATCGTCCACCCGGTCATCATCGAACAAGTCGGCGCGCAGTTGGTCCCACAATACCGGGGGTGCCGCCGCGGCATTGATCTGGCCGAGCAGGGCGATCAACGGATGATGCGGGGCGATCTTCTCGGCGCGTTCGATGCAGGCAACCTGCAGGGCGCCCTCCCCGCTCACCCAGGCTGCCAGGCCCAGCATCCCGAGCACCGGCGGCTGGCAGCCCCGCGGGGTCATCCGGGCCACGGTCCGCCACAGTTCGACGTGGCGGTGCGCATCCGGCCGGCGGAGCAGCCGCAACGCCTGGTCGCGGGCTGTCGGATAGTACGCGATCGTGGCGAGCATGGCTGCCTCCTGCGGACGAACCAGCCGTGGATCGGCCAGGCCCTGCTGCACCATCTCGACGAACAAGTCCTCGATCTCTGTCATCTCGAGCTCGCGGACGGCGGCCCGGGCGTCCTCCATGCGCTGGCTGGCGGCTCTGCCGAGCCAACCGCGCGGCGGCCGGATGGACTCGTCCAGCTGTGAGCGGGAGTCCAGTACCTGCATACCGGCCAGCACCGCTCGGGCAGCCACCGGCGAACCCTCGGCGTCGATCGGGCGCCCCTCGGGCGGGCAGCAGCCCGGCACAGTGCACGACAGCGACCAGTAGCGCCCGGCGTTCACATAGACCGACTCCAGAACATCGTCGGCGCCGATCACCGCGGTCATCTGCTCGACGACGCGGCTCGCCCGCTCCCGGTCGGCGGCGTAGCCGGCGAGTATCCAGCTCGATCCGGGGAACTGCCGCACGATGGCGCCGATGCGATGGGCCAGTTGAGCGGGCACGTCGGCCAGCTCGATCGGGAACCGGACCGTGGTGATCAGCGTCTTGTCGCGGAAGACCAGGGCAACGATCGACTCCTGCGGCTGGAAGCCGAGCAGGTAGGGAACCGCGGCAACGACATCCGCGTCGTTCTTGAGGCGCAGCGGTGCGTCCAGTTCACTCGATGCTGCGGCGCGATCCCAGGCGTCGGTCGATTGAGCGGACGAGGCGGGGGGCTCTGTTGGTTTCATGTCCAAAGGATTGGTAAGCGGCCTGCCGAATCGGTCAAACACGTCGCCGCCTGTGGACAAGTCACGCCGTTGACCTTCTCGGCTACCCTGGGAGGCACCATGAGCACACCATCGCAGCCACCCCGCTCGTCCGACCCGCATACGCCCTCACAAGGCGATTCGGTGTGGGGCCAGCAGAGTTCCGCATGGGGTCAGGGCAATTCGGCCTGGCGGCAGCCCTCCGGTGCATGGAACCAGGCCCCCGCACAGTCCGGCCCGCGCCGGCAGGCGGTCGACGCATCCCCGCAGGCTTCCGGTGATTCCCAGCCTGCCGAGCAGGCCGCTCAGACCACCGTCCGGCAGCCGGCCATCTCGATCGAGCAGTTCAAGCCGCGCCGCAACCGGCTGGCTCCGCTGGTGCTTGCGGTGGTCGCAGTGGTCGCCTTCGCCGGCATCTGGTGGCTGGCTATCCGGCCCAGCCCCGAGGTGACGCCCGGGGCGTCCCCGACACCGACCGTGGTGCGGTCGGCTCCCAGCGTGCCGCCCGCCGGCGAGTTCGCGAACTCCACCCCGTTCAGCTCGAACGGGCTGACCGGCACCTTCACCATCAACGATTCCTGGTGGGACGACGACTCGACGCTGTCGGTCAACGTCACCGTCCAGGTTGACACCGGCGTGCTGAGGTACCGGTTCTTGGTGATGGACATGGCCTCGGGCGATATTCAGGTGATGCATGCCGGTCCCGCCCCGGACGGCCTGGCCGAGGGCACCTTGTCTGCGGGCGAGTCGGTGACCGGCGTGGTCCAGGTGACCAAGGAACGCGGCGACACTCAGATCGTGCTCAGCGAGAGTACCGGCAACAACGTGACCATGCTCGCGGTGAAGGGCTGAATCGTCCGGCTGCGGTTCGGCGATAATTCATCCCCGCGTTACCGCGATACGCCACACTGGGAATCAGACTCCCTCATTGCGCGTGGCAGTCGCCCGCACGGAAGGAAAGACGAAGATGACCTACGGGATCCGAATCACGACTCCAGAAGAACTCGCAGCCCTCCCGCACCCACACGCCTGGTTGTGCGACATGGACGGTGTGCTGATTCGCGAGAACCTCGTGCTGCCGGGCGCCAAGGAGTTCATCAGCGCCCTCGAGTCCAGCGGAACACCGTATCTGGTGTTGACGAACAACTCGATCTTCACCCGGCGCGACCTGTCGGCCCGGCTAGCGACGTCGGGGTTGGACATTCCCGAGGAGCGAATCTGGACTAGTGCCGTAGCCACCGCCGATTTCCTGGCTTCCCAAAGTCATGGCGGCAGCGCCTACGTGATCGGCGAGGCCGGCCTGACGACCGCGCTGCACCAGCAGGGTTTCGTGATGACCGACACCAAACCCGAGTACGTGGTGCTCGGCGAGACCCGCAACTACTCGTTCTCGGCGATCACCCAGGCGATCCGGCTCATCGAGGGTGGCGCCAAGTTCATCGCCACCAACCCGGACGCGTCCGGCCCCTCGCCCGAAGGCACCCTGCCGGCCACCGGTTCGGTGGCTGCACTGATCACCACGGCCACCAACCGCAAGCCCTACTTCGTGGGCAAGCCGAATCCGATCATGATCCGGGCAGGGCTCAACCGCATCGGTGTGCACTCGGAGACCACGGCCTTCATCGGTGACCGGATGGACACCGACATGCGGTCGGGTCTGGAGGCCGGCCTGCAGACCCACCTCGTGCTGTCGGGCTCAACCGCCCTGGAAGATGTCAGCACCTACCCGTTCCGCCCGGTGGCCATTCACGAGGGCATCGGCGGGGTTGTGCCGCTGGTCTCCTGATCTCCGGCCGATCTGCGCTGCACGGTGCGTTCGTGACGCAGCGACATCAGCGGGACGACCAGCGGCCGTCCGGTCAGCGGATCCACGCTGATCTGTGCCCGGATCTGGAAGACCTCGGCCAGCAGCTGCTCAGTCAGCACCTCGGGCACCGGGCCGGTCGCTGCGATTGCGCCGTCGTGCATGACGATCAGATGGTCGGCGTAGCGAGCGGCCAGCATCAGATCGTGCAGCACCAGCACCATGGTGCGGCCTTCGTCCTGGTTGAGTTGGCGCACCAGTTCCAAGACCTCGAGCTGATTGGCGATGTCGAGGTAGGTCGTGGGCTCGTCCAACAGCATGGTGGGCGGATCCTGGGCCAGCAGCAGAGAGATCCAGACGCGCTGGCGTTGGCCACCCGACAGCTCGTCGACGGGACGATCGGCCAGGTCGAGCACCCCGCAGGCCGACAGCGCGCGACGCACGGCGGCTTCGTCGTCGTAGGACCACTGTTGCAGCATCTTCTGGTGCGGATAGCGCCCGCGCGCGGCGAGGTCGCCCACGGTGATGCCGTAGGGTGCCTGGGACTGCTGCGGCAACAGCCCCAGCCGGCGGGCGAATTCCTTCGATCCGACGGAGTTGACGGCTTTGCCGTCGAGCATGACGACGCCCTTTTCGGGGGTCAGCAGCCGCGACATGGCACGCAGCAGGGTGGACTTGCCGCAGGCGTTCGGGCCGACGATGATCGTGATCTTGCCGTGCGGGATCTCGACACTCAGGTCGTGCGAGACGACCCGCTGGTCATAGGCCAAGGTGAGTTCCTGGCCGTGGATGTGAGGTGCTGCGCTCACGATGTGGTTCCTTTCGGACGAGCTCAGAGCTGTTTGCTGCGGGTGAGCAGCCAGGCGAGGTAGATGCCGCCGATCAGGCCCGTGACCTGGCCGATCGGCAGGGTGGTTGCGGTCGGGATGGCCTGGCTGACCACATCGGCGCCGAGCAGCAGGCAGGACCCCATCAGCGCCGCCGGCACGATGCTGAGCCCTCGGGCATGGCTGAGACGCCGCGCGATCTGCGGCGCGGACAGCGCGATGAACGCGATCGGGCCGACGGCCGCGGTGGCCAGCGCGGCCAGCGCGACGCCGCAGAAGATCAGCCAGCGCCGGGTGGGCTCGGCGCGGACCCCCAGCTGACTGGCGATGTCGTCGCCCATCTCGACCAGCGTTGCCCTCCTGGCAAGCAGGATCGTGATGGGCACGACGATGATGGTGCCGATCAGCACGGGCAGCACCTGCGTCCACTGCCGGCCGTCCAGGGATCCGGCGATCCAGATATTGGCCGAGACCGCCTGCTCCACCTGACCGCGCACCATGAGCAGGCTGTTGTAGGAGCCGAGCAGCGCTCCCACGCCCAGCCCGATCAGGACGAGCCGGTAGCCGCCGGTCACCCCGCCTTTCAGGCTCAGCAAGTAGATCGCCAGCGCGGTACCGACGCCGCCGGCCAGGGCGGCGAGCATCACTTGGACCGGCCCCGCGTCGAACAAGACGATCTGGGTGATCGCGCCACTGGCAGCGCCGGTGGTCAGGCCGATCACGTCCGGGGAACCGAGCGCGTTGTTGGACACCGACTGAAACACCGCACCCGAGACGCCGAGGGCCGCGCCGGCGGTCAGCGCCGCCACGACCCGCGGCATCCGCAGCCCCAGGGCGAGCACATGTTTCCGCTCGCCGTTGCCGAAGATGGCGGGGATGATGTCGCCGAGCGGGACTGCCACCTTGCCCTGGGTGAGGCCGATGAGGGCCAGCAGCACCGCGACAGCCAGCAGAATGCCGATGACCAGCAGCGCCCGGGGTTGGACGAGCAGCGAGAAGTTCCTGCCGCGCAACACCCGCCCGGTGACGATGGGGCTGGGCTGCGAGCCGGACGACGCCCCGCGCGTGGTCGCGCGGTTCACAGCTGGGCCAGCTTCCTGCGCCGCACGATCCCGATGAACACCGGCGCGCCGATAAAGCCGATCATGATGCCAACGCTGATTTCTCCGCTGCTGACCACCAGGCGCCCGGCGATGTCGGCGGCCAGCACGATGACAGCGGCGAGCAGCGCGGTGGCGGGAATGAGCTTGCGATGGTTGAGGCCGACGATCTGGCGTCCGAGGTGGGGCGCGGTGAGACCGACGAAACTGATCGGGCCGACCGCTGCGGTGGCAGCACCACACATCAACATGACCACCAGCGCGGCAGCGCTCAGCACCCTGCCGGGGTGGGCGCCCAGTGAGCGGCTCAGATCCGCGCCGAGGGCGCTGGCGTCCAGTGAATTGGCCAGGGCGAAGCAGATCAGCAATCCTGCTAGCACGGCCAGGCCGGTGGGCAGCAGCAGATCGGGGCCACGGCCTTCGAGCGAACCGACGGTCCATGAGCGGAAGCGGTTGAAGACCTGCTCGTCTGAGTTGATGATGACGATCCGGGTGGCGGCGAGCAGCACCACGCTGAGCGCTGAGCCGGCCAGCACCAGCCTGACCGGGCCCGCACCCTGACGCACCCCGCCCAGCAGGTAGACGGCGGCACCGGCCAGGCCGGAGCCCAGAAAGCCGAAGACCAGCCCGGCGGTCAACGCCTGATACTGAAAGATCGCGATACCGCAGGCGACCGCGAAGGTGGCGCCGGCATTGACGCCGAGCAGGCCCGGCTCGGCCAGCGGATTGCGGGTCAATGCCTGAATGATCACCCCGGACGCACCGAGCGCGGCGCCGACGATGACCGCGATGATGGTGCGGGGCACGCGCACGTTGCGCACCAGCAGGTGTTCGGTCACCAGCGGATCGAAGTGAAAGTAGGCATCCCACGCCTGCTGCGCGGTGATCGGTACCTCGCCGACCAGCACCGAGACCGGCAGCAGCGCCACGAGCACGACCGCGGCGACGACGAGCCACACGGCGCGTCCGCTGAGGACACGCCGTGTGGTCTGGTCAGTCGATGATCGCAACAACGGATCAGGCGTTCCCGAAGTTCTCCAGAATGCTGTCGACGATCTCGGTCGCTGAGTAGAAGTCGATGCGGAAGGAGTTCTTGCCGAGGCCATAGACCTGCTTGTTGACCACGCTGGGCACGTTCGCCAGCACCGGGTCGTCCGCGAATGCCTGGGCGCCCTCGTTGTCCTGCGAGAGGATGAACGTGGTCTCGGCGGTCAATTCGGTGAGGTTCTCGTAGGACGCGAAGACGAAGTCGCTGCGCGCGCCGCCCTCTTGGGCGTGCCACTCGGCGTTCGGCTCCTCGATCGTGAAGCCCAGTTCGCTGAGCAGCTGGGCGTGCGGGCCGGTCGTCATGCCGATCGGGTTGTTCTGGCCGGGGCCGTTGTAGGAGACGATGTTCGCCTTCCCCTCGGGAACGGTGATCTGGCCGGCAACATCGCTGACGTGCGCCTCGAAGTCGGCGATGGTCACTTCGGCCTGGTCGGTCAACCCGGCTGCCTCGGCCAGTTTGAGAGTGGTGTCCTCCCAGGTGCCGTCAGAGTAGTCGACAACGATCGTCGGGGCGATGGCCTGCAGATCGGAGATATTGTCCTTCGTCGAGTCCGCGCCGGACGCGGCGACGACGATCAGATCGGGATCTTGGGCGATGACGGCTTCCAGGTCGACGCTGCCGGCTGACCACAAGGTCTCGACGCCGTGCTGGGTCGCCACATCGGCCCACTGCGCGAAGAAGTTGCCGTTGGCGGCGGCACCTGAGGCGATCACCGGCGCATCGAAGGAGAGCATGCTGCCGGTGAGCGTGACGGCGGTCGATACGATACGTTCCGGCTGTGCGGGAATCTCGGTGGTCGTGCCGTCGGCGTTTTCGAAGGTCAGTGGGAAGCTTGCCGAACTCGACTGCTCAGTCGAGGGGCTGGCACTGGAACCAGCATCTTCGGTGGACGAACCACCGCAGGCGGTCAATGCCAGTGCGGCGGCCGCTGCCAGTGCTGAGCCGTAACGGACGAGGCTGCGTGTCATAGACGGAGTTCCTTTCGGGGACTCGTTATCGGACCAAACGCTGGTTAGCTTAGCCTCGCCTAAACCATCCTCGTGGCGTTCGTGCAGGAAATATGGTCACAACACCATAACGGTTGAACCTGAGCAGTCGAGCCCCGTCAGCTCAGTTGAATCGCGCCAACTGGGCGATCAACCCCACCGGCAGTGCACGCCGCCACCAGACGATGTCGTGCCCACCGCGCACCAGGTCGACGGGGGTCTCGATGAGTTCGCCTCGCGAGCGAAGCGCCTCCCGAGCCTCCAGAACGGTCGTGGCAAGGGTGTTCTCGAGCAGCCCCACCTGAACGACGACCGGGGAGCTGGCCCCGGCGGCGTCGGCGAACTCGGTGAACCAGCGTCCCACGACCGGGCTCATCGGAGCGTCGCTCGGCCACCACAGCGACGGGGATTGGGCGACAGCTCCGGCGATCGGGCCCCGGTGGCGGACTGCGCTGAGCATCGCGAACAGGCCACCCAGACTCGAGCCGGCAGTGATCCACGGTGCACTCACGCTGCCCTCCAGCACATCGGCGACCTTCTCGAGCAGCAGTTCGGATTCGTCCAGTTCGCACGCATAGTCCAGCTGCCGGGCGCCTGCGCCACCGGCGTGCAGCAGAACCAATTGGATCGGCGGTGTCCGCCCGGTGCTGATCGCCTGATGCAACGAGTTGATGAGCAGATCGTCCTGCAGCCAGACTTCGCCGTCGAGGACGAGCACGACCGGGGCGTCGGCCCCGGCCTGCGAGTGCCGGAAGACCGTCACGGGCACGTCGTTGCCGCTGACTGGCGTGGTGATCTGGTGATCGCTGCGCTGCCAGCCCTCGGCACGGCTGGATGCCGGCAGCGGCACGGCGCCGGGCAGTGCGATGACACTGTGCTGTTCGGGGTGCAGCTTGTTGGGCAGATGCTCGCGGGCAAGCGGATCGGTGCGGATGGACTTGGAGATCGACTGGAGCTGGCGCGCGGTGAACGGTTCGTGCAGCGCCGCGCTGGGTAGCGGTGCGGGCGGAGTGATGAACTGATAGCCCGCGATCCAATCGTTCGGCATCTCGACGCTCAGCACCGCAAGATCGGTGCGGTCGAGCCTGCGCATCAAGGTGTCGGCGGGGTCGAGGTGATCGGTCAGCCGGTTGGCTGCCAGGTAGACCAGCTTGGCGCCGGCGCCACGGTAGCAGAACGTGACGATGCTGTGGCTCGGCTTCGGTGAATGCTCGATCAGTGGGGTGCCATCGGCGAGCTCGGTGGCCACGAACTGGTCGACCAACGCCGAAACCTGGTCGGCGGACGCGGCCGCCAGCGCAGCCTCCAGGCGCTGCACGGCCGGGGAGACCGCCCGCGGCAACGGCCATGGCCGGAAGCTGTGCGGAGGGATCGTCCTCATCAATCGGGCGCGCCTGGCTTGTTCGTCCATGATCTCGAAGGTTACAGCCCGATTCAGCGGTGCTGCTGGGGATCGTCGTGGTGGGCGAGCAGCTGCCTGGTGGTCAGGTCGGCACCGGTGAGCACTCCCCCGCGCGCCAGCAGGCGTCCGCGCTCCCAGTTCGACAAGCCGAGTTCGGGCTGGTCGAGGGCGTACTGGCCGTCGACCCAGCGGGTGAATCCGTCGCCGAGGAACGGTGCGTCCACCAGTGCCCGGAAACGTGCCTGCGCGGTCGCGTCCTCGGCGATCAAGGAGGCGACGAAGTGCGGGCTGTAGCTATTGAACAGGCCCGCTGCCTGCTCGAGTCCGTCGACGACGACGATGCTGATCTCGGGGGTGTCCTCCCATTCCCATTCGGTGCCGAGCTGGTGGACGGGCAGCAGGGTGGCGCGCGGCTCCTCGACCACGCCGGCCGCGCGCTTGACCTCGATGGTGGTGGTGAACACGTCGGCGGGCAGCCAGCCCTCGCTGCCGGAGGCGACGTGCAGCCGCGCCACACCTCCCCGGGCTGCCGCGGCCTGGTCGGCCGCGCCCAGCAGCACCGGGATCAGTTCCTCCGCCCGGTCGGCAGCGACGACCGCGACGTTGAGGGTATTGCAGACCTTGCGGTCGAGCGAGTGGCGCACGGCCGCGCCGAACCGGGCGCCGTCGGCGCTGGAGTCGGCGATCATCCAGGCGCCGCCGGTGCCGTGGGCGGAGACCGGGATGCCGGATTGACGGGCTACCGAGGACAGTTCGGTGACCGCGCGTCCCGAGCCGCGGACCACGGCCAGCGCCAGCCGCCGGTCGCTGAACAGTGCCCAGCCTGCCGAGCGTTCGCGAACCGGGATCAGCGAGATCGTGCCGGCCGGCAGCCCGGCCTGCTGCAGGGCGGGGTCGAGCGAGGTTTCGCAGATGGCCTGGGCGGTGGCCAGCGCGTCCGATCCGATGCGGAGCACGGCGGTGTTTCCGGTGGCGACCACACCGGCGGCGTCGGCCAGCACGTTGGGGCGTCCCTCGAAGACGAAGGCGATCACCCCCAGCGGTGCGGTGACGATACGGACATTCCAGTCGTCGTGATCGACGCGGCCGATCTCGTTGCCGGCGCCCGTGGCCAGTTCGTGTTCGACACGCTCGGCCCAGCCTTGGAGGCCGGCCACCATTTCGTCGCGGGTCTTCTCGCTGACGACCAGCCGGGTGGTGGAGCGTCCGGCCGTCTTGGCACGTTGCTCGTCGTCGGCATTGGCGGCGGCGATCTGCGGCCAGGACGCGGTGAGGTTGGCGGCGAAGGCCCGGTAGAACTCGGCGATCTGTTCGGGGCCGGTGCTGCGCAGCTGCTCGAAGGCGGACGCGGCAGCGTCCACCTGGAGGGTCACGGCCTCGTGCACCGCGGCGGGCACATGCAGCAGAACGCCGGTGTCCTGCACGGAGTAGAGCCGGTCACCGGGCTGGAAGGCTGCTGCCAGGTCGGCGTCGACCTGGGTGTAGCGGTCTCCCCCGACCGGGATGATCATGCCCGGCTCAAGCGAGGTGAGCTGCTGGGTCGCATTCACGGCTTCTCCTGTCGTCCAAAAGCGAACGCGGCCAGTCTAGACGGGACGACGACGCCGGGGAGGTAACCGCGGGGCGCCCTGCGGCGACGGTTCAGCCGATCGTGGGTGGCAGCGTCGGGCCCTGGCCGTAGGGACCCATCGGCGGCGCTCCCGTCCACGGCACGTCGGCCGGCTGGGGGGCGCCGTCGCTTCCCTGGGCATGATGCGCGGCCACCACGACCCGGACGAGTACGGCCAGACTCAGCAGGCCGACGATCACGTGCAACGGGATGGAGGCAGCGACGTCCCAGACCGTGTGCAGGATGATCGCCCCGAGGTAGGCGCCGATCGTCGCGAGGGCGCCGAGGCCGGGACGTCTTCCGGAACGCCAGAACCAGATGGCTGCGCACAGCACGCCCGTCCAGGTGATGTGACCCGCCGGGGCGAAGACCCCGCGGACCAGCAGGGTCGCATCGACTGCACCCAGACCGCCGCCGTTGCCCAGCAGCGCATTGAATCCGTAGCCCATGGTTTCCAGCACCGCGAAGCCGGCTCCCGCGGCCACTCCGATGACGACCCCGCCCTGCGCGCTGCGCGGATAGGCGACGGCCAGGATGATCAGGGGCACGATGAGTTTTGCCGTCTCCTCAATGAGTCCTACCAACAGCAGCATGGAATCTCCGAGTACAGCGGCCGCGATCGATTCGCAGATGGCTGCCACGAGGATTCCCACGACACCGCCGACCAGGGCAGTCACCAGGATGATCCCGGAGGGCACCAGCTCGCCGCGGGGCCCGTTCGATGCCCACAACAGCACGGTCAGCGGCACCGTGAGCGCTCCGACCAGGAGCAGCGCAGGGAACAGAGCCGCATCCTGGGTCAACACGAGGACGAACAGGAGTGCGAGATAGGCGACGATGCCGCCGATAAGCACACTCATCGGAACGAACCGGGTCTGGCGAGGTGAAAGGAAAGGTGGCTGCACCATGAGGCCGATGCTAGCGGCGCATTCGGGGACGAGGATTGGTGTCCGCCGATTCAGGCGGGCGCATCAGCGACGGCCTCCGGCCGCGCGAAATCGTCGACGCGACGGAGTGCTGCGAGATTTGGCTCGAGCTTCGAAGGTGCGCTAGTCTTCTCAGGTCGCCGCGCGAGCGGTGCTGAAAGACTTGGGGCATTGGCGCAGTTGGTAGCGCGCTTCCATGGCATGGAAGAGGTCAGGGGTTCGAATCCCCTATGCTCCACATAAAGTGTCTTACGGGAACACGCGACATCGGAAGATGCGGAGTGTTCCCGTTTGGCTTCCTTGCTCCCGGTCACCTTGTGGACGATCGTCGCGAACGGTTCCGCGAGGCGCGGGCGTATCTGCTCGTCTTCGGTGATCTCCAGCCGGGTGTAGAACGCTTGGTTCGCGAGCCTCCTGCTTCCGTCGTCTGAGTGCGCGTAGGCGTGGTGCGCGTCGTTCAGCAGCCGCAGGCTGTCGTGAAGGAACGCCCGCCCGCCGGCGTGTTGTTCGTCGTGCTCGCTGAGGCGCTGCTCGATGTCGGCCAGCCCTGCGCGGATGCGGTCTTGGTGCCGCTTGAGTGTCGGGAGGTCGATGGCGTCGGCGAAGTGCGCGGCCAGCACCTTGTCGCTCTCTGATTCGAGCTTGGCGCGGTTGGCCATGAGGTCGGCTATCTCTTGGTCGCGCCCTGCCATGCGGCTGTCGAACGCGGCATCGACCTCGGCGGCAAGGTGCCGGTAGTCGTCTTCGCTGATCGTGATGCTCGCGTAGGAGTCCTCGACCAGCCGCTCCGCAACCTGCACGGGTACCGCTCGCCTCGTACAGTTCGTCTTCTTCGCCGCTCGGCCGGAGCAGACGAAGTAGGCGTAGGTCGTTCCGCGCGGGTTGGTGGCGAAGTCCAGCAGCATCCGCGACCCACAGCCGCCGCAGTGCAGCAGCCCTTTGAGGTGGTGGGCGTGCTGCACGTGCCGGGTCGCCTGCGCATTGCGTGCTTTCAGGAGCGATTGCACGTGATCGAACAGCGCGGGCTCGATCAATGGCTCGTGCGCACCAGGGTGGAGTGCGCCCTTGTAGCGGATCGCGCCTGCGTAGTACGGGTTCGTCAGCAGCGAGTAGAACGTCGCCTTACCGAGAGGCTTCGAGGGTCGTTTCGGCGATGGCACCGTGGTCAGGCCGCGTGCCGTCACGTCGCGCAGCAGCGCGGCGACGGAGGTCTCGCCCTGGGCGTAGGTCTCGAATGCCCATCGGATCAACGGTGCCCGCTCAGGATCGACCTCGACTGTGCGCAGTTCCCGGCCCTGCTCGTCGGTGCGGCGCACGTTCAGATAGCCGACAGGTGCACGCATCGGCGTGCCACCTTGGGCGAGCTTCTGCGTGAGCCCCTTGGTGACCTCGGTGGCGAGGTTGCGGCTGTAGAACTCCGCGATCGAGGACATGATGCCGTGCACCAGCATCCCCGAGGGCGTCTGGTCGATGGACTCGGTCGCCGAGACGAGCGTGACCCCGGCGTTGATGAGGGCTTCGTGAATCTTCACGTCGTCGGCGCGGTTGCGGGCGAGCCGGTCGAGCTTGTGAACGAGACAGAACTGCACCCTGGTCGCGGCGATGAACGCGAGCATGTCCTGCAACCCATCACGATCCGCAGACCGTGCCGACTCGCCCGCGTCCACGAACTCGCGCACGATCCGCGCGCCCAGCTCGTCGGCCTTCCTCGCGTTGGCCTCGCGCTGGGCAGGGATCGAGAACCCTTCCTCAGTGCCACCGCGCTCAGCCTGCTCCCGCGTAGACACTCGCAGGTAGGAGACAGCCAGCAGGACGGGCACGTCGGCGGCGCGATCCGTCGATTGGGTGTTGAGGGTGACGGTGCTCATGATGTGCCTCCTTGCCGGGGTGCTGCTTGGTATCGATCCTCTCGCGCACCCCTGACAAAACGAAGAGCTCAGCGGGGCGCAGATGGGAGGAGGCCATCGGGCGGTGGGAGCCCGTAGGGGTCTGGGTCCCCGTCGAGCCAGGCGCGGTGTCGCACTTCCGCGATGTTCAGCACCCACTCAATCAGCTTGCCGAGGTCAGGCTCATCCCGCCGTGTCACCCGCAGCCTCAGATTCCTCGTCTCGATCGCCATGACGAACAGGTGCACACCCGCCTGCACGATGCACGAAATCCCGTTCCAAGATCGACCCCCAAAGAGACGACACGCATCTTGCAGATCGAGGAATCGGCACTTACGTCGGTGACGAAACCGACGTACCGTAGAACATGGCCACCAAACGCTACGATCCCAGCGCGACCGACTTCAACGGCCGCTACGCCCGCTGGGTCGCCGCCCTCGAATCCGGCACCGAAGCCGAGCTACTCGAAGCCACCGTGGCCCTCCCGACGCTGAACAAGCACGTGCTCAAGAAGCTTGCAGCGGTTGATCGCGACGAGCCCGACCCGACAGCGCGAGCGCAGCAGAAGCGTGTGATTGTGCTGCTCAGCGAGATCAACGCCAACCAGGCTGCACGCCTCCGTGAACGGAAGCGGGCGGAGCAGCGCCGCCGCGACCGAACCGTGCGCGTTGAGCGCCGTGTCGAGTTGCCCACGACCTGCGCACGGTGCGGAACCAAGCTCAAAGAAGTGAAGACCACGGGCAGGCCTCGCCTGTACTGCTCGCCCGCCTGCCGCAAGGCCGCCTACGAGGACCGCCGCGCCCACCGCGACGGTGCGGTCCAGGTGCAGGTCGTGGAGAAGCTCGTCACCGAGGTGCGAGAGCGCCTCATCGAGGTACCTCATCCGAGGAGCGACTGCATCGATGCCGTGCTCTACGACAACGATGCTCTCGTCCAGGCCATGTGGGTGCTCATCGACAACGTCGCCGACCAGAACTACGAAGCGTTCAGCCCGGCTCAGTCACGATTCTGGGATCTCTACAACAACGTCGAAGTCCTCTACGAGGCGCTCGTGAAGCGTGCAGCAGCCGATGACCGTCGCCCTGCTGCGCCCGACAAGTCGACGCCGAGGAACAAGCACAGGCGCAACATGCAGCTCATGACCCGGCGGCATCCGCCGATGGGAGCGATTGACCAGTAGCACTCGGCGTGCTCCCCGGTCGCTGTCGGTGGTCCCAGATACGATGAGAGCGTGTTGGCGACAGACCTCCTAGGCATCGCCGAGGTCGAGCGAGTCGCCGCCCTCGGCGGCCTCGACGCGCGCACGCAGAGCGACCTGGGGCAGTTCTTCACCCCCGCTGCGGCCGCTCAGCTGATCGCCTCCCTGCCGAGACTGCCATCGACCGGCACACTGCGCGTGCTCGATCCTGGAGCCGGCTCCGGCATGCTCACCGCAGCTTTGGTGCGCCGCGTGTTGGCAGAACAGCCGGAGCTGTCGGTGGAGATCGTCGCGATTGAACGCGATCCTGCCGTGCTGCCACACCTTCAGGCAACCCTCGCCGAGTGTGAGCGCGCTGGGGAAGGTCGAGTGGTGGCCGAGTCTGTAGAGGCTGACTTCATTCTCGACTCCACTGGCTTGGATGCCTCACTCAATCCGGAAGCGCAGTTCGATCTAGTGATCGAGAACCCGCCTTACGGAAAGCTGGCGGTCTCAAGTGCACACCGAACGGCCATGCGGGCGGCTGGAGTCGATGCTCCGAACCTCTACGCTGCGTTCCTCGCTCTGTCTGTAGCAGCATTGCGGCCCGGTGGGCAGGTTGTTGCGATCACACCCCGGTCATTCTTCAACGGCCCGTACTTCGGAGCGTTCCGCTCCCACCTGCTCGACTCGATCGCGCTCGACCGGGTTCACGTGTTCGACTCCCGCTCCACCGTCTTCGCCGACACGGGTGTACTCCAGGAGAACGTCATCTTCTCCGGAACTCGGGGAGCCGCTCCCGGTGTCGTTGAACTCTCGGTGAGTCGCGACCATACCGACGACATCGCCTCTCGCGTCGTTCCCTACAACGACGTGGTCTTTCCTGATGATCCCAACCGATTCATTCGGCTGGCGACCGACGCAGACGACACCAGGGTTGCCGAGCTGGTGCTGGCTCAGCCTTGCACACTGACGGATATTGGTGTTCAGGTCTCGACCGGCCGGGTAGTGGACTTCCGTTCACGCCATGCGCTTAGCGGCGTCGAACTGCCTGACGCGGTTCCGCTGATCTATCCCGGCAATCTCCGTGACGGCGGAGTGCTCTGGCCGCGACCAATTCGCAAGCCGCAGTGGTTCCAACCGACCAGTGACAAGGATCGGGCAATGCTTCTGCCCGAGGGCTGGTACACCGTCGTCAAGCGGTTCAGCGCGAAGGAAGAGCGCCGACGGATCGTGGCATCAGTCTGGTCGCCCAACGACAACCCTGGTGAAGTAGCCTTCGAGAACCACCTCAACGTGTTCCACATCGGAGGTCGCGGGCTGGACGAAGACCTCGCAAGAGGCATCGCAGTCTGGCTCAATTCGTCGGTAATCGACAAGTTCTTCCGCACCTTCTCCGGCCACACTCAGGTCAACGCCACCGATCTCCGCACCCTGCGGTTCCCAAGCGTGGAGACCCTGCGTTGCCTCGGCCGGACCGCCGTCGTGTCGCAGGTTGAGGTCGACTCGCTTGTGAAGGAGTTGATCGCAGCATGAGCGAGCTGAGCAACGACGCCTACGAACGAGTCGAAGACGCCCGTATCGTCCTGGAGACGCTCGGCATGGATGCGGAGCGCAGCAACGAGCGTTCCGCGCTCGTGCTCCTGGCCCTCTTGCGGCTCACACCCGCTGAGTCATGGGCAGAAGCAGCCAACCCGATGCTCGGAACACGGGCGATCATGGATTTCATCCGCGACGAGTACGGCAAGGACTACGCTCCGAACACTCGCGAGACCGTCCGACGGTTTACACTCCACCAGTTTGTGGAAGCACAACTCATCGTCCAGAACCCTGACGAGCCGCAACGCCCCGTGAACTCGCCCAAGTGGAACTACCAGGTCACAGGAGAGGCGCTGGACGTGTTGCGCGCCTACGGCACCGACGCCTGGCAATCTGCAACCGACCGATACCTTGCTGACCTGCCCGGCCTCAAAGCACGCTACGCGGCCGCGCGCGAGATGGATCGCATCCCGCTGACACTCCCGGACGGCTCGATCTTCACCCTGACGCCCGGCGGGCAGAACGTGCTCCTCAAAGCCATGGTCGAAGACTTCTGCCCGCGCTTCACGCCCGGTGGGCAAGTGCTCTACATCGGCGATGCTGGCGACAAGTGGGCACTCTTCGAACGAGAGACGCTGTCCTCGCTCAACGTCGAGGTCGACGAGCACGGCAAGATGCCCGACCTCGTCATCTACCTCCCCGACCGCAACTGGCTCGTGCTCCTGGAAGCAGCAAGCTCACACGGCCCCGTCGACTCGAAACGCCAAGCCGAACTCGCCAACCTGTTCGCACAGTCAACGGCAGGCCTTGTCTACGTCTCCTGCTTCCCTGACCGGGCAGAGTTCCGCAAGTACGTCGACAAGATCGCCTGGGAGTCCGAAGTCTGGTGCGCTGACCACCCCACGCACATGATCCATTACAACGGTGAACGCTTCCTAGGGCCCTACGCATAGCGAACCGCTGCGATCCCTCTGCTAATCGGGAACGAGCGCTCGCGGGGGCGGAGCTCCGAAACCGAGTCATGTGCACTGAGTTAGGTATACTGGCCATGTCGCATCCAGCATGTCGCCGAGAGTCGGCACGAGCCACAGGAGCCTGTCCATGCCAACCTTCCCTTACACGTCCGGCCAGGGGGCGCTGACCCAAACGTTCGCCCAGTTGCGCAAGGGGGCTCCACCGAAGATCGATGCAAGCTACCTCCAGCGGTTCAACATCGCACCTGCGAACGAGTCATACATCCTGTCGATCCTTCGATTCCTCGGGATCATCGATGAAGACGGGACTCGACCCGACGGCTCCAGTGACTACCTGTTTGGGAACGATGACGCGTTCAAGACGGGTCTCGAGAGTGCTATTCGAAGTTCCTACTCCCAACTGTTTGAAGAGATGAACGACGCTCTACAGTCCGACCGGGACACCCTCATCCACTGGTTCAGAGGGGCTGACAAGACGTCGGCTCTTGTAGGTCAGCGCCAGGCCACTACCTTCCTGACTCTGGCTGCACTCTCGGGACACGGGGAGCTTCCACCAGCACGCACGAACGGCCAGAAGCCGTCATCTAGCGCCGCAACCGCGGCGAAGAAGCCGAAGGCTTCTGCTGCGAAGCCCACGGCAAAGGCAGGAGCCGCGTCATCTGAATCCGTGACGCCTGAGAACATGTCCGAGAGTGCGAGTTCCTTCGGGCGTGATGTCGGCCTGTCCGTGCGGGTGGAGGTCAACCTTCCTGCTAACGGTGATGCTGCCACGTACGACGCGATCTTTGCGAGCATCAAGAAGCACCTGATGTCATGAGCGAGGGCCTCGACCGGCTCGAGCGCATCGCGCGGTCAATAAGCGAGGATGCCCTACTTGGACCGGTCATGCGAGCCTGTCCGCTGCCAGGCGATCAAGAGGGCGACTTGCATCCGTTTGAGACTAGGAATATTCACCCGGATCTTCCGTCAAAGGTTCGCAGTCTATTTGACGATGGATATGGAGAGCAGTCCGTCTTTGAAGCGTTCAAGTTCGTAGAGAAGGAGGTAAAGCGCATCTCGAAGCTCAGGGGTAAGACCGGCTACGCCTTGATGATGGATGCGTTCAACGAGGCCAACGCCAAGATCCGACTCAACGCGCTAACCACGGACTCTGAGGTAGATGAGCAGCGAGGCTACAAGTCCATCTTCGCCGGAGCGGCTGCGGGCATCCGGAACCCGCGGGGCCATGAGATCGATACTGGCGATACACCCGACGAGGCGCTCGACTATCTGGCGCTTGCATCTCTGCTTCTCCGGCGTCTGGACGCAGCGGGTGTCCGTTGATCTCAGCCTTGCCAGGTGATGTCATGTGTGTGGGCTTGTTCTCGCCCACACAGTTCCGCGATGCACTCCGAACTGTCGAGCGAGGGCAGTCACGCTGATGCCTTGTGCGCGGGCTGTTCGCATAGCGTCCACTTCGGTGTCAGTGAGTCGTGTTCGAGGTCGTTTCTTTGGTTCCGCTGACGCACCGATCAGAGGGTCGTCGGCCTCGCCCTCGGACTCGGCATTCCCGCGAGTGCCCTGATCCCACGCGGAAACCAGCCTCTCAACCCGTTGTCGCCTGTTCCCGCAACGCTCCATTGCTTCCACATAACCGGTTACGTTCGAACTCTGCCCCGCTTCATCGTGGGGCAGGGTTCGAGCGTTGTTGGGGCTGGTGTCGGTGGCCAGGATCGTGGCGATGGTCTGTACGGGCTCGGTGGTGACGTGTTCGGCGTCATCGATGGTGATCTTGGTGAACAGTGCCCGGTTGAGCATCCGGCGTTCGGCGGGTTCGGCTTTGGCGTAGAGGTCTCCCAGGTCGGTGAGGATGTCGAGGATCGCGTCGAGTCCGATCTTCGCGTTGGCGTAGAGGGTGCCGAGTGAGTCGAGGCGGCTGTTGATTGCGTGGAGGCTGGCGCGGATGCGGTCTTGCTCGGTCTTGAGCAGGTCGATGGGGATCGCGTCGGCGTAGTGGGCTTGGAGCAGCTTGACCTGTTCGGCTTCGAGCTTGGCCTTCTGCGCGCTCAGGGTGGCTCGTTCGTCGGCGGACGCGGCAGCGAGAGCGTCGAACACTCGCCCGAGCACGCTCTTGATTCGGGTGGCCTCGTCGGAGGTGACGCCTTGCTGCTGGTAGGCGTGGGTGATGTGGTCCTCGACGCGGTGGACGAGGATGGCGCTGCGCTGGCAGGTGTTGCGCTTGAGGCGTCGTCCGGTGCAGGTGAAGTAGTCGTAGGCGATGCCCTGGTGGTTGCGGGGGCGTTCGTACATGAGCCGCTTGCCGCAGCCGCAGTAGATCGACCCTTTCAGGTAGTGGTCGTACTTCTGGGGCTTGTCACCGACGACGTTGTTCTGGTGGAGGATCGTCTGGACCCGATCGAAAGTCTCTGGGGTGACCAGCGGCTCGTGGGTGCCGGGGTAGGTGACTTCGCGGTAGGTGACGATGCCCTGGTAGTAGGGGTTGGTCAGGATGGTGTGCAGTAGCTTCGTGGTGACGGGCTTTGCTGGGAACGACGGTGTGGGCCGGGTGTTCAGGCCCCGGGTCTCCAGCTCGCGGGCGAGCGTGGAAAGTGACCAGTTCCCGCTGGCGTAGGCGGTGAACGCGAATCGGATCAGTTCGGCCCGATCCGGGTCGAGTGCGATGTCGCGTATCTCGTGGCCTTTGGCGTCGATGGTGCGGACGTTGAGGTAGCCGATGGGCGCCTTGTTCGGGGTTCCACCAAGGGATGCCTTCTGGACGAGACCCTTGGTGACCTCTTGGGCGAGGTTCAGGGAGTAGAACTCGGCGATGGAGGCCATGATGCCGTGCATGAGCATCCCGGAGGGTGTCTCATCGATGTTCTCGGTGACGGACACGAGCGTGACGCCGGCCTCGCGGAGGGTGGCGTGGATGATCGCGTCATCGAGGCGGTTCCGGGCGAGCCGGTCGACCTTGTTGATGATGCAGTACCGCACCGGGTTGTTCGCGATGTAGTCCAGCATCTCTTGGAGGGCTTTGCGCCTGGCTGTCTTGGCGGACTCGCCGGGTTCGATGAACTCCGCCACGATGACAGCGCCGAGTTGGTCGGCCTTGCGGTCGGCGGCCTCGCGTTGGGCGGGGATCGACAGGCCTTCTTCGAGGCCGTTGCGGGTGGCCTGGTCCTTGGTGGATACGCGAAGATAGGAGATCGCGGGCTCTTTCCCGCCGAGCCCGGCCAGGGTGGCGGTCTGCTTCGGCCCGCGGACCAGCGCGCGCAGCGCGCCGAGGTCGAGGCTGGTGGGAAGGTCGGCGAGAGTCATGCTCGTGACTGCCTTTCGTGCTCTCGCTCACCCTGGTGAGGGGCGAGCGCGGGCACCACATGGCGGTCACGAGAACGAGAGTGGGTGGCCTTCCGAACCGCTGAAGGTTCGGGCAATGGTGGGGTCTTGCCGGTAGCGCCCAGTGGATGGACGTACACCACGGATTCTACCGCTCGGGGTTGAGAAGTTGTCGGAGCTGGGTTCCGGCTTGTCCTGCCGGGCTGCCGGTTCCCGCTTCGCGCAGTGCCACACGGATGAGCACTTCGGCAACCTGCTCGGCGTCGATCTGCTCACGCTTGGTGAACCGCACCCGCAGGTTGCGGTCCGCCGGCTTGCGGTGAGTCTTGGGCTGATAGTTCCGCACCATGCCCGACCACTTCGCTCTACTCGTCGTCGCTGTCGGCGGTACCGAAACGCGGCGGGGAGTCGAGACCGAGGAAGAAGGCGTCTTCGGCGGCCTTGCGGCGGGCGACTTGTTCGAGGACGAACTGCACGAAGTCGTCTCGCCGGTTGACGATCGGCGTGTCCTCGATGGGCGGCCGGCCGCTCGCCCGGCCAGGCTGTCTGGCGGGAGGGCCGGTCGCGGTCGAGGCGGGTGCCGGAGGCGGCCACCCAGTCGCGCAGTCGTGCCCGGGCGAGGGCGAAGTCGCGGTGCCAGCCGATGGGTGCGGAGCCGTTCTGTTCGGGATCGTAGGCGCCCAGCCAGTGCAGGTGCAGCGCTGACAGTTCCCACTGCAACTCGGGGTGGCGGTGCCAACACGGCGGGATGACCGATGCCGGGAGAGCGTAGGTCTTGCGGAGCCATTCGACCCAACGGTTCAGCGCGAGCCATTCCTGTTCGAGGTCGTGGGACAACAGCAGGTTCCAGTTCACCGGGTGTACGGCCCCAGGCTCGTCGCTACCGAGCCGGGTCACCTCGTCGTCGTACTCGTCGGGTTCGTCGGCGTCGGGCCGTGGCGTGTGCTCGTTCATCATGACCTCCGCGTTCACATCGTCCGAGCGGCGGCGTGAGCGGGCTCATCGCGTTCGGGTTCCTCGAAACCGGCGGCGCGGTCCTGGCCGCGTTCGACAGCTTCGCGTCCTGCGCTGCGGCGCTGGGAGCGGTCGATGTCGTAGGTCGTGCGGGCGAGGTCGTGGCCGAGCCTGCTGGCGATGAACTGCTGTTCCTCGACGCCGGTGTTCGGGTTCACGTTGGGGCTGGTGCGCCCGTGGGCGAGGAACCAGTCCTGCTTGGCGAGCTTGTCGGCGCCCCACTGTGCGGCTCCGTTGAACGCGACGACATCGTGGAATGTGGTCGTGAGCTTGGTCCGGGTGCCGTTGTCGTACTGGTAGTGCTCCTGCCCGGCCTTGAAGTAGAGCCGCGGCGTGCCGTCGTCGGAGTATGTCAGCCTCGGGGTGGAGGCGACGAAGCCGTAGAAGCCTTCGCGCACATCGGGGGCCTCTGAAGTCATCTCGTGCGGTTCGGTAGTCATGGAGAGTGCTCCTGCTCGTGTTTACCGGCCTCCGGGATCGGTGGCCGTTGCATCAGGCAGGTGCGCGTCCCGGTTCAGGGCTGCTTGGCTGTCGCGTTGGCGCGGGGCGCGGCGGCTTGCGGCTGTTCCTCGATCTGCTTGCGGTCGGCGGCGAGTTGCCGACCATCGGGACGAGCCGGCCAAGGACGCAGGTCGGTGATGATCGGCGGGGCTGCGCGCAGCAGGGTGACCGCAGTACCGAACGACAGTGTGCGGATGCGGTCGGGCGCCATGATCGGAACTCTGCGGACGGATCGCTGGTTGGAGCGGGAGCCGTAGTCCCCGACGGTTGAGGAGTCGGTGTATTCGTCGCGATCTCCGATGAGCGTGGAGAGGTCTTGCAGGTCGCGGGAGTTCAATGCTCCGCCGAGAACGATCTTCACGATGGAGGCATCCCAGATCGCGTTGGCTTGATGCTCGGACCACCGATCCCGTGCTTGCGCGAGCGATTGCAGGACGGCCATCGTCGTGATCCCGGTCCCTCCACCTTCGGCCATGAGCGTCGGCAGGCTGGGCAGAGGGGCAAGGTTCCCGATCTCATCGAGGGCCAGCAACAGCGGAGGGTCGAGCCGGGCACCAGCGGAGCGAGCGGCCATACGGCGGGCCGTCTCCACGAGGTCTTCCACGAACGCTGCCACCAGGGCGGCACTGTTCCCGGCGCCAGCACCGGTGGCCAGCAGGTACAGGGTTCCGCGCTCTCGGATGAACGTCTCCGGGTCGAAGCTCTCCCCATCGGCCGGGGAGACGGCATCGAGGACGCGCGGATCTGCCAGGGACGCCAAGGCGAGAGAGACGCCTTGCCAGATCGAGTCCCGGGTCTTGGGGTCGGCGTCGATCATCGTGTGCAGCGAGTCGGCCCACCCAGTCGCCGCGTTCGGGTGGTTGGTGAGGATCGCGACGGCCTCGGCCGCCGCAACGGGGTCCAAAGTCCAGCGAAACAGTTCAGTCGGGCTGCGGTGATCGAGAGCCGCGGCGTGGAGCAACGATTGGAGCACGGAACGGGTCTTGCCCTCCCAGAAATCACCGCCTTCCACACCGCCAGCCGACAGCCCGGTCGCGGAGGCGAGACCGGTGGCGCGGATCATCGCTGTCTGCGGCGATTCGCATCCCCGGATCGGCGACCACCGCAGGCCGGCCGGGATGCCCTCGGCCAAGTGCTGGGGGTCGAACACGGCTACCTTGCCGCCCGCGCGTCTGCGCGCCGCGAGGGTCGCGGTGAGGTTGTCGGGCCGGGTGCTGGTCGTAACCACCGCACCTGGGGCGTCGAGGATCGCTGGAATCACGACGTGCAGACCCTTGCCTGAGCGGGGTGGACCGACGATCAGCATCGAGTCCTCGACGCTCGCCCACACCGCCTGCCTGCCGATGCTTCCGAGCCGGTAGCCGAGGTCGGCGGGCGTGGGCTGCGACAGGGACGGGCGCAGCGTCCCTGCTCGTCGCGTCAGTGCCCGCGCAGACGCCACTTGCGCGGCCTCGTGCGGGGTGGCGGTGCCTGCTTGCCGGTGTGGATCGGACGCGGCCTTCCGCGCGTGCCGACGCAGCAGCACCCAGCCCGAGACCCCGGCGGGGGTGATCGTGGCGAGCAGCAGCCCGGCGACGATCCAGTACGCCACCGAGCTCAGGCCGTCGGCACCGAGCGCGCCAGCAGGATCGCCGGGGTTGAACAAGACGCCGACTCCTGCGGCGATCCCGGCATCTGGCTGTCCCGCCCCGGTGAGGAACGCGGCGATGGTACCGGCGGCGCGCAGGAGCAGGGCTACGGCGATGACGCCGCCGATCCCGGCCAGGGCGATGTTGGTGAGTTCGTCACCCATCACCTGGCCGTGTCGCCCGGCAGGCGAGGTCACGGCAGGTCCCGGATCGTGATCGTGCCCGAGACTCGGCCGATCAGCACAACCTCCTGCGCGTGAGTGGCGGCAATGATCGTGGGATCGAGGAGGGCGCGTACCTGGCCGTGATGACTGGCATCGGTGTGGCCGGTGACGAGCGCGATCGCCACATCCTCGCCGGCGAGGAAGCCGTGACCACCGTCGATCGGCACGGGCTCGGCCCTCCGCGCCATCGTGGTTGGTTCCGGCTGTGCGGTCGGTGGCTGCCGACGGGAGCGGCGCGTGGCGGGCAGGATGTCGGTGAACGTGCTCCCGTCACTCTCATGCACCGTGACCCGTACCGGCACCTGACGTTCGCGGGTGGCGTGGTCGATGATCCGTGCGAACCCAGCCCGCCGCCACGGCCCTGCCCCAACCGGCGGTGTGACCGGCTGGCCGTCGAGGAGAGCGGTCATCGTGCCGTCGGCACGCACATCCAGGACAAGCTGCGGCATCGACACCGGGACGGCGGGAGCGGCAGCATGATGGGGTTGCTTCATGTCCGCCAGGTGCGCCCACACCGCCCGGGACCGAGCCTGTTGTCAGGTGCCTGTCTCTACTATTGCGGGTTCCTCATGTTCCCGCTCTGCCAGCGGTAGAGAGGGAGCAACCCGTTCAGGTCGCGGTGCGGGTGTGCGCGGCGCGGAGCCCGTTGAGGATGACGATGACCTCGGCGATCTCGTGGACCAGCACGACGGCGGCGAGGCCGAGGACGCCGAACAGTGCCAGCGGGAGCAGCCCTGTGATGATCAGCAGTGACAGGATGATGTTCTGGTTGATGATGCGCCTGCCGCGGCGGGCATGGGCGAACGCGCGTGGGATGAGGCGCAGGTCATGGCCGGTGAACGCGACGTCGGCGGACTCGATTGCCGCGTCCGATCCGGTGGCGCCCATTGCGATGCCGATGTCAGCGGCGGCGAGTGCGGGGGCGTCGTTGATGCCGTCCCCGATCATCGCCACAAGCCCGGCTCCGGCCAGCTTGCTGATCGCGTCGGCCTTGTCTTCCGGCCGCAGCTCGGCGCGCACATCCTCGATACCGGCCTGGGCGGCGAGGGCTCGGGCGGTGCGGGTGTTGTCGCCGGTGAGCATCGTTACCGCGACTCCCTGACCGGCGAGGGTGCGGATCACTTCGGGTACTTCCGGGCGCAGCTCGTCGCGTACCCCGATCGCGCCGACCGGCTGATCGCCCCGGTGGATGACCACAACGGTCATTCCCTGCCGCTCCAGTTCCGCTACCTGACTGGCGAGGGCTCCGGGGTCAAGCCATCGGGGGCTGCCGACGGTGATCGTCGCGGCGTCGATGACGCCAGTCATGCCGTGCCCGGCCTGCTCAGACACGTCGACGGCAGCAGGGGCGCAGGGAGCGTTCTGGGTGATCGCGGCGGCGAGCGGGTGGGTGCTGTGCTGTTCCAGCCCGGCCGCCCAGCCGAGCACCTCGGCCTCGGACGCAGTCTCGGTGGTGAGCACGGCGGTGACGGTGGGCTGGTTGCGGGTCAGGGTGCCGGTCTTGTCCACGGCGACGTGGCGGATCACGCCGAAGCGCTCGAAGGCCGCGCCGGACTTGATGATCACCCCGAACTTGCTCGCGGAGCCGATCGCGGCGACCACGGTGAGCGGCACCGAGATCGCCAGCGCACAGGGAGATGCGGCGACCAGCACGACTAGTGCGCGGGTGATCCACAGCTCTGGGTCTCCGAGCAGCGACCCGATCAGTGCGACCAGGGCGGCGAGGAGCAGCACGCCGGGCACGAGCGGGCGAGCGATCTGGTCCGCGAGGCGGGCGCGGTCGCCCTTCTCGGCCTGCGCCTGCTCGACCAGCTCCACGATCGTGGTCAGCGAGTTGTCCGTGCCCGCCGCGGTCGCCTCGACCTCCAGTACGCCGGCGGTGCTGATCGCCCCAGCCGACACGGTGTCGCCGGGTTCGACCTCTACCGGGATGGATTCGCCGGTGATCGCTGAGGTGTCCAGGCTGGAGCGTCCTGCGCGCACGACCCCGTCCGTCGCGATCCGCTCACCCGGACGCACCAACAGAAGCTGGCCGACCGCCAGGTCTTTCGCGGCGACCTCGACCGCAGTCCCGTCGCGTCGGATCGTGGCGGTCTCAGGGACGAGTTTCAGCAGTGCCCGCAGGCCGCCGCGGGCGCGGTCCATCGCCTTATCCTCCAAGGCTTCGGCGATCGAGTAGAGGAACGCCAGCGCGGCAGCCTCCTCGATATATCCGAGGAACACCGCACCGATCGCGCTGATCGTCATCAGCAGACTGATCCCGAGCTTGCCCTTCAACACCTTGCGGATCGCGCCCGGCGTGAACGTCGAGGCACCCGCCAAGAGCCCTGCCCAGAACAGCGCCAGGGCGGGAATCTCCGCCCCGGACCACTCACAGATCAGGCCCGCGAGGAGCGCCAGGCCCGAGAACGCCGGCAGCAGGATCTCCCGATCCTTCCACCACGGCCCGTCATGGTCGTCATCGTCGTCGTCCAGATCGACGCCCTCGACCTGTGACCCCGTAACTGCGCTCACGCGCCCGCTCCCGGTTCGCAGCAGCCCGCGACCTGGCAGGCCGGGTTGATGCACGGCGCCTGCTCATCGACGGCGAGCGTCACCTCGACCAGGGCGTTCAGCGCCGCCGCCAGGTGTGGGTCGGCAATCACATACCGCGTCTGTCGGCCCTCCGGCTCGGCCACTACGATCCCGCAATCGCGCAGACAAGTCAGATGGTTCGATACGTTTGAGCGCGTCAGACCCAGGTTCCGCGACAGCACCGCCGGATAGCTCGGCCCCTCCAACAGGCTCATCAGAATCCGAGAACGTGTGGGATCGGCCATCGCCCGGCCCAGCCGGTTCATCACATCCAACCTCGAAGCAATAGTCAGCATGTGGTGACTATACAGCGAAAGCTGAATGAATGATGCGCACGCCCAGGGCATGGTCTCGCCCAGCTTGCCTGTTCCACAACCATCCCGCGAGTGCGCCACCTCCACCTAGCCCGAGACCGGCGGTGAGTAGTCAGGCTCCCGAGCTTTCCGAACGAGAAGCCCGGAACCTGTTACCCTCCGGCCGCGCGGCTGCTGGTGTCGAACAGCGCGAATTCGGCGGGATGGAGCTGGTGGGCGATCACGAAGCTGCGGCCCTTGATCTTCCACAGGCACTGCCCGACGCCGAGACCGGGCAGGAGCGATTGCTCGGTGCCGGTCAGCCCGAGAGCGCGGGCGGTCGCGCCGAGCTGGTCGGATTCCTGTCGGTAGATGATCCTGGTCTCCGCGTTCGCCAGCAGGCTGTTGGCCAAGGAACGCATGGCTGAGCCTTGGTCGCCCACGTTGTCGAGGTCGGTGATCTTGTGGAAGATCATCATGTTCGCGATTCCGTAGGCGCGGGCCAGACGCCAGTGCGCATCCATCCTGCGCAACAGTGCGGGATGGCTCATCAATCGCCACGCCTCGTCGTAGACACACCAGCGCTGCCCGCCGTTGGGGTCGAGCAGCGCGGCTTCCATCCACGCGCTGGAGCAGGTCATCAGCACCGAGATAAGGGTCGAGTTCTCGGTGACCCGCGACAGGTCCAGCGAGATCATCGGCAGGGTTGGATCAAACACCTCCGTGCTTGGGCCGTCGAACAGCCCGGCAAGGTCACCGCCGACCAGCCGCCTCAGCGCGTGCCCGACCATCCGGCCGTCTTCGGTGAGCCGCCCATCGGGATCGTTGGACGGGGCGAGCAGATGATCCACGATCATCGGCAAGATCGGCACGGTGTTCTGCCTCACCGCGGCCGACAGAGCGGTGTCGATCGCGGTGTGCTCCAGCGGCGTCATCGGTCGGGTCAGCACGGTCTCGGTCAGTGCGCCGATGAGGTCTCGGCGGCGCGAGGCGACGGTCGCCGCCCATTGCTCGTTGCTGAGGCCTGCGGGGCGGTATCCCTCATCGAGGGGGTTGAGCCGGGAGGGCAGTCCGTGACCGAGCTTGATGGCGCGCCCGCCGACCGCTTCGGCCACGGCGGTGTGTTCCCCTTTGGGATCGCCAGGGATGTAGACCCTTCTGCCGAACGCCAGCGACCGGCTGTAGAGGCTTTTGGTGAGCGAGGACTTCCCGCTCCCGACGATCCCGGCCAACACGATGTTTGGGGCTGTGATGAGGCCTCGGGAGTACAAGACCCACGGATCGTAAACGAAGCTCCCACCGGAGTAGAGGTCTTGACCGACGAACACTCCCTGCGAGCCGAGCCCACCCTCCGCAAGGAAGGGGTAGGCGCCCGCGAGCATCGCGGAGGTGTCCTGATGCCTCGGCAGCCGGAACCTGCCCGGTGACCGCAACGCCGCCGGGCCGGACTCGCCTGCCGCCGGGAGATAGTGAGTGGCCTTCTGTTCGGCCCGCTCGGCCGCTGCCTTCTCACGCTGGGCCTGCGCCTCTCGGTGATGCTGCTCGGCGGCGAGCTGGGCGGCAGCCTGACGGCGTTGCTTGCGCAACCGTCGCTTCTCCTTCGCGGGGGCGACCAGGACGGCGGTGTGCAGGCGTTCTCGTTCTGGGCGCGCGCTCATCGGGACAGGCCTCGCTGCTCGGCGACCTCGGTGATCGGCTCCGGGGTGAACCACGACCGGGCCGGCGGTGCCGTATGCCGACCGGCTGGCTGCTCGGCCGGTGGCTTGTCGGACTGCGCCCTTCGTGGTGGGCCGATCTCGACATGCTGATGTGCTTCGAGCAGGGTGAGGCTCGGCAGCTCGTCGGGGTTCCGGTAGAGCGCGACGTGACCCAGGCTCGGGTTGTAGATCATCGTGTACGCATCCACGGTGGCGGTCTTGTCGCTGGCACTGGAGGGCAGTTCGTCGTAGGTGTGCCCGATCGCGATCGCGTCGTCCACGGTGTCAGCTCCCATGTCCCACTGCGACAGGTAGAGCACCCCGGCCGTGCTGCCTTCCCGGTCGATCAGGTCGAGCACCCGGTCGGCTTCCTCACCATCGAGAAACACGATGTTCACCCACGCCGGCCTGTTCACCGCCTCGGGCGCGGCGGGTTCTGCGGGGTGCCACGCGATCCGCCCTGCGGCCTGTGCGGCAGCGTCAAGCAGGCTCTCGGCCCGACGGATTATCGCAGCGGTCTCATGGAGCCGATCGGCGGCGGTGAAGGCATCGACCATCCCGGCGAGCTGGTCGCCGGCGGCGGTGAAAGCCCGGCCCTGGTGGCGCTCGTGCATCGCGGCGAGCTGGTCGAAGACCTGCTGCAACGAGCGGACACCGCCGAGCAGTTCCAGGATCACTCCGTAGGCCTCGTGCGGCTGCTCGATGAAGATGGTGGCGTGGGCCAGCCCTCGGATCGCCTCGTAGGCCTCTCGTGAGTCAGCGGTTGGATCGTGGAACGTGGGCATCACAGGCCTCCCCGGTCGTCTGGACGTGCGGACATCGGCCAGGTGCGCTATCCGTCCCGGGTTGCAGGTCGTTCAGAGGCGGCGGCACAGGGGCAACGCGGCGGCAGTGAACGCCTGGGCTTGCTGGCCGACCAGCAGCCGGGTCTCGCAGGAGGCTTGGATGGCGGCCTGCTCGATCGCGGCGACGCACCTGAGCGAGATTCGTGGTTGCTTCGTGGAACCCGTGCTCGGTGATCGGATGCTTGCCGCCCGGCGCGCACGGGAACACCGGAACACCGGCTCCCGCGAATCCGGCAGCAGCCACCGAGAGCGGCGTCGTCAGGCCCATCTCGTTGATCGCCGTCGTGAAGCGGCCCGGGCCAGACATCACAGCCCCCGACCCGCCAACACGGTTACGGGCTCAATCTCGGGCTCGACCACCGGCACGCTCGGCACCGTGGGCCGCTCGCGTCCCGCGTCCGTCCCAGGTGCCACCCGCTCAGACAGCTCCCGGGTGAGGCCGGGTGGTGTGCCGTTGGCGAGCGGTGTCCGGAAGGTGCGCCAAGGCAACCTGGAGGGGACGGTCAGCAACACAGAGAAGGGGTGCCGAGAGTCGTGGCGGCAGGGAACCTGGCGTCATCCCTGCCTATCCGACGCGTGGACCAGGCGGCGAGACGGCGGGCGTCACATTGGCGCGATACCGACGCTACGCGTCGTGATCCCGACCACGCACCATCTGCCGGTACCCTTCGGGTGTCATTCCCGTTGACATCGCGAACACTGACCGAGCGTGGCTCCGGCTCCGCCAACCTACGGCTCTGCTCATTTCGCCGACTGTCATCTCGGTGTCACGAAGCATTCGGGCCATCTCCTTGGTGCGCAACAGGCCCAGGAAGGTGATCGGGGACACGCCCAGCGACTCAGCGAACACTCGCTGTAGTTGCCGCACCGATAGATGTGCCGTCGTGGCCATCTCCGCGACGAGCCAACGGTGGGCTAGATCACACTGGATGGCGTTGCGGACCTGTAGCACCTCGCTACGCACGGGCCGCGTGGCGGTGCGACGGGCCACCATCGCCGCGATCCCGTGTGTCAGGGTTCGTAGCGACGGCGCCGGGCTCCACGGCAACAACTGCCCGAGCAGGTGCAAGACCTCGGCAAAGGCGGCCTGCATCCGATGGAACTCTCTCATTGTCTGCGCCCGCTCGATCTCATCGATTCTCGCGGCGAAGGTGGCTGCCAGCGGGCCGTTCAGACGGATCATGATTGCGCCCGTCCCGAACGCGCGTTGCATCACGGTCTCGGCTGCCGTCCGGTCCTGCAACACATCGGCGTAGCGCCAGTACACCTGATCCATTACGTAGTCTTTGTCGGCAAAGATTGTCGAGGTCGTTGCCGTCCCGTCCGGCGCGCCACCGATAGCCAAGCCTGAGCCCACCAGCATCAGATCGCCCATGCGGAACCGACGCTCGCCCCAGTCACCGGTGATAGTCCCTGAGCCCTCGCGGGCTAGCAGGAACTTCACACAGTCATATACCTCCGGCGCTACAGGGTGCGCGTAGTGGCCGGTCTCGACGCGCACCGGCCACCGAACCACGCCGCTCGCTGCGCTGTCGATCTCACCGCTGCTTGCCTCCATGGCTCATCCCCAGCGAGCTCACTCTTCGAAGGTTCTGGAAGCTAACGCACCAACTTCGTCGCGCGGATGATCGCTGAGTGCATGTCATCGGCGACTTGGTGGGTGAACTCGACGGTAGGGTCGCTGAATCCGGCTGCGGCGAGGCCCTGAAGGTATTCACTCTTGGAGAGCGCGCCGGCGATGCACCCCACGTATGAACCGCGCTCGGCTCGTTCGGCCGGGGTGAGATGGTCTTCGGCGACGACATCGGAGATGCCGATTCTTCCGCCGGGAGCGAGCACACGGAACATCTCCGCCAGGGCGGCCGGCTTGTCTGTGGACAGGTTGATGACGCAGTTGGAGATCACGACGTCGACTGCGCCGTCGGGTAGGGGTACATCCTCAATAGTGCCTTTGAGGAACTCGACGTTGGTCGCTCCCGCGTTCGCGGCGTTGGTGCGTGCCAGGTCGAGCATCTCGTCGGTCATGTCAACGCCGTAGGCGAATCCGGACTGGCCGACACGGCGTGCGGAGAGCAGGACATCGATTCCGCCCCCGGAACCGAGGTCTAGGACGCGCTCGCCCTCGCACAGCTCTGCGACCGTGGTTGGGTTGCCACATCCCAGACTCGCCTCGATCGCCTCCAGCGGCAACTCGGCAGCCTCCGTCGCGTCGTAGAGCCCGGCCCCGAAGCCACCGATGTCAGCGCTGGGATTGCCGCAGCAGGAAGCGGGTGAGCAGCAGGTACTGTCCGCCAGCAGGTCGGTGTTGTGAGCGCCGGCGCGGACTGCCGTTGCGGCTTGCGCGTAGCGGAGGCGTACCTGCTCACGGACAGCGTGACCGGCGTCCCGGTCCGAGGCGGTGGAGAGCTGGCGAAGTTGGTTCACACCCACGGGAGGGGTGTCGCTGTAGGGCACGACGGCGACCCGGCCGGTCTGCGCCTGGGCCTCTCGCAGAGGTGTTTGTTCGGCGTTGATCCGTTCGGCCAGCAGGGGGCTGGTGGTGTCGGTCGGGGTGAGGGAGCGGTTGACGATCCATCCCCAGGTGGTGATGTTGGCTCGGGTGAGGTCGGCGGCCAGGCCGGTGGCTTCGAGGACGGGGGTGGTCTCGGGCAGTGTGACGACGATGACGCTGGTGTTGTCGGGGTCCTGGAGTCGGGCCAGCGGCGTGAGCCCGGCCTGCTCGGGCAGGTTGCGGACGACCTCGCGGTGGTAGGAGCCGGTGGCGTCCATGAGGAGCAGGGTGTGTCCGGTGGGGGCGGTGTCCATGACCACGAACCGGTGGGCGGATTGCTCGACGGCTGCGGCGAAGGCCTGGAAGACGGCCACCTCTTCGGTGCAGGGCGAGCGAAGGTCCTCGGCGAGGTTGGCCCGACCGTCGGCGTCCAGGCCCGCGCCCTTGGTGTCCATGACGTGGCGCCTGTAGTCGGCCACCGCCTGGACGGGATCGATACTGGAGACCTCGAAGGGCGCCGCTTCGCCGACCGTCCAGGCGAGATGCGCGGCCGGGTCGGTGGTGGTCAGCAGCACGTCCTTGCCGCGGTCGGACAAACCGACGGCGATCGCCGCAGCCATCGTCGTCTTCCCGACGCCGCCTTTCCCCACGACCATAATCAATCCGTGGTCCTTGGCCGCCAGCTGCTCGATCGTCGCGGCCAGAGAATCCGACGAGCCGGCGGGGGCGTTGGCGCGCGGTGCGGCTAACGCCGGGGTGTGGTCCGGGGCCTCGGAGAGCAGCGTGGTGAGGGCGTCGAGGCCCATCACGTCGCGGGAGCGCAGCGGGAGCCGGTCGATCGCCAGCCCGGCGAGGTTGACGGGCATGGCGGCGATGGCGGCGGTCTCCTCGGCGCGGATCGCGTCGGCCAGGACATCGGAGATGGGTTCGCTGGGGAGGATGCCGTTGATGACCAGGTGGGTGGCGTGGACGCCTGCTTCGGCAAGTTCGTCGGCGGTGCGGGACGCCTCGGCCAGCGACGAGGTTTGTGGGCGGGCAACCAGGCCCAGTCTCGTCACGGACGAGTCGGCCAGGGCGGTGAGCGCGTCGGCGTAGGTGGTGCGGGTCTTGTCAAGGCCGGCCATCGGACCGAGGCAGGACGCATCGCCGAGCCCGTCTTCGAGGAAGGAGGTCCATTCGCCGGGGAGCTTGAGCAGCCGGACGGTGTGGCCGGTCGGGGCGGTGTCGAAGACGATGTGGTCGTAGCCTCGCGCGATGTCGTTGCCGGCCAGGAAGGCGGTGAACTCGTTGAACGAGGCGATCTCGGTGGTACAGGACCCGGAGAGCTGCTCGGTGACGTCGGCGAGGTCCTTGACCGAGAGGAAGTCCCGGATCGGGGCGAGTGCGCGTTGGCGGTACTCCTCGGCGGCGGCCTCGGGGTCGATCTCCAGCGCGTCGAGCCCGGCAACGCCGACAATCGGGGTGATCGCGTACCCGACCCGCTGGTCGAAGACCTGGCCGACATTCGAGGCCGGGTCGGTGGAGACCAGCAGGACCCGGTTGCCCCGGCGGGCGAGGTCGACCGCGGCGGCGCAGGCGATGCTCGTCTTCCCGACACCGCCCTTCCCGGTCAGGAACAGGAACCTCGGCGGGTTGTGCAGCAGTTCGATCATCTCCGATCAGCCCTACGCCTGAGAACCGGACTGGATGGTCACCGACTGGTCCGAACCGCAGCATCCCGACGACACCGGGGCCTCGTCGCCACAGCACACCGACGCTGCCGGGGTGGACGGTGCGCTACCGCAGCACCCGGTCGCCGTGTTCTCGGCGGGCGCCTCGACGCCGGCGATCCGGGCCAGCTCGGCGCGGGAGGGGTAGCGTCCGGTGGCAACCGTCACGTCGTCGGCCACGATCAGCGGCAGCCCGGACGCGCCGACCTTCTGCACGAACGCCCGCGCGACGGCGCTGTCAGCGAACGCGGCGGGGTCCTGGGCCAGGTTCGCCCGGCGCACCGACACGCCTTGCCGGGTAAGCCAGTCGAGGTCGGCGGTGAAGTCGACCAGCGCCTGGTCGGGGTCGGGGCCACACACCCCGGTGTTGCAGCACAGCGGGCCTTCGAAGACCTGGATCATGAGGACGCCTCTCTCGGATTGATGTTCGTCAATATGAAGGCTAGGGCTCATATCGACGTCTGTCAATTTGAGGTGGTAGGCTGGCGCGCATGGTTCAGCACCTCCCGATCATCGACTGCGCCCCACGGGGCGCGTCGGCGCTCGCCGACGAGGAGGCCGAGCGGGTCGCCGCCACCTTCAAGGCACTCTCCGATCCGGTCCGGGTCAAGCTGCTGCATCACATCTCGGCGAACTGCTGCTCCAGCGTGTGCGCCTGTCACATGCCCGACAGTCTTGGCATCAGCCAGCCAACCCTCTCCTACCATCTGGCCCGGCTGGTCAAGGCCGGGCTCATCAGCCGGGAGATGCGCCACAAGTGGGCGCACTACCACGCCACGCCGCAGGGCCTGGCGACCGTGCGAGCGTTCCTCGCCGGACTGCCGGACCCGGACAACTGCTCGGCGGACCCGTCGATCACCTGCTGACCCACCAGGCCCACGACAACCCTCCCAACCGACTCCGCCTCGAAAGCCGCGACGCCGGGGCGGGGCGACCAGCCTGCCCGTGGCGTCCGAACAGCACCCGCCGCCGCTCCCGGGTTGCATCTTGCTTCGATCTCCTTCAATATAGATACATGTCGATGCAAGATGTGGAACTAATGATCGTAGGGTCCGGCCCAGCCGGATACACCGCAGCTGTCTACGCCGCGCGAGCAGGCCTCGCGCCGGTCGTCCTGGCTGGATCGGTGACGGCCGGCGGAGCGCTGATGACGACCACGGAGGTCGAAAACTTCCCCGGCTTCACCGACGGCATCCAAGGCCCCGAGCTGATGGAAGCGATGCGCGCCCAGGCAGAGCGCTTCGGCGCCCGCATCATCTATGACGACGCGACCTGTCTTACACTCACCGAATCCACGAAGGTCATCGAGACCAGCAGCAGCGGAACCTTCCAGGCGCGCGCCGTGATTCTGGCGATGGGGTCCGCATATCGCAAGCTCGGTCTCCCTGAGGAAGCGCGACTCTCGGGACATGGCCTGTCATGGTGCGCGACCTGCGACGGCTTCTTCTTCCGTGACCGGGAGATCGCGGTCATCGGCGGTGGCGATTCCGCGATGGAAGAAGCACTGTTCTTGACGCGCTTCGCTGCCAAGGTCACGCTCGTCCACCGGCGCGGCGAGTTCCGGGCGTCCCGGATCATGGCCGAGCGGGCATTGGCCGACCCCAAGATCGAGGTCGCATGGAACAGCGAGGTGGCCGCGATCCTCGGCGAGGCGAACGTCACCGGTCTGCGCCTGCGCGACACGATCACAGGCACCGAACGCGTGCTGGATGTGTCGGGCACTTTCGTCGCAATCGGGCACGACCCGCGCTCCGAGCTTGTCGCCGACCAGGTGTCCACCGACGCCGAGGGGTACGTCATCGTGGCCCATCCAACGACACGCACCAACGTGGCCGGCGTGTTCGCCGCCGGTGACCTGGTGGATCACAACTACCGGCAGGCGATCACGGCCGCTGGCACCGGCTGCGCCTCTGCCTTGGACGCGCAGCACTATCTGTCGACCCTCGATCTGCCCACCCAGATCGAGAGTCCCACTCTGGAGGTTTCCGCATGAGCATCACCCCCGTCACCGACGCCACGTTTGTCAGCGAAGTGCTCGAATCAGAGCTTCCGGTCGTAGTTGATATCTGGGCTGCGTGGTGCGGCCCATGCAAGGCCATCGCTCCGATCCTGGAGCACTTGGCCGCCGAGTATGCGGGCCGGGTCAAGATCGTCAAGATCGACGCGGACGCCAATCCTGAGACCGTGACCACAGTTGGTGTCACCTCGATCCCCACTCTTTCCTTCTACCGCGACGGCGAGCGGGTCGACATGCTGATCGGCGCGCACCCAAAGCCGTCCATCGCCGCGAAGATCGACGGACTCCTGGCATGACCGCGACCGCAACGGCGCCCACACGCGCCACTCCGAAGCGCCTGTCCGCCCTCGACCGTTGGCTGCCGCTGTGGATCGGACTGGCGATGGTCGCGGGCCTCCTACTCGGTCGTCTCGTCCCCGCCGTCTCCGATGTGCTCGCTCACCTGGAGGTGGGAGGCATCTCGGTACCGATCGGGCTGGGGCTGCTCGTGATGATGTATCCCGTGCTCGCAAAGGTCCGCTACGACAAGATCGCGGCCGTCACGGGCGACAAGCGTCTCCTCGTCTCATCCCTGGTGCTGAACTGGATCATCGGCCCGGCAGTCATGTTCGCCCTCGCCTGGCTGTTCCTGCCTGATCTGCCGGAGTACCGAACGGGGCTCATCATCGTGGGACTGGCCCGCTGCATCGCGATGGTCGTGATCTGGAACGACCTGGCCTGCGGCGACCGAGAGGCCACCGCCGTGCTGGTTGCGATCAACTCCATCTTCCAGGTCGTCGCATTCTCGCTGCTCGGCTGGTTCTACCTCACCGTACTGCCCGGCTGGCTCGGCCTCGATACCCAAGGTCTGGAAGTGTCAGTGGGGCAGATCGCGCTGAACGTCCTGGTCTTCCTCGGCGTCCCGCTCATCGCAGGGTTCGCCTCGCGGTGGATCGGCGAGAAGCGCCGGGGACGCGACTGGTACGAGAACCGATTCCTCCCCAGAGTGGGGCCGTGGGCGCTCTATGGGTTGCTGTTCACCATCGTGCTGCTCTTCGCACTCCAAGGCGAAGCGATCACATCCAGTCCGTTCGATGTCGCCCGGATCGCCCTGCCGCTACTGGTCTACTTCGCGCTGATGTGGTTCGTCGGGCTCTTGCTCGGCAAGGGTCTCGGACTGGGCTATGCCCGCTCCACCACACTGGCGTTCACGGCGGCGGGCAACAACTTCGAACTCGCCATCGCGGTCGCGATCGGCACCTTCGGCGCGGCATCTGGACAGGCCCTCGCAGGGGTCGTCGGCCCGCTTATCGAAGTTCCCGTGCTCGTCGGCCTCGTCTACGTCTCGCTGTGGGCCGCACGCGCCTGGTTCCACACCGACCCCTACGCTCCGGACACCGCTACGACCGACCTGAGGAGGACACCATGACCGAAACACCCACAACGGTCGAGACGTGCGCACCTGCCGAGGCGCACGCAATCGGCCTCGACGTCGCTACCACCGTGGCCAACACGTTGAAGGCGCTGGCCGACCCGCTCCGGCTCCGGATGCTGTCGGCCATCGCCACCGACCCGCGCGGCGAGTCCTGCGTCTGCGACCTCGCCGAACTCGCCGACGTCTCCCAACCCACCATCTCCCACCACCTGAAGGTCCTGAAGGACACCGGCCTGCTCAGCTCCCAACGGCGCGGCACCTGGGTGTACTACCGCCTCGTCCCCACCCGACAGGCGGCCGTCACCGCCCTCCTGGACGGCTTCGCATCCACGGTCGCCGCCGATCCTGCAGAGGATCGGCCCGAGTCGCCGCGTGAGGTCGACTCGCACGTCATCGATCGCCTCGCCGAAGAACTGGCCGACGAATACGACACGCTGAGTCGCGACCTGGTGGTCACGATGGTGCGGGAGTCCTACGCCGGTCTCCTCCGATCCGCGAAGATCGCCCGACACCTGGTGCCGCTCACCGAGCGCTTCGCCCGCCAGCGCCTCACCGACCTCACCCGCGACCGCGGGACGGGTGTGCCGCAGGTGTTGTTCGTGTGCGTACAGAACGCCGGCCGATCCCAGCTCGCGGCCGCGCTGGTCAACCAGATGGCCGATGGCAAGGTCGTCGCCCGCTCCGCCGGATCGCGACCGGCGCCAGACGTCCACCCGCACGTGCGCTCGCTGCTCACCCAGATCGAGGGCGAGGACGCCGCTACCGAGCGATTCCCCAAGCCGCTTACCGACGACGCGGTCCGCGCCGCCGATGTCGTCATCACCATGGGCTGCGGCGACGTCTGCCCGATCATCCCCGGCGTCCGCTACGAGGACTGGGCGGTCGGAGACCCGGCCCTCGCCTCTGCCGAGGGCGTCGAAGCCATCCGCGACGACATCGCCGCCCGCGTCCGCACCCTGCTCGACTCCCTCACCACCCACTAACGAAAGAGACCCGACCATGACCGACCCCAAGCCGTCCGTGCTGTTCGTCTGCATCCACAACGCCGGCCGCTCCCAGATGGCAGCCGGCTACCTCCGCCACCTCGCCGGCGACCGGATCGAGGTCCGCTCCGCCGGCTCCATGCCCGCCGACCAGATCAACCCCATCGCCGTCGAAGCCATGCGCGAAGAGGGCATCGACATCGCCGCGGAGCAGCCCAAGGTGCTCACGCCTGAGGCCGTCCAGGCCTCGGATGTGGTGATCACGATGGGGTGCGGCGACGCCTGCCCCTACTACCCGGGCAAGCGCTACGAGGACTGGAAGCTCGACGACCCCGCCGGGCAAGGCATCGATGCTGTGCGGCCGATCCGCGACGACATCCGTGCCCGTATTGAGGGGCTGATCGCCTCTCTCGCCAGCTAGGAATCGCCCGCTCCCGTTGGCGGGCAGCAGCGTGCAAGGAAGTCGCCCAGCACCTCCAGCTGGTCACTGATCCGGCTCGGGTCCGCCCGATACCGCACCTGCTTGCCCGCCCGCGTTGAGGTCACCAGACCCCCCTGTCTCAGGATCGTCAACTGCTCCGAGGCGGTGGACTGCCCGATCCCACACCTCTCAGCGATCTCACCGACCGTCAGTGCCGCGCCGGTGGCGAACTCCTGCATGATCTGCTGTCGCGTCTCGCTGGCCAGCGCCTTCAGGAACGCCTGCGTCTCCGCCAGGAACAACGAACCACTCATGACTTCATTCTAGTCTCGTATCGTCACTTCGGGAAATGACGATACGATGCGATCGTGGACATGACGACGACAGATACCTTGGTGATCGGCGCCGGGCAGGCCGGCCTAGCCGCCGCTCACCACCTCGGCAGAGCGGGAACTGCGTCGGTGATCCTCGACGCCTCCGCCTCGCCTGCCGGATCATGGCCTCGGTACTACGACTCGCTGGGGTCAAGCCCGGTGGTCGGTTCGTCGACGAAGAGGATCTGCGGGTCCACGATCAGCGCGACGGAAAGGTCGAGCCGCCTGCGCATGCCACCCGAGTACGCGCTGACTCGTTTCGATCCAGTCTCGGCCAGTCCGAACTGCTCCAGCAACTCGTGGGCTCGGCGGCGAGCCGCCCGGATCGGAAGCCTGCTGAGCCGACCGAACATCATCAGGTTCTGCAGGCCGGACATCTCCTCATCGACGGCGGCGTACTGGCCAACAAGCCCGATTCGCCGGCGCACCTGCCGACCCTCACGGACTACGTCGTAGCCAGCGACCCGCACCTCGCCATCGTCCATGTCGAGCAGCGTCGTCATGATGCGCACCGCGGTCGTCTTGCCCGCGCCGTTGGGTCCCAGAAGCCCATGAACGCTGCCTCGGGCAACCGCCAACTCGAACCCGTCCAGAGCAGCCGGCTCGCCGGCCCCCGCGGAGGAATACCTCTTGCGGACGCCTCGCGCGTGGATCGCGAAATCGCTCCCAGCTCTTCCCACGCAACTCCCCTTTCCTTTAGTACGCCGTACCGTACGATGTACGCTGCTAGCGTACGGTACATTGATCTGCATCGCAAGACACGGCGATCGCGTCGATCGCGTGAAAGGACTCGCGGACTGTGGCTCGACGTTCACCCGCACCGGACCTGGTGCGCAGCATCTACCTGCTATGGGGACACCACCCCAGCCCAGGAAGGTCTGGTCTCTCGGTCTCGGCGATCGTCAAGGCGGGCATCGAGATCGCCGACGCCGATGGCCTCGACGCAACCTCGATGCGCAAGGTCGCCGAACGGCTCGGCGTAGGCACGATGTCCCTCTACACGCATGTGCCCGGCAAGGACGACCTCACCGCACTGATGGTCGACGCGGTCTACGCGGAGCTGTACAACAACGATGTCGAGGCCGCGGCTCGCGTAGGTGACTGGCGAGATGCAGTGAGATTCATTGCCGAGCGGAACTGGGACCTCTACGCCCAGCACCCGTGGCTGCTCGATCTACGTTCATCCCGACTAACAGTTGGGCCGAACATCAGCCGCAAGTACGAGACTGAGTTGCGCCCCCTTGATGGCATCGGGTTGTCCGATGTCGAGATGGACGCTGCCCTCACGCTGATTCTGAGCCTCGTCGACGCGACAGCCCGCGCAAGACGAAGCTCCGCCAGCACACGCGATGACTCCGGCATGTCCGATGCCGAGTGGTGGGGAATCGTCGCTCCCGTCCTAGAACAGGTGATGACAGACGACAGCCTCACCGTGTCCGCGCGGGTCGGCAGCGCTGTCGGCGCGGCGTTCGACGCCGCACAGAACCCCGCGCACGCCCTGGCATTCGGCCTCGATACCATCCTCGACGGCATTCAAGCCCGCATCCAAGGGCGCCTGTCGTAACGGTGGACGCTCGCGGCCGACCCCGTGACGGCGTTTGCGTCGACGTCCTTGGCCGGGCGTTCACTTGAGCAGGCGTCGGCGATAGCCTTCGGCCACCGCTGAGGCTCGATCCCGGACGCCCAGCTTGTCGTAGATGTGCTGCAGGTGGGTCTTGATGCTCGCCTCGCCGATGAACAAGGCCGCCGCGGCCTCCCGGTTCGAGTTGCCGTTCGCCACCAGCTCCAGCACCTGCTTCTCGCGATCGGTCAGCACGCCGGCGCTCGGTCTGCGGACATGGCCCATGAGGTGCTGTGTCACCGACGGTGCAAGCACTGCTTCCCCGCGCGCCGCCGCCCGGACGGCTCGCATCAACTCATCGGGAACAGCGTCCTTCAGGAGGTAGCCGATCGCACCCGCCTCGATCGCCGGCAAGACGTCACCTTCGCTGTCGAAGGTGGTGAGGATCAGCACCCGAATATCCGGGACTCGCTCGCGCAGGGTCGCGGTAGCGGTCACACCGTCGGTCCCGGGCATCCGGAGATCCATGAGCACGACATCCGCCGCCAGCGCCACCGCGCGTTTGATGCCCTCGGCGCCGTCACCGGCTTCGCCCACCACGACGATGTCCTCTGCGTTCGCAAACGTGTCCCGGAGTCCGCCTCTGACGATCGGATGGTCGTCGACGATCAGCAATCGAATCATCGGTCGCCCTCCTCCTCGCTCGCATGCCCCGGAAGAACGATTGCCGGTACACGCGCACTCACGGATGTCCCCTCGCCCGGCACGCTCTCCACCTCGAGGTAGCCACCCACACCTCTGATGCGCTGACGCATGCTCGTCAGGCCGAAGCCTGGGTTCTCGGTTTGCGCGAATCCGCGTCCATCGTCCCGCACATCGAGCAACACCTCGGGGCCCGCCTACGACAGTGTCAGGCCGACCCGCGAGGCCTCCGCATGTTTCGCCACGTTGGTCAGCGCTTCCTGGGCGACACGGAAGAGCGACACCTCGATCGCCGGACTGATAGGCAGCTGGATGCCCGTGACCTCCACCTGCACCGGGACGCCCTCGTCCTGCGACCATCGCTCGGCCAGAGTTCGGAGAGCATCGGGAAGCTGCGCTCTGCCGAGTTCCCCGGGAGCGAGCGCCCGTACAGACCGCCGAGCCTCGGCCAAGCTGCTGCGCGCGAGCCGAAGCGCCACCGCCACATGGCTCTCCGCCTCGCCCTGAACGTTCGCGGAACGCTCCGCGGCTTGAAGTTGCGTGATGATGCCGGCTAGGCCCTGGGCCAGGGTGTCGTGGATCTCGCCGGCCAGTCGCTGTCGCTCGTCCTGGATGCCCGATTCCCGGGCCTGGGCGACCAGCTGCGCATGCAGGCCGGCATTCTCATGGAGAGTTGTTTCGAGTTGCTCCACGAGTTTCTCTCGTTTGCGTTCTTCGGTCTCGGTTCGTGCTGAGAAGGGGATTCCCACGCCGATTGCCGCCGTCTGGACGAGGACGATCAGGATGAACATCACTAGCGTCTGCGGGGTCAGCTCGCTGCGCAGCAGCATCGAGCCATTGAGGACGACGGAGGTGGCCAGGACGCCGAGTACCCCTACCGGCCAGGGAGTGAGCAGGTAGGCGTAGAAGAAGCCCGAGATGGTGAAGATGATGAAGACCTCGGAGTAGGTCATGAAGATGAGGCACAGCGCCAAGAACCCGACGAAATAGATGACGGCGGGCACAGGTCGGAGCGCTTTTCTCCTGATGGGCAGCGTGTGACCGAACAGCACCCACGTCGCCGTGACCGCAACGAGTCCGAGGACAGATGCCCCGTCGGGCCAGTAAGCCTCTCCGGAGGCCGGTAACGCCCACGAGAAGTAGATCGTCGTGGAGAGCGCCAGCAGAACCCAGGGGGTGCCCAACTGGAGATAATCCCAGATCCGCAGGTCTTGTTCTTTCCGAGCCAGGCGGGCGCGATTCGTCCGCTCCCCCTCCGCGGCGACTGCGGGCGCTCCGAGGTTCGGGCGGTCACTGATCCGGGGATCCGGCATCTGCCACCTCCTGCTCCGCTCGGATGCGCTTGCCGTGTTCGTGCGTGCGCTCGTGCTCGGTGCGTTCCCTGCCATTGCCGCAATTGGCTGCCATCTCAACCGTATGCGGAGCCCAGCATCAGCGACACGATCATGGCGATGAGCACCGAGTTGAATAGGAACGCGAGGGCGCTGTGGCCCATCACGGCTCGCCGCCCCGCCACGCTGGTCACCGATACGTCGTTCGTACCGAAGGCGGTCTGCACGGCCAGGGCCAGGTACAGGTAGTCGACGAACTCGCGCAGCTGACCGCCCGGAAAGGAGAACACCCGTGTGCGGATGTCCAGCCGGGCGTAGTGGACGCCATAGGAGACCAGCACGTTCACCCAGGAACCGATGACCATCGCCAGCGCGACGAACAGCACCGACTGGGAACCGCGCAGCGCAGGGGTCACGAGAATGCCACCGACCACCAGCAACGCCAGGATCGACACGTGCACCGACCACGACGGCACCTGATAGCTGTCGTGGGTGCCGCGGCGCCAGTACCGCCGACCCTGTTCGATGCTGCCGGAGAGCCGACCGGCGAAGGCCTGGACGATGCCGCCCGGGCCAGTCTCGGCGGATACTGACTCGCTCTGCTGCTGCTCCGCTCGCGGCGACTCGGCGTCGGTTGCGGCGCCGGTATCCGCCTTGAGCACCGCGAGTAGTTGATCCGAGGTGAGACCTCGATAGGCGAGGAACGTCGCGCCCGCCTCGACGACCGCGAACACAGTCCACACGATGACGGCACCGACTGCCGCCGCATGCTCGGCCGGTGCACCCTCGTGCCGGAGCCACAGATAGCTGACCGGCGCGGCGACCAGGATGGTTGCTGCCGCGCACACGGCCGAACGCTTCTTCTCATCGAGAATGGCCGACCGGAATCTCGCTGCCATCCTGCCTCCTCCCTACTCCCAGCGGAACAGCTTCGCGGCCACCGCGGCCGTGATCACCGCAATGCCGGCCATGACGGAGAGCTGCACCCAGAACGACATCCCGGCGCCGGTGATCTCACCTGCCGCCGGGGACCAGGACGAGATCAACGCTTGCAGGCCCGGAGGCACGAAATCACCGATCGTCTGGAGCACCTCGGGCATGATCGCTCGCGGCAGAAAGGCACCGCCGAAGAACATCAGAACAACAAACAGAAGCGTGCCGATCGATGTCGCCGCGCTGCTGGAGCGCACCACCGCTGCGGTGATCATGCTGATCCCCAGCACGGCGGCATAGCCGATGACGAAGGCGACGGCGAATTTCAGAGGTTGCTCGGGCGGCGCGATGCCGAGCACCGCCCACGCGGCGAAGATCATCAGTGCCGCGGAGACGAGCACGGAAGAGAAGGCGACGATCATCTGTGCGATCAGCACGTTGCGCGGATGTACCGGAGTCGTCGACAGCCTGCGCAGAATGCCGCGTTCCCGGTAGGTCGCGATCACCGTGGGCACATGCTGCACGGCGATCATCACGATCCCGAACACCAGCGCTGTCGGTGCCCAGACGTCAATGGGACGCAGTCCGCCCAGATCCGCCGAGGGGGTCCTGAGATCGGGAATGGAACCCAACCCGAGAAGGAGAGCCGTGGGGAACAGCACCCCAAAGAGCACTGTGGCACGGTCTCGAAGGAAGAGCTTCGTCTCCACCTTGATCATGTTCGTGAGTGCACTCATATGGATCAGGCCTCCTCTTGGCGGGGTGCCGATGATTCCGGGGGGCGGCCCGTGAAGGCCACGAAGGCGTCGTCGAGGCTGCGCTGATCGATCCGGAGATCTTCGGCCACGATCTCCGCCCGGGCAAGAGCCCCGGCGACGCTGCCTAACAGTTGCCCGCTGCCGGTAACCAGATAGCGGCCCTCGGTGATCTCTACATCGCTCACTTCGGGCAGTTCGGTCAACAGGCGTTTGTCCAGCGGCCTGCTGAGACGGAATCTGACCTGCTGCATAACGCTGGCCGCGGCGATCAGGCCAGCCGGGGTATCCAACGCAGCGACCCTGCCGCCGTCAATGACGGCGATCCGATCGCAGAGACGTTCTGCCTCGTCCATGAGGTGGGTGACGAGCAGGATCGTCACGCCGGAGTCACGGACCCGTTCGATGAGGCTCCAGGTGTCACGCCGAGACTGCGGGTCCAGTCCCGTTGTGAGCTCATCGAGAATGGCAATTCTTGGGCCGCCGACCAACGCCAGCGCGATCGAGAGCCGCTGCTTCTGCCCGCCGGAAAGGGCCTTGTATCTCGCCTTGCGTTTGTCACCCAGGCCCAGGAGTTCCATCAGATCCTGCCAGTCGACCGGGTTCCGGTAGAAAGAGCTATGGAGCTCGAGGGCTTCGGATACCGTGATCGCGTCCGGGAAGCTGCTTTCCTGCAACTGCACTCCGAGGCACTCGCGCACCTCCGCCCGGTCCTTGATCGGGTCGAGTCCGAGCACGGAAATCGTTCCCGAGTCAGGCACTCGCAAGCCCGCGATGCTCTCCACTGTCGTCGTCTTGCCAGCGCCGTTCGGCCCGATGATGCCGAAGATCTCCCCTGCTTCAACGGTGAAGGAGACATCCTCGACAGCAACGCGCCGGCCATAGCGCTTGTGCAGATTCTGTACCTCCATTGCAGTCATAAGACGAGGCTACGGACGCGCGGTGCCCCACCACATCGCCCATCGCGTCCGGCTCGGGTTGATTCCCGCATCCACCGATCGGTGGATATCGAGCAACTGCCGCGGAGACACTGTGACGGTGTTGACTGGTCATCTGAGCACGGTCCGGTGGACGCGCGGCGCATCAAGGGAGCAGCGAGATGAGACCACTTCGATACTCGATCAACGTCACACTCGACGGCTGTTGTCATCACGAGGCCGGGCTTCCCCCGGACGAGGAGTCGATGCGCTACTGGACCGCTGAGATGCAGCGGGTCGATGCCCTGCTCTTCGGTCGGGTGACCTACGAGATGATGGAGTCAGCCTGGCGGAGGCCGGCCACGGGCACGTGGCCTGACTGGATGAATGAGTGGGAAATCCCATTCGCCGAGGCCATCGATCAGGCGAAGAAGTACGTCGTATCGAGCACACTGAGCGGGGTCGACTGGAATGCCGAACTGGTGCGGAGCGACTTGGGACCAGCGGTACAGCGGCTCAAGCAGCAGCCAGGCGAGGGCCTGTGGGTGGGAGGCGTGACCCTGCCCCGGGCGCTGGCAGATCTGGGACTCATCGACGAGTACGAGTTCGTTGTGCAGCCGGTTCTTGCCGGATACGGGCCAGCGTTGCTTGCCGGTCTGCGCGAGCGCATCCAACTCGAGCTCGTCGATCGTCACGAGTTCCGGTCGGGAGCGGTCGCCCTACGATACCGGCCCACGCGATAGCGCAGATGAAGCGCCCCGGTTGCCCCGAATCACCACGACGTCAATGCGCTCGTCGACCAGGCCTGCGGCAAGCACCCGACCACCGACGTCGCCAGACCCGCCCGGTCAGTCCGGTTCCTGGGCGAGCCCGATAAGGATGCCTTCGGGCCCGCGCAGGTAGCCGAGCTGGTATGCCTGCTCGTACTGCACGATCTCACCGACGAATTCAGCGCCGTACTTCGCGAGCCGGACGAGTGTCTCGTCGATGTCGTCGACAGTGAACATGGCGCGGAGGTAGCCCAGCGCATTCACCGGAGCGTGCCGGTGATCGGCGACCAAGAGCACACCGCGTGCCGATCTTGATCAGCGAAATGCCATCCGCACGAGGTCTGCAACCTTCGCGGCGGTGACGTCATCAATCTCATCAAGGAACCAGGCACATGGCCGCAAAGTGCTGTCGGGTTCGCGCTCAGCCGTCGCCTTCTCGGACAATCCGAGCGACATCACCCCGTCGTCCACGCGGAAGAACACCAGCACCGGAGCACTACGCCCAACGGCATAGCCCGGCATGCCGTACCAGATTCGTGGCTTGAGCTTCGGCCCCGCGCCCATGATCGTCTCGTGCAGCCGCGCACCGATCGTCGCATACGGTTCCGGCCATTCGGCAATCTTGTCCACAACGGTTTGCAGGTCTTTGACCGTCTTGTCCGTCTTCATCGTCGACATGAGAAACAACCCTTCTCTCGCGCCGCATTCGCGGCTTGGTGAACACAACCCACCCCCGAACAGGAGCCGGTTGCGCAATCTCCACCGCGGACATGTCCTGGCAGACGCCAGTCCTCTCCGCGAATGTGTCAGACGAGCACTTCGTCATCGACTGCGCGAGAGCACAACAAGTGCTAACAACCAGAATATCAGGCACGAGATCCGATCCAATGCTCTGAGCAGTCCCGATAGCGGCTGCCACAAGCCAAGCTCCCACTACCCCGCTCACCGCCGCAACGCCTTCCTGCGCCGAGAGGCACCGGATCTCGCGCCCCGCGACACAGGCAGCCCTAGCATGGACGTATGGCCCACGTTGCCAGGATGATCCAGGTATGGAGGCTTGACGAGCGGCGCTTGGGAAGAGGGCAATCGTGAAGATGGTTGTGGTTTATGAGTCGTTGTGGGGCAATACCGCCGCCGTGGCCGATGCGATTGCCGAGGGTCTAGGGCCTGAGGCGAAGGTGCTGTCCACCGCGCAGGCCACGGCCGAGGAGCTTGCCGGTGCTGATCTGGTGGTCGCCGGCGGTCCCGTGTTCGGGTTTCAGCTGTCCTCGGAGCGAACGCGGCAGAGCATCCAGGACAGCCCGGAGTCCGGGGCGCCCGCTCCCGATTTGTCCGCTCCGCCGCTTCGTGCCTGGCTGGAGACATTGCCGCCCGGCACGGGTCAATGTGCGGCATTCGATACCCGCGTTCGTGGTCCGTTCGGCAAAGGTGCCCCGACCGTGGCTGAGGGACTGCGGGCAAAGGGGTACCAGTTGATTGCCCGGCCCGAGGGCTTCGTCGTGACCGGGAAATACGGCCCGCTGCGCAAGGGCGAGCTTGAGCGCGCCACGCAGTGGGGAAGACAGCTGCGACAGAGCATGTCGCCCTCACAGTGACACTGGCGGCACTCGCCCGACCCGAGGTGTGGCGACGTGCTGCGCCTACTCGCCGGCAAGTACTTGAAGTCCGGCGGGTTCCGGTCGAAAAGCGCACGGCGAACGCCGTCGCAGTCGTGGCCAGCCAAGGCACGTTCGCTGATTGGGGGCCCAGCGGCCGCACGCATCCCAACCCTACGTCAGCATCGATGCGACGTGGGTGCTTAATAAGGTAGCTATCGCCCTCAGAGCCGTTCGACAATCATCTTCAGGGTGTCAAGATCCTGTTCGACCATCGCCGCATCGCGATCGAACTCCTCATCGGTGAGCCCGAGCTGGCGAATGGTGAAGATGATCTCCGCACCGTCAGGATGCGCAACGACCCTGACCGGATTGTTCACAACCTCCCCGGAGGGCAGCCGCACATCATGATCGATGACCCCAAAATCGTTGCGGGGTGTGAAGACGACGGTGACCTGCCCCATCGGAGACTCTACGAGCAGGCTGTCGCCGTCCCGGATCACCTCGCTTTGCGTCAGCCCTGCAGCCCATTTCGCGAGATTGTCGGGGTCGGACGCGTACGCATAGACCGCTTCGGGGGATGCTGCGATCACCCGGCTGATATGCCTGCTCTCCATAACCCGAGTCTGTCACTCACTACCTCGTCGGCCTACGGACACTCACGCCTGCCGAGCGCGTTCGATGAGGTCGCCGCGGTCGATGCCTGCGATCGCCAGCATGCGCGGCACCGTCCCGAGGTTCGCCTGCAGGATCCCGATCAGCAGTTCGGTTTCGGACGGTCGGTGTCGCCCGTCCGAAATCACCGGCTTCTTGCCGCGAAGGATCGCCTCCTTCACGGAGGGACCCCATCCAGGACGCACCTGGCGCGGCGTCGCAGCCAGACGACTCTCATCCACCGGCCCGATCCCGGCCGCAGCCAGGCTCTCGGCCCGCTCCTGATCCAGCGCAGCCTCGATCGCATCATGGGTCAGACCTGCATCGGCAAGCACCTTTGCCGCGATCAATCCCTCATCGGTGGCCAGAGCCAGCAGCAGATGCTCCGCTTCTACCGTGGTCGATCTACGGGCACTCGCTTCGTCGATCGCGCGCGACAGCACCGCCTGCAATGACCTGTTCATCTTCTCGTCAACCATTTCGCCTCCTCAACTCGACACCCGCAGCGATGAGCCGATGCAGGTGTTTCTTGTGCACGGCCTGGCGTGTGACGCCCAGACCCTCCGCGACCTGTGACCATGACCAGCCCTGCCGCATGGCTTTCTCCACCGCGGCGTCCTCCAGCCGATCGGCCAGTTCACGCAACGCGACGACAGCAGCCAACTCATCTGCGGGGCCACCCGTAGGTGGGATCATTTTCTGTGCCATATAGGCAACTTACATTGCTTATATGCAATAGTCAACACGAGTTGCCTATCTGGTCGCCCGATCGCTCCCCTAGCCGAACCGGAGCTTTTCCGCTCGTGCCTCAGGCGTCCGCGGCCTCGCGGTACAAGAGCTCGGCCAGATCGTCCGGCCGGGAGAACATCGGCCAGTGTCCGGTGGGCAGATCGATGAACGTGAGGTCGGTGAGATCGTTCACGGCCGCGAACGTCGGCTCCCCCGCGGCGGCAAGTTCGCGCACCTGCTCGCTGCGGATCGAGCAGCAGACCAGGGTCGCCGGGATCGCGTTGCGCCGTGGATCATGCAACTCCACCGGCTCCCGGCAGGCCCCAGCAGGATGCGGAACCGCAAGCGCCTCGAATCGAGCCTTGTCCTGATCACTGATCCCCTCCACGCTCGCCCCGATTCCGGGCAGCGCGTCGACCCCCGGGAAGGGCAACTCCGTGGCCTCGGCAGGAAGATCGGGCACCGGGATCGTCCCATCGGTGCAAGGGCCCGAGTCGACGTAGACGATCTTCGCGAGGAGCTCGGGTACGCGGTCCGAGACAGCGGTTGCGACGGCGCCTGAGCCGCTGTGAGCGGCGAGCACCGCAGGCTCACCAAATGCCTCAAGGTTCGCGACCACGAAATCCACGTGATCAGCAAAGTGCACCTGGTCGCGTCGAGCCTGGGACGACTCGAGGCCGGGCAGGGTGACCGCCTGCGCGCGTACCCCGCGGCTGGTCAGGGACTCAACGATCGACCCCCAGATCCATGCACCGAGCCAGTATCCGGGCAGAAGAAGAACGGGACGCATCGCGGGCACGGTCCCACCATTGGTTGACGTCGTCATGTTGCCAGTCTGCATGACGGCAGCGGCATCACGGTCGCCAATGATTTGTCACCCCGGGGTTGACGACTTGACCCCAGCGTGTAATGCTTGATCCATGAAGAGTAACCCCAGGGGTGACAAACCCGATGCAGGCACGACCCTCTCCGAGGAGGCGGAGTGGACACGAGTCCTCGCGCACCGCCGGAAAGACAGCCCAGCAACGGTCAATGCTGTCATCGAGCGCTTCCGGGCGGCCGGTGTCACACCCCTGGAGGTCGAATCTCATCTCGAAGATGCCGGCGACCGTCTTTATCAGGCTGCAGCATCGGGAGAGGAGGCCTGGGCGGTCGCCTTCGGCGGAGAACGAGCCGTTGCTCTGCTCGCTGCCGAGGTCAGCGCCTTGATGTCTCATCTCGTCGCCCGCGCCGCGAGCGTCCGGTCGGTCTGTGTCGATGCGCTCCTCGACGAGTTCAGCGCGGTGACCGTGGCGGGCGCACTCGGTGTGGCACGGCAGAAGGTCTACGAACTCGCCAGACCGAACATCGATCCCGAATACCTGACGACAACTCCTTGGAGGTCCAGATGAACGACATGCATGAGGCAGTGACCCTGCCCGATCCTGCCGTGAAACGGCTCCTGCATCCGACGGAGCTACCCGAAGCCCGATCGTTGTACGTGCGCGGGTGGTGGTTCGGACGACTGTGCTCGCCTCCGATCGTCGTGGCCATCGGGGCGATCGTATGGCTGATCAGCGGCAACCTGTTCGCCTCGCTCGTGGCGCCGCTGAGTACGTTCGCCATCGCGCTCGTCGCAAGCCGTTGGCTCGACGCCCGGGCTTGGGATTTCATCCCGCGGAAGCGGCAAGATCCGCGGGGCGCGCGCTCCTGGCATCTCCTCGCAGCCGTGCTGGACGCTCAGGCGCTGCTGATCACCGCCATCGCATTCGTCCTCGCCATGAGTGACAGACCACTGCCCGACGGTGTCATCGTTTTTGCGATCGGCGCCGGCGGCGGTGTGGCTGTGGTGCAGATCATCGAACTGGCCCTGGCAGTCGCTCGCAAGCGAGACTCCGCCCAGATCGGTGCGCACATCATCATGATCGTTGCCGTCGTCGCGTCGTCGGTGACCGTCGCCGCCCTCGCCATGGGCGGCCGCTGGACCCAAGAATCCCTCGTCACCGTGATCCTCGGCGCAGCAACGGTCCTATTGGCGCAGTCGCTGTGGTGGGTCTTCACCGCCGTTCAGCGCCGTCACCGCCGCACCCCTGTGGTGGTCTCATGATGACATGAACAGACTCGACAATGTCCTCTACAAGGTCTCCGATCTCCAGGCCGCGAAGGCACTGCACTCCTCCATCCTCGACGCCGAGCCGCACACCGACAAGCCCTTCTACGTCGGGTTCCAGATCTCCGGCATCGAAATCGGCCTCACGCCGACCCAACCTGGAGAAGCTCCGGGCGTGGTCGCCCACATCAGAGTCCCCGAACTGGAAGCGTCGATCCAACGTGCCCTCGACCTCGGTGCCACACTCGCCAGCGAGCCGCGCGAGGTCGGGGGTGGCCATCGGGTCGCCGCCGTCCGCACGCCCGACGGCGCGATCCTCGGGCTCATCGACGGCCCGGAAAGGGTCGTGTGATCAGATTCCCGGTGCCTGAAGGAGACCGCAAGCACGATCACCTATCGTGATGCGTGTGCTTCGCGGCGCTTTCCTCGCCGGTCAAGGAGTCGGGACCACTTGACCGAGACGACACATCTTCACCCGGGAGCTGAGCAAATGCCACCAGAGCAGGACGCGAACGAGGTCCTCACCAGCCTTCGGCACGAACGCAAGAACGGCTGGATGCGGCGAATCGTTCTGGCCGCAATCGCCGTCCTCGTCGTCTTCGGACTGGTTCGCGCCTACCGCCGCATTGACGCGACTGCAGTCTGGGATGCCCTGTCGCGCCTGCCGTGGTGGACGCCGCTCGTCCTGCTGGTGCTGCTCGTCGCGCGGCAGGTACTCAACGCCGCCCCCTTGGCGATCTTCCTGCCGGGGGTCGGATTGTATCGATGCACCATCAACGATCTGTCCGCAAGCACTGCCGCAGCATTCGCACCGGCACCCAGCGACATGGTGCTGCGAGTAGCCATGTTCCGCTCGTGGAACCTCTCGACGGAGTCGGCGCTTGCCGCGACGACGATGAACGCCGTCACCTTCTTCATCGCTCGCTTCTCCGCACCGCTGCTGGGCTTCGCGCTGCTGCCATTCCTCAAGGTCAGCCCTGGCCTGCGGTTGTTCGATCTACTCAGCCTGGCCGTCGCGGCGGCCCTGATCGTCGGGGTTCTGCTGGTGCATCGCAGCCAGGAGTGGGCTGCGACCCTCGGGCGTCTGTTCGGCAAGACGGTTCGGATCATCCGCCGACGGACCGATCCTGAGAAGTGGGCGGAGACCATGCGCGGATTCCAGGCGAACATGGCCACCGATCTGTCGCGACGATTCCCGCGCGCTGTGCTCGTCAGCTACGCCGTCGTGCTCATCGACCTGCTGATGCTGGTCATCACGCTGCGAGCGATGGGCGTCACCCCTGACCAGCTGCCAGCTGTAGAACTGGCAGCCGCCTACCTGTTCGCCTTCCCACTGACCATGTTCCCCGCACAGGGACTCGGAATCATGGACTCGGCGATGATCGCATCCCTGGCACAGACCGCCGGCGACGGCATCCTGGAGCCCTCGCTGGCCGCTCTGCTCGTCTGGCGGACCTTCACCGTCGCTGGGCCTTTCGCGCTCGGGACGATCGCGCTGGCCTTGTGGAAACGAACCCCGCCACCCGCCTAGGGCCAGCTCCCAACGATCTCACCCATCGACTGGTCCCAACAGGTGAGACAGAATGGTCAGATAATGGACGCCGAGAAGGAGTCCATACATGTCAATCAGTTCTGCCAACCCCATCCAGACGAAAGCGCCACTGAACTCGCCTGGGCGAGTGATCGCCGCGAGCCTGGTCGGCACGACGGTCGAGTTCTACGATTTCTACGTCTATGCCACGGCCGCGGCCCTCGTGTTCCCCAAGCTGTTCTTCCCCACCGGTAACGAAACGACCGCGCTCATCGCATCATTCGCGGTTTTCGGCGCCGCCATGATCGCGCGTCCGGTCGGTGCGATTTTCTTCGGTCATCTCGGTGACAAGCGAGGACGCAAGACCACGCTGGTGATCAGCCTGCTCACCATGGGAGTGGCGACCTTCCTCATCGGTCTGCTGCCCACCTTCCAAGTTGCGGGGCTGATTGCGCCGGTCCTGCTGCTGACGTTGCGGCTGTGCCAGGGTTTCGCGCTCGGCGGTGAATGGTCGGGCGCTGCGCTGGTGGCGACCGAGAACGCCCCCGATGGCAAACGCGCACTGTACGGGACCTTCCCGCAGCTGGGCGCTCCGCTCGGCTTCATCATCGCCAATGGGCTCTTCCTGCTCATCAACATGGCCCTGCCGCATCCCGACGGTCCGACCATGCAGTCGGAGGCCTTCCTCAGCTGGGGTTGGCGCATCCCCTTCCTGTTCTCGGCGGTCATGGTGATCATCGGCTTGTGGGTTCGCCTCAAGCTCGTCGAGTCGCAGGCCTTCGTCCAGGCCGAGCAGAAGGGTGCGATCCGCAAGGTTCCGCTGAGCGACACCGTGCGCTACCACTGGCGTGAGCTGATCCTCGGCACCTTCATCATGCTGGCCACCTACGTGCTCTTCTACCTCATGACCACCTTCGCGCTGACCTTCGGCACCAAGCCGCAGACTGCGACCCCCGGGGGCCTGGGCATCGCCTACACCGACTTCGTGCTGATGCAGATCATCGGCGTGATCTTCTTCGGTCTGTTCACGCTGCTGGCCGGTCCGGTGGCCGACATGCTCGGACGCCGCAAGCTGCTCATCGGTGTCACGGTCGCGATCATCGTCTTCGGACTGTCCTTCCCGGTGTGGTTGACGTTGCGTCCGGATGCCATGTTGACCGGCGGAATGACGCAGGCCTTCCTGATCATCGGCTTCACCCTGATGGGCATCACCTTCGGGCCGATGGGCGCCGTGCTGCCTGAGCTGTTCCCGACCAACGTGCGCTACACCGGATCTGCGATCGCCTACAACGTCTCCAGCATCCTGGGCGCTGCGCTGGCCCCGATCATCGCGGTCGCGCTGTGGGCGAAGGCCGGCGGCAGCACCTGGATGGTTGGCGTTTACCTGGCCGTGGCCTCCGTGCTGACCCTGATCTCGCTGATCATCGTCCACGAAACCAAGGACACCGACTACAACGCCGCATCCTTCGAGGACGAACTGGCCGAGTTCGAATCCGACGAACTGGTCGGCACCGGAGTCTGAGAGACCGCGTTCAGTCACTGCAAAATGGCGGTGGGCCCACTGCGCGAGCGGGGGCTCACCGCCATCGCTATACCGTGGACACGGAAGGCTATCGCAGGATCGGACACGAATACCACGAGGGAATCTTCCATGAGCGTTTTCTTTGAGCAACTGCGCGCCCAGCAGGAATACCTGACCGGGTTACGCCGGGCATTTCATCAGCATCCCGAGTTGGCGCTGCACGAGTTCTGGACCGCCGAGGCGATCGAACGTGAGCTCGATCTCTACGGCATCCCCCATCGCCGCGTCGGCGCCACCGGGGTGCTGGGCACCCTCACCGGAGACCTCGGCGGTGACCGTGTCATCGCCCTGCGAGCCGACATCGATGGGCTGCCGGTACAAGAGACCAACGATGTGCCCTACCGCTCACAGATCGACGGCGTGATGCACGCCTGCGGGCACGATTCCCACATCACCTGCCTGCTGGGCGCCGCGAAAACGCTGAAGTCAGCCCGCGGAGCCTTCGGCGGCACGGTGAAGTTGATCTTCCAGCCCGGCGAAGAGGTCGGGCTCGGCGCCCTCGACTTCGTCGAGGCGGGTGTGCTGGACGATGCGGGGCGCACGTTCGGGCTGCACGCCGCGTCCGATCTGCTCACCGGTTCGGTGGCCGCCGTGCCCGGACTGAACTGCGCGGCAGTCGACCATTTCGGCATCACCGTTCACGGCAAGGGGGCGCACGTCTCGCGTCCGCAGCTGGGCGCCGACGCCCTCTATGTGGCGGCGAGCCTGGTGACCCAGATCCAGGCCATCGTGACCCGCCGAACCAATCCGGTCGAGCCGGTGGTCATCGGCGTCGGCAAGCTGCACGCGGGAACGACGTACAACGCGCTCGCCGAAACCGCCGAACTCGAAGGCACGACGCGCACTGTAACGCCTGAGTCGCGGATTCTGGTGAGGCAGCAGATCACTCACCTCGCTGAGCAGACCGCGGAGGCATTCGGCGCGACCGTCGAGGTTCAGTGGCGCGAGTTCACTCCCGCGGTCGTCAATCCGCCGGCCATCACCGAGGAGGTCGCCGAGATCGCCCGCCGGATCGACGACAACATCCAGGTCATCACCCAGCGTCCGATCTCTCTGGGAGGCGACAACTTCGCCGACCTGGCGTTGCGTGTCCCGGGTGTCTATGCGTTCTTGGGCACCGGAAACCCTGCCGTGGCGAACACCCAGAACTCCCACCACAACGGCAACTTCGATCTGGACGAGGCTGCCCTGCCGATCGGCGCCGCTCTCTACGCCGACTACGCCTTCTGGTGGCTGACTGCGGGGGCGGCAGCGCTGTAGCGCCACGCAGGCCGGGCGCAGATCACTCCCACCCGCGCAGAACGAGCTTGCCGACGAGTCGCCCGCCCTCCACCAACTGGTGCGCCTCGCGCAGCGTCGCCGCGCTGATCGGAGTCATCCTGCGAGTCGCCGTGCTGACCAGCTGACCCTGCTCGACCATGTCGGCAACGCGCTCGAGAAGCAGATGCTGCTCGATCATGTCGGGGGTCTGCTGAACCGGGCGGGTGAACATGAGTTCCCAGTGCCAGGTGATGCTCCTGGGTTTCAGCGGGGAGACATCTCGGGGGCCATCGTCAATGGCGGTGATCTGCCCGAACGGTCGCACGATCTGGGCGTAGGCCTCCAGCTGTCCCTCCGAATGTGCGGTGAACAGCCAATCCACCCCACCGGGTGCGATCGCGAGCACTTGGGCCACGAGGTCGCCGTGGTGATTCACGGTGTGCTCGGCCCCCAGCTTGGTCACCCACGCCTCACGTTCGGGGTTGGACGCGGTGGCGATGACCGTCACATCCGGAAGCAGTACCTCGGCCAGCTGTAGCATCGCCGAGCCTACTCCGCCGGTCGCGCCGACGATCAGCAAGGTGCCGGTGCTCTCCCAGGTCAGGCCAAATCGGTCGAACAGCGTCTCCCATGCGGTGATCGAGGTGAGCGGCAGTGCAGCGGCATCCTCGGGTGACAGCGTCGAGGGTTTGCGTCCGACAATGCGTTCGTCCACCAGATGCAGGCGTTGGTTGGTGCCCGGACGGTCGTAGCTGCCCGCGTAGAACACCTCGTCGCCGGGCTGGAACAAGGTCACGGCATCGCCGATCTCGCGGACGATCCCGACCGCGTCAAACCCCAGCACCCGAAATCCTCCCGACGGTGCACCCGCGCGGAGTTTCACGTCAACCGGGTTCACCGACACCGCCTCGACCTCGACCAGCAGGTCGTGCGGTCCTGGGGCTGGCACCTCGATGGTTCGTTCGATCAGGCTGGCCGGATCGGACGCAGGAAGATTCTCGGTGTAACCGATGGCTGTGGTCTTCATACAGCCATGATTGCACCGACATCACTGCAATCGCCGCGGCAGGAATGCTGGTTGGTTGCCCCCGGGGCCGGAGAGCTCCCGACGGCCTAGCCCTGCGGAGGAAGCTCCTCGATAAGCGGATCGTCCTTCGCGATCGGGCCAACCCTCGCAGCACCGCCCGGGGAGCCGATACCTTCAAAGAAGCCCGCGTTCGCCGGCAGGAAATCGGCCCACTCCTCGGGGAGATCGTCCTCGAAGAAGATCGCCTCTACCGGGCACACCGGCTCACACGCACCGCAGTCCACGCATTCATCGGGATGAATGTAGAGCATCCGTTCGCCCTCGTAGATGCAGTCGACCGGGCATTCGTCCACGCATGCGCGGTCCTTGACATCTACGCAAGGCAGAGCAATCACATACGTCATGTCACAACGGTAAGCCCACATCCATAACCGTGGGCCGGTTGGGCCGATACCGTTGACGCCATGACCAGCGGACCTGTGCCCTTCGAAGTGTTCCGGCCGGGCATCTACCTGCACGGGACGAAGGCGGTCCTCGTCCCGGGTGAGGTCCTTGAGCCGTGGCGAGCGTCCAACTTCGAGGACGGGCGCATCTCGAACCACATCTACATCGTGGAACCCATCGGGGAGATCGAGGACGATCCCAACCTCACCGACAAGCGGTTCCCGGGCAATCCCACCCATTCGTACCGCACGCGTGAGCCCGTCCGGATCGTCTCGGAGCTGCAGGGCTGGACCGGGCACTACCTCGATCAGATCCGCGCCATGCGCGATGGGCTTGCCGATCTGCAGCGTCGCGGCGAGAACACGATCATCGACTGAGGTCGCGGGGCGATCTTCCGCATCGTTCCGCTTCGGTCCGGCGGATAACGACGTAGCGTGAGATGTATCACCTGATGTTCCTTGTGGGAGGCGGACAGCATGTTGAGTACCAAGCTCGAGCGCATGGGTTCTGGAGCAGGATTCATCGCCGCATTGGACCAAAGCGGCGGCAGCACCCCTCGCGCTCTGAAGCTGTATGGAATCGAAGAAGACCGTTATTCCAATGATGACGAGATGTTCGATCTGGTTCACGCAATGCGGGAACGCATCGTCACCAGTCCGGCATTCACCAGCGAGCACATTCTTGCGGCCATTCTGTTCGAAAAGACGATGGACCGTACCTTTGCCGGACAACCGGCAGCGGATTACCTGTGGGATACGAAGAAGATTCTGCCGATCCTCAAGGTGGATAAGGGCCTGGCCGATCCGGCGAACGGCGTGCGCCTGATGAAGCCGATCGGCGACCTGGACGACCTGCTGGAACGGGCCAAGAAGGCTCATATCTTCGGGACGAAGATGCGTTCCGTGGTGCTGTCGGCCAATGCCGAGGGAATCGCCAGCAATGTCGAGCAGCAGTTCGCCTTTGCACGGCAGATCTCCGATGCCGGCCTGATTCCGATTCTGGAGCCGGAGATCGATATCAAGGCTCCTGACAAGGAAGAGTCAGAGCAGATCCTGCTCGCGGAGATCATGGAGCGACTGGCAACCGAAATCTTCGACCTGCCGATCATGTTCAAGGTGAGCATTCCCACGGTTGACAACTTCTACGCGCCACTGATCGATCACCCGTCGGTCCTGCGCGTGGTGGCGCTTTCCGGAGGTTACAGCCGGGACGAGGCAGACGAACGCCTCGCCCGCAATCACCGCCTGATCGCCAGTTTCTCCCGTGCACTCACCGAAGGGCTGACCGAATCCATGACGGACGAGGAGTTCAACGCCGCGCTGGCCGCCTCGATCGACGCGATCTACAAGGCGTCCATCACCTAGTGAAGTGACGGACGGGCGGCAGGGTCAGGCCGTCTCGAGCACTTGAGGTTCCCGCACGGGTACGAACAGGCGGGTGGTTCCCGAGGGGGTCACTTCGTAGTGGTACCCGTGCGGCGAGGTCCAACGGAAGACACCAGGAGTGGTCTGTTCAAGTTGCCACTTGCCGTGGGTCTTCGCTCGATGAGCCTTGCGCGACAGTGGTCCGAGATTCTCAAGGCTGGTCTGGCCCCGTCTGCCATCCATGTAGGCGATGGTGTGGTCCATGTCGCAACGACCGGCTTTGCGGGTTCCCCACGGAAACACATCCACCGGATCCCGCTGCTCGACCGCGAACCGCATTCGGTCGGGAGTCTCATACGCGTCGACGGGTCGCATTCCTGCCGGATCAAGCACCGGGCGGACGATCACTCTCGAGTGAGCAAGGAATCGAGGCAGCTGGTCGGTCAGGATCGGGCCCCAGTCCTCGACCCTGGCCACACCCGTGGTCGTCGTCTGCTCCGTCAGCTCGCCATCCGCGGTAGTCAGCGCGGGATCTTCGGCCGAGATATGCACGACCAACGTATGGGTGGGCAAGCTGTCCTGACCGAGCGCTGACCTGGCGAGCACACCCACCGCGGCCGCTCGCCTCCGATCCAGGTCACTGCACATGGGCGTGTCCTCACCAGCCGGCAAGGTCTTGGCGATCTGGGTCAGGACATGATCGAAAAGGATCCCGTCCACGGGATTGACGACACCGAAGAAACTGACATGCCCATCGGTGATCTTCGACACTCGCACTCGGCGGGCCTCGCGTTCGGCCTCGGCCCGCTTGCCGGCAAGCTTGGTATCCGCACTGATGATCTGCCCCGGCAGCGCTCTCATGATCCGCGACCACGGCAGCGCCCCAACTCCGGCGCTCATCGCACGGTCGACTTTCAGAGCGGCTTCAGCGGACAGGTGTGAGCAGGCGATGCAGATCTTGTTCGCCTGCCACACGCGCATCTTCCCGGCCAGAACTGCCTGCCACAACATGGGATGTCGATGCCGCAGGTCCAGCGCCTCTCCGATTCGGCAGATGGCCGATGAGGCCGAGATCCCCAGGAGTGGGCCGACCTCAAGAGCCAGGAACTCGCCTACCTCTGGTGTGCCGTCATGGCCGGGCCGCATCAGTCCTTCGATGCCTTCGCCTACCGCGGTCTCGTCGATCTTCCACAGGTCGGCCGCGTGGATGATCGCCACAAGCTCGGCGATCTCAGCGCCGATCAACTGCTGATGCGCATGATCCAGCGCATCGAACACTTCCGCGCTGGTCTTCGGGTCGACCAGCAGTCTGGGGTCATGGGTGGGGTCTTCCATAACCTCAGTTTATTCGAATCTGTGTTCGAATACAACGCTTTCGTTCGAATACTTGCGAGTATTTCCCGGCGGCAGGCTGCTTGGTCGGGCGCGTCCGATCGTCCGCCTCCTGCCTACGATCGACGTATGGCATCCATTTACTGGGCTGATCCCGACGGGTTCGCTCTGACTACGCCCACGCCGCTGGGCAGGCGTGCGGTCAAGGCGGCGCTCATCGTCCGCCTCGACCTTGATGATGCTCACCCGCCCATCTGGCGGCAGCTGCGGCTGGCAAGCGATCTCACGCTTCCGCAGGTGCACGAGGTCGTGCAGATCGCGATGGGGTGGACGGATTCCCATCTGCATCACTTCGTCATGGGTCCCGACACCCACGATCCGACCACGCAGCACTTCCTCACCCCGTTCGACATCGCCGAGGGTGACAAGGGCATCCCCGAAAGCGATGTGCATCTCGACCAGGTGATCTCCGAGCCCGGCGATTGCCTGTTCTACGAGTACGACTTCGGTGACAGTTGGTGGCACACGATGAAGCTTGAGAGCGTCGAGCCCTGGCGCGCGGGCGACACGGACGCATGGTGCCTCGCGGGCCAGCGAGCCTGCCCGCCCGAGGATCTCGGCGGGATCGGTGGCCTGGAAGAGCTCCTGAACTGGCTCGACGGACGAACCGAGGGCGCCGACCCCGAATGGGTACAACAGGTGCTGGACTGGTTGCCTCCCGGCTATGATCCGGTAGCCTTCTCCGTCGACGAGGTCAATGCGGTTCTCGCGCGTGGCCTATTGCCCCCGCTCGAACAGTTCCATCCGATGGTGAGCATCCTGATGCGGAACGCCGGTGGCTCACCACTCTCCGATCTGGGTGAGCTGATCAGGCGTGCCGACCTCGGCTCACCGAGTCTGACCGAGCGCGACATGGCGGACGCCGTGCGCGGCTACCAGGTGCTGCTTGCCGAGATAGGCGACGGCCTGACTCTCACTCAGGCGGGCTATCTACCACCGCGGGTCGTCCAACAGATCCTCACCGAGCTCGGTCCCGAAACCGAATGGGTCGGGATAGGCACCCGCGAAGACACATCGCAGACGGTGTCGTCGCTACGCAGGTCTGCGACCGCGCTCGGTCTCGTCCGGTTGAGCCGTGGTCGCCTCACGGTGACTTCGAACGGACGAAGGCTCGCCGGCGATCCGCCCCACCTGCTGCGCCACATCGCCACCCGGCTGCCACTCGGCAAACAGCATGAACAAGATGCCGGCACGATAGCGCTGCTGTTCGTCGCGGCCGGCAAGGACTGGCTACACAGCTTCGACGAGGCCGCCCGCATCATGGAGTGGATCGGCTGGCGAACCGGTGGCGATGCGTTTCTCGATGAACGCGCGGTGCACATATGGAGCAAACCGACCCGTGACGTGTTGCAGAACCTGGGCGGTAGCGGGCTTAGTACACCGAACCGCCAGATCGCGGTCGCACGATATCTGCTCCAGACAGCGGACCAGCGATAGCTAGAGGCTTCCCTCCAGGTCGGCGATGTCCAGAGCCGGCAGCCCGTGGACGGGGTAGCTGACGGAACGGGCCGGCACGCCGGCCACCGTGGTGAAGGGCGGCACATCGTCCAACACGACGCTGCCGGCGCCCACCTTGGCTCCCTCACCGACCCGGATATTGCCGAGCACCTTGGCGCCGGCGCCGATCATCACGCCGCGTCCGATCTTGGGATGCCGGTCTCCCCCGACCTTGCCGGTACCGCCGAGGGTAACCTCGTGCAGCATCGAGAAATCGTCCTCAACCACGGCGGTCTCGCCGATGACCACCGACGTCGCGTGATCGAACATGATGCCCTTACCGATCCGCGCCGCGGGGTGGATGTCGACGGCGAACTTCTCGGAGATCCGGCTTTGCAGGTAGAGCGCCAGCTGCACGCGCTCCTGCGTCCAGTAGTAATGCGCGATGCGGTAGCCCTGCAGGGCGTGAAAGCCCTTGAAGTACAGCAATGGGGTGGCGTAGCGGCGGGCGGCGGGATCACGGCTGATGATCGCCCGCAAGTCCTCGCGGACCGCGATACCGATCGAGGGGTCATCGGCGAAAGCATGGACGAACAGCTCGCGCAGCCGCTCGGCCGGGACCGACGGGCTTGCCAGTTTGTCGGCCAACAGGTAGCTCAGCGCTTCGTCGAGGTCCTCGTGATCGAGGATGGTGGCCTGCAGGAAGTCGCCGAGGGCGGGCTCGGCCAGGAGGTCGGAGGCAGCCTCCTCGCGGATGCGATTCCAGATTTCGGTATGGGGCATGGCACAGCTCGCTTCTTTGAAGTGCGAACGATTGAGGAGTGAGGTTGTGAGATGAGCACTCACAAGGAGGGGCCAAGAATCATCGGCGCCTCGGGGCGGGTGGTCAAGTCAGTGACGACAACAACACAGCATTCGATGGCACCCTGAAGCGGGGACGCACACATCGAACCTGATACCCATGACCAACAGTGTAACCACACTCTCTAGGAGAACCGCTCCCCCGCTGCTGCGGAGCTCAATCCCCCAGATCCTGCAACCCCATCATGTCGTCATCGGAGATGACGAAGTCGACGTCAGCATTGGTGCGCTGATGCTCAGGACTCGAGGCCTTGGGCAGCGACACCGTGTTCAGCTGCAAGGTGTAGCGGATGCACAATTGCGCGACGCTGACCCGATACTTCTGCGCGATCGCCATGACCCGCGGATTGTCGAGGATCTTGCCGTGCGAGAGCGGCGAGTACGACTCGACGAGGATGTTCTTGGCTTGGCAGTACTCGATCAGGTCGGTGGGAGTGTTGCCAGGAGTGACCTTGATCTGATTCGCTTGCGGCGCGACCGTGCCGTGCTCGAGGATGTTCTCGACGTCTTCGTCCAGGAAGTTCGAGACGCCGATGGAGCGGATCTTGCCCGCCCGATACGCCTCTTCGAGGGCGCGCCAGGCCTGGCGGTTGCCCTCGGAATAGTCGGCCTGACGGAACTCGGCCCACGGTTGCGGCGCGTGGATGAGCATCAGGTCGATGTAGCCGAGGTCCAGCTTCTCGAGTGAACCCTCAATGGCGCCGACCGCAGTGTCGTAGTCCTTGATCTCGGCGGCGAGCTTGGTGGAGACAAACAGCTCCTCGCGGGGGATGCCACTGGTGCGAACGCCCTCGCCCACGCCGCGTTCATTGCCGTACGCCTGGGCGGTGTCGATGTTGCGGTAACCGATCTTCACGGCATTGCGGACGGCCTGTGCCACCTTGTCATCATCAATGAACCAGGTACCCAACCCGAGTTTCGGAATGGTGACGCCGTTGGACATGGTGAATGTCTCGTTCAAGATCATCGGGTTCTCCCTCGTAGTGGCCAATGCCCATTGTTCTCCCGTCTTGTTTCACGGCAAACGTGCGGGAGGCCGTCGCATCGCTAAGCACCCCGTGGGGACGATCAAGCCACCAGACCGGTCACGGATGCCGTCGCAGCTGGTCCTCAATCCAGGCCATCACCACGGCGACCAGATAGCCGAGTTCGTCGTCAGTGAGTTCCCGCCCTTGTGGAATGTGATGCCACTTGGCAACGCAGCCGCGACAACAGGTCGCGGTCGCATGTTGAGCGACGAAGACCGGGTGACCGCGCATCGGGGTCTGCTTGCCGTCGTTTCTTGGCTGGGCCGCACCGATCCGCCCAGCGAGCAGTTCGTGAGCATGCTGCTGGATCGTGTCCTTGCCCTTTGCGCGGGCATAGTCGACGTCCTTGCGGGAGAGGTAAAACTTCGAACGAAACTCCGAATGCCGGAGCCGTTGCAGCACCATCCTCACCTCGTTCGAGCTGGTCACAAGGATTCCGGCGCCCCAGGGTAGCGGCCCGAGACGAGATGGTCGACGATCGTGCCTGCCACGGCATCGGCCGGATCGTACTTGTAACTGAGCTTGTGGACGAAGGCGGCCTCGACGAGCATCGCGAACCGCGCCGGCTCGTAGCTGCGGAACATCTCAAGTTGCAGGAAGTGGCTCGGCACGGTGCTCACCCTCGGGACCATTGCCCAGGCGCGCTCCGCATCGGGGAGGAGATCGAGCAAACCCTCGAAGACGCGGTGGAAGAGGAAGTAGTCGGGCAGTTCATAGTGCTCGCGCCACCAGGTCTCGAGGGCTGCGCGTTCGACCGCAATGAGCAGCGAACGTGATCTGGCAGCGATGAACCAGTTCGAGATCTGCGTCCGGCTCCACCGCAGATAGAGCAGACCCCCGCCGAGGAGCGGATCGAGACACGGGCCGAGCGGCTGGGGAACGAACGCGGTCGCGTCCACCCACACCCCGCCGTAGCGTTCGAGCAGCGACAGCCGCAGCAGATCGGAGAAGTGCGCCGGACGATCGCGCAGCCGGTCCACGACCACGCCGGGCAACTCGAGATGGTCCTGCCAGGAGGTCTCGTCGAGCACGATCGCGTCCGGATGGACGTTCCTGAGCTGCCGCACGCAAGTACGCACGATCGGGGGCGCGCTGCGCAGCGGAGTTCCCCAATAGGTGAAGACGTGGCTGGTCAGTTCATCAGACGATACCGGCGCCGGGACTGCGGCACTCGCGGCGGTCGTCCTGAGCTCATCGAGGTGCTCGGCGAGGAACTCGTCCACGATCACTCGAGCCGCGATGGATCCGATGGGGTCGATCATCGGCGCAAAGCGGTCCCGTGCCCGCCGCACCTGCGCGGCGAGATTGTCGAGAGGACCAGTTTCGGACATGCGGACTAGTCGGAAGGGAATGCGTCCGGGATTGCTGTCATCTTCGTCATCGTAGCGAAGCGGCGCGGGTAGTGCAGGTTGCACCAGCCAACCTGGCTGTATATGCTCGTATATATACAGTAATAACGGAGGTTGTCGTGCCGCTCCATGTGGTTCTGTCCAACCGGTCTGGAGTGCCGATCTATCAGCAGATCGTCGACCAGGCCCGCGCCGCCATCCTCAAGGATGAGCTCGCCGAGGGTGAGCTACTGCCGTCCATCCGGGGCCTGGCGAGGGACCTGCGCATCAGCGTCATCACGACCACGCGCGCCTACAACGAGCTCGCTCAGCTCGGATACATCGTCAACGTTCCCGGCAAGGGCAGCTACGTGGCACCCAAGGACGCCGAGTTGATCCGCGAAAACCTGCTTCGCCAGGTCGAGGGTCATCTCTCGGATGCCGTTGACGTCGCTGCTCAAGCCGGCTTGGATGCGCCGACACTGCACGCCCTACTTGATTTCGCCTTGGAGGAAGGAACCGACAATGATTGACCTGCAGGGGGTCACCAAGCACTACCCCGGATTCACGCTCGGGCCCCTCGACCTGGCGATCGAAGAAGGATTCGTCACCGGATTTGTCGGCGCCAACGGCGCCGGAAAGACGACCACGATCAAGCTTCTGCTGAGGATGGCGCACCCAGATTCGGGCACCATCCAGCGGCCGGACATGGCCGACATCGGTGTCGTCCTCGACACCCCCAGCTACGACGGCGACTGGCGGGTATCCACGGTCGGCAAAGTGCTGCGACCGTTCTACCCACGCTGGTCGGATGCGAGATTTCAGGAGCTGCTGGAGCGGTTCAACGTGCCCGCCGACCGCAAGGTCAAACAGCTGTCGCGAGGCATGGGCATGAAACTGCAGATCGCTGCCGCACTCGCCCAAGGTGCGACGTTCTTGGTGCTGGACGAACCCACATCCGGCTTGGACCCCCTGTCACGCGACGAACTGGCCGAGATCATCGGCGACTTCATGCTGGACGAGCACCGGACGGTACTGTTCAGCTCGCATATCACCAGTGATATCGAGCGCATCGCGGACTATGTCGCCGTCATCGACAAGGGCCAGATCGTGACATGTGCCGAAGGCTCCGAACTGCTCGGGTCGTACCGGATACTCCATGGCGGACGCACACCTCTGGATCCCGACGTTGCGGCCGAAGCCTACGGACTCCGCTCCCATGCCGCCGGCTGGGATGCACTGATCGCGACCCGCCTGATCGGCGAGATCCCAGACGATGCAGTTGCCGAAGAACCCACCTTGGACGACATCGTCGTCCGAATCGCGAAAGGACACTGACGATGCTCCCCCTCATATACCTAGACGCACGTCGCCTTCTCGCGCTGCTACCCGTCATCGGAGTCATGCTCGCCTTCGGGATGGTGCCAGTCCTGCTGCAGCGACCACAGGGCGGCACCACCGGCATCGCCTTCGTGGCGATGTCGGCGATGGTGCTCATCAGCCGGCTGTTCCCGTTCGATTCGTCCGGCAGCCGCATCAACGTGCTTGTCGGGACGCTGCCAGTCACACGGCGGCAAGTCATCGGCTCCCGCTACACGCTGGCGCTGCTCATCGTCGCCGTCACCGGCGTGCTCATCGCCGTGCTGCTGCCGAGCATGGACCTGACCGACAGGCTGGGGATCACTGCACTCTTCACGGTCATCCCCCTGATCAGCGTGGCGGTGACCGGCCCACTGTCCAGCCGAGGAGGACTCGGGCCCGTGGGTCCGGCACTCCCCCTCCTGTGCTTCGGCGTTCTCATGTTGGCGGCGGTGCTGATGCCCGAGAGCTGGCAGCAGGTCCTGGTCGGGTTCATTCTTCAAGCGCCTGCGGCCAGCGCCGGGATTGGGATCGTCGGTGTGGGGGCCGTGTTGGTGGTCAGCCTCTGGTTGAGTGTGCGGTGGTTCGAGCGTCGGGATCTGTGACCTAAGCCGCCTATTGTGCAGACGGAGCCGGCCCAGTGGATTCGCGGATGGTCAGATGAGGACTGAAGCGTCGTATCACGGGAGGGCTGACAGCACCGTTGGATAGCAGGCTGATCAGCAGATCCGCTGCCACCTGGCCGACGATCTCGCCCGGCGAGGTCACAGTGGTCAGAGCGGGAACACAGAAGCTTGCCCCGAAAATATCGTCACAACCCATCACGCTGATATCCGTTGGAATGCCCATGTTCAGTTCTCGGAAACGTTCGAGCGCTCCGATCGCAAGGACGTCGTTGAAGAAGATGGCTGCGGAAGCGCCGGTCACTGGAGCCTGTTCTTCGAGCAAAGGGCTTCAAGTTCCCGACCGAAGAAGAGATCGCGTCCTTTCACTAGCCCGGTCTCGCATCGGATCGCCGGTTAGGTCTCGTTATCCACTAAGAGCCTTTGTCCTGAGGATGGGACAGAGGCTCTTGGTGCGTCTTCAGGGCTGATCCGATCTGGACCGCGCTCTTGCCGTACTCGAAGTCAACATCGTGCCCTTGCCTATAGTGTGTGACACACAGTATCGTGTATGCATGGACGAGGGATTCGAGGGCCATCAGCAGGAGCTGCGGCGCGGCACCATCGTGCTGGCCTGCCTGCGGCTGCTGCGCACGGCCGGCTATGGCTACGGACTGCTTCAGGAGCTCGAGCGCCGCGGGTTCACCGTTGACGCCAACACGCTGTACCCGCTGCTGCGCCGTCTCGAAAAACAGGGGTTCCTCACGAGCGAGTGGAACACCGACGAGACGCGTCCGCGCAAGTTCTATCGCACCTCGCCCGCCGGCGTCCGCTTGGCCGAGATGCTGACCCGGGAGTGGCTCGCACTCTCCGACGCGATCGCTTCCCTGACCGACGATTCACCCACGACACCGACAGACGAGGAGCGCTGACATGACCACCACACTGACCCAGCGGTACATCGCAGCCACCGTCAAGAGTCTCTCGCCCGCCGCGCAGGTCGATGTGCGCGCCGAGCTGGAGGCGTCCATCGCCGATGCGATCGAGGGACGCGTCGAGCAGGGCGAAAAGCGCGAGGACGCAGAACGCGCGGTGCTCACCGAGCTGGGAGACCCGGCAGTCCTCGCAGCGGGCTATGCCGATCGTCCGCTGCATCTGATCGGCCCGCGCTATTACGTCACCTGGTGGCGGCTGGTGAAGCTACTGCTGATGATCGTCCCGGTCTGCGTCGTCGGCGGCGTTGCGCTGGGGCAAACGCTGTCAGGTGCCCCGATCGGCACCATCATCGGCCAGTCGATCGCCGCCGGCCTATCGAGCATCGTGCACGTCTGCTTCTGGGTGACGCTCGTGTTCGCCGTGCTCGAGCGCACCGGCGCGGACACGGGGCTGCAATGGGATGTTGACCAACTCCCCGAGCCACAGCCGGCGGGCGTCGGCCGTACCGACCTGATCGCCCAGCTCGCGATCCTCGCGCTTGCCGCCGGCGCAATCCTGTGGGATCAGTTCCGCGGTTTCGTGCGCACCGGCGGCGAGGCACTTCCGCTACTGAGCCCCGAACTGTGGCCCTATTTGATCGCGCTGGTCGGACTGGAAGCTGCGTTCGCCATCGTCTTGTACGTGCGAGGACGGTGGAGCACGACTCTGGCGGTGATCAACACCGCGCTGGCAGTGCTATTCGCGAGTCTGGTGCTCACCTTGCTCGTCCGCGGGCAGTTGTTCAACCCCGAATTCGTGGCGGTCTTTCGCGCGGTGAGCGGGGTCGAACAGGACACCCTGCGCACTCTGACCATTCTGCTGGGCTTCTCCGTCGCCGGCATCTCGGTCTGGGACATCATCGACGGCTGGCTCAAGAAGCATCGGGATGGACGCTGAGTCGGTCTGACAGGCGGCCCGCTGCTGGCGCTTGCTCAGGCACTGCTCGCGCCGAGCGTGCAGCGATACCGGGGACGACCGGGCCAGCGGGGGTCGGTTGGCCGTGGCTCGACGGTGAAGCCGAGGGCCCGGTAGAAGTCCACAGCGTCGTTGTCGGTCTCGGCGAGAAGCGGGAGACCGGGGTGGGCGCTGCGGATGGTGTCCACGAGACATGCGCCGATGCCGCGTCCACGACTGCCCGCATCGACCGCGATGTACTCAAGCGTGAGTTGATCGGCCGTGACGGTGAAGGCAGCGAAGGCAATCACCTCGCCGTCGGTGACACCGATGACCTCAAGGGCGGCCAACTCGGTTTCGCGGATGTGACGGAGAGCGTCGTCAGCCACCCCCGCCGCCTCATGGAGCAGGGTCCAGAACGCCGGACTCTCGATTTCGGCTCGGGTGAGCGGCCGGACGAATGGTCTCACGGGCTCACTCCCCTCTGGTCTGTAGCGCGCATGGGAGCATCGAAACGAAAACCAGAGCCCACCTGGCCTTCAAGCCACCTGCGAACAACCTGGCTGTATCGTTGCCCGGCGGGGATGACCGTGGTTGCGCTCAGCTCGCCCGCGAGTTGCCTTGGCCCGCTGCTTCGAATCGGCGCCGGCTCAGCAAGATCGCGTCCATCGAGCGACGCTGCGATGCGGGCCATCAGTAGTTCTTTGCCGCCACTTGCGCGAATTCCGAGGGCGCGGGCAAAGTCAACGAGCTCGGTCTTGAGCCAGTACCAGCGCTGGAACTCCTCCGAAGAGAGACCAGGGACGAGATCGGGGCGAGATGACGCGGGGTGAGTCATGACGGCCGGCTCGCTTGATTCTGGTGAGCCGCGCCCGGACCACTGGAGGACGCGCACGCTGACGGACCACGCAAGCCCAAGCGGCGTCGGTATTCGGGCTCTTCATACCTGCGGTGGGGGCATGGTGAGTCCGCCGCCGATGAGGAGCATGCGTAGTCGGTAGTTCTCCCTGTTCCGGAAGCCTCTGGCGATGCGGCGGTGGAGCTCGATGAGCCCGTTGATGCTCTCGGTCCCGCC
>JAAYVB010000045.1 GCA_012517405.1 Propionibacterium sp.
ACCTCACCGTGGTCGAGCTGCAGGAGATGGCCAAAGCCAAGGGCGTCTCCCTCAACATGACCAAGCAGGACGTGATCGACCTGCTCGACGAGTTGGAACCCGGCGTCGATCACAAGGCGCTCCAAGGCGCGACCCTGATCAACGCCAAGAAGAAGCACCACATCGGCCCGCTCAAGTACAAGCAGCAGCTTGTCAAGGCGCTGGAAAAGGCGGCCGGTGAGGAACTGGCGGAAAAGGCCAAGAAGGAAGCCGTTGAAGCTGGTAAGAAAGAAGGAAAGAAAGTTGTCTAACACCTGAGTTAAGCCGCGCCGCGAAGCGGCGTCGGCTTGGACGAATTGTTAGGCCGCATATCGCGACCTGAAAGCGGCACGCAAGACCTCAACCTTTTCCGCCCCGAGTGAGGTGCATGCGAGCCTGTAGGACTCTATGTGCTTTGTAGGCCAGTCCACTGGTGGTACTTCATCGGCATAGTAAAAGTAATCCCAGATGATCGCCTCCCAGCTGTTACAACGGACTGGCCGCCCGGCGATGACGCCCTCAGCCGCCTCTGGGCACGAGCCCTGCGGAGCCTCCGCGATTTCATACGCTTCGTCTGCCCACCAAGCAGGTTCGCAGTCAAGTAACTCATCCCCGATCTCCGCTAAGAATCCATAGTCCAACTCCTCCATGACGCGCCCGCCGAGCATTTCAACTATTGCCTCGAGCTCGCCGCGCCTCTCGCCGGGAAACGTCAGATCAATATCATCGTGCTTGCGTGTTACACGCCCTAGCCGTGCATCGATCGCCCAGCCCCCACCGATCCAGAGCGGCAGATTTCGCTCATCTGCCGCAGCTAGAATTTTGTGTATCAATGTGACCTGCGTTGTGTCCATGCGGCCTAACAATGATTATATGGTTTCTTAATAACACCTTTGGGCCGTGAAATCGCGACATAACACCCCTGCGCTCGAATCCGCGCAAGCCCTGTTATTGCATATGGCATGGCCGTCCGCGTCGCTTACGCCAAGGGGATATATGGTTTCTGTATAAGGCACCTTCGTTTCTCCTCTACAAATCGTCCACCGGACTCTTGACGCCCTTGCCGCCACGGTTCAGGACATGGGTGTAAATCATTGTGGTCTTCACGTCCTTGTGACCGAGAAGTTCCTGCACGGTCCTGATGTCGTATCCGCTTTCCAAGAGCTGCGTGGCGAACGAATGTCGAAAGGTGTGGCATGTGGCGCGCTTGGCCAAACCTGCCTTTCTCACCGCGTTGTTCACCGCCTTCTGGATGATCGATTCGTGAACGTGATGCCGTCCTTCTTCTCCGGTTCTTTCGTTCTTCCAGCGGTTTTCCTGCGGAAAGACCCACTGCCAGCGCCATTCCCTTGGGGCGTTCGGATATTTCCGGTCCACGGCGTCCGGAAGCAACACACGGCCCCAGCCGTCGGCCAGGTCTCGGTCGTGAAACCTTTTAACCTTCTTCAGATGATCCAGAAGCGCCCTTTTGAGCGACTCTGGCAGCATGGTGACTCGGTCCTTCGCTCCTTTTCCATCTCTGACAATGATTTCGTTGCGGGAGAAGTCGATATCCTGCACGCGCAGGCGGAGGCACTCCATCAAACGCAACCCTGAACCATACATCAGCGAGGCCATAAGCCACTTGTCGCCGGGGAGATTCGCCAGCACGGCCTTGACTTCCTCGCGGGTCATGACGACGGGCAACCGCTTAGGCTTGCGGGCGCGGATCACCTCGCCCAGATCACCCACCTCGCGGCTGAGAACGTGGCGATAAAGGAAAAGCAGGGCAGAAAGCGCCTGGTTCTGCGTCGAAACGCTGACCTTCTCATTCACCGCCAAGTGCGTCAGAAAGGCGTTGATTTCCGGTTCGGCCATCTCGGCGGGATGGCGGACATTGTGGAAATGGATGTAGCGCTTGACCCATTGGCAATAAGTCTGTTCCGTGCGGCGGCTGTAGTGCCGCGAACGCAACGCTTCGCGCATCTGGTCAAGCAGCTTGGGTGGGCGGGAGAAACTCGCCGGACTATCCACCGTCGGCGGTCGGGAACCCCCTTCTATCTTGAGAGGGCTTCCCATTTCGCTTGTTTGCGCGCCTGCTTTCATCAAGTACGATCCTCTGTCCATGCCAGATTCCCGGACTTGAGCCATTTGTCGAGTTCCTTCGCATCGAACCGCCATTGACGTCCGACCCTGTGCGTCGGAAGTTTGCCTTCCTGGGCCAGCTTATAGACGGTCGATCTACCCATCTTCAGGTATTGCGCCGCTTCAATGACTGTCAGCCACTTTGTTTCCATAAATCTCTCTTTCCAACACGTCCACTCGTAGGTCGAGTAACGTCGAGTAACGTCGAGTAACGTC
>JAAYVB010000030.1 GCA_012517405.1 Propionibacterium sp.
TCCTCCTGGGTGCTCAGGCCGAAGCCGGGCACAACCGCCATCTGGTCGAGGTCGATGTCGGGCTGCAGATATCGGTTGAACAGCACTAGACCGTCCACCCCCGCCGCGTCCAGGGCCTGCGCCATCTTGCCGAAGCTCGATAGGTAGGGGCTCAGCTTCATCGCAACCGGGACACTGACCCGCGACTTCACCTCGTCCAGAATGTCCAGGTAGCGCTGCTCCACCTCACGTGCCGGGGTGGTGATGTCTCCTGGCACGTAGTAGACGTTCAGCTCGATGGCCGCTGCGCCGGCATCCTGCATGCGCCGAGCGTTTTGCGTCCAATCACCAGTGGTCGAGCCGTTGAGACTGGCGATCAGCGGCACATCGATGACCGGGGCTGCCTTTTCGAGCAACTCCAGGTACGTCCTTGTCAGGCCAGAGTCGTTGCTCGGCGCGGTGGGGAAGTAGCTGAGCGCCTCGGCGAAGCTCTCGGCACCCTGCTCCTCCAACGCGGTCTCCCGCGCCGCCTCGTGACGGATCTGCTCCTCGAACAGCGAGTACATGACGATCGCACCCACACCGCCGGCGGCCAGAGACTTGATGCCGTCCGCCGTCTGGCTCAGTGGGCCCGCCGAGGCGACCACCGGGTTGCGCAGCCACAGGCCCATGTATCGCGTCCGCAGGTCGAGGGGCCGCAACTGGTTCAACTCGGCCTCGACGACCTGCGAGCCGTTCGGCGCCAGCTGGTCGGTCGCGCTGCTACCCATCGCGGTCTTCTGCCGATGCGATTCGGCTGCTGCCTGCAAGGCTTCAGGATCGAACTTAGACATCACCGGGCCTCTTTCCGGGCGTCTGCGCTGAACATCTCGGCGGGACGACTGGCCATCATCTCGTACTCCTGGTAGCGGCGCAGCACGTGCTCCTGGCCGAGGTCGAGCAGGCGACGCGCCTCATCGGGATCGGACTGCATGAGCATCTTGAAGCGCAACTCGTTCTTCCGGTAGTCGTTCAGCGAGATCCGCGGCCGCGGCGAGTCGAGCAGGAATGGGTTGCGGTCCTGGTTGCGCAGCACCGGATTGAACCGCATCAGCGGCCAGTGACCCGAGGCCACCGCCTTGTACTGCTGTTCCAGGCCCTTGCGCATATCGATGCCGTGGCTGATGCAGTGGCTGTAGGCGATGATCAGGCTTGGGCCGTCGTAGGCCTCCGCCTCGCGGAACGCCTTCAGCGTCTGCTGCGGATCGGCGCCCATCGCCACCCGGGCCACGTAGACGTGGCCATAGGCCACCGCCTGCATCGCCAGGTCTTTCTTGTTGGTGGTCTTGCCCGCCGTGGCGAACTTGGCCACCGCACCCAAGGGCGTCGACTTGGACGACTGCCCGCCGGTGTTCGAATAGACCTCGGTGTCCATCACCAAGATGTTCACGTTGCGTCCGGACGCCAGCACGTGGTCGAGGCCAGCAGAGCCGATGTCGTAGGCCCAGCCGTCACCGCCGATGATCCACACCGACCGGCGCAGCAAGTGGTCGGCCACCGACCTCAGATCGTCGACGAGCGGACCAGCAAGTTCGTCGAGACGCTCGTGCAGCCGCTGGATGAGCCGGTACTGAATGCGCAGCTCATGCATGGTCGCTTGCGGTCCGTACAGCAGGCCGTCGACCAGTTCGTCGTCGCCGATCTCGCCCCGCAGTTCCACCAGTCGTTTGCGGGCCAGTTCGGTGTGCAGATCTGCAGCTAATCGCATGCCCAGGCCGAACTCGGCGTTGTCTTCGAACAGCGAGTTCGACCAGGCCGGGCCGCGTCCCTCATCGTTCTTCGCCCACGGGGTGGTGGGCAGGTTGCCGCCGTAGATGGACGAGCAGCCGGTGGCGTTGGCGATCTGCAGCCGGTCACCGAACAGCTGGGTGAGCAGCTTCAGGTACGGCGTCTCGCCACAACCCGAGCAGGCGCCCGAGAACTCGAACAGCGGGGTCAGGAACTGCACACCACGCACCGACGAGTAGTTGACCTTGCTGCGGCGCGGCCGGGGGATCGACTCGAAGAACTCCACATTCTGGCGCTGCTTGCTGCGTTCCAGCACCGGAGCCAGGTTGATGGCCTTGCGTTGCGGCTGGCCGATCGGCGACACCGGGCAGGCTTCCACGCACAGGCCGCAACCGGTGCAGTCCTCCGCGTAGACCTGCAGCGTGTACCGCGAATCGGGCAGACCGGCCGCATCCAGCGGAGCCGAATCGAAGCCGGCAGGCGCACCGGCCAGACTGGCCGTCGGGTAGTGCTTGGCGCGCAGCACCGCGTGCGGGCAGACGAACGAGCAGTTCCCGCACTGGATGCAGGTCTCGGGATCCCAGACCGCGATGATGTCGGAGATGTTCCGCTTCTCGTACTTGGTGGTGCCGCTGGGGAAGGAACCGTCCACCGGAAGTTTGCTGACCGGCAGCGTGTCACCCTTATCGATCAGCATGGTCGCGGTGACGTCCTGAACGAAATCGGGAGCCGACGCAGGCACCGGGGCCAGGTAGCCGTGATCGCTGGTGACCTCGCGGGGCACCTCGATCTTGTGCAGGTGCGCCACGGCCTCATCGACGGCGACATGGTTCTTGCGGACGATCTCCATCGACTTACGCGAGTAGGTCTTCGTGATGGAGTGCTTGATGCGCTCGATTGCCACATCGGAGGGCAGCACGCCCGAGATCGCGAAGTAGCAGGTCTGCAGGACGGTGTTGGTGCGTCCACCCAGGCCGGCGGTGCGAGCCACCTCATTGGCGTTGATCGCATACAGCGCGATGTCGTAGTCGATGATCTTGGCCTGCATCGGCGCCGGCAGATGGTCCCAGACCTGGTCGGCCTCGAACGGGCTGTTGATCAGCAGGGTCGTGCCGCTGATCCGCTCGCCGTCCTGGTTGTAGATGGCTTTGCGCGCGAACTCCAGCACATCGATGCGTTCCAGGATCGACCAGTGGTGGCAGCCGATGAATGACGCCTTGTTCACCAGGTACGGCGCCTTGATCGGGTCGGGCCCGAAGCGCAGGTGGCTGGTGGTACGCGAACCGGATTTCTTCGAGTCGTAGACGAAGTAGCCCTGCGCGTAGGTGTCCTCATCGGAGCCGAGGATCTTGATGGTGTTCTTGTTGGCGCCGACGGTGCCGTCCGAACCCATGCCGTAGAAGACGGCGCGCTTGGTGAGCGGATCCTCCAGGTCGATCTGCGGATCGTAGTCGAGCGACAGGCGGGTCACGTCGTCGTTGATGCCGACGGTGAAGCGCGGACGGGGCTTGTCCTTGGCCAGCTCGTCGAAGATCGCCGCGGCCATCGCCGGGGTGAAGTCCTTGCTCGACAGGCCGTAGCGCCCGCCGATGATGCGCGGCAGGCTCGCCCGGTTGCCCAGGCTGACCGCCTCGGCAAACGTGGCGGTGACGTCGAGATACAGCGGCTCACCGTTGGAGCCGGGCTCCTTGGTGCGATCGAGCACCGCGATCTTCTTGACGGTCTCGGGGATCGCTGCGAGCACCTCGTCGGCCGGGAAAGGCCGGTAGAGCCGCACGATCAGCACGCCGGTCTTCTGGCCGGCGGCGTTCAGGTAGCTGACCGCCTGCTGGACGACCTCGGCGCCCGAACCCATGATGACCGCGACCCGATCGGCGTCCGGAGCGCCGACGTAGTCGACCAGGTGATACTGGCGGCCGGTGAGCTTGGCGAAATCGTCCATGGCCTGCTGCACCAAACCGGGCGTAGCAAGGTAGAACGGGTTTGCGGATTCGCGTCCCTGGAAGTAGACGTCCGGGTTCTGCGCGGTGCCGCGGATGAACGGGTGCTCGGGGCTGAGCGCCCGGCGGCGGTGCTCGCGCACCAGCTCGTCGGGAATCATCGAGCGCAGATCGTCGTCGCTGAGCATCAGGCAGGTGTTCAGTTCATGGCTGGTGCGGAAGCCGTCGAAGAAGTGCATGAACGGCACCCGGGAATGCAAGGTGGCGTTCTGCGCGATCAGGGCGTTGTCGTGGCATTCCTGCACCGAGGCCGAGGCCAGCATCGCCCAGCCGGTCTGCCGGGCGGCCATCACGTCCTGGTGGTCGCCGAAGATCGACAGCCCCTGGGTGGCCAACGAACGCGCGGCGACGTGCATGACCGTGCTGGTCAGTTCGCCGGCGATCTTGAACATGTTCGGGATCATCAGCAGCAGGCCCTGGGACGCGGTGAACGTCGTCGACAGGGCACCGGCCTGGAGCGCACCGTGCATGGCGCCGGCGGCGCCACCCTCGGACTGCATCTCGATGACCGAGGGCACCTGGCCCCAGATGTTCTCACGATCGAAGGCCGACCATTCGTCCGCGAGTTCGGCCATCGGGGAACTCGGGGTGATCGGGTAGATGGAGCAGAGTTCATTGACCCGGAAAGCGACATCGGCCGCGGCAGTATTGCCGTCGACGATGGACCGCACGGCCGTCGGCTTGGCCTCCGGCTCGTCCCGGTCAAGATTGGCAATCGGGTCCTCGGCGCCGAGCATGTTCGGGTGGGGCGCGGGAATCTTGGCGTCAGCTGCTGTGGTAGTCATCACTTCTCCGCAATCATTTCGATGGCGTGTGCCGGACACTGGTCGTAACAGGTCGCACAACCCGTGCATTTCTCATAGTCAAAGCGGTACCGGTGGCCCTTGCCGAGCTTGATGACGGCATCTTCGGGGCAGGCGCCCAGGCAGCCGTCGCATTCGAAGCAGTTGCCGCAGCTCAGGCAGCGGCGGGCCTCGAAGTCGGCCTCGTCGGCGGTCAGGCCCTTGACGACCTCACCGAAATCGCTGACACGCTCGTCGGGCGAGAGCTCGGACTGGATGCTGCGCGGGTGATCTCCGAAGTACCACAGGTGCAGATCGTCGAAGCCGACGACCGGGTGCTTGATGGTCGGCATCACCCGGCGCCGGTTCAGCCAGGCGTCGATCATCTTGGCGGCCTTCTTGCCGTGCCCGGTACCGACCGTCACGGTGCGCTCGGAGGGGACGGCGTCGCCACCGGCGAAGATGCCCGGGACGTCGGTCATCAAGGTGGCGGGGTCGACCTGGACGACATCGTCGGTGAAACGCAGTCCGGGGATGTTGCGCAGGAAGCCGGTATCGGCGATCTGGCCGACCGCCATGATGACGGTGTCGGCGGGCAGCTTCTCGAACCTGCCGGTGCCGTGCGGCTTGCCCCACTCGTCGAGTTCCATGACCTCGACCTCGATGTCCTCGGCGACCTCGTTGATCGTGCGCAGCCAGTGGACCTTGACACCCTCTTGCTCGGCCTCGGCGAGTTCGTCGGCGTGCGCGGGCATCTGCTCTTGGCTACGGCGGTAGATGATGACAGCCTCTTCGGCGCCCATCCGGCGGGCGACGCGGGCCGCGTCCATGGCGGTATTACCGCCGCCGTAGACGGCCACCCGGCGTCCGATCTTCGGCTTCTCGCCGGACGCGACATCGCGCAGGAAGTCGACCGCGTCGACCATCTTGCCGGCGTCCATGCTGGGGATCTCGACTCGCTTCGACAGGTGGGCACCGATCGCCACGAAGACCGCGTCGAAGTTGCCCTCGCGCTGTTCGACGAGCAGGTCCTTCACCGGGTGATTGAGGACGATCTTGACGCCGAGGTCTTCGACGCGCTTGATCTCGGCATCGACCACATCGCGCGGCAGCCGGTACTCGGGAATGCCGTAGCGCATCATGCCGCCCGGGAGTTCGCCGGCATCGTGTATCTCGACGTCGTGACCGACGCGCGCCAGGTGGTAGGCGGCCGACAGGCCGGAGGGGCCGGCGCCGATGACCAGGACGCGGTAGCCGGTATTGTTGCGGGGCTTGTTGAACCGCCAGCCGTTCGCGATCGCCTCATCGCCGAGGTATCGCTCGACTGAGTGGATCGAGACCGACGAGTCGAGCTCACGCCGGTTGCAGGCCACCTCGCACGGGTGGTAGCAGACCCGGCCATGGATCGCCGGGAACGGATTGTCGCGGGTCAGCTGCCGCCACGCGGCTTCGGCTTCACCTTCCTTGATGAGCCGGAGCCACTCCTGAATGTTCTCGCCGGCCGGACATGCGTTGTTGCAGGGCGGCAGCAGATCGACATAGACGGGTCTGCGGGTACGCACCGCCCCAACACGTCCGGTGCCCTCGGCTAAGTCAGGTAGTTGGGTGATATCGAGTTGGCCATCAGTCGCCGTCATTGCAAAAACCCCTGCCTCGTTGATCGGCGGATGTGCGATCGACGGCACGGAACGATTTGCCCTTCCGCTCACCAGTTGCGACCGCGCACCTGTCACGAATGCGTCTTCGAGGTCACTTTACCCGGGGTTAAATGCCTAGTCCGGTAAGGGTATCCTTTGTTTGAGTTGGCTAGCGGCGGGCCCTGGCAACCGGGTTGCTGCACCGTGGGTCGGGACGGCTTCCGGGCAGGCTTCAGCCTCTTTTGTCACTGCCACCGCGGGGATTTGTCAGGAGTTGTCGGCGCTCAGTTTTCGGCGCTCGGTTTTCGGCGCTCAGTGCGATGGCGAGGCGGATCGCTCAGCCGCGGTCCCTCAGGGCTGCTTCGAGGCGTTCCACCTTTCCGGTCAGTTCACCGCTGTAACCGGGACGGATGTCGGCCTTGAGGACCAGCGACACGCGCGGCGCGAATTCGCCGACTCTATCGCAGGCACTCTTGATGACGGCCATGCACTCGTCCCAGCTGCCCTCGATGGTGGTGAACATCGAATCGGTGTGATTGGGCAGGCCCGAGGCGCGGATGACTTCGACGGCCGCGGCGACTGCGTCGTGAACGGCGCCGTCTTCGCCAGAAGTTGACGGAGTGATCGAGAAAGCTACCAGCATGCCTTCAGCCTAGGCCTGCTCCCGCAGCCGCGGGCCGATGGCTGGCCGTCCGCATAAGCTTGCGGGCGTGCCCGAAGGTCATGTCATCCATCGTCTGAGCGAGGGGCTGTCGTCGCGATTCGGGCAGCGGAGGGTAGCGGTGGCCAGCCCGCAAGGGCGGTTCGCTGCTGCTGCCGAGCTGCTGGACGGCACCGGGCTGGTCGCGGCGGAGGCCGTCGGCAAGCACCTGCTGATCGATTTCGAGGGTGGCCGCACGGTGTGGATTCACCTGGGGCTGATCGGCAAGCTCCGCTTCGGGCCGGTTGAGGCGGTGCTGCCTCAACCACAGACCCTGCGGCTGCGGATCTCGGCCGATCAACAGGCTGCCGATCTGCGTGGACCGCAATGGTGCCGGCTGATCGATCCCGCCGAGCGGGCAGCCGTGGTGCAGTCATCGGGGCCCGATCCGCTGCGAGCCGACGCCGATCCGGAACGGGCCTGGCGCAAGGTGCAGGCCAGTGCCCGCCCGATCGCGGTGTTGTTGATGGATCAGAAGGTCTTCGCCGGAGTCGGCAACATCTTCCGCGCGGAGGTGCTGTTCCGCCACGGCATCGACCCCTTGCTGCCTGCGAAGGCACTGCCTCGTCCGGTCTTCGACTCGGTGTGGGCCGATCTGGTGGAGTTGATGCGCTGCGCGGTCGCGTCCGGTCGTATCGACACCGTCGCCGATGCCCACCTGCCCGAGGCGATGGGACGCCCGCCCCGCGTGGATGCCCACGGCGGCGAGGTCTACGTCTACCGGCGGCTGGCCGAACCGTGTCTGGTGTGCGGGACTCCCGTCTCGGGGGCCACCTTGGCCGGACGCAACCTCTATTGGTGCCCGGCCTGTCAGCCGGCGGGTTGCGCCGGGCACGGCCTGGAGCTGTGAGGTGCCTGGTCGTCCCCCCCGAGGGGGAGTCTTGGGGCGGGGGCTCAGCCAGCGGCGAGAATGCGCGCCTTCTGGGCCTCGAATTCAGCATCGGTGAGGACGCCGGAGTCTCGCAGCTGGCCCAGCTGCGTCAGCTTGGTCAGCAGGTCGCCACTTTCGGCGGCAGGAGCAGCGGGTGCGGGGGGCGCGGCAGGAGCGGGCGCCTGTTGTGCGGCGGCCCGCTGGGCGGCCGCCTGATCTTCGGCGGCCCAGCGCTGTTGCTGCCTGCGGTGGGTGTTCCCGATCACTCGGGTGGCGACCGACGCCCGGGCGGCTGTACGGAGGATGCTCATCAGTTCTCCTGTTCGGACTCGGTGACCAGTGTGTCGAGTTCGGAGATGTCGACACCGCCGGTCCACAGTTCGCGTCCACCCTGTGCCTGCACCTGCGCGGCGAATCCAGCCAGACCGCGGTCCTCGTAGATGATGACGATGGCCAGCTCGCTGTCGCTGAGTTCGGCGCCCAGCGCGGCGAGGTCCTCGGCGTCGAGCAGGTCTGATTGCGCCCCGTCGAACTCCGAGAGATCAAAGCTGTCGCCGTGCTGCAGCACGGAGGTTGGTTGCCGCTCGGCGGCGCCGTGGGCGCCGAGGGCGAGGATTTCAAGGTCGAGCAGCTCGATGGTGCCCGCGTCGATACGATCCAGGAGTTCTTGCAAGGCCGGTGCCGCATCGGCGTCGCGGGGCAGCACGAAGGCTGCATAGCCGATCGGTCCAGCAAATGTCAGAGAAGCCACATCACAATTGTGTGGCTGCGCCCGCCGGTGGAGCAAGGATCGGACACCTGGCCACCCGCTACGGGTTACCTACCTTTGTCGCCGACAGCGCCTGGCGCATGCCCGCGATGTCCAGCCAGTGCCCGAAGACCGGGCCATCGGGCTCCAAGAGCTTGGCCCGATCGAACGGAACCTGCACCGGGTCGAAGCCGATGTCATCGACCAGCTCGGCCACCGCCTGCCGCGCCGCGGGATCGTCGGACGCCACGGCGACAGCACGGCGTGGATGCACCCCGGCAGACCGGGCGTCCGAGGTGAAGTCGTGATAGCTGAGGTGGTTGAGCGACTTCACCAGGCGCATCCGCGGGTTCCGGCTGGCGAGCAGAGCGCTGGTCGACCCGTTCCAGTGATCGAGTTCGGGGACAGGGCCGTCCACCGCGGGCCAGTGGTTGGTGGGGTCGAGCACGACCTTGCCGTCCAGCAGCGAAAGGTCGAGGCGACACGCGATGCCGAACGGCACGGCGATCATCACGATGTCGGACTCCTTGATGAGGTCGGGCAGGCGCACCAGCCTCGCGCCGGGCGAGGCCGCCGCCACCGCAGCTTGCACCTGCGCGGCGGGCGCCACGTCGTAGAAGAGCACCTGCCAGCCGGCGTCGGCGGCGGCTCGTCCGATGGTGGCGCCGAGTTTCCCAGCCCCGATGACTCCCAGAACCCTGCTCATAGTGGCGCCAACGCTACTCCAGGCGCTCCCGTTTCGGCTGTGTGACCGCCGCCGCTCGCGCTGCCACCAACTTCCCGCGCCGGAAATCGGAGGTTGCGCCCGATATATCGGGCGCAACCTCCGATTCGGGGCGCGGGAACGGGGGTGGACGCGGAGCGAGGCGCAGCGGGGCGCGGGGGCGCGGGGCGTCAGCGGGGGAGGGCGGGGGAGACGGCCCAGCGGGTGAGGTCGATCACGCGTGCGCAGCGGGCCATCAGGTCCTGGTCGTGGGTGATCACCAGCAGCGCCGAATCCGACAGGGACGAGAACAGGTCGTCCAGCAAGGCGTCGGCGGTCTCGCGGTCGAGATGCTCGGTTGGCTCGTCCAGGATCACCAGACTCGGACGCTCGCCGGCCACGAGCAGCCGCGCCAGCGCCACCCGCTGCGCCTCACCGCCCGACAGGGTCGCGCCCTGCTCGCCGACCTCCCGCTGCGGGTCCAACTGGAGTCCGGCCTGGTGCATCGCTTCGAGCACCTGATCATCGGTGGCGTCCTTGTTGCCGATCCGCACGTTCTCGGCCAGCGTGGTCGCGAAGATGTGCGCATTCTGCGCCAGGTAGCCGACGCGACCCGGCACGCTCAGCTGCCCGGCCCGCGCGGGAATCAGCCCCATGATGGTGGCCGCGAGCGTCGTCTTGCCCAGTCCCGACGGGCCGACCAGGGCCACCGACTGCCCGGGCCCGACCGTCAGGTCGACGCCGGCGAGTAGCACCGAACCGTCCGGCCAGCCGACGCTGACCTCGTGCAGGACCAACTCCGACGTCGCAGATTCCTCACCGGGCACCCGGTCTCCCGAGCCGACGGGTTCGGCCCGCAGGACATCAAGCACCCGCGCCAGCGCCGCCCGCGAGCGGGTCAGCGTCTGGGCCGACTTGGTGAAGTCCGCGTAGACCTCGTGCAGGGCCAGCGGGACGAGCGCGAGGATCGCCAGATCGCGTCCGAGCATTGCCCCGCTTTCGACCGCCGGCGCCCCGATCGCCAGCGCGGCCAGCACCGCCAACCCGGTCGCCAGCATCTGCACGGCCTCGGCGACCCCGCGCGTCCAGGCACCATCGCGTTCGCTGGTGCGCAGCTGCGAGTCGATTGCGGCCAGCGCCGTCAACTCCCGGTCGGCCAGTCCGTAGGCCACCAGATCGGGTGCTCCGAGAGCCATCTCGCGCACCTTGTCGGCGAGCTCACCGCGCGCCGGGATCGCCCGTTCATCGGCCTGCCGCGACCAGCGCGCCGCCAGCCAGGGGACGATGATCCCGGCGAACACCGAGATCGCCAGCAGGACCAACGCGAAGGGCGGGTTGAAGATCGCCAGAATCGCGCTGGTGCCCAGGAAGACGACGGCTGCCGAGCAGAACGGCAGCACGACACGCACCACCAGATCGACGATGCCCTCGACGTCGGCGGTGATCCGCACCAGCAGGTCGCCGTAGCGCCGCCCCAGCAGCGTCGTGCGACTGAGCGAGGTATAGGTGAGTTCACGAAGTCCGCTCTGCATGCGCAGTGCCAGATCGTGGCCGGTCAACCGCTCGAGATAGCGGCCGACTCCGCGTCCGATACCGAAGAACCGCACCCCGACAGAGGCCGCCAGCAGATACAGCACCGGCGGATGCTCGGCCGCCCGGCTCAGCAGCCAGGCCGACACGCCCATCAGTGCCACCGAGCAGCCACTGGCGAAGATGGCCAGCAGCACCGAGACCGTCAGCCGAAGCCGGCCTCGCGGTTCACCGTTGAGCAGCCGGACGACCAGTGCCCAGACATCACGCATCGGTGCCATCGTCCACCCCCTCGTTGCCACTGACCGGAGCGGTCTGCTCACGATCGCCGCCGACCGAAACCATCTCGTCGGCCAGCCTGAGCAACGCCTCACGGTGGCTGACCACGACCACGCCGACCCCGGCCGCGCGGACCGCCGCGACCGCCAGCGCTTCGGTGGCCTGATCCAGGCCGGCCGTCGGCTCGTCCAGGACGAGCAGGTGCGCGCCGCCGAACTCGATACGCAGCAGCGCCCGGGCGAGGGCCACCCTGCGTCGCTCACCGGCCGACAATCCCTCGCCATCATCGGCAATCGGCCGGTCCAACGCCAGCTCCTCGCCACCGGCACGGTCCAGAGCCTCACGAATCTGCGCCTTCGTCGCCCCCGGATAGCCGAGGAGCACATTGGAGGCGATGGTCCCGCGCAGCATTCCCGGGTTCTGCCCGACCCAGGCGATCTGCCGCCGCCAGGCGTCGAGATCGACTCCGCTCAGATCGGCATCGCCGACGCGAACCGACCCGCTGGTCGGCCGAACGAACCCCATCAGCACATTCAGGGCGGTCGATTTGCCGGCGCCCGAGCGTCCGACCAGGGCCAGCACATCACCGGGGCGCATGGTGAACGACAGGTTGTCCAACGATGCCCGGTCGGTACCCGGATAGCGCACGCTCACCCGGTCGAAGACGATCTCGGTGGCACCCGGCGCGGGCGGGGTCACCGGCTGTGCCTGCGGGGTCTCGGCGGCGTCGATGATGCGAAGGACGGCATCGGCTGCCGCCGTGCCGTCGGCCGAATCATGAAAGTGGACGCCGACCAGCCTGACCGGTAGGTAGGCCTCCGGGGCCAGCACCAGGATGAACAGCGCGGTCGTCAGGTCCAGGTCGCCGGCCACCACCCGGAAACCGACGGTGACCGCGACCAGAGCTACCGACAACGTCGCCAGCAGTTCCAGCACTCCGCCGGACAGGAAGGCGATCCGCAGGGTCTTCATGGTCTCGATCCGCGAGCGCTGCTCGGTGATCCTCAGCCCCTTGAGCTGGCTGCGGGCGCGTCCGAAGACCTGCAGGGTGGGCAGCCCGGTGACCAGATCGGCGAAATGGTTGGCCAACCGGTTCTGGTACTTCAATCGCCGGTTGACCTGTTCGCGGGTGGTGATGCCGATCAACGCCATGAACAGCGGGATCAGCGGCAGTGTGACCGCGATGATCAGTGCCGACTCACCGTCTTGGCCCGCAACCACGGCAAGAATCAGCAGCGGGATGAAGGCGGCCATCACCAGCTGCGGGAGGTACTTCGAGAAGTACCCGTCGAGCGCATCGAGGCCCTGGGTAGCCAGGTGAATCAGGGTGCTGGACGGGGTCGAGGCATCCAGCGGGTTGGTCAGCCGGGCCGCCATCAGATCGGCACGCAGCTGTGATTTCACGGACGCGGAAGCCCGGTGAGCAAGCCAGGGATTCAGCCAGCTGAGTCCCGCGCGGACGACGAAGACCGCGGCCAGCGCCGCGAGGTAGGCGCCGAAGCCCGGCAGCGGACCGGGAAAGACCGTGGACCCGGAACCGAAGACGCCCGCCACGGCGTGGGCGATCAGCCACGCCTGGACGATGATGCAGCAGGCATTGGCGATGCCGGTCAGCACGACGGCGACCAGGAAACCCCTGGTCGCCGTCGCACGCTTGACAAGACGCGGATCGAGAGGTGGCGCCAAGATCAGCCCTTCGCGGCCCGAGCCTTGGCCGGCTTCGCCGAGCCGGGCTCAGGCGGCATATTCGCCACGGACAGGCGGCGGCGGAAGACGTGGTAGCTCCAGATCGTGTAGGCGAGCACGATCGGCACGCCCACCAGGGCCGCGAAGCTCATCAGCCGCAACGTGGCCGGCGAGCTGGCCGCGATCCACATGTCGAAATTCGTCCCGGCAGTGGGCGCGAAGCCCAGCGTCCCGAACATCTTGATGAAGATGGTGACGAACAACAAGATGATCGCAACCCCGGTGCCCAGGAACGCAAGATTCTCGCGCCGCTGAACTCCCGACTCGCTGTGCATCAGAACCGCGAAGCCGGCAGCGGCCACCGCCAGCAGGCCGGTGACCCACATCGCGATCGAGGCTCCGGAACCGAGATTGTGGTTGTTGGCCGCCGGGTACAGCACGTTTCCGAAGATGACGAAGGTGGCGAGCAGCACGACCGCGATCGGGCCCAGCAGCTTGATCACGCCGTTGGCCTTGGTGCGCACCGAGCCGGCGGTCTTCAGGCAGAGGAAGACCGCGCCGTGCACCATGAACAAGATCACGAGCATCACGCCGCCGAGCAGCGCGAACGGGCTGAACAGGCTCCAGAATCCGCCGCTCATCAGAGGTGGCTGCCCGTCGACCGGGATGCCCTTCCACATGTTGGCGAAGCCGATACCGAAGACCAGCGGGACGATCAGTGAGCCGACCGTCGAGCAGGTGTCGAAGGTGTCGCGCCAGTTGTCGTCCGGCATCAGGGCGCGGTATTCGAACGAGACCCCGCGGACGATCAGCCCCAGCAGGACCAGCAGCAGCGGCACGTAGAGTCCGCTGAACAAGGTCGAATACCACCCCGGGAAGGCGGCGAACATCGCGCCGCCGGCGGTGAGCAGCCAGACCTCGTTGCCGTCCCAGGTCGGGCCGATCGTGTTGATCATGACGCGACGTTCGGTCGGATCCTTACCGATGACCGGGTAGAGCATCGCCACCCCGAAATCGAAACCCTCGAGGAAGAAGAAGCCGATCCACAGCACCGCCACCAGGAGGAACCACAAGATGATCAGTTGGTCGTGCGACATGGTGAGTAATCTCCTCTAACTCAGTAGGCGAACGACATGGGCTGGTCGGTGTCCTTGGACACCTCGGGTGAGGTCACGTCAGGCAGACCCTTGGCGATATAGGTGAAGAAGAGCTTCAGCACCAGTACCGCGATAATGCCGTAGACCAAGGTGAAGGCGGTCATGCTGAAGATCACCTGGCCGGCGCTGACGGTGGGCGAGTTGGCCGTCCAGGTGGGCAGCACCCCGTAGACGATCCATGGCTGGCGGCCCATCTCGGTCAGGATCCACCCGAAGGAGTTGGCGAACAGCGGCATGAACGGCAACGCGCCCATCGTGTACTGCCAGATCTTGTTGGTGGGTGGGTAGTGGCCCTTGCGGGTGAACCACAAGATCAGCACGCCGATCAGCATGGCCAAGGTGCCCAAGCCGATCATCAACCGGAAGCTGTAGAACGCGATCATCACATTCGGTACCGGATCGACGCTCAGCTGGGCCAGTTGACTGGAGAACTCTTCTTGCAGCTGGGTCCGGTTGCCGTTGACATCTCGGATGCCATCGGCCAGGTACTGCTCAGTCAGGTCATTGATGCCCATGACCTCGGCATTGGGGTCATTGAAGGCCAGGATGCTCAACGCATAGGGAACTTCGAAGCTCCACACCTCGGTGACCCGGGTGATGCCCTGGTTGTCGCGCTCTTGGGTGTAGATGCCGACGATCGCGAATCCTGCGCCCTGGGTGGTGTCGAGCAGGCCCTCGGACGCCGCCAGCTTCATCGGCTGCAGCTCGGCCTCGATCTGCGCCTGTGCATGGCCGGTGCCGAATACGGCAAGGGCTGCCACGATCATCACCCAGGCGCCCATCCGCGACGACTTGCGCCAGGCCTCGTCATCGGGATGAACGGTGCCCTCGGGTGCGTCGCGGTGGTTCTTGGCGAGCTTCCAGCAGCCGACCCCGGCCAGCAGGCCACCGGCGACCATGAAGGACGCGGCGATCTGGTGCGGGAAGGTGACCAGGAAGATCGGATTGGTGAACAGCGCGGTGAAATCGGCCAGCTCGGCGCGCCCGTTGCGGTAGGTGGCGCCGACCGGGTTCTGCATGAAGGTGTTCGCGGCCAGGATGAAGATCGCCGAGATGGTGCTACCCAGCGCGACCAGGTACATGCACAGGTTGTGCAGGACGCGCGGCAGCCGGTCCCAGCCGAAGATCCACAGACCGATGAACGTCGACTCCAAGAAGAAGGCGACCAGGGCTTCGAGAGCCAGCGGCGCGCCGAAGATATCGCCGACGAAGCGGGAGTACTCCGACCAGTTCATACCGAACTGGAACTCCTGCACGATGCCGGTGACCACGCCCGCCGCGAAGTTGATGAGGAAAAGCTTCGAGAAAAACTTGGTGAGGCGCAACCATTGATCGTCTCCAGTGCGCAGCCATCGGGTCTGCAGAATCGCGACCATCCAGCTGGTCCCGATGGTCATTGGCACGAAGAAGAAGTGGTAGACAGTGGTGATCCCGAACTGCCAACGCGCGAGTACCTGTGCGTCCATGCCGCGAACTTACACCCAAGTCAGGGCATGATCATAGTTTTTGGGAACCCCGGTGGTGTCTGTTTCACCCCAAGGTGATATAAGGGGCTTTCTTCTGCAACTGGCAAGTTCTCTAATTGAACCCTGTTAAGGGCCACGGATTGAACGGTGTTAAAGTGATCCCGTTCTTTTCCCGAAAGGTCACCGCGCATGAGCAGTCAACCGTCCCAGCCCGCCCGCGATCTTGCCCTGATCGCCGTCTTCGCGGGTGTCACCGCGGCACTCGGCCTCATCCCGCCGCTGTATGTTCCGATCTCGCCGGTGCCGATCACCGCGCAATCGCTTGGCCCGATGCTGGCCGGGGCGATCCTGGGCGGACGCCGCGGCGCATTCTCGCAGCTGTTGTTCCTGGCGCTGGTGGCTCTGGGTCTTCCGCTGCTGTCGGGCGGCCGGGGAGGCCTCGGCGTCTTCTTCGGTCCCTCGTGGGGCTTCATCGTGGGGTTCGTGGTCTGCGCCTGGTTCGTCGGCTGGGCCACCTACCGGGTGGGTGCCCCGTACTCGGTGTGGAAGGGACTGATCATCACCGTGATCGGCGGCCTGGTGATCATGTATGCCCTGGGCATCCCCGGCCTGATGATCTCCGGCAAGCTGACCTTCTCGCAGGCGCTGATCGGCAACCTGCCGTATCTGCCCGGCGACCTGACCAAAGTCGTCCTCGCCACGCTGGTCGCGAAGGGTGTTCACACCGCCGTGCCGGGCATGTTGCCCTGGCATTCGGAGACTGCCGAGCAGCCCGCGGCCGACTCCGTCTCCGCCGAAGCAGCGCCGGCGAGTGGCCAGCAGGCCTGAGTACGCTGACACGTTGTGGTGCATATAGAAGTCGATCACGTCGGCCACCGCTACGGTCAGGGGCCGCTGTCGCGTCAGGTACTCGACGACATCAACGCTGACCTGGTCGAACAGCGGATCGGCGTGGTCGGGCACAACGGCTCGGGCAAGTCGACCTTCGTCCGGATGCTCAACGCGCTTCTCATCCCCAGCCAGGGCAGGATCCGGGTCAACGGCCTGGACACCGCGGCCTCGGCCGCCAAGGTCCGTAAGCTCGCCGGTTTTCTGTTCACCGATCCGGATACCCAGATCATCATGCCGACGGTGGCCGAGGACGTCGCCTTCGGGCTGCGCAAATCCGGGCTGAGCAAGCCGGAGATCTCCGCCCGGGTGGACGAACTGCTCGCCCACTTCGGGCTGAGCGGCCACCGCGACCACCCGGCCCACCTGCTGTCGGGCGGGCAGAAGCAGTTGCTCGCGCTGGCCTCGGTGCTGATCACCTCACCCCAGCTGATCATCATGGACGAGCCGACCACGCTGCTCGATCTACGCAACGCCAAGATGATCGGACGAGTGATCCGCGAACTGCCGCAGACCGTGGTGCTGGCCACCCATCACCTGTATCTGCTGGAGGACTTCGATCGGGTGCTGGTCTTCGATTCGGGGCATCTGGTGGCCGACGCCGCGCCCGCCGAGGCGCTGGCGCACTACCGCAAGCTGATGGACGCCTGATGGCGATCGGCATCAACACCCTCGGGCTCTACCGTCAGGGCTCCTCGGTCGTGCACCGCGCCCCGGCCTGGGTGAAACTGCTCGGACTGGTGGTTCTGGGCGTCTGCTCGATCTGGGTGCAGTCGCGCTGGTGGCTGGTGCTGGCAGTGCTGGTCGTGGTGCTGCTGGGCTACCTGGCGGCGGGATTCCCGGTCGGCCTGATGCTCAAGCAGCTTCGTCCGATGATCTGGCTGCTGGTCTTCATCACCGCCATGAACTGGTGGTCATTCGGCTGGCAACGTGCGATAGCCGTGCCGGGGACGATCGCCATCCTGGTCGCGGCGGCCGGTCTGATCACGCTGACCACGCCGATGAGCGGGCTCATCGAGGCTGCGGTCAGAGCCGTGGGGCCGCTGCGCAGGTTCGGGGTCGACCCCGAACGTGTCGGCCTCACCCTGATGCTGGGTATCCGATGCGTGCCGGTGGTCGCGGGGCTGGCTCGTGAGGTGCGGGAGGCGCAGATCGCCCGTGCCGCCACCCACAGCGTCCGGGCATTCGCGGTGCCGCTGCTGGTGCGCGCGCTGCGCGATGCCGATGCGATCGGTGATGCCCTGGCGGCGCGGGGCTTCGACGACTGAGCTCACGAATGTGCGCCGGCCAGAATCTGGGCCGATGCCGAGCAGCCGATCCGGGTGGCACCCGCCTCGATCATCGCGATCGCCGTGGCATAGTCGCGGATTCCGCCGGAGGCCTTGATGCCCAGGCGTCCGCCCACCGTCCGGGCCATCAACCGCACCGCATGGATGCTCGCGCCACCTGCCGGATCGAAACCGGTGGACGTCTTGACGAAGTCCGCGCCGGCCTCCTCGGCGGCCTGGCAGGCCACCACGAGTTGATCGTCACTGAGCCGGGCCGATTCGACGATCACCTTGAGCACTCCGGGAATCTCGCGCTTCACCGCAGCAATCTCGGCGATCAGGTCGTCGTCGCGTCCGGCCTTCAGCAGGCCGATGTCGATCACCATGTCGACCTCGTCGGCACCCGCGGCCACCGCCTGACGCGCCTCGGCCGCCTTGACGTGGGCGGTGTGCTTGCCGGACGGGAAGCCGCAGACCGTCGCCAGCCTCAGCTGGCCCAAGTCGATATCGAGCGGGATCATGTTGGGCGAGACGCACAGCGCAAAGACCCCGAGCCGCACTGCCTCGGCCGCCGCCCGCCGTACGTCGTCGGCGGTCGCATCGGTCTTCAGCAGCGTGTGATCGAGGTAGTGGGCCAGGTCGGCGCGAGTCGGTTCCATGACCCTACTTTGGCCCAAGATCACGCGGTCGGCTGCGAATCCGACGGCTCGGCTGTCGTTGTCAGGGGCAGCCGGACGATGAACCGGGAGTAGCCGGGCTCGGTCTCGGTAGCCGGCCGGGACTCGACCTCCACGCGGCCGCCATGGGCAGTCGCCACGGCGGCGACGATCGCCAGGCCCAGCCCGGTGGAGCCCTCGGCGTCGTGTGCGCGGGCCGCGTCGGCCTTGGTGAACCGTTCGAAGATCTGTCCGGTGAGCGCGGGCGGGATGCCGGGCCCGTTGTCGGCCACCTCGATGCGGGCCCAGCCGTCATCGGCGCTGACCGAGGTCGTCACCGTCGTCCCGGCGGGGGTGTGCTTGCGGGCGTTGCCCAGCAGATTGACCATCACCTGCTGCACCTGTCCGGCATCACCCGAGATCATGACCGGCTCATCGGGCACCTGGACCCGCCAGTGGTGATCGGGGCCGGCGGCCCGTGCATCACTGACCGCGTTCAGGGTCACCTCGCTGAGATCGACCTGGTCGCGGGCAGCTGCCGGATCGTTGTCGAGTCGGGCCAGCAGCAGCATCTGCTCCACCAGCCGGCTCATCCGCTGCGATTCGGATTCGATGCGCCCAAGCGCGAAAACGGTATCGGCGGGCAACTCCTCACGCCCGCGCCGGGTCAGCTCCGCATAGCCGCGAATCGACGCGAGCGGATTGCGCAGTTCGTGGCTGGCGTCGGCGACGAACTGGCGCACCTTGGTCTCGGAGGCCTGCCTGGCCTGCAGCGAGGTCTCGACATTGTCGAGCATCGAGTTGAAGGCGGCGCTCACGCGTCCGACCTCGCTCTGCTCGGCGGCTTGCGAGCGGGGCACCCGCACATCGATGGCGACCTCGCCGGATTCCAGTGGCAGCGCCGCGACCTGCGTCGCGGTGTCGGCCAGACGAGTCAGCGGACGCAGCGAGTTCTTCACAACGACCGTCGAGATTCCGGCAGCGGCAGCGGCTGCCAGGATGATCAGGCCGAGTTCGATCCACAACATGGACGCGACGATCGCATCATTGGCTGCGGTGGGAGCGGCCACCGCCATCGTGGTCGTCCCGGTGCTGCCGGTGCTTGTCACGGCGACCGCCTGATACCTGCCGAGTCCTTCTATCCGGACTGACCGCACGATACCGTCCCGCGGCAGATCGAGCAGCACCTCCAGCTGTCCGGCGTCGGGGATGGTGCTGCCGTACTCCCAGATGATCGAACTGCGCACCACCCCGGACGAGGAGATCGCCAGCGAGATGCTGCCGACCGGCAGACCTCCCAGCCGCAGCCCACCGCCGTCCGTCGGGTCGAACCGATTCTGAGCGTCGGGGCCTTGCGGGCGGTTCTCCGTCGCATTGATCGCGTAGAGCAACTGCTGATCGAGTTTGGTGGTGAGGATGCGCGAGACCAGCAGGGCTGAGCAGGCGGACAACAGGATGCAGACCACGGTGACGATCAGCGTGATCCGGACGACCAGTTGTCGTTTGAGTGTCTGGTTAGCCCGCCGGCTTGAGGACATATCCGGCCCCCCGCAAGGTATGGATCATCGGCTGCCTGCCCACATCGATCTTCTTGCGCAGGTAGCTGATATACAACTCCACGACGTTGGCCTGTCCACCGAAGTCATAGTTCCAGACCCGGTCGAGAATCTGAGCCTTGGACAGCACCCGGCGCGGGTTGCGCATCATGAAGCGCAGCAGCTCGAACTCCGTGGCGGTCAGATGAATCGGCTCGCCACCGCGGGAGACCTCGTGGGTGTCCTCGTCCATGATGAGGTCGCCGACCACCAGCTGGGCGTCCGGACGCCGGGACGCGGCCCCGCTTCGCCGCATCAGGGCCCGCAGCCGCGCAATCACCTCTTCCAGGCTGAACGGCTTGGTGACGTAGTCGTCGCCGCCGGCGGTCAGCCCGGCGACCCGGTCGGCGACGGCGTCCTTCGCGGTGAGGAAGATGACCGGTACGTCGGGTTGATCAGCGCGCACCTTGCGCATCACTTCGAGCCCGTCGAAGTCGGGCAGCATCATGTCGAGCACGATCGCGTCGGGCTGGAACTCGCGGGCGGTCCGCACGGCTTCGCTGCCGGTGCCGGCGGTGCGGGCGTTCCAGCCCTCGTAGCGCAGCGCCATGCTCAACAGTTCGGTCAGGCTGGGTTCATCGTCCACGGCGAGCACGCGTAATGGCGTGCCGTCGGGACGGGTCAGGTGCTCGGTATTCTGGTTCGCCATGACAGCAGAATGACAGTCTTCGCACAGGTTTGGATGTGGATCGGCTGTGGATCAGCTGTGCGTCTTGGCGGGGTGCCGGTTGTCAGGGCTGAGTCGATCCCAACTTGGGCTGGTAGAGGTCGCCGTTGTCGGCGGGCCTCTTGCTGCGGCCGAACAGGAGACTGTCCAGGCCGGTGTAGCTGGCTCCTGCGGCGAGGAAGACGATCCCCAGGCAGGCCAGCGCGAGGTTGTACTCGTAGCCGCCGTTGTTGATGAACGGGCCGGCCGCCCAGCGCAAGAGGGCGATGATCAGGATATTCTCGAGCGCAACCAGCGCGGCGACCAACCTTGTCAGCAGCCCGAAGGCGAGGAGGACGCCGCCGATGCCCTCCAGGACGACGGTGCCCCAGGCGATCACCCCGGGGGCGGGGAGGCCGGCTTCGGCGATGCGGGCGATCTGGGCGTCCATGCCCTCGATCTGCCAACGCGACCAAGCGCGTCCCAGCAGGATCGCGGCGAAGCCCAACCGGGCAATCAGCAGGAGTACGGCTTGGCTCGCGGTGCCGGCGGCCGAGCGGGTGTTCGACATGGCGTTCCCTTCTGCGTGTACATGCGCCACGCTACCTTTTAGGGAGCGCTGCGCCGGGACGCGAGGCCGCTGATTCACACCCGAACCGCTCGCCGGCGGTTTCAATCGCGAGCGAACCGTCCCGGGCGATCTGAGTCGCGAAGAATCGGGATCAGGGATTCACCGGCGGAACGTCGACATTGAGCGCGGCGATCAACGTCGACCAGTCGGCAGTCGGATCCAGCCCGAGTACCCCTGCCCAAGCCGGAACGCACTGCGCCGAGTGGTACTTGTGGCCGTAGCCAGGGCCGACGCTTCGGCAGACCGGCATGTCCGCGGCGATCTGCCAGAAGGTGATGAACGGCCACCAGGTCATCGCGGCCATCGGCGTCTTGGTGCCGCGCATCTCGTCCAGCCACTCGGGCTTCTTCCACAGCAGGTCGGTGTTCCACCAGACCACCGGGTCGGTGTCGTTCTGCAGATAGCAGAAGCGGGGCGCGATCCAGGCATCCAGCGGCCTGCCCCGCGAGTCGATGAGCAGTTCGGCTGGTGAACAGGCGAATCGGATGTGCCGCCCGCGATCGACCACCGGACGCACGACGGTGGAGTCGGGGTCGCGGCGGCGCGTCCACTCGGCCTGATTGTCGGTGAACGTCGGGCAGCCGGTCCACACCCCGCCCGCGGCTCGCGACAGCATGTCCTCCGGGCTGGCGAAGGTGCCGTTGGAACCGAATGCGCCCAGCGATTCGCCCGCGACGTACAACTGTGGACGATGCTCGAGCGGCAGGGTGGCCACCCGGTCCTCGATCGCGCCGTACAGCATCCGCGATGCCTGCACGGGGACCTGCTTGCTGCTCAGCATGGTGACCGCCGATGGCAGGCCGGAGTACTGCATGGCAGCCGTCGCGCAGTCGCCGTGCATCAAGAACTCGAACGACGAGGTGCTCCACTCATTGACGTTGCCGCGCCCGGTGGTGGTGACCACGAGGATCGCCTTGCGTGTCCAGGCGTTCATGCGGTCGAGCTCGGCCATGACCGCATCGACCACCTGCTGAATGCTGCGACCGTCCATGGACGCGTAGGCGCGGATGGGCTGCAGTGCGGGCCGGCCCATCACCTCGGCGATCCGGTCGGCCGACGGTCCGCCGCAGGTGAACCGTTTGCCCTGGAGTCCCAGCGAACTCCAGCTTTCCCTCGAGGCGGGGCTGCCCGAATGCAGCGGGGTCAGCGGCTGATGGACGCCGTTGGGAGTGCGCAGGTCGACCCGTGCCGAAGCGGTGGTGGCCACCCCGACGACGGTGCGCATGATCACCTGATCGAAGATGACCAGGATGGTCGTCGTGACGACCAGCGTCGAGACAAGCCGTCCGAGCAACTCCCAGGCGAATCGGTTGCGCAGATGACCCGAGATGTAGTTGATCGCCCACAGCGTGGCGCGCCACTGGGCGAGCAGTGCAACGAAGATGCCGGCAGCTGCAGCGGTGGACGCCACCGCCCAGAACGCGTTGGGGCCGTTCACATGGCTGTAGGCGGCGGTGCGGCGGTGCCAGCGCACCGACCGCAGCGGGATGGCGATCGCCGTGGCCCCCAGGATCAGACCCCCGGCGATCTTGCCGCCCTGCCGGATGCCGGGCTTCAGCTTGATCTGGACGCCCACCTTGTCGGCGATCGCACCGACCGTCGAACTGATCAGCAATCCGGCCTGGTGACCGAACATGGCGCTCAGACCGGCGATGACCCCCTGCCAGTACCAGGGACGCGCCAGCAGGCTGGGTGAGTAGGACGCGGCGTAGGCGACCCAACCGCCGATGGCCTCCGGTGCGGTCACGGCGCCGAGTTCGTCGGTCCGGGCCGCTGCGGTTTTCCAGCGTGAACCGACGAATCCGGCGAGCGCGTCGGCCGCGGAATCACCGCGGCGCAACGGGCTCGAGAGATATCTGTTGAGCAAACCCACGGGTCGTAAGCCTAGAGGGCTGCAGGCCGCTACGACGCGAGTACCGTCTGCTGGCGGATCAGGTGCTCCCAGGCTGACAGGGCGGCGATGGCGCCGCTACCCTGGGCGACCACGATCTGTTTGTACGGTTCGGTGGAGCAGTCGCCGGCGGCGTAGATGCCCTCGACAGCGGTCAGTCCGCGACGGTCGGTGACGATCTCCTTGCGGGGCGACAGTTCGAGGGTCCCGGCCAGCCAGTCGGTGTTGGGCACCAGGCCGATCTGGACGAACACGCCCGACAACGCGAGTTGTCCGGTCTCACCGCTCGCACGATCGCGATACGAGATGCCGGTGACCTGCTCGCCGTCGCCGAGTACCTCGGTGGTCTGCGCGTTGGTGATGACATCCACGTTGGGCATGGAGTTCAGCTTGTCCATCAGCACCTCGTCGGCCAGGCACTGCGGCATGAACTCCAGCACGGTGACGTGGCTGGCCAGCCCGGCCAGATCGATTGCCGCCTCGATGCCGGAATTGCCGCCGCCGATGACGGCGATGTCCTTGCCCTTGAAGAGCGGACCATCGCAGTGCGGGCAGAAGGTGATCCCCTTGTTGCGGTATTCCTGCTCGCCGGGCACGCCCATCAGGCGCCAGTGGGCTCCGGTCGCGATGATCACCTCGTGGGCCCGCAGTGCGGCGTCGTCCCCGAACCGCACGGTGTGCAGGCCTCCTGGTTCGGTGGCCGGGATCAGTTCGGTGGCCACCCGGGACTTGATGACGTCGATCTCGTAGTTGCCGACGTGGGCTTCGAGTGCCGCCGCGTATTTCGGGCCCTCGGTGTAGGGCACCGAGATGAAGTTCTCGATGGCCATGGTGTCCAGCACCTGCCCACCGAACCGCTCGCCGACCAGACCGGTGTGAATGCCCTTGCGAGCCAGGTAGATGGCGGCAGCCGCACCGGCCGGTCCCTGACCCACGACGAGCACCTCATAGGGCGCCCTCTGGTTCAGCTCGGCGGCCTCGCGGCCCGCAGAATCCGCGTCGAGCTTGCGGACGAAATCCTCGATCGTGGTGCGGCCCTGCCCGAACAGCTCACCGTTCAGGTAGATGGTCGGCACGGCGAGCACATTGCGCTGGGCCACCTCGTCGCCGAACAGCGATCCCTCGACGGCCGTGTGCTTGATCCGGGGGTTGATCACCGCCATGGTGTTGAGTGCCTGCACCACGGTCGGGCAGTTCTGGCAACTCAGTGACATATAGGTGGTGAACTCGTAGTCGCCGTCGAGGTTGGCGACCTGGTCGATCAGGGCGGCGTCCTCCTTGACCGGATTGCCGCCCACCTGTAGCAACGCCAGCACCAGCGAGCTGAACTCGTGGCCCATCGGGATACCCGCGAAGCTGACCGAGATATCGGTGTCCAGCCGGTGGATCGAGAACGATGGACGCCGGGTGTGCGCGTCATCGTCGCGCCGGACGTTGATCTTGGATGAAAGCGCGGCGATATCGATCAGCAACTGTTCGAGGTTCGCCGAGGCGTCCCGGTCGTCCAATGACATGACCAGTTCGATCTCGTGGGTGATGCGGGGCATGAGGGGCTTGAGCTGGGCTGTCAGATTGTGGTCCAGCAGGCGGGTGACCATGATTCTCCTGAAGCTGTGCGGGCGATGCGGATTGTGCGAATGGGGCGGCGCTGGCTGCCGGGCGAGTGCATTCCGCCCGGCAGCTGCTCAGATCGCTCAGATCTTGCCGACCAAATCGATGCTCGGAGTTAGGGTCTCCTCGCCTTCCTCCCACTTGGCGGGGCAGACCTCGCCCGGATGCGCGGCGACGTACTGGGCGGCCTTGACCTTGCGCAGCAGCTCAGCGGCAGAGCGCCCGATGCCCTCGGCAGTCTGCTCGATGTACTGGATGGTGCCCTGCGGGTCGATCAGGAAAGTCGCACGGTCGGCTTGGCCCGAACCGAGCCGCTCGACCTCGAAATTGCGGGTCAGCTCCAGGTTCGAATCGCCGAGCATGAAGTACTGCACCTTGCCGACCTCGTCGGAGGCGGCATGCCATGCCTTGTGCACGAAGTGCGAATCGGTGGACACCGAGTAGACCTCGACGCCCAGGTCCTGCAGCTGGCCGTAGTGCTCGGCCAGATCACCCAGCTCGGTCGGGCAGACGAACGTGAAGTCACCGGGGTAGAAGAAGAAGATCGCCCAGGTGCCCCGCACGTCGGCTTCGGTCACCTCGACGAATTCGCCCGCGTGGTATGCGTGCGCGGTGAAGGGCAGAATCTGGGTATTGATCAAAGACATGAGGTCTGTGCACTCCTGTTCAACGACGTCACTATGCGGACCGCTCGGGTCCCGACGTCTGGCAACGGCCTATAACGCTTGGCTATTCCCCGAAGGGGTCTCGCTTGCGGCAACATGCTTGCCGTCCGGTGGCCGGATGCCGCTGGGACATGCGGGTGGGGCTTGTGGCACTGTGGAGACGCACGATGTAGCATCTCGATATGTCGAGCCGATACATTGTGGTTCGTTCGAGCGTGAACCTCCAACACAAGGGAAGTGAGGTGTGCAGATGGCCTTGCGCCAACCGGCCTTGGATCTGGCGATCCTCGGACGACTCTCGCAGGGCCCGTCATATGGGTATGAAGTGCGAAAGCACGTCAATCTGGTGGTCGGCTACCTGCACAAGGTGTCGTTCGGCTCGCTGTACCCGGCACTCCGCCGGTTGCTGGAGCGAGGTTTCATTTGTGACTGCGGGACCGAGCGTCCGTTGCTGGTCGGAAGCCGCTCGCGCCGCATCTATCACCTCACGCCCAGTGGGGAGGAGTACCTCGCGCAACAACTGGCTACCACAGATCCCAGCGCATGGACCGACGACTTCGGCGTCCAGTTCAGTCTGCTGGGGATGACTGATACTCACAATCGGCTGCGCATTCTGCACGGACGACGTGAGGTCACCGTGTCCCGGCTCGCGATGATCGATTCTTGGTCACTGTCGGGGTTGGACCATTACTCGCAAGAACTCGTGCGGCATTCTCGCGATGTCGTGGCAGGCGAATTGGCCTGGCTCGACTCGGTGATCGCCGCCGAGCAATCCGGAATTCAGCAAGGAGAATAGATGAGTAAGATCCGTGTCGCGATCGTCGGGGTGGGCAACTGTGCGTCCTCCCTGGTGCAGGGCGTCACCTATTACCACGATGCCGATCCCAGTGAGCGCGTGCCCGGCCTGATGCACGTGCAATTCGGGGACTATCACATCAGTGATATCGAGTTCGTTGCCGCTTTCGACGTCGATGCGGCGAAGGTCGGGCTTGATCTGGCCGATGCGATCAACGCCAGTGACAACTGCACCATCAAGATCAGCGATGTCGCCCCCACCGGCGTGCGAGTGCAGCGCGGCGAAACCCTCGACGGTCTCGGCAAGTACTATCGCGAGACCATCGTCGAATCCGATGAGACCCCGGTCGATGTCGTCGGTGCGCTCAAGGACGCCAAGGTCGACGTACTGGTCAGCTACCTCCCGGTCGGCTCGGACGAGGCCGACAAGTTCTATGCCCAGTGCGCCATTGATGCCGGCTGCGCGTTCGTCAACTGCCTGCCGGTCTTCATCGCCTCCGATCCGTCGTGGGCTGCGAAGTTCTCCGATGCCGGTGTGCCGATCGTGGGTGACGACATCAAGAGCCAGATTGGCGCGACCATCACCCACCGCGTGCTGGCCAAGCTGTTCGAGGATCGCGGGATCACCATCGACCGCACCTACCAGCTGAACGTCGGCGGCAACATGGACTTCAAGAACATGCTGGAGCGCGAGCGCCTGGTGTCCAAGAAGATCTCCAAGACGCAGGCCGTCACCAGCAATGTCGAGCACCATTTCGATGAGCGCGATATTCACATCGGGCCCTCCGACTATGTCGACTGGCTGGACGACCGCAAGTGGGCCTTCGTCCGCCTGGAGGGCCGCAACTTCGGTGGCGCACCGGTCAGCCTCGAGTACAAACTCGAGGTCTGGGACTCGCCGAACTCCGCTGGTGTGGTGATCGATGCCATCCGCGCTGCCAAGATCGGCCTGGACCGCGGCATCGGTGGCCCGCTGCTCTCGCCGTCCAGCTTCTTCATGAAGTCGCCGCCCGAGCAGCGCCACGATGAGGACGCCCAGGAGTCCGTCGAGGCCTTCATCGCCGGAGAAGTCGAGCGCTGATCCGGCCCGGCCTCACCACAGCGGCCACCGCAAGAAGATCTTGCTGCGCGAATCGCCAGCGGATGCTTCTTGTGGTGGCCGCTGCGTTCGTTGCGGAATAGCCGCGCCGTCATCAGAGTTGAGTGACGTAGACTCAAGTCTGAAATACCCCTACTACGCGGAGACCTGATGGACACTGAAAAACTGACCACCATGAGCCGCGATGCGGTTTCCACCGCGTTGCGACTCGCATTGACCAACGGCAACCCCAGCGCCGAACCAGTGCACCTGCTGCACGCGCTGCTGATGGTTCCGGACAATTCTGTCAACCCGTTGCTGGCGAAGATCGGGGTCGACGCCGGCCAGATCGACCAGCAGGCCGAGGCTGCGATCAAGCATCTGCCCGCAACCTCTGGCGCATCGGTGACCCAGCCGCAGCTTTCCGGCGCGTTCGCCCGCGTGCTGGCCGACGCCGAGACCCGCGCCGATCAGATGGGCGACCAGTACGTTGCCACCGAGCATCTGCTGATCTCGCTGGCTCAGGTGCAGTCGGAGGCATCCCAGATCCTGACCAGGGCCGGTGCCACCGCTGCCAAGCTCACGAAGACCTTCAACGAGGTTCGTGGCTCCAAGCGCGTCACCAGCGCCGAATCCGAGGGCAGCGAATCAGCACTCGACAAGTACTCGGTCGACCTGACGGCGCGTGCTCGTGAGGGCAAGCTCGACCCGGTGATCGGACGCGACGCGGAGATCCGGCGCGTCGTCCAGGTGCTGAGCCGTCGTACCAAGAACAACCCGGTGCTGATCGGCGAACCCGGCGTCGGCAAGACGGCCGTCGTCGAGGGCCTCGCTCAGCGTGTTGTTGCCGGTGATGTGCCCGATTCGCTGAAGGGACGCCGGGTGGTTTCCCTCGATCTGGCGTCGATGGTCGCCGGCGCGAAATACCGTGGTGAGTTCGAGGAGCGGCTGAAGGCTGTCCTCAACGAGATCAAGGACGCCGCCGGCCAGATCATCACCTTCATCGACGAGCTGCACACGGTCGTCGGAGCGGGCGCCTCCGAGGGCGCCATGGATGCGTCCAATATGCTCAAGCCGATGCTGGCCCGTGGCGAGCTGCGCATGATCGGCGCCACCACCCTGGACGAGTACCGCGAGCGCATCGAGAAGGACCCGGCCCTGGAGCGTCGTTTCCAGCAGGTCTACGTCGGTGAGCCGAGCGTCGAGGACACGGTCGCCATTCTGCGCGGTCTGCGCGAACGCTACGAGGCGCACCACAAGGTCCGCATCACCGATGGCGCGCTGGTTGCGGCGGCCACCCTGTCGAACCGCTACATCTCCAACCGTCAGCTTCCTGACAAGGCGATCGACCTGGTCGATGAGGCGGCGTCCCGGCTGCGTATGGAGATCGATTCGTCCCCGGAGGAGATCGACCAGCTGCGCCGTCAGGTCGACCGGCTGACCATGGAACAGTTCGCGCTGGGCACCGAGAGCGACGAGGCGTCCAAGCAGCGGCTGGCCAACCTGAACGCCGAACTGGCCGACGCCAAGGAACACCTGCGAGTTCTGGAGGCCCAGTGGGAGTCGGAGAAGGGCGGCCTGAACCGGGTCGGTGAGCTCAAGGAGCAGATCGACGCCCTGCGAACCGATGCCGACCGCTACCAGCGGGAGGGCAACCTCGAGAAGTCCGCACAGATCCTCTACGGCGAGATCCCGGCCCTGGAGAAGGAGATGGCCAGCGCCGAGCAGGCCGCCGGCCAGAAGAAGACGATGGTCTCCGAGGAGGTCACCAGCGCCGATATCGCTGAGGTCGTCAGTGCGTGGACCGGCATTCCGGTGGGCAAGATGCTGGAAGGCGAGTCCACCAAACTGCTGGAGATGGAAAACCGGCTGGGCAAGCGCCTGATCGGCCAGACCAATGCCGTCAGGGCGGTCTCGGACGCGGTACGCCGTGCCCGTGCGGGCATTTCCGACCCGAATCGCCCCACCGGTTCGTTCCTCTTCCTCGGCCCGACCGGCGTCGGCAAGACCGAACTGGCCAAGGCCCTGGCCGAGTTCCTCTTCGACGACGAGCAGGCCATGGTGCGCATCGACATGAGCGAGTACATGGAGAAGCACTCCGTCTCGCGGCTGGTCGGCGCGCCCCCCGGCTACATCGGCTACGAAGAGGGCGGTCAGCTGACCGAAGCCGTGCGGCGTCGTCCGTACTCGGTGGTGCTGCTGGACGAGGTCGAGAAGGCCCATCCCGATGTCTTCAACATCTTGCTGCAGGTGCTGGACGACGGTCGTCTGACCGACGGCCAGGGACGCACGATCGATTTCCGGAACGTGATCTTGATCATGACCTCGAACCTGGGCAGCAACTTCCTGGCCGATCCCGCGATGAGCGAGAAGGCCAAGAACGAAGCCGTCATGAACGTGGTGCGCAAGGCCTTCCGTCCGGAGTTCTTGAACCGGCTCGACGAGATCGTGATGTTCTCGCCGCTGAGCCGCGAGGATCTCGCCGCGATCGTCGACATCAACCTCGATCGAATCAATCGCCGCCTGGCTGAGCGGCGGATCGCAGTCGAAGTGAGTGAGGATGGACGCCGGTGGCTGTCCAACCGCGGTTACGACCCGGTGTACGGGGCACGTCCGCTGCGCCGCCTGCTGCAGACCACGGTCGAGGATCAGCTGGCCCGTAAGGTACTGGCCGGTGATGTGACCGACGGCCAGACTGTGCGCTTCGGTGTGCCGCCAGAATCTGACGGCCTGCAGATCGACTCCATTCGGTAAGGGTCAGCTGCACCCTAAGAGCCAGTTGCAGATCGGCAAGGCGGAGCCTTGCATCATCGGGTCTTGTTGTGCCGATCTGGAAGAGGATCGGCTCGAAGCGGTAGCCAGTCGTTGAAAATGTCGCAGATGGACGCTATCCGGTGAGGTGAGGCGCGGGATCGTCGTTCAGGGCGTCCTCCTGGGAGGGGTAGAACGGCAGATGCGTCCTCACCTGCCATTCGTTGCCGACCGGTCCGGCGGAGAACTCACCGCTAACGCCGAGGACGCGTTCGGTCATCCGGTTGAGCCCGGTACCCGTGGAGGAGGCCACCCGCGGTGTCGAATCCTTGGAGAGAGGGCTGCAGATCGTCATGGTGACGGCCTCTGGCCCTACATCGAGCACAAACCGGACCTCTCCAGGGCCGGCATACTTGAGAATATTGGTGGCCGATTCGCGAACCACCCGTGCAAGGATGATCTCGGCACCTCGCGGGATGGCGTCGTTACGTGGGTCTCCCTCGATGTCGATCGAATGGCCCGCGCCTTGGAACTCTGCGCTGACCTCTGAGATAGCGGATTGGAGATCGCCGGAAGGAATCTCGGTTCCTGCCGGTGCTGCCTCGGCGAGCTTGATGATGAAGCGAAGGTCGCTGAGCGCCTTGCGTGCTGCCGTACGGATCGCTTCTTGGGATGTGTCCTGCATCTGCGCGTCGTCCAGCAGCTGAGCATGCAGCGAGACGATGGTGAGCTGATGGGCGATGCTGTCGTGGAGTTCGCCGGCGATCCATTGGCGCTCGGCAATGATCGCCTGACGCTCGTGTTCTTTGCGTTGGTCAAGCTGATACTCCAGTCGACGACCCCGCGCGTAGGCCGAGCGTAACCCGATGCCGACGGCCCCCGAAACCGCCCCGATGAACGTGAATATGGCCAGTTCCGATGGCGCCACGGTGCTAGGGCCGACCCCAGACGAAACGATGGCCAGGACGAGCAGAATGCCGCTGAAAGAAGCGATGATCAGGGAGGGCGACGCGAGACGCATGAGCAAGATCGTTGCGAGCGCCCCGGCCATCATCGCTGTTGACGCATATACTGTCGTGAGCGCGAGCCCGGTAACAACCCCGAGCGCCAATGTGGCGATCAGCGGCGACCAGATGTAGAGCACCAGGGTGAGCGTCGAGACGATGCTCACGATTCGATCGAGGCTGCCCGTGTCAGAGGTTGTGAGACCGATGACATCGAACCCTACGATGAAGACCACGACTGCTAGCAGCACGGCGCGTTCAGTACGGCTCAACCGCTCTGTGTGGTTGAGCCATTCGCGACCGCGGAGCGCGCGAGGAATCTCACTCCTTGACATGACTTCAGTATTACCTATACTAACGACCAATACCGAACAGGTAGGCGAGTGTTGACCAGAACGACATGAGTACACCCCCTTCAGAACTTTCGTTTGTAAATCTGGTCCCTATGGTTTCGTTATTGACGGTGCTTCGCATCCCCTAAACCGCCATATTGTACTAGGAAATTAGTATTATGTACTAAGTCAATAGTTCAATTAATTACCTAGACAAAGAGCTAGGGGGTGGAATTTTGGCGACGGTCGTATGAGGCTAGAATCGCGTCATGACTGAGATCCGGGTGTTGATCACCGACGATGATCGCTTGGTTCGAGTCGCGCTCGCGCATTTTGCCTCCCGTGACCCGGAGATAGTCGTCGTCGGCGAAGCCTCGACCGGACTCGAGGCAATCGAGGCAGTCGAAGAGTTAAACCCGGATATCGTGATGATGGATATCCAGATGCCGGAGATGGGCGGTATCGAGGCCACCGAAATCATCACCTCGCGCTGGCCGCAAGTGCGCGTTCTGGCAGTCACCACTCTCGATAACCGCGAGAATGTGCTGCCGATGCTGAGTGCCGGCGCGACCGGTTACATGCTGAAGGATTCGAGTGCGGAAGAGATTCTGCACGCTCTGCACCAGGCGAGTATCGGCGAGAGCTCCCTTTCGCCACGGGTGGCCGCGATGCTCATCCAGCACGTTCGTGGCACGCTTCCGGTGCATTCCCGCGTGGAAGCCGCAGCGCTCACCGACCGCGAATCCGAAGTCTTGCAGCAACTCGCACTCGGCTTGTCGAACGCCGAGATGGCTGCCGCCCTGCATGTCTCGGAAGGCACCATCAAGGCACACCTGGGCAGCATCATGCAGAAGTGGAATGTGCGCGACCGCGTCCAAGTGCTGATCACGGCCGCACGCGCGGGCCTGGTGGATTTCACCTGACAACTTGGCGGACATTTACTTGGCGGACGTGCCGGTGAATGATCTCGGCATCTCGTGCCGGCTCAGTACGCGCCGTCGGATCCGACAACGGCCTTAGCGGTCTTGAGCAAGATCATGAGGTCTTGGACGAGAGACCAATTGTCGACATAGTAGAGGTCGAGGCGCACGGTGTCTTCCCAGGACAGACTCGATCGGCCGGAGACTTGCCACAGGCCGGTCAGCCCGGGGCGGACGCGCAGCCGTCGCCGGGTATCGAAGTCGTAGCGCGCGACTTCTCTGGGCAGAGCCGGACGGGGGCCGACCAGGCTCATATCTCCGGTCAAGGTGTTCCACAATTGCGGAAGCTCGTCGATGGAATAGCGCCGGATGATCTTGCCGACCTTCGTGATGCGGGGATCGTCCTTCATCTTGAAGAGAACGCCGGCGCCCTCGTTCTGGGCTTGCAGCGCGGCGAGGCGTTCCTCGGCGTCCACGCACATGCTGCGCAACTTGAGACAGTCGAATTCTCTGCCTTCGAGCCCTACCCGGCGTTGGCGGAAGAAGATCGGGCCGCTGTCTTCGAGCTTGATGGCGATCATCGCGGCCAGCAGGATCGGGCCTGCGATCAAGAGTAGGCCCGCCGATCCGACGATGTCCATCAAACGCTTGAGCCAGCGAAGGGACTTTGCTGCTGTTGGCCGCGCGACATCGACCAAGGGGAGGCCTGCGACCGGACGAAACTCAAGCCGTTGTGCACTCACGTCCGCGAGGGTGGGCGCGAGGATCATCTGAACGTTCGATCTCTCGAGTTGCCACGCCAGGCGGCGGAACTGAGCGGGAGAGTCGAACGACCCCTCGGCGAATACCACGATCGGAACCGCCGTCGTTTCCAGCAGCGTCGACAGTTCTGCCAGCGGCCCCAGAACAGGCACTCCCGTGCGCGTTGCGGAGACCGGCTCATCGGTAACCGCCCCGCGGATGCGGTAGCCGATCCAGCTCTCACGGCGTAGGACCTTGACGACCTCATCGACATGGCCGGAGGATCCTGCGATCAGGAGTGGGGTGGTGAATAGCTCGTGAGTGTGGAAGTAATGCATGAGGTGCCTGCGGACGAATCGTCCGATACAGATTCCTGCCAGGCCCAGCAAGAGCCAGCTTCCGAAGAAGATGCGCGGGTAGTCGTAGCTGGTCGCATAGTAGACGATTCCCATCGAACCGCCGGCGACCAGTGTTGCGCTGATGACGCGTTTGTATTCGACAGAGCCAGCGCGCGTGTGACGCAGACTGTAGGCGCCGCCCCCAACGAGGCTGACCAACCACACGACGGCGAAGACCCCAGTTGCCGCAAAGCTGTTAGAGGTCATCGTCTGACTGGCCGAAAGTAGTAGTGCTCGGTAAATGGTGAAGAATGTCGCCGCGATGACGATGACGTCCATGGTGACAAGTATCGCTCGGCGCAGATCCCCCGATTGCATCAGCTTGGCGCTCAATGGTGCTGCGGCTAGGCGCGTTGTGAGGGATATTCGATAGATCTCAGCTCGGCTTTGAGCCACTTTCACGCCCCCTGCCAGGCCTTCTTTCGAGCTGCGGCCTTCGCAGCCGGATCAGGCTTGGACGATCTGAAGTATTGCAGAGAACTAGATGTTTGGCTAGTCCAGGACTGGCCAATAGGGCAATCAAAAAGAAGACTGATGGGTAGTTGGGCTGCCCAAAAGGCTAGGGCGGAAATTGCGACGTCTCGCGGACGACGCCGCCCGCGCTTTCGGTCAAGAAGAGATGAGCGTTGGATTCGTTTCGATATCGGGCTAGTGATCTAAGGCAACGGTTGCCAGACGCCGGTAGGCACCCGCCATTCCCACCAGCAGGAAGAGGACGAAGGCTGACTGGGGAAAGGCGAAAGTGTCGAAGAAGGCAAGCGAGACCGCCCCCGCGCTCACACCGGCAGCGACACCGGTAGCGAGATCCTTGTCCGCGGACGCCCAGGTACTGCGCCGGGCAGATAGAGCGCAGACGATCGCCGACACGAAGACCGCCAGCAAGGCCAGTAGCCCCACCATCCCCAGCTCGATCAGGATCTGGAGATACATATTGTCGAGGATCCAGTACTTGGGTAGGAAAGTGCCCAGACCTCTCCCGACGATGGGGCTCCGGCCAATGAACTCAGCGACCAACGCGTACGAATCGGTGCGGGACTGCACGCTGGGATCGCCCGATATTCCCAAGAACATCCCACGCAATGTGCCGACGATGCCCGGCACCGTGACATAGAGAACACCGGTGAGGGCGACGGCGCCGATACCTCCGGCTATTCGCCAGGAGCGCGGCAGCGTGGGAAGGATGAAGACCAGCCCAATCGCCAGGCACAAGATCGCGGTACGCGACAGGCTGAGCAAGACACCGAGGAATAGGCAAGACAAGAGCACCGCATACAGCGGGCGTAGCCGGCCTTTTCCCTTCACGTACATGATCGCGAGCGGGAAGGTCATCGCGAGGACCGAGGCAAACTCGAGAGGATGCGATGCTGTGCCACTGGGGCGAATGAGCCCGGCACGGTCGCCGAGATCCATCACGGCGGTGTGCACCAACCCGGGTACCGCGATGCGGTCGACCCACAATCGCCCGGTCGCCACCTGGAGAATGCTGAGCGCCGAGACTGCCGCAGCCGCGGCGACAACAAACCTGACGAGCTGGCGCATCCGCTCCAGTGACCGAATGCCGTCATTCGCCACCAGTGCGATGCCGCAGAGGCTGACAACCCGGAGAAGCCCGGAGTCTGCCGGCGATACCTCGTCGGCAGGCAGCGGCCGAGCCATGGCCCACACGTAGCTGATCGCCACCGAAAGGAGAAAGGCTGCGATCGCCCAGCGCACCGGTTGTACGCCTCCGCGCCGGAATTCCGCGCGCTGGACGTGATACCACGACCACCACAGAAATCCGATGATCCCGATCACGGTGGCAGGTGCTCCTGCACTTCCCAGTGGACCGATCCCCAACGAACTCGGTATGGCGAAGAGTAAGACGATGAACCCGGCCAGCGCCGTTACTGCGTCCATCCGGGGCCCTCGTGCGGTGGCGGTACCGGGATCTTTGGGGAGGAGCGAGCCAGACATCTAGCCGGCTCCCCGACCGCTCGGAGGGCGCCTGGTGAGAATGCGTCGACGACCGATCGTCGCGCCTGGCAGGGGTTCGGGGAGGACTCGGCAGCGACGACACCGCTCTGGTCGTCGGTGCCCAGATCGGCAGGTTCTTCGTCCGGGTCGCTGGCGACAGATCCTTCCTCCGAAGCCACTGGATCGTCGTCCTGGTCGTCGGTGCCCAGATCGATCGTCCGGGTACGCCGCCGCCACGGGACGACGATGGCGTCGATGAAGCCGACCAAGAAGATCGTGGCGACCGTGATACCGCCACCTAGGACGATCGCAGTTCGCACCTTTCCCGTATCGTTTGCTTCCGCCACCGGGGTCGCGGTGAGCCGAAGCGAACCTATCTGGGCATCGGGCACGGTGCCGAGCTCCGTCTGGACTGTGGTGAGCGCCTCCTCCAGCTGGCCGGAGAGGTAGTCGATCGCCTCCAGCGCCGCGGTGTCGGTAGGCGCACTGGTCTGGATAACGATGATGGGACCACTCGACAGCTGATCTGGGACGATGTTCTGCCCCGCGCCGGGGAACTGCTGGGCGAATTCCTCTCTGACCGCTTGGGAGGTCACGGCGTTGAGGATCACATCGCGCGCCTGGTTGAGATCGCTGAGGTAGAGAAGCGGGTTGCCATCGCCTGCGGGCAAGGCCTCTCTGGTCACATTCGGAGGAGGCAGCAGGAGGATGCTGGCCTGTGCCTCGTATCGCGTATCGGTATTCGTCCACGCCATGGTGGCGCCCAAGCCGGCAAGAACGAGACCGAGCACCACCAAGTACCAGCGATGAAGCAATGCGAGTGCGAAATTCTTCAAGAACATGCGCTCGGTCCTGCCTGGCGTCGACCGATGACCGTGGTCAGCATCAATGCGGTTAATCGCGTCCGACTACTCATTCTCATCACGGGCCTAGAGATCGATCTTGTAGACGTGGTAGCTGGATTCGGTCGCGAAGTCGTCGGTAAAGCTGCCGTCTTGCACGCTGATGGTGCGGTCCTCGCCCACCACCTCGGCGGACTCTCCGGTGATTTCGGCGGGCAGAGCAAGAGCACGGGTGCCGGCCGCGCCATCGGTCATCGCAAAGATGTAGGCGCTGCCGTCGTGAAACTTGAGCATGGTGTCGAGCCCCTCCCCGAAGGTCCACCCAAGCGATTGGGTGTTGATGATCGGCGCCAGACTGTGGACGAATGTATTGACCTCGCCCATCGCCTCGATCTGTTCATAGCCGCAGAAGTCAGCTCCCTGAACCTGGGCATCGCGCAGCGCAGCGCTGGATTCGCACGGCCCCGTGAACGACTGATTGAACCAGACGAGGCCCCGGGCCTCGTTGATGATCGAATTCATCGCGGCACCTTTGATCTGATCGCCGGTGATATAGGCGACGTGATCTTGACCCGAGAGCCCGTTGAGATTCTCGACGAAGATCCACCGCGGCTGCAATTGGCCGTCGACTTCGTCGCGAATCGTCAGACCGTTGAGCGCCTTGCCGTAGCTCGAAGCCGTCCGGCAGGTGGATTCGGGAACCGGGTCGGCATAGAGGTCGCCTCGGTAGGGCCGCCAATCGCAGAACGGAATCGTGTACCAATACATGTCCAACGAGACAGCGTCAGGCATATTGACGTACCGTTCCTGATCGGTCACGTCCATGTCGGAACCGATAACCAACTGCGTGTAATTGGCGAAGGCGAACTTCCCGCTGTCGGCGTACTGCGCTTTGAGGTCCTCCTGATAGGCGATCCCCTCGCTCGGGTCGTATCGTCCATCGACCTCATCGTCTAGGGAAACTCCTGGCCAGTACGGTGACGATTCGTCGAATGTGTCGTTCAGCTTGCCGCCCACCCAGTACATCTCGTTGCGTTCGAGCAGCGCGAAGTCTGTTCCTTCCCACATCTCTGCATAGAAGGTGATCCCGTGCGACTTGTCCCATTGCGCCTCTGCGTCGCTGGATACGCTGTTATGCCAGATGCCGATCGGGAAGAAGGACGGATCGCTCCACTGCGTCGCATTCTCGAACTGGGACCAGTATTCGGGCCCGCCCTCCCATGGCAGATATTCAAGCGAGGCATCGTGCGAAGATGCCTCGTGCGACGGAGCCGATTCGGGTGCCGATCCCGGCCCAGGCTCGTCTTGTGGGCTGCAGCCGAAGACCAGCAGCGAGGTGATCGCCCAGACGACCGTCCAGACTCTTCTCATCTGTGCACGACCTCTCTCTTCGGCCTGGCCAGCGACTGCTTGAAGCTATCCAGCCCGCTCTTGCCGACAACGGCCAGCAGAGCCGACTTCGCCGCCGAACGCAGGCCATCTCGTGCTATCCGCGCAGGTGCGAAGACGGCGCGATCGGCCAAGAGCAGGAACCTGCCCGGGCGTGAAGCATCGGTGACGAGCGCCCCGAACTCGGACGCCACCTGGTTCGGGTCGATGAGGTGGCCATGGACGCGATTGCTGACATTGGTGCCATGCACCACCTGTAGCCAGGCCGGCCGACCCTCGATCTCGATGACGGGCATATGCCGGCCCAACAAGATGTGCCAGTCATGCCAGCAGGTGAGTGCGCCGTCCCACTCCTCCAAGACCGAGCAGAACGCGTTATTGCGGTCGGTTCGCCGATACAACCTGTTGCCGTTGCGGATCACTCCATTGACCAGATAGATCGCTGCCCGTGGCGCATCGGTGCTGACGCTCACCGCCCTTTCGGCGAAATCGATCGCCAAGCCGTCGTCGTTGTCGAGATTGGTGGTGAGCAGCTTCGCGCCTGGCACTCGCACCAGGTCAGAGATATCCGCGAGCAGGCCTGCCGACGATACGGACGTACGGAACAACGCGCGGTAGAGCCCAGCCGACGTGTGTCGGCTCACGCCGTCGAGCAGCCATGGAGGGCTTTCGGGGTCGAAGTAGATCAGCCAGTCGTAGTCGCATGAGGTCTGGGCTCGCATCGATGGCACCGTATAGCGGCAGAAAAGCTCCCAGCGGTTTCGTAGCCAACCCTCCTGCGCCCGCACCAAGCTTTCCGGGCCGGGAGTCGGAAGGTTGAAGCGGGTGACGAAAACATGCGAGACCGACGTCCGCAATGCGCTATCGGCTGGATTCATCGCGTTCCCATCCAACTGCTGGGCGGCGGTTGCCGTGCAACCCGAACTGAAGGCGTCCGGCCACGGCGATCGCGCAATAGATGCAGGCATCCAGAGCCGATCGCGGCCCTCGCACAGTGGAAACGAGTTCGCGGACGGTTCCGCCCGCGGTCGAGGGCCCGTCGAGTTGACCGCTGACGCGGGCACCTCGGCGCTGGATCGCCAACAACCCAGAGAGCGAACGGGGCATGCGCACGACCACCGGCTCGGTGTCGACCACCGCCTTGGTCTCGTCCGGGAAGAGTCGGTCGACGAAAAGGTCGTCGCCGGTGACATCGGGGAATCGTTCGAATCGGCGGTGGCCTGCTTCGTTGACGGCATAGGCGCCGGCCCCCCACAGCGATCGATCGAGACCGGGCATCCGGCCCCTCGCCCGGTAATACGAGCGGACGATCCACGAGGCGCCCTGAAGCTGGGCCGTGGACGCGGGACGCGCAGCCTCGAGAGCCCGGCCGCCGACGTCGTCGGTAGACAGCGCCGAGAAGACGTCGCGTACAGCGGTTGCACCGATGTCGATGTCGGCATCGAGATAGAGCCTGGGCCACCCGGTGGCTATCCGGTCGCCCTCGTTGAGAGCGGCGGTCTTCGATGCCTGAGAGATCTCGACGGCACGGACTCCGGGCACAGACGACGCGATCGCTAGCGTGGCGTCGCTCGACCCATTGCTAATCACGATGATCTCAATGGCTGGATCGTCGAGCAGATCGCCGAGCGAACCCAGCGTGCGCGCGATGACGCTTGCCTCGTTGTGCGCGGGGATGATGACGGCGCCACCGGCTCTCGTCAACGAAAGCTGCCGATCGGCCCTCGGTAGGTCGCGCCACCGATCTCTGTCGATGACGGTGGCGAAAGCAATCCGGTGGCGTTCTTCCTTGCTACGCACCAGTTCGTGGAGCCCGACGATCGCCCGGAAGCAACCAGCACGAAGCTTCGAACCGTGCTTCTCGGCGTAGCGCACCCGGTTGCAGGCCATCAGCGCGATCAATGCGGACGAGGTTCCCGATCCTCCCTGCCGGTGCCGAACGGTTGCCGCAGGTTCGAACCAGATCTCGTATCCGGATTCCCGGACGCGGCGCTGATAGTCGACTTCCTCCATGAAGAGGAAATAGTCGTCGTCCCAGTCGCCCATCGTGGCCACCACGTCGCAGTGCACGAGCAATGCGGCACCCGACGCCCAGTCGATCGGGTGGGGGTACGCGTAATGAGCGAGATCCTGATCGGTCTCGGACCATCGAGGGCTCCGCGTCGGCAGGCGCGAACCGAGGACGGCATCGCCGAGTGCCCGGGCGAGAGTCGGCTCCCGGCGGATAGAGGGGAAGATCTGGCCCGACTCATCGCGGATCGTCGGTGCGGCGATTCCTACGCCTGGGCGAGCTAGCCTGTTCGCCAATGCGAGCAGAGCGCCGTCATCGACGGTGAGGTCGGGGTTGAGGATCGCGACATGTTCTGCGGCAGGCACCGACTTGAGTGCGACGTTGATGCCACCGGCGTAGCCGAGATTTCTGCCCGTCTCGATGACGGTGATGTCGCGGTGGGCTGCAAGGCGGTCGAGGGTGCCATCGGTGGAGCCATTGTCTGCCACGATGACGCGCAAGGCTAGCTGTCGGGCTTGAACGCGCAAAGACTCGATCAAGCCGGCTATATCGTCCGCACTGTTATAGGTGACGATCACCGCCGATAGGGCAGCGGTTTGGTCGCCGGTGACGAAGGCGGCATTGCCGTCAAACGATGGCGCGCCACTACGAAGCCGGGGGTCGACGGTATCTCGATCGAGCGGACGACTCGGTCGTCCGGCGGGTATCAGCCCCGAGCGTTGCACCTGAAGATAGGCGGGAGGGCCCTGAATGAGGTAACGGCGTGCGAGTCGTCGCGGCTCCAGGGCAAGACGCCACGCCCACTCCAGCCCGGCATCGGATATCGCCTGTGGTGCACGCGAGACGCGTCCGGCCAAGAAGTCGACCACCGCGCCGAAAGCCAGGAGCACCTTTGCGCCGGTGGCCGGGGCATAGTTTTCGATCCACAACTCCTGGCGCGGTTTCCCCAAACCGACCACCAGTAGGTCTGTCTGAGTGTGCTGGACTTGCTCGGCCAATGCCATGGATTGGCGCGGGTCGGTGATCTGGGCGCGACTGGGCGACCAGGTTCCCGAGACCATGAGGTCTGGCCAATGCCTGGCGACGGCGGCCCGCAATAGTTCGAGAGTCTCCTCGGAACCGCCGAGGAATCCCACCCGGATGCCCTCTTCGGCAGCCATATCGAGGATCGGTGCGATCAGATCGCTGCCCGCCAGCCGGGGCCACGTCTGACCGGTCAGACGACGCGCCTTGGTAGCGATCGGTGCGCCGTCGATCAGATTCAGCCATTCGATGCGGCGTCCGAGGGTGTCGCCCCACACCTCACGAGTGCCGAAGTGGTGTACATGATCGAGGTTTATCGATGCAACGCCCAAGGGAATCGGTTTCGGTGACCGGAATCGGTCGCGCAGAAGCGTAAGTGCAGCCTGCTCATCTATGAGTTCGGTCAAAGCTCCCGACACCATGAGCGATTGTCGATCCGCGGCTGCTTGGGGACCGTGATCGGCGGACATGGCGTCATCCTAGACGAATCTGGATAGATGTGGGGGTATTTGGTGGCTATTCGTCTAATAGAGGAACTGAACATATGGCACTACTGTCTAGAATGGCATCACTAGATCGGCCAGGATAGGAGCATGATGCGAAGACTAGTTGCTGGTGGCCTTGTCGCGCTGCTTCTCACCGGTTGTGCGACCGGCTCCCCGAACGGCTCCCCGCAGGCTTCGTCGTCCGATTCGGCTGCCGTTGGTTACGCTCCGCCGATCCTCGATGCGTCCGAACTCGAGTCGATTCGCGACGCCCGGGTCTTCTTTGCTCACCGATCGGTTGGAGCCGAGATCGTCGAGCAGGGCGTGCCTGCGGTATACGAAGAGTTCGATCTGCCGCCGCTGGCCGCCAATGAGGACGAAGGAGTAGCGTTCTTCGACGATTGGCTAGAGCAGACCGAGGATCCGATGGACAAGCTGGAGAGCTTCCCAGCGATCCTGGCCGGGGATTTTCCCGATGGCTCGGTGGACGTCGCCTTCATGAAACTCGGATACGTCGACATCGTCGAAGAGACCGACGTCGAGGCGCTGTTCGAGGCCTACACAGCCATGATGGACGATCTGAGCGCGAGCTACCCAACGGTGACGTTTCTCCATGTCACCGTGACTCCGACACGCTGGCAGCCGGAGAACAACGCCAAGATCGAGGAATTCAACGAACTGGTTCGCCAGGAGTATGCCGATCGAGGAAGGCTCATCGATCTGGCCGGCGCGCTGTCCCAGTGCCCCGACGGGACAGTCGATCGCCACGAGACCGAGGAAGGCGATAGCTATTCTCAGATCTGCGAGGCCTTCACTCGAGACGGGGGTCACCTCAGCCCGGAGGGTGCGGCCACTGCTGCTGCGGAGCTATTGAGCGTTGTCGCGGCGAATCTTGTGGATCGCTGAGTGAGGACCCTCGAATCACGCCCTCACCGGTGCCCGGGCTATCTGGAGCCGGGCCAAGAGCCACCTTCCCGCAATCGCGAGGTAGACGATCACTGCACCGGCGCCGCCGATCAGAAGAGAAGCCAGCGGCGAAGCGAAGAGCTGGCCGACCAGCACGGCAATGGCCACCGCTGGGATGGCGGCCACCGTCGGTAGCAGGCAGGCCTTGGCCAGTTCGCGGAGTTTGACTCCAGTGGATCGGACGATGATGAGATAGCCCGGCAAGGTCAGCACGAGCGAGACGCCGACATTTGCCCAGGCTGCACCGACGATTCCCCAGCGCTGTGTCGCCGCCACCATGCTGGTGGCCAGGGCGATAAGCGAAAGCACCTGGAGATAGAGCACGGGGCGGCTGATGCCGCGAGCATAGAGATACCCGGAGAACATGTCGAAGGCGACCCGTAGGCTGCCGTATAGCCCGAGCGCTGCGAGCACGGGCACCGAGAGCGCCCATTTCGAGCCGTATACGACATGGATCAACGGTGCTGCGAGTGCGGCCAGAGTCAACCCGACCGGCAATGCCAGCGCCCACACCAGTGCGGTGAGCATGGGGAGCGCGGCTGCGCCGTCGCGTACGCGCGACACGTAGGGCAATGCAATCGAACGCACCACCTGAGACAGGGCGCTCATCGGCCAGTTTGCGATGTTGAAACCGAGCACGTAGTAGCCGAGTGCGGTAGCGCCGGCAATCCTCGCCACGATGACGTTATCCACGTTGAGCAGGATCCAAGCGAAGAGGTTGGCTCCGGCGATGGGCATGCTGAAAGCGAGTAGGCGGCGCCATTCAGTGCGATCCAGGCCGAAGCGGGGCACCCTCTTGGTAGCCACGAACTGCAAGGTGCTCGCCACCAGCTGGGCGGTCACTCGTCCGATCGCCAGCGAGACCACGCCGAATCCGGCAGCGATCAGAACGAAGGTGGTGAGCGTCGAAACGGTGAGGTCGACGAGGCTGATCAAGAAGAGCTCCCGCTGCTGAAACCGTCGGAGCATGAACCCATACGGCACCAGTGACACACCCGCCAGCAGCATGGTGAACGAGAGCACTGCGATAGCGCTGCCGGCATCCCGATTTCCCAGCAGTGCGGCGAGCTGGCGGCTCGAAGAGGCGGTGACGATCGTCAACAGCGTCCCACTCATGACGCCGAGGGTGGCGACGGTAGGGGCGATGCGCTCGGGGTCCTTTGAGCGGATCAACTCCGCCGACAGCCCGAGATCTGCCATCGTCATGAGAATGCCCTGGACGGTGAGGGCAATGGCATATACGCCGAACTCGTCGGGCGTCAGGATTCTGGCGAGGACGATGCCGACGACCACGCTACCGAGGCGGAGCATGATCGTGCCGACCCCGCTCCAGGCAGCGCCTCGGGCGGCTTGCTTGCCGAGACCTGCGGCACTAGAGGAGTCCTGCTTCGTCTCGGCCGTCATGGACGAAAGTCTAACCATAGTTTGCCAATAAGTGGATAACTAATCCGATTGGTCTTCAATGATCGGGGTGGTCGTGGTCTGGGCGAGGGGCCAGCGCTTGTGGGTGGCGTAGAGCATCAGTGCGGTGAGCAAGAGGCCGATGCCGGCTGTGCCCAGCATGGCGCGCGATTTGCTGGCAGCGCCGAGCGCGGCGATCTCCGGTTGCTCCGGGGAGAGGGCCGTGAATAGGCGGTTCTCGGTGATGCCGAGCTGATCCTGCAGTTCGGCGAGGTCGTCGTCCACATCCGAGATGAGGCGCGCGGTCTGGGCGAGAACGTCGGTCTGGTCGGGGCCGGTGACCTCGACGATGATGACCGGATCCGGGATCGAGGTCGTCCATTGGCCGCCGACGTCGCGAAGCCGAACCCTGGATCCGTCGACTATCCCTTCGCCGACCAGTGTGGTCTCGGGCGAAGATGTCTTGGTCACGGTCGTCCCGCCGTTGGCTCGGACGACTAGGGCCGATGCTGTTGCGACGAGGTCGTCGGCGTTGGCACGCAGCGGATTCGGACCGGATTGAAGCAGAGTGATCGTGGTGGTCGACGAGTAGACGACGGGGTTCCAGACCATGACTAGCCTGGTTGCGACCACGGTCAGAGCCAGGCCGAGAAGCAACACATACCAGCGGCGCAGCGCTACCGCGAGCAGCGTCCTCGTTGTCATCGGGCGGTCTCCGCTCGCTCTGCATAGCAACGGGCTTGGACGATCTCGACGAACTCGGCCTGGGTCTGGCTCCAATCGCTATTCGCCGAGTCGGAGATCGCGGCTAGATCGGCCGGCGGATTGTCGACCAACTCGACCAGGGCATCCGCGATGGCGACCGGTGTGGTGTTCACCCACTCGATATAGGGGCTGGGCGCGCACAGACGAGCATCCGGCGAATCGTTGACCACCGGGACGCATCCCGCCCGCAGCATCTCGCCCACCACCAGGGAGACATTCGTGAAAGACATCCCCAATCCGGCTAGGCAGGAGTTGTAGAGCGCATTGAGTTGCGCCGGAGTCTGCAGGCCTTGCCACGAAACGGGGAAGTCGAAGCCGGTCTTGTCGCGGGGGCCGAATACCTTGATCGGCACCTTGGGGCGGCGGCGGTGGAACTGCGCCAGGCCCGCGGTCGCCAACAGAAAGCCACGCCTCGCAGTGCCGGCCCGGGAGTAGAAGACGACGCCGTCGCGGGCGGTATCGCCGATGAGACGGTAGGTATCGCGATCGCAGCCGAAAGGCACCGTGAAGCAGTCGCCACGGTGATCGCGGACATGGCCTGACACCATCTCGCCCAGTGCGATGCGGTTCATCTCCAGCTCGTAGGTGGCCTCGGCCAGGGCGTACTCGTAGCCGCGGGGGTAGAAGAACGGTTCGAAGTCCTGAATGAAGTAGAACCGGTGCAGATCGAGGCCGGCAGATCTGGCGGCGAGCGCATAGGCAGTCTGCCACCCGGTGGCTACACAGGCGTCGAGTCCCTCGAGCCCGTCGTCGAGCGATCGAACGTCGGCCTTGAGCTGTGGCCATGCGCTCCGGATCACCTCGCGTCTGGCGTCGACGCTGCCACCGAAGAGGTCGTATAGAACGATTTCGCAGGTATGCCCGGCCTTCTCCAACGCTTCGAGCATCCGAAAGGCCGTGGTGTGACCGCCCGACCCCGCGCTGGGTGGGCTGACGATCCAGCCGACCTTCAGCGGTATCTCCTTCTTGCGGGGAGTAGCGCTGGTGAGCGAGGTTCCAGCGGCCAGCACGTCGCTCGCCTTGACATGGTTGTGCTCGAGCGAAGGCGGAAGTTGTGCGGTAAGGCGACCGGCCAGCCTTTGGAGCAGGCTTTGACGGCCGCGCTCGGTGAGTAGGTCAGTCGCACCGCGTCGCAGTTTATCGACGATCGGCATTGAGGTGCTCCCCTCGTTCGGCGGAGTCTTCGAGACTGGTTCAGCGCAGCCGATTTGAGCTACGCGGTTCGTCCTTTGACGTGCGTGGTTCAGCGCACAGGGCCTAGCTTAACTTGTGGACACTTCACTTGGCTAAAAGATAAGGCTATGATCTTCTAAATAGCGAATACTATCCCTGTTGTTCGACCAATATCGGGACGACGTTGGGGATCGGCGGACGGCAGGCAGATGAACTTCGCTGAATATGTGTTGGGCACCGGGGGCCGTGCAGGCATCGCGATCGTGGACGCCGGTGGATCGCATAGCTATGCCCAGCTCCGGGCAGCCGTGGCCGAAAACGCCACCCGGCTGACAGCTCTGGGACTCCCACCGCGGACTCCCGTCGGGATCGCCGGGGCCAACAGCTTCGGCTGGGTAGGCGCCTATCTAGCGGTGCTCGCCTCGGGCATGGTGGCGGTGCCGATGGCGAATGGGCTGAGCCCCGAAGAGATCGGCGCCCGGCTCGACTGGATCGATGCCGGAGCCCTATTCGTTGCTGCGCGAAGCGCGGCCCGACTGCGGCCGCATTGCCCACAGCTCCTGCAGTACGCGGAGAACTGCGCCGATCCAGACGCTACGGTGCACTTCGCCGATGTGGCCGACGATGACGATGCGGTCTATGCGTTCACCTCTGGGACCACAAGCCGGGCTCGCGCGGTGCGCCACACGCACGACAATCTGCGTGCCAATACCGATTCGATCTTGGGCTATCTACCCCTCACCGGCAATGAGCGAATGTTGGCGGCTTTGCCTTTCGGCTATGTCTTCGGTGCGTCGGTTTTGCACACCCATCTGAAGGTGGGGGCAACGCTGGTCATCCAGAACGATGTCGTCTTTCCGCAAGCTGTGGTCGCGCGAATGGCCTCGGAGGGCTGCACGGGATTCGCGGGGGTCCCATCGATCTTCCACACTCTGCTGCGCAACAGCACATTCTCTTCTCGTCCGCTGCCCGACCTGCGAGTGATTCAACAAGCCGGCGGCAAGCTTGCCCCGGCTCTCATCTCCGAGCTGAGACAAGCCCAGCCGCAGGCCGAGGTCTTCGTGATGTACGGCCAGACCGAGGCCACAGCGAGGCTCTCCTACCTGCCGCCAGCCGACCTCGACCGCAAACCAGGCTCGATCGGCAAAGGAATACCCGGGGTGGAACTGAGCGTCGTCACCGGGGAGGGAAGGCCCGTTGCCTCCGGCGAGGTAGGTGAGATCTGGGCGCGCGGACGCAGCATCTCGCCCGGTTACCTCGGCGATCTGGCCGCCAGCCGACGCAAGATGCCCGATGGCGTATTGCACACCGGTGACCTCGCATGGGTGGACGACGACGGGTATATCTACGTGGTCGACCGCCAGGAGGACTTCATCAAGACCTGGGGATTTCGGGTTGCCAGCCAGGAGGTGGAGGCAGCGGCCATGCAACTGCCGGGGCTCATCGCGGCGGCAGCGGTCGGGGTTCCCGACGACGCCGCAGGCGAACGAGTGGAGCTGGTTGCCGTCCGCAACGACCAGGCGGAGGTCACCGAGAAAGAAGTGCTGCGGCACTGCCGTAGCCAGCTGGCCAAACACATGGTTCCCGTCGCAGTGCACTTCGTACGAGCTCTACCGCTGAACGCCAACGGAAAAGTGGTGAAAACGGCGGTGCGCGAGCTCTGCCTTGGCTTATCAGACGACCTTCAAGGAGAAGGCCATGAACAGTAGATCGATAAAGCTGGTGCTGCTGGGGATCTTGGTCATCGCCGTTGGCGTGGCCGGGAGCGCGGTATGGCTTGGAAAGGGGAGCGACGTGCCCGCAGCGATTGTCGTCGACGATCCGACCAGTGACGAATTGGAGGCCTTCGCCAGCACCAGAGTCTTCTTCGGGCATCAGTCGGTGGGATCGAATGTGATCTCCGGCGTCGAATCGACCTATGCGGCGCTGGGCAGCGGCGTCCCCGAAATCGTGGAGACCCGAGTCCTGCCATCGACCGTCGGTGGCGTCCTTGCCCACACCCATGTGGGGGTGAACGGAGACCCCTTCGGCAAGTTCGAGGACTTCGCTGCCGCACTCGATGGCCCGATCGCCGACCAGATCGATGTTGCCGTGATCAAGCTTTGTTACGCGGACATCGTCAGCGATACCGACGTCGAGGCCGTCTTCGACGAATACGTGGCAATGATGGACCGGCTCGAGGCGGAACATCCCTCGGTTCGGTTCGTGTACACGACCGTTCCGCTGACGACCGACCGGGGATGGAAGGCGGTCGTGAAATCGTGGATCGGCCGCGACGACCAGATGGGGCCTGCCGACAACCAGGCCCGCCAGCGCTACAACGAGCTGATCCGGGAGAAGTACGGCCACAGCGGGCAGCTGTTCGACATCGCCGCCGTCGAGTCGACGCTGCAGCAGGAGCCGGCCGAACGGGGCTCAGGCGACGAGACGTACTACGTGCTCAATGGTCCGTTGGCAGCCGACCCGGGGCACCTCAACGACCTGGGTGCCCGGGTCGCCGCTGCGGAGTTCATTCGTGTGGTGGCCGCCAGCGAGACATCGTGACGGTGCACGGGGTAGGTATCGACATCGTCTGTCTACCCCGTATCCGCGCATTGGTCGACCGCTATGGCGAGCAGTTCGAGAATCGCTGGTTCGACCCATCCGAATTGGCTCAAACCGGCGACCCGGCCGTGTGCCTGGCGCGAAGTTTCGCCGTCAAGGAAGCGGTGTGGAAGGCGCTCCGGATCGAGTCGATTCGTCATCTGGCGTGGCGCGACATCGTCGCGACAGACCATGATGGCAGCATTGAGGTCCTGCTGAGCGGCGCAGTCAAGAGCGTTGCCGAATCGCATGCGGTGACCGCGATCACGGCCCAGGCATTGGTCCGCAATGACCTGGTCATTGCCACGGCGATAGCCGAAATATGAGGGCCGCCGAGCCCGGCCTAGTCGATCTCGGTTACCTCGTCCGCCAAGACCGGACGATCGTGCAGATAGGACGTGGTGCGGCGCTTCTGCTCGATATCGCGGATCACCCGGGCAAGCTGTTCTGCGGTCAAGCCTGTGGCCGCCGCGATCTCATCGGCGGGCACCTGGTGATTGATGCCGTACAAGCACAGATCCATCCGGTCGTAGGGCAGGCTGAAGTAGAACTCTTCCTGTGACTGCGCCAGCGAATAGGTGTCGGTCGTCGGCGGCCTGGTGCGGATCGATTCCGGGACGCCGAGATAGGCGGCGAGAGCATATACCTGCGACTTATACAGGTGCGCGATCGGTTTGAGGTCGGCCGAGCCGTCGCCGAGCTTCACGAAGAAGCCCTGGTCGTATTCGAGGCGGTTGGGGGTTCCTGCAACGAAGTAGTTCAGGCGATCGGCGTGATAGTACTCGAACGTCTTGCGGGTGCGCTGTTTGAAGTTGGTCGCTGCCACGATCTCGAGGTAGGCCTCGGTGGTCAGCCGGTGCGATTCCTGGCTGCCGTCGGGGGCTTGGACGACCACCGAGTAGATCCGGTATCTATCCGAATCCACCACGCTTGGCAGGACGATCTTCGAGCGGTAGCCGGGGCCATAGTCGGGTACGACCCTACGAATGGCCTCGTCGCGTCTGCGATAGCAGCCATAGGCCTCGAGAATGGGCGAAATGTCTTCGTGGGTCGAATCGATGCCCAGCCAGTCGATCAACTCGCCGCTGATGCCGAGCGTCTCGTCGGCGGATTCCGACTCCGGCATCTGAAGCGCAAAGACTCGCTTGGGGCCGAGCGCGCGCACGCACAGCGCCGCGACCACACTGGAATCGATACCGCCGGAGACTGCGACGATCGCCCCCTTGCGCCTGACCCGGCGCATATAGGCGCGGATGGTGTCGGCAATCCGCTGGGTCTCGGTGGCTTCGTCGATCTTCAGAGCCTCTGGGCCGAATGTTGTCATGATGGTCGCCTACTCCTCGTCCTGAAATCGAAGACTCCGCACGGCACCGGCGGTGCCCCAGCGTCATATCGTTGCTGGATCTGGCCGCTTAGAAGTTGAGTGGACAATACCGCGACAAGCCGCATGTTGTCGGTATTGCTGAGCCCACGGCCCTGGTTTCTTCGAACCTTGGTCAGCAGCCGGTCGACGATCTCCGGCCGGAAAACCCCCGACTGCTCGATCGCGTCGGCCGAGGTGACATCGCCCACCCAATCCGGCGAATCGGCGGCAAAGAAACTCGCTGCATCGGGGGCCCGATAGGGCTGCTTGGGGCGGTGCCGGATCTCGTCCGGAACCAGGTCGGCAAATCCTCGTTTGAGCAGGTGTTTCTCGTCCAAACCGAGGATCTTGTGCTGAGACGGAAGCTCGCTGGCGTAGCGGCCCAGCTCCACATCGAGGAACGGGAATCTGCCCTCGACGGAGTTGGCCATCAGCATGCGGTCGCCCTGCGAGGCGAGGATATAGCCGGGGAGCAGGGTCGACATCTCCAGCCATTGTGCCTTGCCTAGGGTTGTCCACCGGTCGCTCCCGGCAGGCATGGTGGCGAGAAGTTCATCGGCTGCCGCCGATGGGGTAGCGACACGATAGGGCTCGGCGAGCATCGACTTCAGGCCGGCAGTCGAATCCCAACGCGGGCGGTGCGATAACGCGGGATCGTTCAGCGACAGGTTACGGCCGAAGAAACCCGCGCTGAAGGCAGGCGCCAGGTTGGGGGAGCGGGCCATCCACGGATACAACAATTCGACCGCCCGCGAGCGGACGGCTGAATCGGGATTGCGCGCCCAGAACTCGCGAACCTTGGCTTCCCGGAAGACGTCGTAGCCCGCGAGTACCTCGTCGGCGCCTTCGCCGGTCACCACGACCTTATAGCCGCAGTCGTGTACCAGCCGCGACAGCAGAAACATCGGTGCGGGAGCGGTGCGCAAGAGGGGATGCTCGCCATGCCAGACGACCTCTGGAAAGACCTCGGCGATATCGCGCTCGCTAACCTCGATCTCGCGGTGGTTCGTGCCGAGGCGATCCACGAGACGACGCTGGTAGGAGCCCTCGTCGAACTCCTTGTCTGTGAAGCGGAGTGAGAAAGTGTGCAGATCGACATCGGTGAGCGAACCGATGATCGATGCGGTGACCGATGAGTCGATGCCGCCCGACAAATAGGCGCCTACCGGTACATCGCTGCGTTCGAAACGCAGTCTGGTCGCCTCGATCAGGCGTTCCCGGACTCCTTCGGCTTGTCCATCGAGGTCGCCGGCGGCCGATCTGTCGGGTTCGCCGAACTCCGGCGTCCAATAGCGGACGAGTTCTTCAGACCCCTGGCCGACGACGAGGAAGGAGCCCGGGGGCACCTGTGAGACACCGGCGTACGGGGTTCGGGGTGCGACCGGCGACCAGAACGTCAACGTCTGGTCGAGCCCGACCGGATCGAACTCGCGGCTGACTTCCGGCGCAGTGAACAAGGCCTTGATCTCGGAGGCGAAGAGGAATCGGCCGGCGGCGTGGGTGTAGTAGAGCGGACGCACGCCGTATCGATCCCGGCAGAGGATCAGGTTCTCGGCCGCCCGATCCCACAGTGCGATTGCCCACTGACCGTTGAATCGATTGAACGAGTCGGGTCCCCACTCCTCCCAGGCATGCACGATGACCTCGGTGTCGCATTGGGTCCGGAACTCGTGGCCGCGATCGCGAAGTTGCGCCCGCAACTCGACATGGTTGAAGATCTCGCCGTTGTAGGAGACCCAGATCCGGGCGTCCTCATTGCACATCGGCTGCTCGCCGTTGGCGGTGTCGACGATGGCCAGCCGCGTGTGGCCGAGAGCCGCGTGGTCGTCGACGAAGTAGCCGCTGCCGTCCGGACCGCGGTGGCGCAGCGCCCCCATCATCGCCCAGAGCTGCTCGACCCTGGGCGAAGACTCGACTTTGGGCGAGACAGCGACGATCCCGCAGATCCCGCACATTCAGCGGCCCCCTTGGCCCGATGCCCAGGTAGCGAGGAGTGTCGCGACCGCGTCAGGGGTCCCCAGGGCGTGGTCATTGAGGACTTCGTCGGAAAGCACGATATCGAGGACTTCCTCGATGTAGATGGCCCGCTCCAAAGCGCGCAACAGCGGATCGTCGGTCTCGGTGCCCACCTGCGCCAAGACCGAGGTGTCCAGCTGTACTGGCATCATGATGGCGCCCCCCGACTTTGTTGCGAACAACATAGCCGCGATCTGCTCCGGCCGCCATGGGTATCGCTGTCGGCGATGGCGACTGCCCGACCCGCGCGATGCTGGAAGCACCCCGCTGAAGATGCGAGAGAGGTACTGGTGGAATCCGGTGTTCATTCTTCCTAGTGATGGGTATCCTCATCGGTAGGGGAGCGGCATGCGGGCACATCGATCTCGGTGGCATCTCATGGCGCAACCCGATTCGCAGCGAGGCCTCGGGTGAGGACCCATGGAGTCCACGACGAGCTGCGCGCAACGACGTCGCTGGATTCGACGAAGAAGGGGTATCTGCAATGCCAAGTGTGCGTGACCGGGTGCACGAATTCGTGTTGGAAGACTTGCTGCTGGGCGATTCCGAGGCGATGCCGGCCGAAGACGAATCGCTGCTGGAAAGCGGCGCCATCGATTCCACCGGAATCTTGGAGTTGATCCAGTTTCTCGAGGCCGAGTTCGGCATTGAGATCGCGGACGACGAGACCGTGCCGGAGAACCTCGATGGCATCGCACGAATTGTGGACTATATCGGGCGGAAGACCGGCTCGAGTCCGGAATGACCGCGAAACCTTTTGCTGGATCGCCCGCCCGTACAGCACTTGAGGCAGACAAGGTACGAATGCGGGCCGCGCTCGGCATCGGGGATAAACCATCCCTGCCGGCCAGGCTGAAATTCATCGCGATGAATTCCGAATTTCGTTGCGTGGCAACCTACCGCTTCAGCCAGTATGTGGCCGAGCTGGCAGAGCACCGCAATCTGCTTGCGCTACCGGCGAAGGTGCTCTATCGGTTGCTCAATCGCTGGGCGACTCATGTCGATCACACCGACATCAGTGCCGGGGCTCGTATCGGCCCCGGTCTGGTGCTGATGCATCGATCCGGGGTCATCGTCGGCCCGGTCTCGATCGGCGACAATTGCGTCGTCCACCACAACGTCACGATCGGGCAGCGCGTGGCCCGCGGCGACCAAGGTGTGCCCCGTATCGGAGACAGAGTGTGGATCGGGCCCGGGTGCATCATCACCGGTTCGATCGCCATCGGAGACGACGTCATCATCTCCGCTGGGTCCGTACTCTCCCGGGACGTGCCCTCCGGTTGTCTGGTGGCGGGAAACCCGGCACGGGTGATCGCCAAGGACTACGACAACACCGACTTCATCGGTCTGCTGCCTGCCGAAGGCCGATCGGCCGGGCCGACGAATGGGGCTAGCCTGAACCGATGAGCGATATCTCCTTCCTGCCAGACGGCTCAGGTTGGGTATTGACCATGGACGAGGTTGCGCATTCGTGGGTCGACCCGGACGATCCCACCCGGTTGGAATTCGGGTACATGATGCGGTTGGCCGACTATCTCGACATCGCTGCGCCTGCGGGGGAGCGGATGCGGGTGATCCACATCGGTGGCGGTGCGATGAGTCTGCCGCGCTATCTGGCAGCCACTCGCCCGACCTCGCCGCAGATCGTCTTGGAACCCAATGAGGAACTCACCGCCAAGGTTCGCGAGTATCTGCCGCTGCCGGCCAGGTCGGGCATCAAGGTGCGCCCGGTCGATGGCCGTACCGGCGTAGCCGCGATGCCCGACGACTACGCGCGGGTCATCGTGGTGGACGCATTCGCTGACGCCCGGGTGCCCGCCTCGCTGGTCAGCGTCGAGTTCTTTGCCGAGTGCTTCAGGGTGCTCAACCCGGATGGGCTGCTGCTGTTCAACGTCATCGACATCTTTCCGCTGACGTGGACCAAGAGGGTGCTGGCCGGCATCGCCCGGTTCGCCGATCACCTGGCGCTCAGCGCCGAACCGGCAGTGCTGAAGGGCCACCGGCACGGCAACCTGGTGCTCGCGGCCAGCCGGGCACCGCTCGACACAGACCTGATCGTGCGCCTGGCCGCCGGGTCGGCGTTCCCCTGCCGGATAGTGCACGACGAACAGCTGACGAAGTTCATGGGCGGGGCATCGGCGTTCTATGACGACGAGGCCGAGGGCTCCCCGAAGGTGGTGCGTGGGCTGCTTCATTTCGAATAGGCCCCACCCGCATGCGTGGAGTAACCTGCGACGGTTACAAAGTTGTAACCGATTGTCAGGCGGACGCCCGGGATAAGCCCTGGCTGTCAGTGTCAGTCTTGGTTTGCACAAATTTTACGGGAAGGTTCACCGATGAAACGTAGACTTGCTGCCGCTGCGGCTGTATTTTCTGCAGCTGCCCTGCTGATGAGCGGATGCGGCTCCGACTCGCTGAGCAGTTCAGGAACCTCCGGTTCGGCCGGTGGGGACGAGAGCATTCCTGCGGTCGAGGCCAGCCAGGAGTTGCACGATTCGCTGCCGGACGCGATCAAGCAGGCGGGTGTTCTCGAAGTCGGTGTTGACCCCACCTACAAGCCCAACGAATACATGGACGGCACCACGGTGGTCGGCATGAACGTTGAATTGTTCGACGCGGTCGCCGCCCGGCTGGGCATCGAGAACAACTGGAATCCGGCCGCCTTCGATTCGATCCTGGCCGGCGTCCAGGCGCAGAAGTACGACGTGGGCAGTTCGTCGTTCACCATCACCCCGACCCGCCTCGAGACGCTGACCTTCGTCGAGTACCTGAACGTCGGGACGCAGTGGGCAACGCTGGCCGGCAACCCGGCAGGCGTCGACCCGACCAATCCGTGCGGCAAGACGATCGCCTTCCAGACCGGCACCACGCAGGAAGAAGAGATCACGGCCGCGCAGGAGGCCTGCGGATCGGATCCGATCAACACGCTGTCCTACCAGGGCCAGGACGAGGTCAACAACGCCCTGATGATCGGTAAGGCGGACGCGATGCTGGCCGACTACCCGATCACCCAGAACGCCATCCAGACCTCGAACGGCAAGATGGAGGCGCTCGGTGACCAGTACGGCGCCGCCCCCTATGGCTTCACGATGGCCAAGGACAACCTGCAGCTCGCCGAGGCGATCTCGCAGGCCCTGACCGATCTGGAGGCCTCCGGCGTTTACGGCGCTATCCTCGCCAAGTACGGTGTCTCCGATGCGGCGGTGGACGCGTTCCCCGTCAACCCTGAGGTGTCATGACCCAACCCGAGACCGCGGTCCCCGGCCAGGCCACCGACGAGCGGCCGGGGACGATCCACGCAGTGCCGCTGCGCCGCCCCGGCCGCGTGGTGGCCGGTGCGGTGATGCTGCTGATCGGTATCTGGATCATCTACCAGATCATCACCAACCCCGCCTTCGACTGGGCCTTCACCTTCGAGGCGATGAACCAGACCCAGGTCATCCGGGGCTTCGTCACAGGAACCCTCGTCGCGACCGTGGGTGCGATGATCCTGGGCGTGGTGCTCGGCGTGGTGCTCGCCGTGATGCGGATGTCGGACAATCCGATCCTGCGCTGGTCGGCCGGCATCTATGTGTGGTTCTTCCGGGCGATACCTCGATACGTTCTGCTGATGATCCTCGGTGCCGCCGGCGCGTTCGCGCTCGGTGGGCTGAGCGTCGGAATCTGGCCGGTGGACGGCACTTGGCAGGTCGTGAAGGTGGATCTCAACCGGTTCTCCACGACGATCTGGATGGCCATCATCGGCTTGGGGCTGTCGGAGGCCGCCTATATGGCCGAGATCGCGCGCTCGGGCATCCTCAGTGTCGACCGCGGGCAGTGGGAAGCCGCGCGTGCGATCGGCATGAGCAACGGCCAGACGATGCGCCGGATCGTCCTGCCGCAGGCAATGCGGGTGATCGTCCCGCCGACCGGCAACGAAACCATCGCGATGTTCAAGGACACGTCGTTGCTGTCGGCGCTGCCGCTGGCCAACGAGATGTTCTTTCAGCTGCGTGGCATCGGTACCGCCACCTACAACCTGATCCCCAGCTATATGGCGGCGACCTTGTACTACATCATCACCGCGACCATCCTGGGCTTCGGGCAGTCCTGGCTGGAACGGCGCTTCGGCCGCGGCTACAACCCGACCGAGCCCTCCGCCAACGGCCGCCGCCGTGCCAAGGCAGACGCCAAGACCGCTCGTACTGCGATCATGTTCCCGGGAAGCGATCACTGATGAGCGACCATATCGACCACGTCGACCACATCGATCGCAGTGGCGAGCCGCTGGTCCGGGCCGTCAACGTCCACAAGTCGTTCGGCTCCAACGAAGTCCTCAAGGGCGTCGACCTGGACGTGTACCCCGGCGAGGCAGTGGTGCTGCTCGGGCCCTCCGGGTCGGGCAAGACGACCTTCCTGCGGCTGATCAATCAGATGGAGACCCTGACGGGTGGGCGCATCTGGGTGGACGGTGAGCTGATCGGTTACGAAGAACGCGACGGGCGGCTCTACCAGCGCAAGGATTCCGACATCGCCCGGCAGCGCTCGCACATCGGGATGGTTTTCCAGCGCTTCAATCTCTTCCCCCACAAGACGGCATTCGAGAACATCACCGAGGGCCAGCTGGTGGTGACCAAGAAGTCCAAGAAGGCCGCCGCGGAGCGCGCCTGGGACCTGCTCGGGCAGGTGGGGCTGACCGACAAGGCCGACGCCTATCCGTCCCAGCTGTCGGGCGGTCAGCAGCAGCGCATCGCGATTGCGCGGGCGCTGGCCATGGATCCCGAACTGATGCTTTTCGACGAGCCGACCTCGGCCCTCGACCCCGAACTGGTAGGCGAAGTGCTGCAGGTGATGAAGACCCTGGCCGGTGAAGGCGTCACGATGATCGTCGTCACTCACGAGATGGGTTTCGCCCGTGAGGTCGCCGACCGGGTCTACTTCATGGACGGTGGCGTCGTCGTCGAGTCGGGCAGCCCCGAAGACGTGCTGGTCAACCCGCAGGCCGACCGAACACGAGCCTTCTTGTCCCGCGTGCGGCGCTGATCTGCGGGCGGGCCGCGGACACTAGGATCGGTGAGGTGAGCGAGAAGCCGGCTGCCGTGACCGCAGCCCAGACAGGCCAGCGACGCAGTTGGGGCGCTCGTGCGCTGTGCGCCGCTTGGCTGCTGCTCGCCGTGGTGCTGCTGGCAGCGGGGGTGTGGTCACTGTGGCTGTTCGTCGGCACCGACCAGCGGGCCGCGTCCCAAGCGCGTGCCGCGGTCGAACGATTCGACGCCGCCTGCTCGACCGTCGGCGAGGCCGGCAGTGACTCCGCAACCGCCGCCGAGGTTGTCGGATTGCTGAGTTTCCCTGGGTACGACGATCAATCCTGGCCGGTGCTGGCCGGGACCAGCAGCGAGCAACTGGCGACCGGCATCGGCTGGTATCCCGAAACCGCCGGCGTGGGCGAGATCGGGAATATGGTCCTGGCCGGCTACCGGATCACCCACGGCGCGCCCTTCGCCGCGCTGGCCGATCTCAATGTGGGCGACCAGATCCAGATCGTCACCTGCACGCATGTCTACCTCTATGAACTCGATGTCGCGCCGCGCGATCTGACCGTCCAGGCACATGACGATTGGGTGCTGGACGCCGTTCCCGGAGACCCGGGCAAGCGCCCGAGCGGGCGCCAGATCACCCTGATCACCAGCCAGGATCTGCTGCCGACCAGTGACCGTTCGGTGGGCATGGGGCATCTGGTCTCATCGCATCCGCGCTGAGCGGCTGGTGCCAGGATGGCTGTATGAGATCATCGTCATCGATTGTCTATGGGCCGCATCCCGATCAACGAATCGCGGTCTTTCCCGGTGCCGGCGCCGGCGCGGGCAACGGCTGGGCTGCCGTCGTGGTGCACGGCGGGTATTGGCGACATCGCGTCGACTGGACGCGTACCACCGATCTGGTGTCACACCTGGCCGGCCGTGGGTTCGATGTGATCAACGTGGAGTACCGGCGTGGTCACGGTGCCGGCGCCTGGCCCGCGCCGAGTGAGGACGTCCGGCGAGCGGTCGAGGTGACCCAGGAGAGGTTCCCGGCCAGCCGCCTGGTCGGCGTGGGGCATTCGGTCGGTGGCGAACTGGTGCTGCTGGCGGCCGATCTGCTGGACGCCGTGGTGGCGCTGGCGCCGGTCACCGATGCGGGCCGGGTCTATGACGAGCACCTGGGTGAGGACGCGGCGCTCGACTACTTCGGCTCCGGACCCGAGGTGGCCGCCGACGTCTACCGCGATGCCTCGCCGGTGCACCGCCGAGCCCCCGAATGCCCGACCCTGCTGGTGCACGGCGCCGCGGACGACCGGGTGCCGCTGGCCCACACCCTCGACTACCTGGCGGCTCTGCCGGAGGCGCCGCTCGATCTGATCGTGGACCACGACGCCGACCACTTCGAGGTCGCCGATCCCGCGCAGGCATCCTGGCGGCAGGTGGACGCCTGGCTGGACTCGCTGGTGCGCAGCTGACCGGCACGGCAGCCGCCGAATCGTCGGCAGTAGCGGGCCAGCTAGGCTGTCCCCATGAGCGACCGTGAGCGACTGCGTGAACTGATCAATGAACTGGCGATCGTCAAGGGCCGGGTGACGCTGGCCTCCGGGCGCGAGGCGGACTACTACGTCGACGTCCGCCGGGTCACTCTGGATGGACAAGCAGCTCCCCTGGTCGGAAGCGTCATGCGCGAACTCGTCGCCGATTGGGACTTCGATGCCGTCGGCGGCCTCACCATGGGCGCAGACCCCGTAGCCATCGCCATGTTGCACGCTGCTGCCAGCGCGGGCGAGCGTCTTGATGCCTTCGTCGTCCGCAAGGACGCCAAGACCCACGGTCTGCACAAGCGCATCGAGGGTCCCGATGTCGCCGGCCGTCGCGTCCTGGTCGTCGAGGACACCTCCACCACCGGAGGCTCCGCGCTGCAGGCGGTCGCTGCGCTGCGCGAGGCGGGCGCCGAGGTCGTCGGTGTGGCAGTCATCGTCGACCGTTCCACCGGTGCCGCCCAGGCCATCAACGCTGCCGGGCTCGACTACCGCTACGCCTACGGAATCGAGGACCTCGATCTGTGATCGCGCCGAGCACGGCTGTGCTGCGATGACCAACGAACCGGCACCGGACCCGACCAATACGGACGTCGGAGTCGGGCCCTACCCACAGCCGTGGCCCGAGGACCCGCGCTTCGACCCCGCGCTGCTGGCCGACGGCGACCGCCGCAACGTCATCGACCGCTACCGCTACTGGCGGATGGACGCCATCGTCGACGATCTCGATGCCCGCCGCACGAGGATCGCCCCGGCGCGCCTGCAGGTCGCCATCCAGAACTGGCAGCACGACTTCAACATCGGCTCGATCGTGCGTACCGCCAACGCGTTCAATGTCGAACTCGTGCACATCATCGGAAACCGTCGCTGGAACCGTCGCGGTGCGATGGTGACCGACCGCTATCTGCACGTCGTCCACCGCCCCGATGAGCAGGCTTTGGCCGAGTACTGCAGTAGTGAACGGCTGACCATGATCGGAGTCGACAACCTCCCGGGTTCGGTGCCGCTGGAATCGACACCGCTTCCGCAAGCCTGCTGCCTGGTCTTCGGATCGGAGGGCCCGGGCCTGACCGAGGCGATGGTCGCCCGCTGCCAGCAGCTGGTCGCCATCACCCAATACGGCTCCACCCGCTCCTTCAACGCGGGGGCTGCCGCAGCGATCGCCATGTATCAGTGGACGCTGAGCCACGCCAGTGCTGCCAGACTGGAGCCGTGAGCGAGTTTGCTGAGCGTATCGACGCACTGACCATCGACGACCTGACTGCGGCCGGCAGTCTCAAGTGGACGACCTACCCGAACGCCATCGGAGCCTGGATCGCCGAGATGGATTTCGGGATCGCCCCCGAGATTGCGGAGGTTCTGGAGCAGTTGCTCAAACGCCAGCAGACCGGATACGCGCCGATGGCCTGGCGCACCGAGCTCAAGAAGGCGACCAGCGAATTCGTCGCTGCCAGGTACGGCTGGCAGGTCGGCTGGCCCCAGATCCACTGGCTGCCCGACGTGCTGACGGGCCTGGCAATCGTGATGACCCACTGGCTGCCGGCGGGCTCGCGGATCATCGTCCCCACCCCCTGCTACATGCCGTTCGTCTACATGCCGGGCACCTTCGGCCATCAGCGGGTCGAGGTGCCCATGCTGCGCGGCGATGCCGACTGGACGATGGACCTCGACGCTCTGGACCGCGAGTTCGCCGCCGGTGCCAGGCTGCTGGTGTTGTGCAACCCGCACAATCCGATCGGGAAGGCCTTCGACCGCGCCGAACTCGAAGCCATCTGTGAGGTCGTCGAGCGGCACGGCGGCCTGGTCTTCAGCGACGAGATCCATGCCCCGCTCAGCTATCCCGGCGTTCAGCACGTCCCCTATGCCAGCATCAACGACACCGCCGCCGCGCACACCGTGACGGCGATGTCGGCGTCCAAGTCGTTCAATCTCGCCGGGCTGAAGTGCGCGCAGCTGATCCTCACCAATCCCGAGCATCAGCGCTTCTACACAACCCAGGGCCACGGGCTGCCGTACGAGTCGACGCCGATGGGCATGATCGCGAACATCACGGCGTTCCGCGAGGGCGGCCCCTGGCTGGCCGAGGTCCTCGACTACCTGGACGGCAACCGCAGGCTGCTCACCGAGATGCTCGCGGATCTGCTGCCGGCGGTGGGCTACATCGAGCCCGAGGCATCCTTCCTGGCGTGGCTCGACTGCCGCGAACTCGGGCTGGACGATCCCCGCAAGCACTTCCTCAAAGCGGGGGTGGCGCTCACCGACGGCGCCGAATGCGGCGATGCCGGACGAGGGCACGTCCGCTTCAATTTCGCGCTACCGCGTCCGATCCTGCAGTCCTCGATCGAGAAGATGGCCGCCGCGCTGCGCTGACCGGACGGATGGTCGACTCAGCTGCGGACGTAGACCAGCGCGTTGTTGCCGCCGAAGCATCGTCCCACGCCCGGCGCGGCCGTCTCGCAGCTCATCGTGTAGGTCTGGCCGGTCGTCGGACTGTCCACCAGATAGGTGCCGGGCCCGAAGGTCACCCAGACGTTGTGCATGACACCGGCGAACGCGCAGCTGGTCACCTGGTTGACCGCGGTCGAATCGTCGCACAGCGAGGTGCCGTCGGGTGGCCAGGCGAGCTGTGCGCTGGGGGTCGGTGCCGCCGATGTGGTGGTCGGGGCCGGCGAGGTCGTCGGCGGAGCACTGGCAGCCGTCGTGGGCGGCAGCGTCACGGTGACGGTGACGGTGGGCTCTGACGTCGTCTGCGCGGTCGGGCTCACCGAGGCCACCGACGGAGTGCCGGTCACCTGGCCGCCGGTGGGACGAAAGAGCATGATCGCCCCGACCACCACGGCCAGCGCGACGCCGATCAACGTCCCGATGAGCGCAATCCGGGTCCGATCGTGCTCCGGGCCACGCCCGGTGCCGCCCGAGCTGGGACCACCGGGCCCCCCGGGCTGCCACGCCGGAACCTGAGGGCTCCCGTAGCCGGACGGTGGCTGTCCGCCGGGACCGGGCGAGTAGTCGGGGCCGGGAGAATACGTCATGCTTGGGAACCTATCGTTGGTCTTTCTTCCGGGCCGATCAGCGTACCGGCAGAAATGGATGAACAACAATCTAGCGATCGAGGTTGAGCACGCCTATCTGCGCAGCCGCCGAACCTGCTTGAATAGCGGTGGAGGGCAGAATGGACGATTTGCGTGTAGTGGTTGCGAAACCGTTGGCCAGTGAGTACGTCGAGCGGCTCAGGTCCGCCGATCCCCGAGTCGAGGTCAGTTACGAACCCGACCTGATGCCCCCGATGCGGTGGCCGTCCGATCATCGGGGCGACCCGAGCTTCAAGCGGACGCCCGAGCAGCAGGCCCGGCTCGCCGAACTGGTCGACAGCGCCGACATCCTGTACAGCTTCCCCAATAACAACTCGGCCGAACTGGCCCGCATCGTGCGAGCCAACCCGAAACTCAAGTGGGTGCACATCATGGCCGCCGGCGGCGGCTCGCAGGTGAAGGCGGCGAACCTCACCAAGGAAGAACTCCGGCGGGTGATCTTCACCACCTCCGCCGGGGTGCATGCCGGGACGCTCGCCGAGTTCGCGCTGTTCGGCGTTCTCGCCGGCGCGAAGGAACTGCCGCGGCTGCAGGCTGACAAGCAGCGGCACTACTGGCCGACGTCGCGCCGGACGATGGGCATGGTCTCTGACATGACCGTCGTGGTGGTGGGCATGGGCGCCATCGGTCAGGAATGCGCGAAGCGCTTCTCCGAGCTCGGTGCCACCGTCATCGGCGTCAACCGCTCCATCAAACCGGTCGAAGCGGTGGAAAGGCTGTACACCTCCGACCAGATCGTCGAAGCGGCCCAAGGAGCCGATGCCCTGATCAACGCGCTGCCCGGCGCCGTCGGCACCGATGATCTCATCAGTCGTGAGGTCCTCGAGGCATTGGCGCCCGGGGCCATCATCGCCAGCGTCGGCCGCGGTCAGTGCATCGAAGAGGACGCGATGATCGAGCTGCTGACCTCCGGGCATCTCGGATTCGCCGCTCTCGATGTGGCGAAGACCGAACCACTGCCCGCTGACAGCCCGCTGTGGGATCTGCCGAACGTCGTGATCTCGCCACACACCGCGGCGAACTCCGCCAAGGAGGACTCGCGCATCGCCGATCTGTTCATCGAGAATCTGCACGCTTTCCTCGACGGCAAACCGATGCGTAACGTGGTCAATACCGAGCTTTTCTACTGACCATGGAGATCCAGCCATCACGAAGCCATTGAGGTCGTGCCCATGAGCCCCGCAACCACCGGCCCGGACTACCCCGTCCAACCGGTGCACCCCGATTCCGGTGCTGTTCCCACGCGGCCCAGCCCCGGGGTGCAGCCGGATGCGGGCATGCTGGTCAGCTACTCACCGGTCGCGATGGCTCAACGCGCTGCCGGGATTCGCAAGCGGCTCGACCGGACGACGATCATGGGCGTGATCAGCCTGCTCATCACGGGCGCCTTCTATTTTTTCATCCGGCCGGAGCCCAGTAGCGCATTCTTCTGGCTGCTGATCGCTTCTGCGGTGTACACGGTGACGAACATCATTGTGAAGTTCGTCCAACTCAAACGGGCCCGCAAGGCTACCGCTCAGGTGCCGCTCGGGCCGGCCTTCCAGATCGACGATGACGGTCTGGTGGCCTCGACGGTCCCGGAAGGGGAGCGGATCGGCTGGGACCGGATCACCTCCATCGCCGGCCTCGACAAGCTGTTCAGCCCCGGGCCCCGGCTCGAGGTCCGGTGGGACCAGGACCGCAGCTGGTCGGTGCCGATCATCGTGCTGGATGCACCCCCGAGCTCAATCGATTCAGCGCTGCGGGCTTTCTCGCTGGGCCGATTCGGCTTGGATCTCAGTTCAGTTGATGACATTTGGTGAGCTATCGGCCGCCGGTCGTCGGAGTTTGACACAATGGTGACCACGGCAAACGCAGATCCACGAAGACTCGTGGCGAGCGCCGCGAGAACGACAGAAAGAAGCAGATATGCCTATCGCAAGCCCTGAGGTCTACCAGGAGATGTTCGCCAAGGCGAAGGCAGGCGGCTACGCCTACCCGGCGATCAACGTGACCTCGTCGCAGACCGTGATCGCTGCCATCCGAGGCTTCGCTGAGGCCGGCTCGGACGGCATCATCCAGGTATCCACTGGCGGTGCGGAGTATGCGTCCGGATCGACGGTCAAGGACATGGTTACCGGTGCTGTGGCGCTCGCTGAGTTTGCCCGCGTGGTCGCCAAGAACTACCCCGTCAACATCGGTCTGCACACCGACCACTGCCAGAAGGAGAAGCTCGACAAGTACGTCAACCCCCTGATCGCACTCTCGCAGGAGCGCGTCGACCGCGGCGAGGATCCGCTGTTCAACTCCCACATGTGGGACGGCTCGGCTGTTCCGGTCGAGGAGAACCTGCAGATCGCCGAGGAGTTGCTCAAGCGCACGTCGAAGGCCAAGCAGATCCTCGAGATCGAGGTCGGCGCGGTCGGCGGCGAAGAGGACGGCGTCGTCGGTGAGATCAACGACAAGCTCTACTCGACCGTCGCCGACGGCATGCGCACCCTCGAGGTGCTCGGCCTGGGTGAGAAGGGCAAGTACATCACCGCGTTGACCTTCGGCAACGTGCACGGCGTCTACAAGCCCGGCAATGTGAAGCTGCGCCCCGAGGTACTCAAGGAGATCCAGGATGCCTGTGGCGCCAAGTACGGCGTCGACAAGCCGTTCGACCTGGTCTTCCACGGCGGTTCGGGTTCGACCCCCCAGGAGATCGCCGACGCCGTGAGCTATGGCGTGGTCAAGATGAACATCGACACCGACACCCAGTACGCGTTCACTCGTCCGGTGGTCGACTTCATGCTGAAGAACTACGAGGGCGTGTTGAAGATCGACGGTGAGGTCGGCAACAAGAAGCAGTACGACCCGCGCACCTGGGGCAAGGCTGCCGAGGGCGGCATGGCCGCTCGCATCATCGAGGCCTGCCAGCAGCTCGGCTCGGCCGGCACCCACACCGACTGACCATCAACCCAGTAGGTCCTGCAGCACAACGACTGGGCCGGACGCTTGGTTAAGCGTCCGGCCCAGTCGTTTGTTGTCTGCTGCTGTGGCGTCGTCAGCCTCAGCGCAGCAGCGGATCGACCGCGAGCACCCGCTGGACCTCATCGCGCCGAGGGGCGTAGGCACCCGACCGGCTGACTGTCAGACCGGACGTGATGACTGCGCGGTGCAGAGCCGTGCGCACCTGGCTCCAATCCGCGCTCCGCAGCTGCGCCTTCGCCAGGGGACTGCCGAGCAGGTCGGCATCAAGCAGGCCCGACAGGAGACCCGCCATGAACGAATCACCGGCGCCCACCGTATCGGCCACTTCGACATTGAGCGGGTCGACCACCATCATGTCGCGATCTCCGGACAGCAGCGCATAGGCACCCCAGGGGCCACGGGTGACGATCACCAGCCCGGGGCCCATCTTGATCCACCTGCGCATGACCTCCTCGACAGGAGTGTCGCCGTAGAGCCAGGCCACGTCCTCGTCACTTGCCTTGACCACGTCGGACAGCGCAACGATGTCCTCAACGCGGCCGAGCACCTTCTCCGGCGATTCCATCAGTGCCGGACGCACGTTCGGGTCGTAGCTCACCGTGCCGTTGATCGCCATCCTCTTGACCGCGGCAAGTACCTTGGCCGCACCCGGCTCAAGGGTGGCGGCGAAGCTACCGGTGTGCAGGTGGGCCAGCGAGGCTGCCGGGGGCAGCTCCGGAACGTCCCAGACCAGCTCGAAATCGTAGGTGGCTCGTCCCTGCGCGTCCAGGTGGGCGTTCGCAATGGCGGTGCGGTCGGCCTTGTCACTGCCTGGGACGATCCCAACGGTGTGCTTGGTGGCGTGGGCTTCAATGGCCCTGCCCCGCTCATCGTCACCCCACCAGGACGCGATCAGCGCCGGATGCCCGAGTTGGGTGATTCCGCATGCGACATTGAGGGGGCTGCCGCCGACATGCTCGGAAAGGATCTGGTCGTCGCGGATGATGATATCGACCAGCGCCTCGCCCAGGCACAAGACCGGGGCTTCGGTGCGGGCTGGGGCGGTTGGCTCTGCGGTTGGATTCGTCATGACACTCCTTTATGTCAATCGAGGGGCGGCTATTGCTCGAGTCCGAGCTTGGCTGACATCTCCTCCAGGGGCACACCCTTGGTCTCCGGCATGACCTTCTGCACCCAGAGCAGCTGGCCACACATGAAGACGAAGAAGATGGCGAATGCGATGCCGCCACCGAGTTTATCGACGATCGGGGGGAATGCGTAGGTGGTTAGCGCGGCAAACGTCCAGTGGGTGAGGCTACCGAACGACTGACCACGCGCCCGCACCCGGTTCGGGAAGATCTCCGAGATGAACACCCAGATGACCGAACCCTGCCCGAAGGCATGCGCTGCGATGAAGACGAGCAGGCCGATGAGCACCAGCACCGAGGAGGTCGAGTTGTAGCGGCCCTCGAAGGTGAACATGATGATGGTGAGGAAGCCGAGGCTGATCAGGTAGCCGATCGAGCCGACGAACATCAACGAGCGGCGCCCGATGCGGTCGATGACCGTCAGTGCGGTCATGGTGGCGACCAGGTTCATGAAGCCCACTGCCACGCTCATCAGGTAGGACGCGTTGTCGGAGGCGCCCGCCTGCTGCATGACAACCGGAGCGTAGTAGAGGATCGCGTTCACGCCGGACAGCTGGTTGAACATGGCGATCGCGAAGGCCATCAGGATCACCTTGCGGTAGCGCTTGGTGAAGAACGGCACCTTGGTCGCGCGCGCCGCGGCGTCCTGCTGGAGCTGAGCGCGGATCTCGGAGATCTGGAGGTCGGATTCCTCAACCGTCTTGCAGAGCTGGCGGCTGATCTGCACGGCCTGGGCTTCGCGTCCGTGGGCCATCAGCCAGCGCGGAGTCTCGGGAACGGTGAGCAGCAGCAGGACGAAGATCGTCGCCGGCGCGGCCATCACGCCGAGCATCCAGCGCCAAGCGGTCTCTTCGGCGACGATCTGGCGGATGATGAAGTTGCTCAAGTAGGCGAGCAGGATGCCGAGCACGATATTGAACTGGACGAGGCCGACCAGGCGGCCACGTTGGGCCGGCGGGGCGATCTCAGCGGTGTAGATCGGCGCGCACACGCTCGACATGCCGACGCCGATACCCCCGAGGAACCGGAAGAGCATGAAGACGTTGTGACCGAAGGGGCCTTCGGGTGCCAGGGCGGTCCCCAGCGCACCGACGAGGTAGAAGGCACCGATGACGAACAGCATCTTGCGGCGGCCGTACTTGTCGGCGAGTTGCCCGGCGAAAATAGCACCGACGATGGTGCCGATGGTAGCGATCGCGACGGTGAAACCGAGACCGCTCGAGGTGAGGCTGTACACGCGTTCGAGGGAGGTGGTGGTGCCCGAGATAACGGCGGTGTCGAAGCCGAAGATCAAACCGCCGATGGAGGCGACGATGGCACTGCGGATGACCAGCGAATTGGCGCCCGCGTGTTGTTGGGTGACGGAAGTATCCGACATTTTGGGGTTATTCCTTGCCTTAGGTGTGGGGTCTCCTATGACGACATCTGCTACAACGTTGTCGCTAGGAGGGAAACTACGCCCTTAGCAGCGTCCTCGGCAAGGGGTCGCGCGCATTGCTGAGTCAGTGGTCGAGCCCGACGCCGCCCACCGTGCAGGCAGCGCTCGATCACCGCGCCGGCGATGGCCCGATGTCGTCCAGGGATCGCCCGCTCACCGAGTCGGCCCGGCCTTCCGCGCGCGTCATTGCGCCAGCAGCGCCATGCGCTCATCGAGAGTGACCGGGGCCTCGCCGATCGCGGCGGGTAGCCCCCCGAGCGCGGCCAGAACCTGCTCGGGTGTCGCGCCGAGAACGCGCACCCCTCGGCACGCCAGGCTCACCAGCAGCCCAGCCTGCACCAGCCGGTCGAACGCGGCCTGCCAATCGGCGGCCTCGACGGTGACGACGGTGGCCCCGGCGATGATGTCGGCCTCGGTGCCCTCAGCGGCGATCAATCCGTCGACCATGACCGCCAGCCGGTCGCACTGGATGGCTTCGTTCATGGTGTGAGTGGTGACCAGCACACCGATTCCGGCCGCGGCCTGCCGTCCGATCACCTCCCACAGTTCGGCGGACTCCAGCGGCCCGACCCCTGAGGTCGGCTCATCGAGGACGAGCAACAGCGGCCCGTGCGCAAGGGCGATGTCGAAGGCGAGCCGGCGTTGCAGGCCGAGTGGCAGCTCACGCACCAGACGCCGCGGGTAGCTGTCGACCGACAATGCCCGCTCGGACGCGGAGGCAGTCGCGCCGGTCCGGATGCCGTAGGCGGCTGCCGAGAACTGGGCATTCTCGCGTGGGGTCAGATCGGGATACAGTCCGCGGCCTTGCGGAACATACCCGATGCGGGCGCGGCCGAGCCTCGACGGCGGCCGGCCGAACAGCAGTGAGGTACCGCCCGACGGGGCGAGGATGCCCAGGGCGCAGCGCATGAACGTGGTCTTGCCGGCGCCGTTGGCGCCCAGCAGCCCGACGATCTCGCCGGCTTCGACGTCGAGGTCGACCCCGCGCACCGCGTCGAGATCTCCGTAGCTCTTGCGCAGCGATCTGGTGCTGAGCAGGGCGTTCATGCTGCATCCTGCTTGGCTCGCAGTGCCGCAGCCACCACGACGTCGTGCAGATCCGCGGCGATGACCTCGGCGCCGGGCGGGGCTGTGGCGGCCCAGCAGTGCCACGATCGGCCCACTCGCCAGGCCTGTCCCGGCCCGCGGTGGGTGGCCACCCAGAAGGCACCGGGAGCGCTGCGCACGGCCTCGGCCGGATCGCCGGACAGCAGCGTCCGCCCTGCTTCGAGGGCGAGGAATCGGGTTGCCCGCTCGGCTTCGTCCAGGTAGGTCGTCGTGGTGAGGACGGCCGCCCCCTCGGCGGCCGCGCGGCTGATCAGCCGCCACAGTTCGACCCTGCTGACCGGATCGACGCCGGTGCTCGGCTCGTCGAGCAGAACCAACTGGGGGTGCCCGACCAGGGCCATGATCACACCGAGTTTGCGGCGCATGCCGCCCGACAGCGCCGAGCCGAGCCGGTCATGTGCTGTCTGCAGCCCGGCCAGTTCGATCAGCTCACTGCTGCGGGCCACGGCCTGGCTGCGGCTGAGCCCGAAGACCGAGGCCACGAACTCGAGGTTCTGGCGCACGGTCAGGTTCGCCCATGAGCCGGCCGAGGCCGGCAGCATGCCGAGGTCGCACCCGATGGGTGCCGAGACGGTGCCGCGCTCGGGTACCACCCGCCCGGCGAGCACCCGCAGCAGTGTCGTCTTACCGGCGCCGTCGCCGCCGACGACAGTGCTCACGGTGCCAGGCGCCACGTCGAAGCTGACGTCGTCCAAGGCCGGGACCTCGCCGAAATGCACGCTGACATTGCGGACGCCGAACATCAGGCAGCCCTGCGCGCGGCAACGTGCTTGCCGGTCGTGCCGGCCTGGTGGCGCTGGTGCGGGGCCAGGGAGGCGCCGAAACGCAGGATCGCGACGGACAAGATGATGACCGCCATCGCGGCCAGGATGAGCAGGCTCGGCCACAGATCGCCGAAACCCGCGCCACGCAGCAGAACCCCGTGGGCCACCTTGATGAAATACGTCAGTGGCAGGCCGTAGCCGATCCAGCGCACGCCCCACGGCATGGCCTCCAGGGGAAAGATCATCCCCGACAGCAGAATCTGGGGAAACATGAAGAACATCGCGGTCTGGATGGCCTGGCCGGTGGTATCGGCCAGGGTCGAGGCGAGCACCCCGAAGCCCAGCACCGCCAGCAGGAAGAGCGCGGCGCCGAGCGCGTAAACCCAGATCGGGCCGTTGAACGGCACGTCGAACAGCGACAACCCGAGCAGTGTGACGACGGTGATGTCGAACAGAGCCAACACGAAATAGGGTGCGATCTTGCCGATGATCACCGCCGGCGGCCGGATCGGCAGCACCGCGAACTGCTCGATGGTGCCCGTCTCCTTCTCGCGGACCAGCCCGATCGAGGTGATGATGGTGCCGATCAGGGCCATCACCAGCCCGGCGATGGCCGGCACCAGCACCCACGATGTCGACAGATCGGGGTTGAAGAGCACCTCGGCGCGCAGCAGCCCACCGCTGTTGCCGGTCGCGACCTGCACCGACTGGGCCACGAACAGCGCCGATCCGTCGACGTAGGCGGTCATCGGCATGGTGTCGGTGTCGATCACCACGTCCACCTGATCGGAGCGCAACAACTCGACCGGATCAGTGCCGCTGACGTCCTCGGTGACGTCGAACAGGTCGGGAAGCCGGTCCGTGACGGTGCCCGCGTTGTTGCCGATGACCGCGGTCGAGATGTGCTCGACGCTGAAGTTCGCCGCGTAGCCGAAGATCACCAGCAGGACCACCGGAAGCAGGACAACCATCGCAAGTGTCCGGCGGTCTCGTCCCAGCTCACGGAACTCTTTGACGATCATGGCGCGCATATCGCAAGCCTGATCTTGGCGCGGGGTTAAGTCAACGCTGTCGAGTCAACCCCGCACCGATCGCCACGACGGACGCTCAGTCGAGCTGGCGGCGGGTGGCACCCTTGTCGGCGCTTTGGGCGAGCAGCGCGAAGATCTTCAGCGAGTTGCTGACCTTGCGGTCGCGGGTGGCCGGACGCCAGCCCTTGGCGTCCTGCTCGGTGCGCCGGGCATCGAGTTCCTCGTCGCTCAACTCCACGTTGATGGTGCGCCCGGGGATGTCGATCGCGATGATGTCGCCGTCGCGGACCAGGCCGATCGCGCCTCCGCTCGCGGCTTCGGGGCTGATGTGACCCAGCGAGAGTCCGGACGATCCGCCCGAGAAGCGTCCGTCGGTGATCAGGGCGCACTTCGGGCCGAGCCCGACGCCCTTCAGGTAGCTGGTCGGGTAGAGCATCTCCTGCATACCGGGGCCGCCCTTGGGACCCTCATAGCGCACCACGACCACGTCGCCGGCCTCGATGCGGCCGCTGAGGATCGCGTCCACGGCCTCTTCCTGCGATTCGGTGACCTTGGCCGGACCACGGAAGACCCACTGGTCGACGGGCACGCCCGCGGTCTTGACCACACAACCGTCGGCCGCAATGTTGCCCTTGAGGATCGCCAGGCCGCCATCGGTGGTGTAGGCATGCTCGACGGAGCGGATACACCCGTTCTCGGCATCCAGATCGAGGGTGTCCCACAGGGCGGTCGCGGAGAACATCTGGGTGGTGCGGACGCCTCCGGGGGCCGCATGGAAGAGCCGTTCGGCCTCCGGCAGTGCTTGACCGCCGCGGACGTCCCAGTCGTCCAAATAGCCCTGGATCGAATCATGGTGGACCGAGTGCACGTCGGGATCGAGCAGCCCGGCGCGGTTGAGCTCGCCGAGGATCGCGGGGATGCCACCGGCGCGGTGCACGTCCTCGATGAAGTAGTTCTTGGTGTTGGGAGCCACCTTGCAGATGCACGGCACGTGGCGGCTGAGGTCGTCGATGTCGTCCTGGGTGAATCCGGCGTTGGCCTCCTGGGCGGCGGCCAGCAGGTGCAGGATCGTGTTGGTCGAGCCGCCCATGGCGATGTCCATCACCATCGCGTTCGAGAACGCCTTCTTGGTGGCGATCGACAGCGGCAGCACCGACTCGTCGTCCTGGTCGTACCAGCGCTTGGAGATCTCGACGATGGTCTTGCCGGCCTGCTCGAACAGTTCGCGGCGGTAGGCATGGGTGGCCAGCGTGGTGCCGTTGCCCGGCAGCGCCAGGCCGAGCGCCTCGGTCAGGCAGTTCATCGAGTTCGCCGTGAACATGCCCGAACACGAACCGCAGGTGGGGCAGGCCTCCTGCTCCATGCGCCACAACTCGGCATCCGAGACCTTCTGATCGACGGCGTTGATCATCGCATCGATCAGGTCGAGACGTTGCGACTGGGTGCCGTCGTCCATCGTGATCGGACGCCCGGATTCCATCGGGCCACCCGAGACGAAGATCGTCGGGATGTTCAGCCGCAGCGCGGCCAGCAGCATGCCGGGAGTGATCTTGTCGCAGTTGCTGATGCAGACCAGTGCGTCGGCCTTGTGCCCGTTGACCATGTACTCGACCGAGTCGGCGATGATCTCGCGGCTGGGCAGCGAGTAAAGCATGCCGTCGTGGCCCATCGCGATGCCGTCGTCGATGGCGATCGTGCTGAACTCGCGCGCGATGCCGCCGGCCTGCTTGACCGCATCGGCCACGATGGTGCCGACGTCGCGCAGTCCGACGTGGCCGGGCACGAACTGGGTGAAGCTGTTCGCGATGGCGATAATCGGCTTGCCGAAGTCCTCGTTGGTGAGTCCGGTGGCGCGCCACAGGGCGCGGGCACCGGCCATATTGCGGCCATCTGTGGTCGTGCGGGATCGCAACTTCGGCATGATTCAACCTTCCTTCGCTCCTACCAAGGCTAGCCGCCGATCCCAGCCGGACCCGTTGAGGACGTCCTTACCTGAAGGAGTCCACAGCACAGCGGCTGCCGACTTCCGGCAGCCGCTGGGATGGCCGGCGCGCCCGGGGGAGGGGTCAAACCAGTTGGGCGGTTCGGGTTTGACTCGGGGTCGGGGCCGTCGTGGGCATCGAGTGGATGGCCCGACCGAGGGCAGCCAGCACCGATTCATGCATTGCTTCGGAGACCGACGGGTGCGGGAAGATGATCTCCGCCAGCGATTCAGCGGTGGCTTCCAGGCCGTGCGCGATCGAGAATCCTTCGATCAGTTCGGTCACCTCGGGTCCGACCATGTGCGCACCCAGCAGTTCACCGGACTCGGCATCGAAGATCGTCTTCACGAACCCGATGCCTTCACCCTGAGCCAGTGCCTTGCCATTGGCCGCCAGATCGAAGACTCCCACCTCGATCGGACGACCCAGCGCGCGGGCCTGCTGCTCGGTGCGGCCGATGCTGGCGATCTGTGGACGGCTGTAGGTGCAGCGCGGCACGAACCACCGATCCAGCTGCCGGACCCCGGGTGCTCCTGCGATATGGTCGACGCAGATCAGCGCCTCATGACTGGCCTTGTGAGCCAGGCACGGACCGCCGGCCACGTCGCCGATCGCATAGAGCCCCGCCACGCCCGTGCGGCACCATTCGTCGATGGCGATGAAGCCCCGCTCGAACCCGACACCGAGTTCGGCCAAGCCGAGCCCCTCGGTATTGGGCACGACCCCCGCGGCGACCAGCAAGTGCTCGCTGCGAATGGTCTCGGATGCTCCACCGGCCACCGTGAACGTGGTGCTCACACCGGTGCCGTCCGCCGTCACCGTGCCGACCGTCACCCCGGCCTCGCAGCGGATACCGCGGGACCGCAGCTGCCTGACCACCGCCGCCGAGACGGCGGCGTCCTCGGCAGGCAGGACCCGGTCCAACGCCTCCAGCACGGTCACCTCGGTACCCAGCGCGCCGTACAGGCTGGCGAACTCGATACCGATCGCGCCGGAGCCGATGATCACCAGCGATTCCGGCAGCTTCTTGGGACTCAACGCGTCGGTGGACGTCCAGATCCGGTCGCCGTCCGGCGTGATCCCCGGCAGTACCCGAGGACGGGCACCGGTCGCCACGATGATGTGGTCGGCCTGCAGTTCGCGAATCGGCTGGCCGTCGGCGGTGACGGTGAGCTCGCCCTTGCCGCTGAGCACAGCCGAGCCCCGAATCACCTCGACCCCGTTGCCGGTCAGCAGGGCCGACACCCCGCTGACCAGCCGGGACACCACCGAGCGGCTGAACTTCACCAGCTGCTGCATGTCGAAACCCACCTCGGCCGGCACATCGAATCCGTACCGGCCGGCATCGGCGATCGCATGCGCGGTGTCGGCCCCGTGCAGCAGCGCCTTGGTCGGGATGCACCCCCAGTTGAGGCACACCCCGCCCAACTCGCCGCGTTCAACGATCGCGGTCCGCAGCCCGTACTGTGCAGCGCGGATCGCCGCGACATAGCCACCCGGCCCGGCTCCGATCACCACCACATCGAATGCGTCGGATGAAACGCTTGTTCGGGTCATGATCTACACCAGCATCTGGGCCGGAGACTCGAGGATCGAGCGCAGTTCCGCGACGAACCTCGCCGCCAGTGCTCCGTCGATCACCCGGTGATCACTGGCCAACGAGACCTCCATGATCGTGTGGACGTCCACCTGATCCTCGTCGTCGACCACCAGGCGCCGAACCCCGGCGCTGACTGCCAGAATCGCTGCCTGCGGCGGATTGATGATGGCGTCGAACGAGGTCACCCCGTACATGCCCAGGTTGGAGACCGTGAACGTGCCACCCTGGAACTGCTCGGCGGTCAACGTCTTGGCCTTCGCCCTGGTCACCAGATCGCTGATCTCAGCCGATATCTGCCCGAGCGAACGCTTGTTCACGGCTCGGACGACCGGTGTGATCAGGCCCTCGGGCAGCGAGACGGCGACGCTGACATCGGCATCGGCGAACTGCAGAACGGTCTTGCTCGCCTCGTCGAACTGCACATTGACTTCGGGAATCCGGGTCAACGCCAGCCCCACCGCCTTGACGACCAGATCGTTGACGCTGATCTTGACGCCGGGCACCGTGGCATTGATCTGGGCGCGCAGCTCGAGTGCGGCGTCCATCTGGATCTCGGTGTTCACCCTGAAGTGCGGCGAGGTCTGGTAGGACGACTGCAGTCGCTGGGCGATCGTGCGGCGCATCGGCGTTAGTGGCTGTGCGGTCGCCTCATTGACCTGCGCGACCTCGGCCACCGCTGCCTGAACTGCCGGTGCGGGTTGCCCGGCGTCCAGTTTGCGGATCGCCTCTTCCACATCGGCCCGGCAGACGCGCCCATGCGAGCCGGTCGCCCGGCAGTCGTGCAGGTTGATTCCGCGGGCGGCTGCCAGGCGCCTGGCCACCGGGGTTGCCGCGACATCGGCATCATCACGTTGGGAGCGCAGGCGAACCTGCTGGCGCGCGAACTCCGGCTTGGCGGCCAACTGCCCGCCGGCGGCGGTGATCGCCTTCTCGATATCGGAAATGCTGACCCTGCCGGCCGGACCGCTGCCCGACACCTTGCCCAGGTCGATGGCATGCAGCTTCGCGAACGCCGCTGCTCGCGGGGTCGCCCGCACATCGTCGGCCGATGCCCCGGCCAGAGCCTGCGGCACCACGAGCTCGCCGGGCGGCGGAGCCGCAGGTGCCGGCGGCGCCGCGGCAGGCCGCATCGTCGGCGGGGGAGCAGCCGGCGCCGGTGCCACGGCGACCGCGACCGGGGCCGGCGCATCCGCGGTCTGCTTGGGCAGCCCAAGCCGCGCAGCGATGAACGCGTCGACCTCGGCGTCGGGGATCGCGGGTTCGGCACTGACGGCGATCAGTGCCCCCACCGGATAGGTGTCGCCCGGTTGAGCCAGCTGGCGGCGCAGGAAGCCGTCGAACGGCGCCTCCAGTTCGTTGGCGATCTTGGACGACTCGATCGTGCACAGCGCCTGGCCCTTGGTGAAGCTGGTGCCTTCGGCGACATGCCAGCTGCCGAGCATGCCTTCTTCCATCGTCAGACCCCACTTGGGGATCTCAATGGCTCTGATCTCTGCCATGGCTCAGGCCCCCACGACGGCGCGGACTGCGTCGGCGACCTTGGCCTCGCTCGGCAACCATTCGCGCTCCAGTGCGGGAGAGAAGGGAACCGGGGCGTGCGGTGGAGTGATCAGCTGGATCGGCGCCTTGAGCTCGCTGAACAGGTTTGTGGCGATGAGCGCTGCCACGTCATGGCCGAATCCGCAGCGGGCTGTCGATTCGTCCGCGATCACCACGCGTCCGGTCGCAGCCACCGACTCGAGGATGCCCTCTTCGTCGAGCGGGCTGGTGGTGCGGGGGTCGACGACCTCCACGGAGATGCCCTCGGTAGCGAGCTGATCGGCCACCCGGTTGGCTACGTTGACCATATTGGCCAGCGCGACGATGGTCACGTCGTCGCCTTGACGCGTGTAGTTGGCCACGCCCAGTGGAATGGTGTACGGCTCGTCGGGGACCTCGCCCTTGACGTCGTAGAGCGCCTTGTGCTCGCAGAAGATGACGGGATCGTCGTCGCGGATCGAGGTCAGCAGCAGGCCGCGCGCATCATAGGCGTTCGACGGGCAGACCACCTTCACGCCCGCGGTCGCGGTGAAGATGTTGTACGGCGAAGCGGAGTGCTGGGCAGCGGCCCCGATGCCGGCTCCGATGATGCCGCGCATCACCATGGGGGTCTTGGCCTTGCCGCCGAACATGTAGCGGAACTTCGATGCCTGATTCCAGATGAGGTCATAACAGACCCCGAAGAAATCCATGAACATCAGTTCGGCCACCGGCCGCAGCCCCGTCGCGGCGGCTCCCGCCGCCATGCCCATGATCGCCGATTCGGTGATCGGGGTGTCGATGACCCGGGCATCACCGAACTCGGTCCACAGACCCTTGGTGACACCCATGACACCACCGAATGCCTCGATGGTGGGGTCGGGGTTGATGCCGCCCTTGCCGCCGCGCTGGTCCTCACCCATGACGATGACGGTGTCGTCTTCACGCATGGCATCGGCGATCGCTGCGCGGATGGACTCGCGGTAACTCATTGCAGTCATAATGTCTGTCCTTCCCGATCAGTAGGACGCGTAAACGTCGGTGGTTACCTCGGACGCATCGGGCCAGGCGGCGGCTCGAGCGTAGGCGACGGCGGCGTCGACCTCTTCGGCAGCGGCCGCGTCGATCGCGTCGAGTTCAGCGGCATCGATCTGATCGGCCACGTTCTTGCGGAAGATCTTGAGCGGGTCCATGGTGTCCTTGAATTCCTGCAGCTGCTCGGGCGTGCGGTACAGCCCGGCATCGCCTTCGAAATGTCCGTAGAAGCGGACCGAGGTCGCTTCGATGGCCGACGGGCCGCCGCCCGCGCGAGCACGGTCGATAGCCTCCTTGGCGGCTGCCCGGACGGCGAAGTAGTCGGTGCCGTCCACCTTCACTGCGGGCATGCCGAAGGCTGCCGCGCGTCCGGCGATGTCGTGGGAGCCGACGGCGAAGGCGGCCGCGGTGGCCTCACCCATGCCGTTGTTCTCGAAGACGAAGATCGCGGGAAGTTGCAGCACCACGGCCATGTTCATGGCCTCGAACGTGGTCCCTTGGTTGGAGCCGCCGTCGCCGGTGAAGCTGACCCCGACACCATCGGTGCCCAGTGTCTTGGCCGACAGCGCAGCCCCGATGATCAGCGGCGGTCCACCGCCGACGATGCCGTTGGCGCCGAGCATGCCCACCGACAGATCGGCGATGTGCATCGAGCCGCCCTTGCCGCGGCACAGACCTTCCTCCTTGCCGAAGATCTCGCACATCATCGGGCGGATACCGCAGCCCTTGGCAAGGCAGTGTCCGTGTCCGCGATGTGTGGACGCAATGTAGTCGCTGCGACGCAGGTTGTCGCAGACCCCTACCGCGATGGCTTCCTCGCCCGCGTAGAGGTGAATGAATCCGGGAATATCGCCGGTCAGGTTCTCGGTGTGCAGGCGATCCTCGAATGCGCGGATCTCGCTCATCCGCTGGTAGGCGGCAAGCAGATCAGCGCGTGAATAGCCGGCCCGGCTTGCGGCTTCAATGGTTGGTGCACTCATTTGATATCTCCATCGACTCGTGTGAGGCTTCCGCTGGTAGCGGGTCTCTAGAGGCTAGGCGGATCGGATCCCGCGCACCAGAGCAGGTGCCGGACCGTGCCGGGAGATTGCCCACTGGCTAGCGTCGATCCGGGTCTGTAACGAAGTGCAACATCGGCTTAGGCTGGAGGCATCGCCAGCGCGTCAATGGGGTAGCGAAGGTGAGTTGCCGTGAACTCGTATGACATTGCATTCGTACCGTCGGATGAGAGATCGCACCGCGAGGTGCTGGAGAAGATTCATGCTGCCTGGTTCCGCGGAGAGCGCCCGCCCGCTCAGCCGCGTCCGGTGATCCGCGACTCCTGGTTGCGGCTGAAGCGTTGTGGCCTGAATCCGGTCAACCAACCCGCGGCCGTCGCGGACCGCGCCAGAGGCGACGATGCCGCGATTCTGGCGGTGCTGCCGATCGTGCGGGGCATGATCGGCCCGCTGCTGGACGACGATCACATCCTGCTGGTGCTGGCCGATGCGAACGGGACGGTCCGCTGGCGGGCGGGTGGCCGGGCGATCCTGCGCCGCGCCGATCAGCTCGCCTTCCGTCCCGGTGGGCACTGGTCGGAGAAGGCCGTCGGCACGAACGCGATCGGGACCGCGTTGAGCACCGGAACGCCGGTGCATGTGCATGCGGCCGAGCATTTCTACCTCAGCCATCACGGCTGGAGTTGTGCGGCGGCGCCGGTGATCGATCCGCGGATGATGCGCCCACTCGGCGTGATCGATCTGTCCTCCCCGGCGGACCAGGCAAATCCGATGGCGGTGGCTCTGGTGGCCAGCGTCGCACGCCAGATCGGGGTCGAGCTCAAGGAGGAGCATCGTCGCGACCTCGGCCGGCTGGCGGCAGCGACCAGGACTCCAGGCGCCGGCCGCTGGATGCTGGTGGACGACTGGGGTTGGGTCGCGGCGGCCGAAGGGGTCGCCAGTTCGGCGAGGATCAGGCTGCCCTCCGGATTGAGCGGATCCTTCCCGGTCGACGGGCTCGGCGTCGCGGGCGCTGAACGGGTGGCGGGCGGCTGGCTGCTGCGTCCGGCTGCTCGGTCCGAGGGTGTTCAGGCGCAACTCGAGTTGACGATCGGGGCGCACCGCTGCTGGCTCGCCGCGCCGGGCGCCAAGGCGACCAGCATTCACGAACTGACAGGCCGCCGAGCCTCCATCGTGGCCTGGCTGGCCGATCATCCCGCCGGCGTCAGCGCGCGCGAACTGGCGGAGGCGGTCTATGGGCGCCCGGACGCCGTCGCCGCCGTGCGGGCCGAGATCTGCCGGGTCAATTCAACGCTCGGGACGGTCGTGCATTCTCGTCCGTACCGGCTCTCCGAGACGATCCGGGTGATCGACGAACGCTGACCTCACAGCTGAACCGGGTACTGCGGATGCGGCACCTCGGGCTTGAGCTGCTCGGTCACGAAGATGTCGTACCACAGCATGAAGACCAGCAGTGTCCAGATCTGCCGCGAGTTGTCGGCGTCGCCGCGACGGTGGGCGTCCAGCATCTCCAGCGCCGCCAGTGGATCGATGAACTCGGTGGTCCCGGCTGATTCGATGATCGAGCGGGCCCACTCGTAGCCGTAGTCATCGCGCAGATAGACGCGGATCGGCACCGGGAAACCGAGCTTCTTGCGGTTCAGGACGTGCGCCGGAACGACCGGTTCCAGCGCCTTGCGCATGGCCACCTTCGACTGGTTGCGGGTGATCTTCTGGCTGATCGGGATATGCCGGGCGACCTCGAATACCTCCTTGTCGAGGAAGGGCACCCGCAACTCCAGCGAGTTGGCCATGGTGACCTTGTCCGCCTTCACCAAGATGTCGCCGCGCAGCCAGGTGAACAGGTCCAGATGCTGCATCCGGGCCACCGGATCCCAGCCCCGGGACAGTTCGTAGATCGGGTCGGTGATCTCGCGGAACGAACTGGGCGTGTAGTCACGCAGCACGGCCTGCAACTGGGATTCGCGGAAGTTGCGGGCATTGCCGTAGTAGCGCTGCTCCAGATCGATCGAGCCGCGCTCCAGCAAGCTCTTGCCGCGGAACCCCTGCGGCAGCACCCGGCTGACCGCCGCAAGACCCTTGCGCAGCGGGTTGGGCAGCGCGGTCAGCGGACGCAGGCTCAGCGGTTCCCGGTAAATGTTGTAGCCGCCGAACAACTCGTCCGCGCCCTCACCCGACAGCACCACCTTGACGTGCTTGCGGGCCTCGCTGGCCACGAAATACAGCGGCACCAGGGCGGGATCGGCGACCGGATCGTCCAGATACCAGACGATCAACGGCAGCGTCTCGCACAGCTCGGTCTCACTGACCGTCTTCACATAGTGCTTGACGCCGATCGCTTCTGCCGACTCGGCTGCCACGTCGACCTCGGAGTAGCCCTCGCGTTCGAAGCCGGTGGTGAAGGTCAGCAGGTTCGGGTTGTACTTCTTGGCCAGCGCGGCGATCGCGGTGGAGTCGATGCCGCCCGACAGGAACGAGCCGACGGTGACATCGGCTCGCATGTGCTTGGCGACCGAATCGTCGAGTACCTCGAGGATCTGCGCGTACAGCTCCGCTTCGGCTTCGGGGCCGTTCACCTTCGTGGGTGCGAACCGCGGGCGGAAGTACCGCTTGGCGGTCAGCACACCATCGCGCAGCGTGAAGCTGGTGCCCGACTCGATGCGGCGCAGATGCGCATCGGCAGACTCCGGCTCGGGTACGTACTGCAGGACGAGGTAGTGCCGCAGGGCATCGGTGTCGACCACGGCCGGCCCGGTCAGCGCCCGCAAGCTCTTCGCCTCCGACGCGAACCCGAAGCCGTCGCCGGTCTCGGCGAGATACAGCGGCTTGATGCCGAACCAGTCGCGCGCCCCGAAAGCCGTCTGGGTCTCGGTGTCCCAGATGACGAACGCGAACATGCCGCGCAACTGCTTGACCCAGTCGGGGCCGTGATAGTGGTAGCCCGCCACGATCGCCTCGCCGTCGCCCGACGTGCGGAAGACCGCCTTGTCATCGGTGGCCAGCCGGGCGCGCAGCTCGACGTAGTTGTAGATCTCCCCGTTGAAGGTCATCGCGTAGCGGTCGGGATTGTCCGGGGGGCCCCAGCGCAGCGGCTGCTTGGAGCCTTCGATGTCGATGATGCTCAGCCGGTTGAAGCCGAAGATCGCGCGGTCGTCATGCCAGACCGCGGTGTCGTCCGGCCCACGATGCCGTGCGCAAACCATGCCTTCGGCGACCTGGCCGACCCTTGCCTCATCGAGCGTGCCGGTCGAGATGAAGCCCATCAAGCCACACATCGGAATACCTACCGTCCTGCCGACTCCTGCTGACCGGCCGTCGATCAAGGTATCCGACAGCCTTCTCAGACAGTATCGCTGAAAGCCACAAGAATGCACGGTCGCCCTTTTAGCCCCCGCCTACCCCCGTCAGCAAAGGTCATGAAACAATCGCCTCATGAGTCCGCGACAAATTGAGGTCTCCGAACCCCGCGAGATTGGTATCACCGAGCTGGTGCTACGCGATGGCCATCAGAGCCTGTTGGCCACCCGCATGGCCATGGAAGATATGGTCGGTGCTTGCGCCGACATCGACGCAGCCGGCTATTGGTCAGTCGAGTGTTGGGGCGGAGCGACCTATGACAGTTGTATCCGTTTCCTGAATGAGGATCCGTGGGAGCGCCTGCGGACCTTCCGCAAGCTGCTGCCGAACAGTCGCCTGCAGATGCTGCTGCGTGGCCAGAACCTGCTCGGCTACCGCCACTACGAGGACGAAGTGGTCGATCGCTTCGTCGACAAGTCGGCTGAGGCCGGCATGGACGTTTTCCGCGTCTTCGACGCCATGAACGATCCGCGCAACCTTGAACACGCCATGGCTGCCGTGAAGAAGGTTGGCAAGCACGCGCAGGGCACCATCTGCTACACCATCTCCCCGGTCCACACCGTGGAGGGTTACGTGAAGCTGGCCGGCGAGCTGCTTGACATGGGCGCCGATTCGATCGCCCTGAAAGACATGGCCGCGCTGCTCAAGCCGCAGCCCGCCTACGACATCGTCAAGGCCGTCAAGGACACCTACGGTGACGTGCAGATCAACGTGCACTGCCACTCGACCACCGGCGTCACCCAGGTCTCGCTGATGAAGGCCATCGAGGCCGGCGCCGATGTGGTGGACGCTTCGGTCAGCTCGATGTCGCTCGGCCCGGGCCACAACCCGACCGAATCGGTCGTCGAGATGCTGGAGGGCACCGGTTACACCACCAAGATCGACATGGCCCGCGTCTACAAGGTGCGCGACCACTTCAAGAAGATCCGCCCCAAGTACGCGGAGTTCGAGTCCAAGACCCTGGTCGACACCAAGATCTTCGATTCGCAGATCCCCGGCGGCATGCTGTCGAACATGGAGTCGCAGCTGCGTGCGCAGGGTGCGGCCGATCGCACCGACGAGGTCATGGCGATGGTCCCGATCTGCCGCAAGGACGCCGGTTACCCGCCCCTGGTCACCCCGTCGTCGCAGATCGTGGGTACCCAGGCCGTGTTCAACGTCCTGATGGGCGAGTACAAGGTCATGACCGGCGAGTTCGCCGACATGATGCTCGGCTACTACGGTGCCTCACCGGCCCCGCGTAACCCCGAGGTCATCGCCCTGGCGGCCGAGCAGGCCAAGAAGGAGCCGATCACCGTTCGTCCGGCCGACCTGCTGGCTCCCGAGTGGGATTCGCTGGTCGAGCAGGCTTCCGCCCTTCCGGGATACGACGGCACCGAGGAAGACGTGCTCACCTTTGCGCTCTTCCCGGGCGTTGCGCCGACGTTCTTCGAGCACCGCAAGGAGGGCCCGAAGTCGGTCGCTCGCACCGAGGCTCAGATGAAGGCCGCGGCCGAAGGCCAGGCGAACGCTCTGTCCGGACCGATCACCTACAACGTCACCGTCAACGGGGCCAGTCACACCGTTTCCGTTGAGCCGGCCTGAGGGGGACACCTAGATGGCTAAGCAGAACACCATGGAAGAGCGCTTGGCGCACCTCAATGAGGAGCGGGCACGCGTTCAGGCTGGTGGCGGCGAGGCGCGTATCGCGAAGCAGCACGAGAAGGGCAAGCTGACCGCTCGTGAGCGGATCGCCGTTTTCACCGACCCGGGCTCATTCATCGAGACCGGCGCCTTCCGTAAGAACCGCACCACTGCCTTCGGCATGGACAAGGCGGACATGCCCGCCGATGGCGTGGTCACCGGCCATGCCTCGGTGATGGGTCGGCCCGTCTACGTCGCCAGCCAGGACTTCACCGTCGTGGGCGGTTCAGCCGGCGAGGTGCACAACACCAAGGTCACCGAGACGATGGAGAGCGCGCTGATGAACGGCGCTCCGTTCGTCTTCATCAACGACTCGGGTGGCGCGCGCGTCCAGGAGGGCATCGATTCGCTGTCCGGCTACGGCAAGGTCTTCTTCGCCAATGTCGAACTGTCCGGTGTTGTTCCGCAGATCTCGATCATCGCGGGTCCCTGCGCCGGTGGTGCGGTCTACAGCCCCGCGCTGACCGACTTCATCATCCAGACCCGCAAGGCCCACATGTTCATCACCGGGCCCGACGTGATCAAGCAGGTCACCGGCGAGGTCGTCACCCAGGACGCCCTCGGCGGCGCCGATGCTCATCAGTCGATCTCGGGTGTCACCGATTTCGTCGCGGACAACGATGAGCAGGCTCTGCTGATCGCCCAGAAGATTCTGAGCTTCCTGCCGCAGAACAACGCGGAGGAGCCTCCGGTTCTGTTCCCCGATGACAATGTCGAGCTGAATCCCGGACTGCGCGACATCGTCCCGATCGAGGGCAACAAGGGCTACGACGTTCGCGATGTCATCGCAGCGCTGGTCGATTACGGCGACTTCCTCGAAGTCAAGGCCGGCTATGCGACCAACATGGTGACCGGTTTCGGACGCATTGTCGGGCGCTCGGTCGGCTTCATCGCCAACCAGCCGAAGTCGATGTCGGGTGTGCTCGACATCAACGCCTCCGACAAGGCTGCCCGGTTCATCCGGATCTGCGACGCGTACAACATCCCGGTGATCAACCTGGTCGACGTACCGGGCTTCCTGCCCGGCGTGGCACAGGAGCACGGTGGCATCATCCGCCACGGCGCGAAGATGCTGTTCGCATACTCGGCGGCCACTGTGCCGAAGATCACGGTCGTCCTGCGCAAGGCCTATGGTGGCTCGTACCTCGCCATGTGCTCCAAGGAATTGGGCGCTGACAAGGTGCTTGCCTGGCCCAGCGCGGAAATCGCGGTGATGGGCGCCGACGGTGCCGCCGCGGTGGTCTTCCGCAAGGAGATCAACGCTGCTCCCGATCCGGAGGCCAAGCGGGTCGAGGTCGTGCAGGCTTACCGCGATGAGTTCGCGACGCCATTCGCCGCTGCCGCCCACGGCTACGTGGACGACATCATCGATCCGGCCGACACCCGCCGTCAGGTTGCGGTCGCTCTCGCGCTGTCTGCGAACAAGCGAACCCAGCGTCCGCCCAAGAAGCACGGCATTTTCCCGGTCTAGGAGCACAGATGAGTAACGAGACGAAGGATCTGTCGACCGCCGATCTGGCGGCGCTGATCGAGAAGCTGAGCAAGCAGGTCGAAGAACTGGACGCCGAGGTCACCCGGCTGAAGGCGAGCCGTCCGATTCCGGAGGCAGATCTGCTGGCAATCGCGGCCGCAGCGGCGGCCTACATGGGCTACAAGGGCACCGTGAAGGCGGTCAGCTACGCCAGTCATACGGCATGGAGCGCGGCGAGCCGTCGCAGCCGGACCACCAATAACTCGCGGGGCACGATGCCGGTGGCATCGTTGTGACCGGTGTCCAGTTGATGAACTGAAAGAGGAATGACAATGCGTCTCAAGATGACAGTCAACGGCACCGAGTACGTCGTTGATGTGGAAGCCGAGCAGGAGGTTCGGGCCGTTCCGGCGCCGATCGTCATTGGCGGCGGGCCGGGTTCGGCCCCCACGCCCACGACGGCCTCCGTGCCGGGTGCTGCTGCCAACGCGATCACTGCGCCGCTCGCCGGTTCGGTGGCCCGCATCCTGGTGAAGGAGGGTGACAAGGTCGACGCCGGCCAGGTCGTCATCGTCCTCGAAGCCATGAAGATGGAGACCGAGATCACCGCGCCGACTGCCGGCACTGTGGACTCGGTTCTGGTCGAGGTGCGCGAGGCCGTCCAGGGTGGCCAGGCTCTGGTCACGCTCGCCTGAGCCTTCAGTAGTTTGATCAGCAGGGGCTGGTCGTCCATGCGGACGACCAGCCCCTGCTGATGTTGCGGCCAGGATGCCACCGCTGCTCGGCGGCTCGATCTGGGTGAACCCGCGGGGCCCACCCAGATCGTTTCAGTCCCGGATCGTTTCAGTCGCGGGCGACCTTCCAGTTCGCCGCCTGAGCGCGCGGCCTGATCACCAGCCGGTCGATGTTGACGTGTTCGGGCAGCGTGGCGATCCAGCGGACGGCTTCCGCGATGTCGGTGGCCACCAGCGGCTCGGCTACCCCGGCATACACCGCGTCCGCCCTGGCCTGATCGCCGCCGAAGCGCACCAGTGAGAACTCGTCGGTGTGCACCATGCCGGGACTGACCTCACAGACCCGGATCGGGCGGCCGGCCAGTTCGAGACGCAGAGAGCCGGCCATGAAGCGTTCGGCCGATTTGACGCCGCAGTAACCGCCGCCACCCTCGTAGGCGGTCTCGGCCGCGGTCGAGGTGATGAAGATGAACGCACCGTGCGCGGCCTCGACGGCCCCCAGCAGAGCCTGGGTGACGCGCAACGTGCCGGCGACATTGATCTGGTACATCCGCTCCCAGTCGGCGACGTCGGCCGTCTCGATGGGATCCTGGCCCACCGCACCGCCGGCATTGTTGAGGACCACGTCGCAGCGGGGCCCGACGGCAGCGGCCAGCGCATCCACCTGGTCCTGATCGGTGACATCGCACGCGATGGCTACGCCATCGATCTGGTCGGCGAGTTCGGTGAGCCGGTCGATGCGCCGCGCCGCGCAGAACACCTTGAATCCGTCACCCGCCAGGGCACGGGCGCTGGCGGCACCGATGCCGCTGGATGCGCCGGTGACGACGGCGATTTTTCGATCATCGTGAGAAGAAGCGAGAGCAGCCATGGGCCCATTGTCCCACAGCGTTGCTGGCGGGTATCGGCCGCGGATGCTCGTCCGCCGTGCTCGCGCCTACTTGGTCGCGTTGGGCAGCCAGACCGCGGACCATCCGATGATCGGCTCGTGCCAGCTGTCGGCGGGCACGTTGATCGACATCAGGCCGACACCGGTGCTGGCACCGTTGCTGTAAATCATGCCGTCACCCGCGTACATGGCGACGTGGCCGTAGGGGTTGCCGACGGGGCCACCGTCGTACCAGATGAGCGCGCCGACCGGGATGTCGCTCATGTCGGTGTGCATCATGCCTGCGGCGGAGACCACAGCCGCCGCGTCCTGGGCGCTGGCGATGCCTGCGCTGGTGTAGCCGTAGAACGCGGAGACCAGAGCCAGGCACATGTTGCCGTAGTTCTGGTTGCCGACCATCGACTGGGCAGTCGCGATGGCCTCGGCGGGCGTCTTGGGGGCGCGCTGGCCGGGAGCGAAGACTCCCTCGATGCTCGGCTCGGCGGTGAGCGCCATCACGGGCTGGCTGGCAGCCATCTCCCTGAGGTCGGGACGAGCGCTGTCGCGGGTGACCATGTCGACGCGGGAGGCGACGTGGGCCTTCTGGTCGGCCGTGGCGAAGATCGCGTCCGGGTTGATGATGTCGCTCGCGGAAACGGCCTGAACCGACATTCCTACGCCGGTGAAGGTGATCGCGGCGGCCAGTCCGAGGATGCCCATGGTGCTGCGACGGCGGCGAACGCGCCGGGCGACGAAAGCGCTCGGTTCGGGGGCGAGGGTGGATCCGACTGCCAGGATGGCGGTGGTCTCGAGTGCCTCGGTGGCGGGCTCGGCTTCGGCTGCCTGCGCGGCACGCAGCGCCTCGGCGGCGCGGGCCACCGGTCCGGCGATGGCGGCGACGAGCACGGCGCTCTGCGCAGCGGCGACCGGGTCCATGGCCCGGCGCGCCTGGCAGCGGCGAGCGGCGGCGAACTCATCAATGGTGATGTCATCGGTGGTGCCGATCAGCCCACGGCGAGCGCCGGCGCTGCCAGCCGGGGTGTGGGGCAGGGCGCGGGTCGCGGTGTAAGCCAACGAACGCGCGGGGGTGTGGGTCTGAGAATGTGTCGCCAGATATGGGAACGAGTCAGTCTCTCCGGGAATCTGATCGCCCGCTTCTACCACCAGGGCCCTTGCTGCAGCCATATTTTTCCTCGACAACCCAACTTCGGGTTGTTTGCGCAACCCATCACGCTTGATTGATCCTTCACAGAAACTGAGAGAACCCCTCGGTTTCTTAAGGAATCTTAAGGTCTTGTTCGCGAAAGGGCAAACCGAGATGCCGTGATGGGCGGCTGTGGGTTGCTGTGAACCCGTCGGACGCCGGTTCCGGGGCTTGCCAGAGCGCAATCCGAGATCCTTGGCGTTCGGCGTTCACGGACCGGTTCGCGTCGTTAGGATTACCCCATGACCTACAAGCTCATCCTGCTCCGCCACGGCGAGAGCGAATGGAACTCCCTCAATCTGTTCACCGGCTGGGTGGACGTCGACCTGACCGAAAAGGGTGTTGCAGAGGCCAAGCGCGGTGGCGAACTGCTGGCCGAGCAGGACCTGCTGCCCGACAAGCTGCATACCTCCTTGCTGCGTCGTGCGATTCACACGGCGTACCTCGCGTTGGACAACTGCGACCGGCACTGGATCCCCGTGGAGCGTTCCTGGCGGCTCAACGAGCGTCACTACGGTGCCCTGCAGGGCCTCAACAAGGCGGACACCCTTGAGAAGTACGGTCAGACGCAGTTCATGCAGTGGCGCCGCAGCTACGACGTTCCGCCGCCCCTGCTCGACGAGGACTCCAAGTACTCGCAGTTCAATGATGTGCGTTACGCCGACATCCCCGCCGATGAGCGTCCCCGCACCGAGTGCCTCAAAGATGTCGTCGCCCGTATGCTGCCGTACTGGGAGTCGGCCATCAAGCCCGACCTGGTCGCCGGCAAGACCGTGCTGGTCGCGGCACACGGCAATTCGCTGCGCGCGCTGGTCAAGCATCTCGATGAAATCTCGGACGAGGACATCGCGGCGCTCAATATCCCCACCGGCATCCCGCTGTACTACGAGCTGGACGACGATTTCCAGCCGCTGGTCAGGGGCGGTCGCTACCTGGATCCCGAGGCTGCCGAAGCGGGCCAGAAGGCGGTCGCCAATCAGGGTAAGAAGTAGCCGTATAGCACTGATCACACTTGAAGGGGGAGGGACCCGGTCGGACGGCCGGGTCCCTCCCCCTTTGTCGTCGTCCGGTCTTGGCTAGCTATATCGCAGCTCGTCAGCGGTTTCGACCCGGTCGGATTCCGGACTGTGCACCGCGTGTCGAGGTCGCCGTTCGACTACTTTTGGTCTACGACAACGTATTCAGAAGGGTCTCGAACATGACTGAGTCGCAGCCGACGCCACTGGTCGTCACCTTCACAGCCAATCCCAGCATCGACCGGACGATCGCGCTGGACGCGGAGTTGCGCCGCGGCGAGGTACAGCGAGCGGTATCCATCACCGAACAGGCCGCTGGCAAGGGCATCAACGTCGCGCGGGTCGTTGCGGCGTCCGGATACCAGGTGAGCGCGGTCTGTGCCGGGCTGGACGAGCAGTACAGCATGCTCGCCGCCCGCTCGGCTGAGCCGCTGCCGATCCAGGGCATTCAGCTGGGCGCCGGGCAGCATGTGCGTGGCAATACCACCGTCACCGAGCCCAGCGGTGTCACCACCAAACTGAACGGGCCCGGGCCGGTGCTCAGCGCGAATCAGGTCGCCGAGGCATCGTTGCTGCTGATGGACGCGGCAGAGGGCGCCTCCTGGGTGGCGCTGTCGGGGTCATTGCCTCCGGGTGCGCCGGTGGACTGGTATGCGCGACTGGTGGACGGGCTGCACGCTACTGGCGCCAAGATCGCCGTTGACACCTCGGACGCCAGCCTGGACGCGGTACTGGCCGCATTGCCGGTCGGTTCGTTCGACCTCATCAAGCCCAATTCCGATGAACTGGCACAGCTCACCGGCGGCGACGCGGCCGCCTTCGAGCGGGCTGCCAAGGCCGGTGAGCTCGATGAGATCGTGGACGCGGCCACCGCGCTGCACGCCCGTGGTATCGCCAATGTGCTGGTCACCCTCGGCGGCTCCGGCGCAGTACTGGTCACTGCCGAGGGCGCCTGGTATGCCACCGCGCCGCGGATCACCGTGGCCAGCACGGTGGGCGCGGGCGACTCGTCGGTCGCCGGGTTCATCCTCGCCGATGTGGCGGGCAAGTCGTCGTCCGAGGCCTTGGCCAGCGCGGTCGCGTACGGCTCGGCGGCAGCGTCCCTGCCCGGCACCACGCTGCCTCGTCCCGAAGATCTGCCCGCCGATCCGGTGGTCTGCACCCGGCTGCGATAGCTCCGCCAACGCTCGAACCCGACCCGCAAGCTCGCCAACGCCCGCTGCCGCAGCCACCCGCCCACAAGAACGCAAGCGTCTGTTACCTAGCGGACGGGGGCAGGAAGAGCGAGCGGTCTAGGTGGACGGCCAGTTCTCGCCCTCGGGCAGGTCACCGGTGATGATGTAGATGATGCGGCGTCCCATGGCGACCGCATGGTCGGCGATCCGCTCGTAATAGCGTCCCAACAGTGCGACATCGACGGCGCTCTCGACCCCGCCGGTCCAGTCATCGCCGAGGATCACCCGGAACTGTTCGCTGCGCAGTTCGTCCATCACCTCGTCATCTTCGGCGAGCTCCCTGGCGTCTTCGAGGTTGCGCTCGGCCAGCACCCGACCGACATTGCCCACCATGTCCTGGGCGACCCGCGACATCTGCCTGAAGTTGTCGTTGAGTGCTTCCGGCACCGCGTGCTCCGGGTATCGCAGTCGCGCGATCTTGGCCACATGCGCCGCCAGATCGCCCATCCTCCCCAGCGCGGCCACCATCTGGATGACCGCGACCAGGGTGCGCAACTCGCCGGCCACCGGCGCCTGCCGCGCCAAGATGGTGAATGTGCGCATTTCGAGCTCGTCATGCATCACATCGATGCGGGTGTCCCCGCTGATGACCCGTTCAGCCAACTGCAGGTCGGCATCCAGTAGCGCCCGGGTGGCGTCCCGCACGGCGATCTGGATACTGTCAGAAATCACGACCAGCTCGTTGACGACGCTTTCAAGGTCACTCTGATAGATCTTGCGCACCTGATACCCCTCTTTAGATCCGTGTCCGACTCACGAAGGCACGTCAGCCCAGCATGCCCGACAGACCTGGCGCTTTGGTGAACTGTGAGTGAACTTCTCCGGTCTGGTTCACCTGGCACTGCCAGTCGTGGACAACAACACTACTAGCGGGGTCCCATACGGTGTCCCGCGGCCGCCGGCCGATGCCGTCTGGCATGATCGATGCTGTGGAGGTTGTGTTGGCTACCGTGCTCGGCCTGGCCGTCGGCCTGGCCGTCATACCGATGCTGAATTGGATCAAGAAGCGCTCCCGGGCCACCGCCGCCGACCTGTCGGAGCCAAGTCCCCAAGTCAGCGAGCAACTCCAGGTCGCCGTGGGACTGCTGCGGGCTGGCGCGCTGGTCGTCGGCCCCTATGACGAGGTGCTGCTGTCCAATCCGAGGGCCCGGACGCTGGGGCTGGTGCGCGGCAGCAGGGTCAGCCCGGAGGAACTGCTCGACATGGTCCGTGGGGTACGTCAGAGCGGCCAGTCGGTCGGTTCGGTGCTGAAGGGCCGCCGCGAGCCGGGCACTCCGGTGACCGAACTCGCCGTGCGGATCGCCGCGCTGGGCGAGGGCCTGGTCCTGATGATCGTCGACGATCGTTCTGCCCAGGTGCGCACCGACGAGATCAAACGCGACTTCGTCGGCAATGTCAGCCACGAACTCAAGACCCCGGTCGGCGCCATCCGAGTGCTCGCCGAGGCCGTGGAGGACGCCTACGACGATCCCGAGGCCGTCCACCGATTCGCCATACGACTGATCGCCGAAGCCGAACGGCTGAGCGAACTCATTCAGCAGATCATCGAACTGTCCCGGCTGCAGTCCGACGATCCGCTGCTGCAACCCGAGGTGGTCTCGGTGGACGAGGTCATCACCGATGCGATCAATAATCGCCGTGAGCTCGCCGAATCGCGCTCGGTCAACCTGTCCACGGCCGTGACTCCCGGCCTACGGGTGCTCGGTGACATGCGCCAGCTGACCAGCGCGGTGACGAACCTGATCGAAAACGCGATCAACTACTCCAATCTGGGTGCCCGGGTATCGGTGAGCAGTCGCGCCTGCACCGACGACGGCGACGATTTCGTCGAGATCGCCGTCTCCGACAACGGCATCGGCATCCCTCCCGAAGAGCTGGACCGCATCTTCGAGCGCTTCTACCGCGTCGACTACGCGCGCAGTCGTGCCGAGGGTGGCACCGGACTCGGCCTGGCGATCGTCAAACATGCCATCGGCGCCCATGGCGGCTCGGTGAACGTGTGGAGCAAGCCCGGCCAGGGCTCGACCTTCACGCTTCGGCTGCCCGCCTACGAAGAGATTCCAGCTGCGGCGACCGAGTCGCCGCTGACGACGAGAGGTACGTCGTGACCCGCATTCTGATCGTTGAGGACGAGCAGTCCTACCGCGATGCCCTGTCGTACATGCTGCAACGGGAGGGCTTCGACGTCGCCGAGGCGGCCGATGGCCAGTCCGGACTGTCCGAATTCGATCGCAACGGTGCTGATCTGGTGTTGCTCGACCTGATGATGCCCGGAATGAGTGGCACCGAGGTCTGCCGCCAGCTGCGCCTGCGGGGCAATGTCCCGGTCATCATGGTCACGGCCCGCGATTCGGAGATCGACAAGATCGTCGGCCTGGAGCTCGGCGCCGACGACTATGTGACCAAGCCGTTCAGCCACCGCGAGCTGGTGGCCAGGATTCGCGCGGTGCTGCGCCGCGGACAAGAGGCGGAGTTGCTGCCGGAGGTCGTCGAGGTCGGCGATGTGCGCATGGACATCGAGCGCCACGAGGTCTCGGTCAGCGGGCGGGCGGTGCGGCTGGCCCTCAAGGAGTTCGAGTTGCTCGAACTGCTGCTGCGCAATGCCGGGCGGGTGATGACCCGCGCGCAATTGATCGACCGGGTCTGGGGCTCGGACTACGTGGGCGACACCAAGACGCTGGACGTGCACGTCAAGCGGCTGCGATCCAAGATCGAGCCCGACCCCGCGCGTCCGGTCAAGTTGGTGACCGTGCGTGGCCTCGGATACAAGTTCACCGGCTGAGCGGCCCAGCCAGAACGTGGGCCGGCATACCCGCAGCAGCGGTACGCAATCGCTGGGCATATTTCTGCCTTTCAGGCGCCCCGAATACTATTTCCCGGCCCTGAAACAGGGATATTGGACGGTAGCCGGTGCTGACGACGATATCCGTGTTCATATGGTGAGACGGCGCTGTTTTCCGGGATGCGAAGAATGTACATTGACGGGCATGAGCGTCCCTGCTCCCATTTCTATGGCATCTCTCGTGCTCCGCGGCTGTTGTTGTCGCCGGGGCGTTCTCGCCTGTCTCTGACCGGCTCGCCAGGCTCGGCGATCAGCCGCATCTGAGCCCATTTCCCGTAATGAACCGCCTGTTGGCGGGTGTGTGCATTTGCCATCATTGCGCCCCAGCGTGCCAGCACGCAATTCTTCACACAAAGGAAGCATTTCCATGTCTGCATCCGATGCTGCCCGAATTAGCTCGGCAGCCCCAGAAATAGATCCCTCGGCGCCCGACTCCGCCGGGAAGTTCTCCATCAATGAGGACTGGCTGGCGGTTATCACCGGCCTCGTCCTGCTCACCCTCGCCCTCACCGGCATCATTCCTCCGGGAGTCATCCAATGACCGACATCAAACCGATCACCGCGACCGAAGAACTCGCCGGCGCGGTGCAGGCATCCATCGCCGATGAGGTGGACGAGCCCCGTTCGGCCGGCACTCTGCCGTGGATCATCGGCGGCCTGGCCGTCGTCGTCATCCTCGGCAGCGCCGCGTGGTTCTTGGCGGAGTATGTCCCGATCTGGACGAAGGGCACCTCCCTCAGCTGGCTCGGCACGATCGAGTATCCCGTGTACGCCATCATCTTCGGCCTGCTCGGTAACGCCGTGCTGAGCGTGCTGAACCTGCGGGACCGGCTTTCGCCCGGGTTCCGCACCGAGTTCCTGATCAAGACCGGCCTGGTGCTGCTGGGCGCGTCCATCAACTTCGCCATCATCGTGAAGGCAGCCGCGCCGGCCATCGCGCAGGCAACGCTGCTGATCACCTCGGTCTTCTTCATCACCTGGTGGCTGGGCAGGCTGTTCGGTCTGGACGCCCGGCTTCGTGCGCTGCTGTCGAGCGCCGTGTCGATCTGCGGTGTCAGTGCCGCGATCGCCGCAGCGGGCGCGGTCAAGGCGAAGAAGGAGGATCTCGCCTACACCGCGAGCCTGGTGATCATCTTCGCACTCCCGTCGATCTTCCTGCTGCCGTGGTTGGCGGGCCTGCTGGGGCTCACCGACGCACAGACCGGCGCCTGGATCGGTGGCAACATCGATACCACCGCGGCCGTCACCGCGGCGGGCAGCATCGCCGGTGAGGCCCCGTTGCAGATCGCAGCCATCGTCAAGAGCACCCAGAACGCGCTGCTCGGTGTCGCCGCGGTCCTGCTCACGGTGTTCTTCGCCTACAAGATCGACCGCAAACCGGGGGAGGCAGCTCCTACTGCTTCGCTGTTCTGGCAGCGATTCCCGAAGTTCGTGCTCGGCTTCCTGGTCGCCTCGATCATCGCGACGATCTTCGTGAACTCGGTGGGCTCGCAGGCTGCCGCCCCCCTGATCGGCACCGCGAACAACCTGCGCACCTGGTTCCTGACCTTCGCTTTCGTGAGCATCGGACTGGAACTCAAGGTCTCTTCGCTGCGGCGTGCGGGCTGGCGGCCGATCGCCGTGTTCGCCCTGGCGACCGTGGCCAACCTGGTGATCGGATTGGCTCTGGCCCACCTGTTGTGGAGTGGTTTCGAGATTCCTGCCTGATCCGCGGACAACGCAATGGCCCGGTGGTGACTCACCACCGGGCCATTGCCATGTTGTTGGGGGTCAGGCGATGGCGCCTTGCCGGTCGGCGCCCGCCCAGATCCGATCGTCGTCGTCGGCCACCGCCTGCCGGTATCGATCGACGATCGTGGCGATCACCAGCGGGTGATCCCCGATCGGCTCGGACACCAGGTCGGCGCCGGCGCTCCGCAGCCGGTCGTGGAAGACACCGGGAGCCAGCAGGAAGCTGGCGATCGCGACCCGCCGGTATCCGGCTGCCCGCAGAGCGGCTACCACCTCGGCCGGGGAGGGCGCAGCGGCGGTCACGAAGGCCGGACGGACCGGACGCCCGATCTCCCGGGCCAGCCGGGCAGCGGCGTCGGCCGCCTGCCGGTTGGCGGTTTCCCGCTTCGAGCCGGCCGCGGCGAGCACGACGGCGTCACCGGGCCCGCCGGCCTCGGCCAGCCGGGCGGCCAGCACCGCCTCCGGCGCGGCGCCCAGCGAGGGGGTGAGCCGGGCCCGCCCACCGGACGCCTGCACCGCGGCCGGCAGATCGGAGGTGACGTGATAGCCGGAGGCGAGGAAGCACGGCACCACCACGGCCGGACCCACGGCGCTCAGCGTCTGGGTGAGCGTGGGAGTCAGCACATCCGCCCAGCCGAGATGGACCTTGACCTGGGGCAGCGCAGCCGCCACGGCGAGCACCACCCGGCGGGCCAGCTGCTGACCGGCCGGCTTCTCGGTGCCATGAAATGCCAGTACGAGATCAGGAGGTGACATCAGATCTCCCAGTTCCAGGCATCGCCGAACCGGTCACCGAAGATGGTGTGCCCGCGGACCATCCCCGCCGCCAGCGTGTGGGCGGTTTGCGGGTCGATCAGCAGGAAGGCGCCCCCGGAGCGGTTGGTCGCATAGTCCTCGGCCAGCACCGGTGCGGCGAGCCGCAACGTCACTCGTCCGATGTCATTGAGCACCAGTGAATCGGTGCCGACGGCCGAGACCGAGTCGAGATCGAGCCGGCTGGTGATCTGGCGGACGAGGGCCTGCACGGTCCGGGTGGAGTGCTTGAGCAGCACCCGCTGGCCCAACCGCAGCGGCCGCTCGTCCAGCCAGCACAAGGTGCCGTCGATATCGACGGTGGGCTCGGGTGCATCGTCCACCGAGCTGATCAGGGCACCGCGCGCCAGGTCGACCTCATGGGCCAGCCGAAGCGATACCGACTGCCCGGTCACCGCCGTGGTCAGTTCGCGTCCGGCCAGATCAATCCCGGTCACCGAGGTACGCAGGCCCTCCGGCAGCACCACGACCTCGTCGCCGACCGAGACCTGCCCGGCCGAGACCAGCCCGGCGTAGCCACGGTATTCGGCGTAGCGGGGGTCGATTGCCGCGGACTGCGGCCGCAGGGTCAACTGGACGCCGAACCTCAGTCCGATCCGGGGCGCCGACGCGGTGACCTCGATGTCTTCGAGCAGTTCCAGCAGACTCGGGCCGTCGTACCAGGGGGTGCGGTCCGACCTTGCCACGACGTTGTCGCCGCGCAGGGCCGATACCGGCAGCGTGGTGACCTTGGCCGCTCCCAGCCATTCGGCCACTTCGCTGATCTCGGTGGCCACCCGCCGATAGGCGGTCTCGTCGTAGTCCAGCAGGTCGATCTTGTTCACCGCGACGACCACCTCCGGCACCCGCAGCAGGGCTGCGACGGCGAGGTGGCGGCGGGTCTGCTCGAGCACGCCCTTGCGTACGTCCACCAGCAGCACCAGCACGTCGGCGGTGGACGCGCCGGTGACGGTGTTGCGGGTGTACTGCACATGGCCGGGGCAGTCCGCGAGCACGAAGCTGCGTTTCGCAGTGGCGAAGTAGCGGTAGGCGACGTCGATGGTGATGCCCTGCTCCCGCTCGGCTCGCAGGCCGTCGGTGAGCAGGGCGAGATCGACATCGGCCAGGCCACGGTCCTGGCTGACTCGTTCCACGGCGGCCAGCTGGTCGGCCAGGATCGCCTTGGAGTCGTACAACAGCCGCCCGACCAGGGTCGACTTGCCATCGTCCACACTTCCGGCGGTGGCCATTCGCAGCAGCGAGCGGGTGGCGACTGGGGTGCTCATCAGAAATAGCCGTCCTTCTTGCGATCTTCCATGGCAGCTTCGGTGAGCCGGTCGTCGGCCCGGGTGGCACCGCGTTCGGTGATGGTGGACGCGGCCACTTCGGCGAGCACCTGTTCGACGCTACCGGCGGTGGATTCCACGGCGCCGGTACACGACATGTCGCCCACGGTGCGGTAGCGCACCGTCTTGGTGCGGACGACATGCCCGTTGGGCGGTGTCACCTCGCTGACTGCCAGCCACATTCCGGCCCGCTCGAAGACCTCCCGGTCGTGGGCGTAGTACAGGCTGGGCAGTTCGATGTGCTCGGCGGCGATGTACTGCCACACGTCCAGCTCGGTCCAGTTCGACAGCGGGAACACCCGGACATGCTCGCCGGGCCGGTGGCGCGGATTGTACAGATTCCACAATTCGGGGCGCTGGTTGCGCGGGTCCCACTGCCCGAACTCGTCGCGCAGGCTCACCACCCGTTCCTTGGCCCGGGCCTTCTCCTCATCGCGGCGCCCGCCGCCGAAAACCGCATCGAAACGATGCTCGGCGATGGCGTCCAGCAACGGCAGAGTCTGCAGCGGATTGCGGGTGCCGTCGGCCCGCTCCAGGAGCCGGCCATCGTCGATATAGTCCTGGACCCGGGCCACCAGCAGGCGGACGCCGAACTGGTCGACCATCCGGTCGCGGTACGCGAGCACCTCGGCGAAGTTGTGCCCGGTGTCGACATGCAGCAGGGGGAACGGCACTCGTCCGGGCCAGAAGGCTTTGGCGGCCAGGTAGAGCAGGACGGCCGAGTCCTTGCCGCCGCTGAACAGCAGCACCGGCCGCTCCAGCTCGGCGACGGCCTCGCGGATGATGTGGATGGCCTCGGCCTCCAACAGGTCGAGATGGTCGAGTCTGCTCATAGATGTAACCCGCATTCGGTCTTGGCCAGGCCGGCCCATCGGCCGGCCCGAGGGTCTTCACCGGGAGCGACCCGGCGCGTACACGGCTCGCAGCCGATCGAGGGATAGCCGTCGGTGAGCAGCAGGTTGATCGGCACCGACCACTGGGATGCGTAGTCGAGCAGGTCGTCGAAGCTCCAGGCGGCGAGTGGGTTGATCTTGACCAGCTGGTGTGTGGCATCCCACTCGACCAGCCCGGCGTTGGCGCGCAGTGCATTGTCCTCGCGCCGGATACCGGTGACCCAGGCCTCGTAGCCGGACAGGGCGGCGTTGATGGGCTCAACCTTGCGCAGCTGGCAGCACAAACCCGGATCGCGCTCGTACAGCCGGGGGCCGTACTCGGCGTCCTGCTCGGCGACCGTCTGGGCAGGCAGGACGTCAACAATCCGCGCGTCGATCACCGACGCCAGCGCATCCCGGGTGCCCAGGGTCTCGGCGAAGTGGTAGCCGGTCTCCAGGAAGAGCACGTCGACGCCGGGACAGTGCCGGGCGATCAGGTGCGGCAGCACGGTGTCGCCGGCCATCGAACAGGCCACCGCGAGCGTGCCCGGGAAGGTGCGCGCCGCCCAGGCGGCGACATCCTCCGCGGTGGCCTCGCCCAGTTCCGCGGCGCCCTGATCGGCCAGCGCCTGCAGTTCCTCGGTGGAACGGGCGCGCTTGTTGGGGGTCTGAGTCATCGCAGCTCCTCATCGTCGGCCCGGTGGGCCCAGTCGGCGAAGGTCTCGTCGGGTTTGCGCCCGGCCAGATAGCTGCGGGTGACCCGCTCGACGTAGTCGGGCATATTGGCCGAGGTCACCTTGAGGCCTCGCACGGTACGCCCCAGGCCCGCGTCCTCCCGGTCGACCGAGGCCAGGCCACCACCCAGGTGAACCTGGAAGGCGAACTCCTCGGTGCCGTCCGGGTTCTTCTGCAGCTGGCCCTTCAGGCCGATGTCGGCGGTCTGGATCCGGGCGCAGGAGTTCGGGCAGCCGTTGATGTGCAGGCTGATCGGCCGATCCAGGGATACGTCGGCCAGCCGCTGCTCGAGAGTGTCGATCACGGCTGCTGCCGTGCTCTTGGTCTCGACGAAGGCGAGCTTGCAGTACTCGATACCGGTGCAGGCCAAGGTGGCTCGCCGGAATGGGCTCGGATTGGCCCTCAGCCCCAGCTTCTCGAATGAGGCGATGAGCTCATCGGTTCGCTCGGGCGGCACGTCGAGCACCAGCAGTTTCTGGTGCGGGGTGAACCGGATGCGTCGGGCACCGACCGAATCGGCGGCATCGGCCAGGGCCTCGAGAATGTCCCCGGAGACCCGTCCGACGGTGGGGGCGAACCCCACATAGTTGAGGCCGTCCTTCTGGGGGTGCACCCCGATGTGATCGGCCGGCAGGCTGGACGGCCCCGGCTCGGGACCATCGGCCAGCCGGTATCCGAGGTACTCGTTCTCGAGCACCTCGCGGAACCGCTGCGGCCCCCAGTCGGCCAGCAGGAACTTCAGCCGGGCCCGGTTGCGCAGGCGGCGATAGCCGTAGTCGCGGAACAGCCGGATCTCGGCGTGCCAGACATCGGCGGCCTGCTCGGCGGTGACGAAGGCGCCGAGACGCTGGGCCAGGCGCGGCGCCACCGACAGCCCGCCACCGGCCCACAGATCGTAGCCGGCGCCCAGTTCGGGATGCACCACGCCGACCAGCGAGATGTCGTTGATCTCATGGACGACGTCGAGGCTGGGGTGGCCGGTGATCGCCGACTTGAACTTGCGAGGCAGATTCGACAACGACTCGTCACCGATGAACCGCTCGACGATCTCGGCGATCACCGGGGTGGGATCGATGATCTCGTCCGCGGAGATACCGGCCACCGGCGAGCCGAGGATCACCCGGGGAGTGTCGCCACAGGCCTCGATGGTCTGCATTCCGGCACCCTCCAGGCGGCGCCAGATCTCGGGCACGGACTCGACGGTGATCCAGTGGAACTGGAGATTCTGCCGATCGGTGATGTCGGCGGTGCCGCGGGCGAAGTCACGCGAGATCCCGGCCAGCGTGCGGATCTGCTCGGTGCTGAGCGCGCCGCCGTCCAGCCGGACCCGCATCATGAAGTAACGGTCGGACAGCTGGTCGGGGGTCAGCTCGGCGGTCCGGGAACCGTCGATGCCCTGGCGGCGCTGGGTATAAAGACCCCACCAGCGCATCCGGCCATGCAGATCATCGGAGGGGATCGAGTCGAAGCCCTGCTTGGCGTAGATCTCTTCGATCCGCTTCCGGACGTGGAGGCCGTCGTCAGCGGCCTTGAATACCTCGTTGGGGTTCAGCGGTGCAGTGCCATCCACTGCCCACTGGCCTTCGGCACGTGGTGCTCGTTTGGTTGTGGTGGTCGTGGTTCCTCATAGCGATTGAGGACTCGCGGAGGGCCGAACGCGGCAGGAAACCCGCTCGGGCTGCACGAGCCCGGCCGGAAAAATGGGGTTTGCGGGCGCTCGTCAGCAGACGCGACAGGTCATCGCGGGCATGCCGAGGCGACAGCAGGACGCTGCGAGAACCTCGAACTTGCCGATCATGGTGAGAACGGTACCAGAGGTTCGGCGTAGCTCTTACCACCGGCTGCCTGCTGGCGCCGAAGGCCTTCCGCCGAACCGGATCGCCCGCATGGACGACATCCGGCTGGTGAGGCGGTTGCCAATGGCTTCGGATCTGAGGTAGCCTTCCCGCCATGTACTCCTCCGCAACCCAGATTCCTGCCCTCGGCGGGTGGTTGCGTATGTGTTGTCCGTGTCTGAAGTGCCGCTGAGCCCGACCGGACCAACCCAATGCCTGGGTGCGAGCGTTGGCTCGCCCGAGGCGTGACTTTCTCCTTTTTCAGGGTTACCTCGGTGCGTGCCGCTCGACCCGGCACCCAACTCTGCATCAACCTTGCACCCTTGGAGGAAGACCCATGTCTCACCCATCCCTTTCCCCGCGCCGGTCTCTGGCGGCGCTGACCCTGCTGATCGCGGCCTGGTTGACGGCTTGCTCGAATGTCGCCGCGTCGGCCCCCTCCGGCTCCGGCGAATCGACGGTGCTGAGCATCGTCGGCTACGCGGTCCCGGCCGAGGCCAATGCCCGCATCGCCGAGGCCTGGCAGCAGACCCCGGACGGCCAGGACGTCACCTTCGAGACCTCCTATGGGGCCTCGGGGGACCAGAGCCGCAATGTCCTCAACGGACAGCCGGCCGATTATGTCCATTTCTCGGTCGAATCCGACGTCACCCGACTGGTCGATGGCGGCCTGGTCAGCCCTGACTGGAAGTCCGGCCCGAACAAGGGCGTGGTCTCCACGTCGGTGGTCGTGCTCGCCGTCCGACCGGGCAACCCGCTCGGTATCAAGGGCTGGGACGACCTGATCAAGCCCGGCGTCGAGATCGTGACACCGAACCCGGCGTCGTCGGGAGCGGCCCGCTGGAACATCCTGGCCGCCTGGGCGCACATCGCCGCCAACGGTGGTTCGGATGCCGAAGCGACCGATTTCCTGAAGAAGCTGCTGGGCAATGCCGTGGCGCTGCCCGGTAGCGGACGAGACGCCACCACGGCCTTCACCTCGGGCACCGGCGACGTCTTCATCACCTACGAGAATGAGGCCATCCTCGCCCGGCAGAGCGGGGCCGATTTCGACTACATCGTGCCGGACGACACCCTGCTGATCGAGAACCCCGGCACCGTGCTGATCGACGCCAAGCCGGCCGCCACCCAGTGGCTCGATTTCGTCCTGTCCGATCAGGCCCAGGAGATCTTCGGCGAGACCGGCTTCCGGCCGTTGAACGGCAAGGCCCCGGCACGGGTCGAGGGTGCGAACGATCCGGAGAATCCCTTCCCGCAACCGCAACGGCTGTACACGATCGCCAATGATTTCGGCTCCTGGGAGGAACTGTCCAAGACCTTCTTCGCCGAACAGACCGGGATCGTGACCCAGCTGCTGGCCGAACTCGGCAAGTCATGACAGGGACCGCGCTTGCGCCGGCACCCGTCATCCGCGACGAGGTCATCGTCGAGCCGGCTCCGACAGCCATCCGCAGCGTTCGCGCCCAGCCCCGGTACCATCGTCGGCTCACCGCCGCCTCGGGCCTGGGGTTGGGAGTGGCGGTGCTCTGGCTGAGCCTGCTGGTGCTGATCCCGCTGGCCGCGGTGGTGGGCACCGCCGTGGCCGGCGGCCCGGGAGCTTTCTGGGCCGCGCTGACCGCCCCGCAGACCCTCAACGCCATCGGGTTGACCGTCGCCGTCGCGGCGGGCATCGCCTTGCTGAACGCGGTGATGGGCACGATCATCGCCTGGGTGCTGGTGCGGGATCGGTTCTGGTGCCGGGGCGTGCTGAACGTGGTGATCGACATCCCGTTCGCGATGCCGACCATCGTCGCGGGGCTCGTGCTGTTGTCGCTGTACGGTCCGCGCAGTCCGATCGGGGTGAACATCGCGAATACCCGGATGTCGGTAGCGCTGGCCATCGCCTTCGTGACCTTGCCCTTCGTGGTGCGCACGGTGATGCCGGTGCTGGAAGAACTGGAATTGGACGTCGAAGAGGCTGCCAGCTCGCTCGGCGCGTCAAGTTGGGTCACCTTCCGCCGGATCGTGCTGCCCAGCCTGGCCCCCGCGATCACCTCCGGGGTGGCGCTGTCGTTCGCTCGTGGCATCAGCGAGTACGGCTCGCTGGTGCTGCTGACCGGCAATATGCCCAACCGCACCGAGGTGGTGTCAGTCCGGGTGCTCTCCCACATCGAGAACGGCGAGCTCGGATCGGCAGCGGCGATCGCCACCGGAATGCTGGTGATCGCGCTGGCCGTGCTGGCCACGCTGGACCTGGTGCAACGAAAGGCCGCTCGCCATGATTCGTGAACCTCGTCCGCTCAAGCTCGCGCTGCGCTGGCTGGTGATCGGCTACCTGATTCTGCTGGTGCTGTGGCCGGTCTCGCTGGTCGTCACGAACACCTTCGCCGACGATCTGACCAATCTCAAGACCGCGTTCACCAGTCCCGCGGTGCTCAGCGCGCTGCGGCTGACAGCCAAGGTGACGATCTGGGCCGTCGTGCTCAACCTGGTCTTCGGTGTGGGCGTGTCCTTGTTGCTGGTGCGCTACGACTTCTGGGGCAAGCGAGTGCTGTCGACCCTGGTCGATCTGCCCCTGTCGGTCTCGCCGGTCGTGGTCGGCCTGGCCCTGATGCTGGTCTACCGGCGTGACTCGGCGATCGGCGGCGCGCTGTACGACCTCGGCTATCAGATCATTTTCGCCACCCCCGGCATCATCGCGGCAACCGTCTTCGTGGCGCTTCCGCTGGTGATCCGTGAGGTGGTGCCGGTGCTGATCGAGGTCGGCGACGATCAGGAGCAGGCCGCCCGCAGCCTGGGTGGCTCGGGCTGGCAGGTCTTCTGGCGGGTCACGCTGCCATCCATCCGGTGGGCTGTGGTGTACGGCGTGGTGCTCGCGCTGGCTCGCAGCCTGGGCGAGTTCGGCGCCGTCAAGGTGGTTTCGGGCAACATCTCGTTGCGCACCCAGACCGCCACGTTGGCCGTCGAGGAGACCTACGCCAACTTCCAGCAGGGCACCGCCTACGCGGTGGCCTTCCTGCTCACCGTCGCGGCAGTCGCCTGCATCACTGCCGTTTCTTTGCTTCGACCCCGAGAGGATGCCTCATGAGTATCGAAATCGCCGGTGTAGGTAAGCATTTCGGAGATTTCGTCGCCTTGGACGACATCAACCTGACCATCCCTTCGGGGCAACTGACCGCGTTGCTGGGCCCCTCCGGTGGCGGCAAGTCGACGCTGCTGCGGATCATCGCCGGGTTGGAGAGTGCCGACAGCGGCACGGTGACCATCGAGGGGGTGGACGCCACCGGGCTGCCACCCCAACGCCGCAATGTCGGATTCGTCTTCCAGCACTACGCCGTCTTCAAGCACATGACGGTGGCCAAGAACGTCGCCTTCGGGCTGGAGATCCGCAAGCGCCCCAAGCAGGAGGTGCGCCGGCGGGTGGACGAACTACTCGACCTGGTGCATCTGCGGCAATTCGCCGACCGGCTGCCGTCCCAGCTGTCCGGCGGCCAGCGTCAGCGGATGGCTCTGGCCCGTGCGTTGGCCGTGGAGCCGAAGGTGCTGCTGCTGGACGAGCCGTTCGGCGCCCTGGACGCCAAGGTGCGCAAGGAACTGCGGGAATGGCTGCGCCGTCTCCACGACGAGGTGCATGTGACCACGGTCTTCGTCACCCACGACCAGGAGGAGGCGCTGGAGGTGGCGGACACCATCGTGGTGCTCAACGAGGGACGCATCGAGCAGATCGGAAGCCCCGACGAGCTCTATGACGCACCCGCCAACCACTTCGTGATGAGCTTCCTGGGTGAGGTGAGCACGCTCGACGGCCGTTTGATCCGGCCGCACGACATCGCGATCCACACCGTGCCCGGCCCCGGAACGATACCGGGGGTGCTCGTCCGTTCGCAGCGCGTCGGCTTCGAGGTGCGGCTCACCGTTCGTCCGGTCACCCCCAGCCCCGATGTGACGGTGCCCCTTACCAAGACCTTCGCCGACACCCTCGGCGTCCGGGAGGGGTCTCAGGTGTGGCTCGAACCGTCGGCAGCGGGTGCACCACTGGTCGCTTCCTGAGTGGGACGAGCCGGCGATCAGACCTCGACGAAGCTGATGCTGCTGCCCGGCTCGGGCACCAGCGGTGCCGGGCCGGACGCCTTGATCGCGCCCGGCAGAAGAACCTGATCGGGCTGGTCGACGTAGATCACCACATGGCCCAGCTCGGTCAGGTTGTCGCTGGCGCGGCCTCCCACCTCGTCCAGGACGTAGGTCTGGCCACCGAAGACGAACTGATCGCCGGCCTGCAGCGGGCGGGCCAGGCTGCTGGCGCGGTCATGCACGATGCTGACATCGGCGAGAGCCTCGGGTACCGGCTCGCCGAACAGGATGAACACCCCGGAGTGGATGATCTCGACGGCGTCGATGCCTATCCGGGTGATGGTGGAGTTCCAGAGCGTTGTCGACATGCGTATCTCCCGTTCGTGACGTCAGCCGTTGACCCGCGAGGCGGTCCGGGGCCTCATCTGTTCTTCTTGTGCTCTGTTCTTCTTGTGCTCGGCGATGGCAGTGAACATCTGCGTGAGTACGGCCCGCCAATCAGGATTCTGCACGATCCCGCTGGTGCCGCCCGAGGAGTCCGCGCCCTGAGCGAGCGCCCGCGCGACATCCTCGCCGCTGGTCACCCCCGCCGCCTGGATCACCAGGATGGTGGGGTCGACATCTTTGACGATCCGGGTAGTGCGCGAGATGTAATCGCCGGCGTCCATCCTGCCGGTACCGATATTGGCGGTCGGCTCGCAGATCATCATGTCGGGACCCATCGTGGCGATCGCCCGGCACTGAGCGTCCGAGTCGGCACACACGATGGTCGCCAGGCCGACTTCTCGTGCCCGGCGCATAGTGGCGTCCAGGATGTCGAGGGTGAGCTGGTGCTCGGCGTGGTTCAGGACGACCGCCTCCGCGCCGGCCTCGACCAGCGACTCCGGCAGGATGTAACCCATGCCGCGCCCCTTGACGATCGGATCCATGTGCTGCGCGGTGACAGTCAGGTGTTCGGTGTGGTCTTTGACCATCCGGAGGTCGACGTGTTGAGCAGTGAAGATGACGTCGATGCCGAATTGGGCGGCCAGCTCATCGGTGATCCTGGCCAGCTCGAGGGTGTCGGCGCTACCCAGGTAGGCCTTCGGATTGACGATGAGGAACGGAGGCTCGACAACCCGAGAGGTGGTCTGCTCGTTCATGGCATCCTTCCGTGGCCAACCCGTATCCATTCGTTGTGACGCCCTGATTCTTCCATCCGCGGCCGGACCCGGCAACCTTCGCCCGCCTGCGCCCGGCGGCAGCGCTGTGCCAGACTTCTGGTTATGGCGTCACCGGTGGTTGCTGTGGTGGTCGGGGCCGGACTGGGGCTGCGGTACGGGGGAAAGACACCCAAACCAGCTCTCAAGGTCACCGGACGCACCTTGATGGTCATGTCGATCGAAGCGATGGCGGCCGGTGGTTGCACCGACGCCGTCGTGGTCGTCAACGATCAGGTGGCCAAGCAGCTCGGCCCCGAACTGGCCGCGCTGCCGATCCCCGTCAAGCAGGTTCCCGGCGGGGCGTCGCGTCAGGAATCGGTCTACAACGGCCTGAAGGCTGTGCGCGACGACGAGCGGCTGTCGCATGCCGAGGTCGTGCTCGTCCATGATGCGGTTCGGCCGATGGTTCCGGCCAAGGTGGTATCCGCGGTGATCGAGGCCGTCCAGGGCGGTGCGGAGGCTGTCGCCCCTGCGATCCCGGTGGCCGATTCGATGCGCATCCTCGATCCCGGCGGAGGGTCTGCGGTGATCGACCGGTCGTTGCTGCGCGCCATCCAGACCCCGCAGGGCTTTCCGCTTCAGCTGATCCTGGAGGCCCACGAGAAGATGGCGGCGTCCGGGGATCAGTTCACCGATGACGTTTCCTGCGCCGAACGGGCTGGTCACCACGTGACGTTGGTCGAGGGATCGCGGATGTCGATGAAGGTCACCGAGCCGAGCGATCTGACCGTCGCGCAGGCGCTGTGGGAAGTGCGCGATACCTTCGGGCATCACTCGGCGCGCCGGATCCGCCGGCATCTCGGCGCATGATCCGCACCGGAATCGGCACCGATGTACACCGGTTCGCCCCCGGTGTCCCGATGTGGCTGGCGGGCCTGCACTTTCCGGACGAGCAGGCAGGTCTGGCCGGGCATTCCGACGGCGATGTGGTCTGCCACGCCATCTGTGATGCCCTGCTCGTAGCGGCCCGGCTAGGCGATATGGGCTCCAACTACGGCACCAGTGAGCCCGAGTGGGCCGGCGCGCCGGGGTTGGTATTCCTCCGCGAGACCAGGCGCCGGGTGGAGGCCGCCGGTTGGCAGATCGTCAATGTGTCGGTTCAGTTGATCGGCAACCGTCCTCGGATGGCTGCCCGTCGTGCCGAGGCCGAAGACCTGCTGACCGCCACGCTGGGAGCCGACACGAGCCTGAGCGCCACCACCACCGATGGCCTGGGGTTCACCGGACGAGGCGAGGGCCTGGCGGCCATCGCCACCGCTCTTGTTCAGCGGACCTGAGCGTCGCCGACGGTGAAGCTGTTGCACGAACCCATCAGCGTCGTGCCATAGCCTTCGAGGAACCAGGCCCGGCGGGTGGCACCCTGTCCGTGGTTGCCGTCATAGGTCGAATCACCGGTCAGTACGTCGTCGCCGATCGAGTAGAACAGCTCCGAGAGCTGCTGAGCACCATTGGCGTCGACCCCGACCGACTGGCCGACCGACTCGATGAACTGGCCCGCCCAGCAGTCGGCCTGCACCTCGAGGCGCCGCGACAGACTGTTGGCGGTGGCGTCATCGGATCGCTGCTCCCAGGCCGCCTCCGAGATCAGGATGCCGGTTCTGCCCTGGATGGCGTGCGCGAATTCGTGGGCGATCACCGACTCCACCACATAGTTCGTGCTGCGCAGGTCGGGCGGCACGATCGTCGGCAGATCGGCTGCGTAGTAGATCTGCTGATCCGCGGAGCAGTAGGCGGCATTCGCCGTGGGCATTTGGCCGCACTTGGTATTGACCGGGGAGGTGTAGATCGTCACGCTCGGACGCACCGCAATGTAGCCGGCCTGCTCCAGCGCCGGACCGAAGACCCGCATCAGGCAGCCGGTGAGCTCATTGAGGTGAGTCTGCAGTTCGGCATGCGAGGCGTTGTTCAGATCGATCGGGGTCGCCTCGCAGCGCACCGGGACAGCGATGCTGGCGTCGTAGATGGAGTTGTTGGTCAGCCATTCGGTGGCTTGGGTGTAGGTCTCCGGAATGGGGATCTCCGGTGGGTTCGTGTCGACCTGCGGAACCTGGTAGTCCTCGTTCTGGTATTCGCCGGGCGGGGTGACAACCGGATCGTCGGTGGAGCTGAACAGGCTGAATGCCACCATCGCGACGGCGAAACCGCCGATCATGAACAGCACCAGCCGCAGGATGTTCGAGGCACCGCCGCGCTTGGGAGGCCGACCGCCCGGCACGCCCAGGTTGTAGCCGTAGTTGGCGGGTGGACGCTGGGCCTGCTGCCAGGCGGCATTGTTCGGTGCCCAGGTCTGCTGGCCGCGCGGAGGCGCCCACTGCGGCGGCTGCGGCGCACCCCATTGCTGTTGTGGTGCCCACTGCTGCGCATTGCTCGGTGCGCCCCACTGGTTGGAAGCGCTGTAGCCGGCATCTGGCCGGTACCGCGGATTCTGCTGCCCCCACTGACTCACGTCAACAACCCTAGGCCATCGCGGGAGCAGCCGGAACTGCTGGTAGAAGCCTCAACGATTCCTCGGCATCCGGCTACGACTCGTGGCCTGGTCCGCACGGCAGCCCGGTTGCCGGTTTCGGGCCCGCCACGATCGGCGCCGCTAGGCCGCCTGTGCGATAGCTTGGTGACGATATGCCGCGTCAGATCGTGGTGAATCAGCGAACTGACCTCTCCAGAAAGGGACGCCAGGTGACTACTCGTCTCGGATCGAGCAGACCCAACACGTTGCGCTTCGCGGCTGTGGCCGCGGGGATCACCCTGCTACTCAGCACACTGGGACTGGTATCTCCCGCTCGGGCGGACGATGTGGCAGAAAGCTATGTCGTCCGTGGTGAAGTGACCGCGGACGGGTCGTTGTCGATCACCGAGACGATCACCTTCGACGGCCCGGGCCCCACCGATCTGGAGCAGCGGCTGGCCACGACGCGTCCGCAGTTGAACTACACACAGCTCAACTACGAGATCAACGACGTCACCGTCACCGCTGGTGGCAGCGACCTGTCGCCGACGATCAGTACCGACGGCGATTACCTGGTGATCGGCGTCGACGCGTCCAAGGCGGGCGACGATCCGGTAGAGATCAGCTACACCGTGGTGGGTGCCGCAGTCGCGTTGCCGTCGATTCCCGACCGAGCCGATCTCACCGAGGTCTCCTGGCGGGTGCTGCAGGGACTGAACGTGGGGGTCGAGCAGGTCAGCGGTGAGATCGCCCTTCCGGCGAACACCCACACCTACGACATCGATTGCGCATCGGGTCCGCCGGCTGCGACCTCGACGTGCACGACCTACGCGTCCGGCACTTTCGACGCGATCTACCCGCAGTTCACCGACGGCCCACGCGGCCCGGGTGAGGTCGTCGTCCTGACCTTCTCGGTGCCGACTTCGGCCGTTGCGGCCAATCAGGTGCTGACCGAGCATTGGACGCTGGACCGCGCCTTCACCGCCCAGGGTCTGCCGCTGGCGGCGGCTCTGGCCGCGCTGGTGCTCGGCGGCGCCGCGCTGTTTGCGCTGTACCGTTCCAAGGGCACCGACGCGAAGGGTGGCCGCCCCATCCCGGTCGGCCGTTTCGAACCCGTCGCTGCTGGTGAGGAGCGTTTCGAGCTGGTCGAGAAGGTGCGTCCGGGCGAGATCGGCACCTTGGTCGACGAGCGGGTCGATCCGGTCGACATCACGGCCACCATCCTCGATGTCGCACAGCGCGGGCACCTGGCTATCGTCCAGCTGCCTCACGAGAACACCAATACCAACATCGACTGGACCTTCGAGCGCAAGACCGGCCCCGACGAACTGCAGCACTATGAGCAGATCATTGTGGACGCGATCGCGCCCGTTGATGGCGAGCCGATCACGGTTTCGAAGATCAGTGGCGCGGTCGGCGAGGCCGTCCAACGGGTACAGGATGCGATCTACGACGAGGTCGTGACCGAGGGCTGGTTCGTCGAGCGGCCGGATGCGGTGCGCAGTGGCTGGGGACGCATCGGCTGGATATCGGTCGGGGTCTCGGTCGTCGCGCTGGTGCTGCTCGCGGCCTTCACCAAGTTCGGCCTGCTCGGCCTGGTGCTGCTCGGCCTGGCGGTCGGCCTACTGTGGGTAAGCCAGCAGATGCCGCGCCGGACGGCCAAGGGGGCATCGATCCTTAGTGGTCTGCAGGTGCTGGCGATGACCCTGGCCACCCAGCCCACCGACCGGCTGCCCAAGGCGAACACCTACGAGGAGATCTCCCGGGTGTTGCCCTACGCGGTGGTGCTCGGCGGGCTCGATCGTTGGTTGCAGGCGCTGGCCGATGCCGACGATGATCCCGGTGTTCCCGACCCGGACGATCTCAGCTGGTACCGCGCGCCGCAGGACTGGCAGCTGTCGGATCTGCCGTTCTCGATTGAGTCGTTCATCACCACGATGCAGGGCACGCTCTACACCCGGCATTGACCCGGGCGCGATCGGTCAGTTGGTCGGGCTGGTGCCCAAGACGATGGACGCCTCGCGAGGTTCGCCCTGATCGTCCTGCCAGGCCACGTCGACGACGTCGTCCGGGTCGTACGACTCGACGACCTTCAGAAGTCCGCTGGCGGAGCTGATTGGCTGACCGTCGAAACTGGTGATGGTCGAACCGGGGGTGAGTCCGGCCGCAGCAGCCGGGGAGTTCGGGTACACCGCGGTCAGTACCGCGACATTGCGTGTTCCCAGGCTCACGCCCAGCCAGGCGCCCGGCCCGATCCGGGTCTGCTCGCTCTGGCGCCCGGCGGCGATGTCGTCGGCGATCGCGGCGGCCTTGGCGATCGGGATCGAATAGGTGCTCATCTGCGCGGCGACCGCGTCCTGCCCCGCGCTGGTCACGCCGACCACCTCGGTGGCGGCGTTGTAGGTCGGGCCACCCGAATAGCCGGGAATGGCTCCCGCGGTCGAGCGGATCATTCCGTCCGCATCCTCGTACCCATAGCTGCCGAACGCCGATTCCAGCATCACCGTCGCATCGAGTTCCGTCACGCTGCCTCCGGAGGCAAGCAGTACACCGCCGCCATCGCCGTTGCCGACCGCCACCACCCGGTCGCCGACGGCCACCGGATCAGCGGCGATATTGGCCTCGGTCAGCCCGCCCGCGCCCTCCAGTTGCAGCACTGCGATATCGGCCCACACATTGCGTCCGAGCAGATCGGCGTCGTAGGCATGACCCGTGTCGGCGATCCGGACCGTCAGGTCGGTGGTGCCCGAGACCACGTGATAGTTGGTCAACACCAGCCCGGATTCGCTGAGAATGATGCCCGTGCCGGACGAGACGCCATTGTCGACGTCGCCGGTGACCAGCACGATCCCCGCACTCATCTCGGCGGTGACCGCGGTCGAGTAGGTGGGGATCTCCTGGGTCTCACTGCGCGGAACCTGCGCGCGGGGCACGTAACCGGACCGCATATCGCGGGCACCGAACCCGGTGACCTGCCAGGCGAGCAGCCCCAGGACCACCAACAGCACGGCGAGACCCGCCCAGACTCCGGTGCGGTTGCGCCGGCGTGGCGGTTGATACGGCCCACTCGGGGGAAACGGCGGTGGGGCACTTTGCCACGTCGCCGGACCGCTGGGCCCCCACGGTTGCCCGGTTGGGGGCGCCCAGGCGGGCTGCCCGGTAGGAGGTGCCCAGCCCCCGGTGGGCTGATAGTACGACGCGTTCTGCGGGCCGGTCTGGACCGCCGGGGACGACAGCGGCCGGGTGGCCGCTGGGTGGTCGGCAGGGATTCGGGGAGTCTGCGCCGGCGCCGGCTGATCCGGGGGCGGCGAGGAAGAAGCATCCGGCCCACCGGCATGCGGCTGCGACATCGTCACCCCCCTTGTTCACTTAGTGCACAGTTTATTGCCGAAGCGCCAGTTCACCCCAAGACGGCCGGTAGCCCTCGCCCGCCAAGGTGCCGGTTGTCGGCGGCGCTGGACATGGCTGTGGCCGGCCACCCCGAGGGCGACCGGCCACAGCCATGTCTGCCGTTGATCGACCGGCTCTGGCCGGCGATCAGATCAGGATCAGTCGAACTTCTCCTGGCGTCCGATGGTGCCGACCAACGATTCGCGGTAGCCCGCCTCGATCAGGGCCGCCAGGTCGGTTTCGGCATCGGCGATCCGGTCCTGCAGGTGGAGCCGCTGGCTGACCTGCTCGTTCTCGGGCGCGGCCGAGAACTCGCGGAGCCTGTCGAGGCCGAGTTGCTGGTGAGCCACATCGGCCGCCTGCTTGACATCCAGACGGGCGGCGTACCAGTCGCTGGCGAGCACGGACTCGCGGGTGAACTGCTCGCGGAACTCGGGGCTGCCCAGCGTCCAGCCTTCGGAGGTCTGGCCCTCGGCCATGATCTCCAGCAGGCCGCGCAGCGGCGGCACAGCCAGCTCGACGCCGCCATCGTTGAAGTACGCCTGAGCGACCCGCTGATGGGTGGTCACGATGACATCCATCGATTCGGCGAAGGTCGCCAGATCCTGCTGCTCGGGGCGCAGCATGTCGTCGGTGAAGACCACATCCGGATGCAGGAAAATGCGTCCGAAGTACGTGGTCGCGAACCGCTCGTTCATGCGGTAACCCAGCCGCGAGGCCAGCACCTTGCGTCCGTCGAACTCGAAGTCCTCGAGCTTCTCCAGGTAGCCGTCGGCGATCAGGTTGGACGCGCGACGCTCGTCGGGCCACATCCGGCTGAACAGTTCGGGCACCAGCATCGAGATGTCGTGATCGACGCGCACCTTCGGGCCGATGTAACCGGCCGAGCTGAGCCAGCCGTCATAGCCGGTCAACGCGTAGGCGAGGAAGTTGTTGTTCAGGTCGACGATCGGCGCCAGCGCATTGAACGGGCCCTTGGTGAGCGCGCCCTCGCTGCCGGCACCGGTGGTCGACGGCGATTTGCCTGTCATCGAGGAGATGAACTCCATGAACAACTCGGGCAGTTCCATGTAGTGCAACGGGTTGTAGACGCTCAGCGGCGGCACACCCGGTTCCTTCGGGTTGTTGCGTCGTCCGGCGGCCACCACATCGACCGACAGCGGTGCGAAGGCCGAACTCGGCAGCTTGCGCACCAGCTTCGATGCCAGATCTGCCGCGGCGGTCGCCTCCGGGTTGGCGACGTCGGGCCGGGTCTGCAGATAGCGCGGATTCTTCGAACGCTTTCCGCCCACCAAGCGAGGCTGATCGGAGGCGATCCAGAATCGCGGAGACTCGTCGTCACCCATCGCGGCGACCTTGCGGATCAGGTCCTGCATCGGCTTGGTGTACTCGCTGAACGCCTGGGCGTTGGTCATCAGATCGCGAGCCTCAGCGTGGGTCAGGGGCTCGAAGTTCGAGATGAAGGTGCCCTCCTTCGACAGATCCCGCTCGGCCTGCTTGTCGTAGCCGCGATGGATGGCATCGTCGGGACGCTGGAAGAGCAGCTGCTCGCAGTTCATCACATACTTGCGGGGCAGCCCGCCCTGATTGCCGAAGCCGGCCGGTGCCTTCTCGAACGGCGAGCAGACGGTGGAGGCCGTGATGTCGTCCTCGGTCTGCACCTTGATCGCCGGGCTGAAGTCGGGGCGCAGGCTGAACAACCGCCAGCTGTTGTCGGGCAGGAACCCGACGCGCAGCTGGTTGACCAGGATCTTCTCGCCCTCCAGCCGCACGGCGTTGCCCGGGCGTCCGTTCATGATGCCGACACTGAAGTGGCTGCGCCAGTCGGTGCCCCATTCCGGCTTGTAGTAGCGCTTGACGGTGAACAGCAGCTCCTTGACGTGCGCGGGGATCGAGCGCAGGAAGGAGTTGTACTCGGCGGTGTACTCGCTGCGCGGAGTGAGCAGCTTGATGACCGAGCCGAGCGAGCGCTCCGGCGACAGGATCGGACGACGGTCCTTTCCGTTGCGGTCGCCGTCGAGGAAACGATCGGAGTAGTCGGCGTCCAGCAACTCCTGAACACGCTGCACATCGGCGGCGAAATCAGCCGCATAGGCATTGCCGAAGACGAAGGCGTCAGCCAGCGACTTGCTGATCTCGGACTTGCCGCCGCCCGACACGGTCGCGGGCTTATGGCAGTCGGTCGAGATGGGGGAGACGCCGATCAGATGCCACTGGGTCTCGTCCATCTCGCGGTGCTTCGCGTAGATCCGGTAGCCGTTCGGCGTGATGTAGACCTTGCCGGTGAGCAGCTTGATGGTCTGTTCGGCGCCGGACGCGTCGGTCCAGGTGATGGTCTGCTTGCGCATGGAGTAGTCGGCGCCGCCGGGCACCAGGACGATGTGCGACTGGACGCGGTCGAGCGCGTGACCCTGCGGCTGCAGTTCGAAACGCTGCGGATCACGGGCCAGCACATCGGCGACGGTGTAGTCGGCTGGGGTGTACTCGTCATGGAATTCCGCACCCAGGTTGTAGGCCGGGTAGACCCGGGCACCGCCGGCATGCTCCTCCTCGGCGCAGCCGAGCAGGTTCGCAGCGTAGGACAGCTGAGTCTTGACTTCCTTCTTGCAGTAACCGAAGTAGTTGTCCGCGATGACGGTGACCATGACGCCGCGCTCGTCGCGAGCGCAGCACTTGAAGGCGTGGCCGCCGTTGTAGAGCTCGTCCTCGTCCTTCCAGCACTGGCCATCACGGCGCTCACGCTCGGTGGCGTCGTCCCAGTGCGGCATGCCGAGGCTCCGCTTGGTGACCTTGGTGAGGTGCGGGGCGAGGATGACACATCCGGTGTGACCCGACCAGGTGGCCGGATCCAGCGCCGCATCGTTCTGCGGAAGTTGCGGGTCGCCGGCGTTGCCGAAGATGCCTTCGACGAAGTCGAGGTTGCAGACCAGGCCGCCGGGGACGATGAAGCGGGTCTCCATGGTCTTGGCGCCGCCACGTCCGGGCACCGCCGGCACCACCAGCGGGCGCAGCAGCAACGACACGAAGCAGGCCGCCGGGTCCGGCTGGTCCGAGGTGTAGGGCAGGATCATGTCTTCGCGCGGAGGTTGCATGGCCAGCGTGAGCAGCCTGGCGAACACATCCTTGCGGACGATGATCTTGTCGTCCGGAATGGGCAAGCCGCCTTCTGCAATGTGGAAGACACCGGCGGTGGTGCGGCGGTCGTTGGCCGGATTGTGCAGCACGCCATTGGACAGCCGGTAGCTTGACAGCAGCGGTGAGTGGAACTCGTCACCGTCCGCCGGGAGACTGAGACCGCGGGCCAGACCGGCCTGGTCGAGAATCAGGGTTTGCTTGGGGAGCCGAGGCTTGACATCGACGTCAGCGAGGTAATCATCGAGAAAATCCTGGATTCGCTGGTCGACCGGACACAAGCGATCGGCCAGCCGGCGCGAGAGTTCCCGCTGACGAGCCAAGAGTGGTTCGACGAGTTCGATCTTTCCGTCTTCGGCTTCTGCGCGGGGCAGCTCCAGCAGAGCTAGCCGCAGGTTGATGGCGGCATTCAAGGTATCGGCAGACATACTTCATCTTCCCAGATGGGTTGCAGTGTTGTGAACACTGCCCGCGAACATCGGGCCCGCGGTACGACCTTGTTGCCAACCGGTTGCCAACGGCATGCAGGGTCCTTCACCATCTCGACTAGTCAGCCGCAGATCGCGGCCCGCGCCGTCAGACCGCCAGCGAGATCGACCGCACCCGGGCCAATCCGTTGGCCGGGCCGGTCAGTTGAACCTGGGCGGCCGATTCGCGTCCGAACAACCACAACAGCAACTCGCCCGGCTCACCGGTGACGGTCACCGGAGTGCGTCCGGTGGCCACGATCGCTTGCTCGTCGCTGACCCTGCCGTCGCGGACGCGCTGCAAGATAATGCCCACCTTGGCCTTGCGCAGCCGGAATCCAGCCATCCCGACCGCGGTATTCCACAAGATGTCATCGGTCTCGGGGGGCAGCACGCGCGGGCCGACCGGGTAGGGGCCGCCGCGCCGCAGATCCTCATGGTGGACGAAGAACTCCGCGGAGTTCGCCTTGGCGTCCACCACCGGAATGCGGAAGGGGCTCAGCCCGGTGGGGCCCTTGGCAACCAACTCGACCAGGTCGTCGAAGCTCATCTCGGTCATCAGTTTGTGCATGCGCTTGTCGGTGATCTTCAAGAACGGCATCACCACGCCGACGGTGGCGAGCGGATCGGATTCGCGGATGTGCAGGTGCGCTGCAAGATGGTGGGCAGTCCAGCCCTCGCACAAGGTGGGGGCGTCGGGCCCCAGCGTGGTCATCAACTCACACAGTTCCCGGCGCTCCGACCGGGCCACGGATTCAGCCATACCTCCAGAATCGGCCACGATCCAAATGCGCGCTGCCGCTACGCATCTTTGGATTGCGGAATCACAGCGCCAGACAAGGCCCACTTGCGGGCCTACGCTTGAGCTGTCCTCGGTTGACTCTCGTTGGAGGCTGTATGAACCTGGAGAAGGTCGTCTTCGGCTTCTTCATCACTCTCGCTGCAGCACTGAACTTCGGCTTCTTCGTCGGTGAGATCGACAACCCCACGGTGCACAACGGCGTTGAACTGGCCGCGGCACTGGTGGCAAGCCTGGTTGCCACCGTCCTGAAATTCGGCGATCGCACCCAGTTGGGTGCGATCCACCTCGCCACCAGCCTGGTCGCCGATCTGCAGTTGTTGGTCGCCGCCGCCGTCTGGGTTTGGGCCAGCCAGATGTCGGCGAGCGGGATGAGTGAGGCGCACATGTCGGTGGTCGTTTCACTGTCGGGCGGCGCACTGCTGGCCAATATCGTTTCGGTCGTGCTGATGGTCAGCGAGATCATTCAGGTGCGGCGCTGAGCCAGGGCTGAGATGCGCAGTTCGTCATCGGCTCAGCGGCAGACGGAACTGAGCGACGTCTTCTATCTCATCCTGCGCAGGATGAGATTCCCCCTATTGCTCGTCATCGGCGTCTACACCTTCTGCACCGCCGGCCTGGCATTGATTCCCGGTACCGATCCGTTGACCGGGCGCCCCAGCCCGCCACTCACGATCTTCGACGCGTTCTACGTCGTCAGTTTCACGTCCACGACCATCGGATTCGGCGAGGTGCCGCACCCCTACAACGCCCTGCAGCGGATGTGGATGACCCTGACCATCTACACCTCGGTCGCCGCCTGGTCGTATTCGCTGGTCAATGTCTTGGCGTTGCTTCAGGACAAGGGCTTCCAGAACGCCGTCAAGATCGCCCGGTTCACCCGGCGCGTCAACCAGATCCGCACGCCCTTCTATATCGTCTGCGGCATCGGCGAGACCGGACGCATGGTCTGTCACGGCCTCGACCATCTGGGCCTGCGCTTCATCGCCATCGAGCTCAATGACGCCCGCCTGCAAGAGCTGCGGATGGACGAGTTCGGGGTCGACCCTCCCACCGTGGTGGCCGACGCAAAAGACCCCCTGCTGCTCCAGCAGGCCGGGCTGATGAACTCGAACTGCAAGGGTGTGGTCGCGCTCACCGACGACGATCCCACCAACCAAGCGATCGCGGTCAATGTGCGGCTGCTCGCCCCGCGAGTTCCGGTGCTGGCGCGCATCCGCGATGTCGAGACCGAGACCCACATCGGGGTCTTCGGCGGTGATCTGGTGATCAACCCGTTCGAGCAGTTCGCCGAGTCGCTTGCGGCGGCGATCACCGCCCCGCAGCGCCACCGCCTGCGCAATCTCATCACCGGCTTGCCGGGCCAGGCCATCGTCCCGATCGCTGCGCCGCCGAAGGGGCACTGGATCATGTGCGGCTACGGCCGATTCGGGCACATGATGGTCGAAGAGTTGCGGGCAGCAGGGATGAGCCTGTCGGTGATCGACGAGCGGCACTACGGCGAACCCGGGGTCGACATCAAGGGCACCGGAACCAGATCGGAAGATCTCAAGGCGGCCGGTATCGCGCACGCGGTCGGGCTGGTCGCCGGCAATGCGTCCGACCCCAAGAACCTGTCGATCGCCGTCACTGCACGCGCCCTCAATCACGACATCTACGTGGTGGTGAGACAGAACCAGCTGAAGAACACCCCGCTGATCGAGGCCTTCGACGAGGACCTGCTGATGGTGCCCAGCCAGATCGTCGCCCGTGAGTTCCTGGCCCGCATCACCACGCCGCTGCTCAACCGTTTTCTGCGGCTCATCCCGCAGCACAACGAAACCGAATGCGCCCAGCTCTATGAGCAGCTGTCCCAGCTCGATCCGGGCCGGCACCCCGAACTGTGGGACCTGGCGATCTCCGAGCAGCGAGCTCCCGCATTGGCCGACCTGATCTGTGGCGGCGGACGTTTCACCACCGGCCATCTGCGGGCCAATCCGTTCGATCGTGGCCGCCGGATGTCGATGGTGGTGCTGCTGGTGCGGCGGGCGAACAAGAACATCCAGTTGCCGGACGACCACTTCGTGTTGCGCGTGGGCGATCGGGTGCTGCTGGCCGGTTCGCCGGTGGCCAAACGGCATCTGGAGTTGACCCTGCACGATTCCAACGCGCTGCACTACGTTGTCACCGGGCAGGAATCCCGTGGCGGCAGTCTGTGGCGCTGGCTGACCCGCAAGAACCCGCCACCGATCATGCCATTGCCCGGCCCCGACGATGACCTGCCACCGCTCAAGCGGACGAATGTGCTCTACGAGGACGATTCACCCGGCAAATGACCGGTCTTCGACACCGGGCTAGTCGAGATCACCCAACTGCGCCACGGCATGCTTCACGGCATCGATCAGCAGTAGGGCGTCCATCGAATAGGTGACCGAGTCGAATCCCTGACGGATGCTGTTCTTCGCGTCCTCGACCGTCGGACTGTAGATGAAGGATGCCTTCCCAGCCTCCTGACAGGCGCGCTGCACGCGTGAGATCGCCGCGACGTGCTCGGGATTGGCGAAATCGCCGGGACGCCCGAGCGCCGCGGACAGATCGAACGGCCCGACGAAGATGCCGTCGATGCCGTCCAGCCTGACGATCTCTTCGATGTCGTTGAGGCAGCCGACCGTTTCGCACTGAGGAATCAGCATCACCCGATCGTTGGAGACCCGCATGTAGTTGTCGAGGCCCTTGGTCGCATACTCGTCGTACCAGTAGTGGGTGCCTGGAGTGGGAGCGATGCCGCGCTCGCCGACGGGGAAGTACTTGCCCCATTTCACGATCTCGCGGGCTTCGTCCAGGCTGCGCACGTTCGGGATGATGATGCCCAGTGCGCCGGCGTCCAGCATCTTGAGGATGGAGGCTCGTGACGAATCCTTGACGCGGGCGAACGGGACGCACCCGGCCGACTTCGCTGCGCGAATCAGACTGAGCGAGGTCTCGACATCGAATGGGCCATGCTCGGTGTCGAGGACGATGTAGTCGAAGCCCCCGTAGCCCATGCACTCGGCAGCGGTCTCATTGCCGAGTTGGAAGAACGTGCCGAGCGGATGCTCGCCGGCCTCGATGATCGCCCTCACATCGTTCTGCATTGTTCGCCTCCGGAAACGCCTACGCGGCCGCATTGCCGACTGTCATCTCCTCCAGCGTAACCGGGGACCGCCAGGCTGTACACGATATAGGGTCCATCTTCGCCGGCGGCCGGGTTGGCAGCATCGGGTAGTCTGCTTCATCTGACCAACGCCGAGTTCCAGCCGAACCGACAGGAGAACCATGCGCACCTTCCAACGGGTGCTGGTGAACACACTGCTGGCCAATATCACCACGCAGATGGTGTGGTTCGGCTTCACCTTCTGGGCATATCTCGAATCCCGCTCAGTGCTGGTCACCTCCATCCTCGGCGGCAGCTACATGCTCTTTCTCGCGCTCACCAGCGTGCCCTTTGGGACGCTCATCGACCGCATCCGCAAGAAGACGGCCATGATGCTGGCGACGGCCTGTACAGCCGTCGCCTTCGCGATCGGATCCGCGCTCTTCTTCGTTATCCCCTCCGATGTGCTTCTCGACCTACGCCGGCCGTTCTTCTGGGTCTTCCTGACGATTCTGCTGCTCGGCGCACTGGTCGAATCGATCCGCGGCCTCGCCCTGGCGACCTGCGTGACGATGCTGGTGCCCGCCGAACTACGTCCGAAGGCGAACGGCCTGGTGGGCATGGTGCAAGGCATCGGTTTTGCGCTGAACTCGGTGGTCTCGGGTCTGGCGGTGGGCTTCCTCGGGATGGGGCCATTGCTGGTGGCCGGGGTGGCGTTCATCGTGGTCAGTGCCTTGCATCTGCGCTCAATCGAGATCAACGAACCCGGCGTGCAGCATGCCGAGGGAGTGCCGGCCAAGGTCGATTTCGCAGAAGCCTTCCGGATGACCCGGGCGGTTCCCGGGCTGCTCGCGCTGGTTCTCTTCTCGACTTTCAACAACCTGCTCGGCGGGGTCTATATGGCGCTGCTCGACCCGTACGGTCTGGAACTCATGCCGGTGCAGGCCTGGGGCATCTTATGGGGGGTGTGCAGCATCGGCTTCATCCTCGGCGGCATGATCATCTCCCGTACGGGTCTGGGCGTCAATCCGGTGCGCACCTTGTTGCTGGTCAACATCGCCATGTGGACCGTTGCGGCGATCCTGCCCATTCGTGAATCGATCGCGTTGCTGGCCATCGGCTGTTTCATCTACATGGGTCTGGTCACCTTCGCGGAGGCCTCCGAGCAGACCGTGCTGCAGAAGGTGGTGCCATTCGTCCAGCAGGGACGGGTCTTCGGCTTCGCGATGGCGATCGAACTTGCCGCCGCCCCGATCAGCACGCTGATGATCGGCCCGATCGCCGAATTCTGGCTGATTCCCTATATGAATTCCGACGCCGGACGCAACCAGCTGGGTTGGCTGCTGGGCGCGGGCACCACCCGGGGCATCGCCCTGGCTTTCCTGTTGGCAAGCCTGATCGGGTTGATCGTCACGGTGCTCGCCCTGATGTCGCGGCCGTACCGTGTGCTTTCGGCGACGTACCGCGATTCGCTGGTCAACGAGTCACTCGCCGCCGACGATCCCGCAGTGCAGCCGACCGACGGCGAAGACGAGCCCCCGGTCTCGGACCCGCAGGAGTAGTCTCCACCGAGGGTTCGCGGAACGGGGCGCGCATCCCCGGGAGGTGTCTGATGGAATGGCTGCCGCTGATCGTTGCCGCGCTGATCATCGGCATCGCCAAGACCAGCTTCGGCGGGCTCGGCTCGGTGGCGGTCGCGCTGATGGCGCTCGTGATGCCCACCAAGGAATCCACCGCCGCCGCGCTGCTCCTGCTGATCACCGGTGACATCGTGGCGGTGCTGCGCTACCGGAGCAATGCCGACTGGGGCATGCTGCGCAGTCTGCTGCCGTCCGTGCTGCCCGGCCTGCTGCTCGGCGCGGTCTTCATCCGTGTGGTGAACGATCTGATGTTGCGACGTTCGATCGGTGCGATCCTGCTGATCTCCGTGCTCATCCAGCTCGCCGTGACCGCCCGTCGCAAACCGCCGGTGGCCGGCGACGACACTCGTCCACCTCGCGCGCTGACGATCGGTGCCGGGGTGGCGGCCGGCTTCACAACGATGGCGGCGAACGCGGCCGGCCCGGTGATGGCCTTGTATCTGCAGGTCTCCAAGGTCGACAAGATGCGCTTCCTCGGCACGTCGGCCTGGTTCTACTTCATCGTGAACGTTTCCAAGACTCCGCTGACCGCGGCTTTGGGGCTGTTCACCCCGCGCGTACTGACGACGGCGGCGATGATGATTCCGGTCGTCCTACTGGGCACCGTGATCGGCGTCGCAGTGATCGGACGCGTGAAGCAGCGCACCTTCGACATTCTCACGCTGCTCACCTCGGTGGTGGCCGCCGGCGCGTTGATCCTCATCTAGCCGAGGCCGAGCGGACGCGGCCGGCCCCGCTCAGGCCCGGTCGGCGTCGAGCGCATCCAGCAGATCTGCGACGTATTCCTGCTGGTTGCCGCACTGTTGCAGGTTGCTGCCGTAGAGGCCGCCTTCGGCGTCGCGCGCCTGCACGGTGAACTCGACGGCATCCATGCACGGGGAGTTCTGCTCGACGTTCAATGCCCGATGGACGGCCTTGAGGAACGCCTGTTGGTCGAGCAACTGGTAGTTGAGGGTGCTGCTCGCCTCGACCCCGTCGTCCGGGAATGTCTCGGTTCGCTCGACGGCGGTGCCCTGCACGACCCACATGGTTCGCGTGCCAGGCATCCAGGGGTTCGCCGAGGTGACGGTCACGTAGGTGTAGTCGGGGATCGGGGTGCAGGCCGTCAGCCCCGCGGTGAACCCGGCCGCGACAGCCATGGCGATGACCACTGATCTTGGTTTCATGGTTTCCTCCTGGCGCCACTGTTTGCAGGGGGTCGGTCCGATCACTTTCTCAAGGCCGGGGTTCAGCGGCCGTCATCGAGCGCCCAGAACATATCGTCCACATACTTGAGCTGCACGCCGCAGTCCGCCAGCTTCGACACATGGAGTGTGCCGTCCGGGTCTTGGGCCTCGATAGTCATCTCGTTGGCGTCCTCGCAGCCGTCCCATTTGGGCGGATGCAGCTCTTCGTGGACCGAAGTGACGAACGCCGCGCGGTCGGGCAGCTCGTAACTGGTCTCGGTGGGATCGTCGTCATCGGTCTGCTGGGTGCGCGTGACCTCGGTGCCTTCGACGGCCCACGTCACGGTGGTCGAGTCGTCGTAGTTCTCGTACACGATGGTCACCGGGTCGTAGTCGGGTACCGAGCAGCCGGTGAGCACGGACGCGAACACGGCTGCGATGGCGATGATCACCCAGGACTTCAGTCTCACCGCTGACTCCTTGCTCGGCTCCGGAGGCTGTGGCTATCGGACGCGCTTGTAGGGAGTGTATCCGTTCACCTCGTCGAGGTTCGGGGTGAGCACCATCACCTGATGCGGCTCAAGGGTGAGGTTGAGCGTTGCGCGATGCGCGCGCAGCCGTTGGCCACCGAACAGGTCGGTCAACCCGGACAGATCCATCAGCCACGAGTCAGGCACCAGCACGGTCTCGGTGACTGTCTCGGACGATGGGTTGGCGACGACGATAACTGCGTCGCCGATGCGGTCGGTATACCGTTCGAAACCGATCAGGCGGTCGGTGACCAACCACCGCAGATCGCCCACCCGCAGCGCCCGGTGGCTGCGGCGCACCGAGATCAGCCAGTGATACAAACGCAGCGTTTCGTTGGATTGGTTGACCAGATCCCACCGCATCGGTGCGCGGTTCTCAGGATCGTCTCCGCCCGTCTGGCCCAGTTCGGTCCCGTAGTAGACGTTGACGCTGCCCGGCAGTGTGAACTGCAGGACGACGGCCAGTGTGCGGGCGAGTTCGTTCGGGACCGTGTCCGTCAACCGAGGCACGTCGTGATTGTCGAGATAGTTCCAGCACTTGAGCAGATGCTCGTAGTCGGCGTCGGCGAACAGACGTTCGAGCATCCGTTGCGCGTGAGCGGCGGTGACCCGCTCGTTGGCCGTCAGCAGCAAGATCTCGCGCAGCGTGAAGCCCAGCACGCCGTCGAGCGCCGGGAACCAGCCGGCCGGGTAGTTGCAGACCTCGCCGAGAACCAGCGATCCGGGCTTCTCGTCATGGGCGGCTGCGGTCAGCTGAGCGAGATAGTCGGGGCCCAACTCGAAAGCGACATCAAGCCGCCAGCCATCGATCCCGTCGCGCAGCCAACTACGCACCACCGAGTCATCACCGGCCCAGATGTGATCTTGAACCGCCGGGTTCTCGATCACCAATTCGGGCAGGTTGACCGCGTTCGCCCAGGCTCGGGCGCCACCCGGGTAGCCCTGGTCGAAGTCGAACCAGCCGCGGTATCGGCTGCGCTGGCCGGCTGCCGCTGCCTGAAATGCCGGGCTGTGGCGTCCCATGTGGTTGAAGACACCGTCGAGCACCAGCTTCATGCCGCGTGCGTGCACGTCTTCGGCGAGTCGCCGGACATCGTCGCGGCTGCCGTAGTCAGGACGCACCTGCTGGTAGTCCAGTGCGTCGTAGCCGTGGTTGGTCCAGGCCAGGTGAATCGGGCACAGGTACAAGACGTCAGCGCCCAACTCATCGATGTATTCGAGCCGGCTGCGCAAGCTCGGCAGATCACCTCCCCAGAAATCGATCTCGTGTGACCAAACCTCCTGATCGTCCAGGTAGCGGCCCTTCTCCGGAGTCTCGCTCCAATCACGAAGCCTCTTGGGTGCCGGATACAGGTATCCCTTGGCTGCGAGGCGCGGGCTCTGGGCGAATCGGTCGACTATCACCTGATAGACCAGCGCGCCGTTACGCCAGTCGGCCTCGCGAAGCGCGAAGCGGTCGGGTGGCTGCGCCGGACCGGCGCTCAGTTGCTCGTCTGACATGTGTTCATGGTAGGTGGGCGGAACTACCTGGCCTTGCAGGATGTGCGAGCACGTTGTCAAGACCACGATCGTTTCCAAAGCCGGCCCGCTGTCGTCGGGCCGCGGCATCACAAATCAATGGTGGCAGGCGGACCGACGCTCAATGGTGGCAGGTGGGCCGACGCGATCTTCCGCACCGCGACACTCTCCCGCGGAGACCAGCAGCGGAAAGACCAGGTCGGTGTTCAATGGTGCCTGCCCGTCGCCGGGGTCGGCGGGGTTAACCCAGCGCAGTGCGGCGAGTTCGGCGTGGACCGATGGCGAGACGCGCTCATCGGAGATGAACACGTGGGCGGTCAGGGGCACGCCTTCGTTGACGGCGATGCTGTGGAAGGTGCCCAGGTCACGCAGTCGGGTAGCGTCCAGGCCAACGCCGAGCTCTTCGGCCACCTCGCGGATCGCGCACTGGCGGGGGGTTTCGCCGACCTCAGGCTTACCTCCCACCAGCATCCACCCGCTGGTGCCTCGCTTGCGGACGGTCAGCACGCGTCCGGAATCGTCGAACAGACAGACTGCAGAGACTTCGATCACGGCTTCGAGGTTACTTGTCCGGACCGCACGCCCAGTCCGGCCTCAGGAGCGGATGTCCAGGTGAGGCACTCTCTGATCTGGTCCGTCATTGCGCATTCCGGAGATGATGCCCAGTTGCCTGGCCTTCTGCAGCGCATCGTCCTTGGAGTTCACGCCGAGCTTGCGATACACGGCCGACAGATGGGTCTTCACCGTATTGCGCGACAAGTGGAGAGCCGCGGCTGCGCTGTCGAGGGTGGAGGTCCTGCTCAAGGCTTGCAGCACCGAGGTCTCGCCGCGCGTCAACTGAATCCGCGATGCCTTCGAGGTGTCCGAGCCGTCAGGTAGGACTGCCCGTTCGAATGCTGCCCGTTCGTCCGGCGGCAGGGCATCGGCGATGTGGACGATGACAGCGGAGGGAGTCTGGGTCAGCAACCACCGCGAGCCGCAGAGCACCTGGCCGGCGACGGCCCGTGCCAATGTGAGTTTCAAAGGGATGCCGCGATGATGAGCGATCTCCGCCTCCAACAACTGGGCCCCCAGCCGCACTGTAGGGTCAAGATCGCTGTTCAGCAGATCCTGCAGGACGAACTCCGCGTCGTCGTGGTTGCCGACCCTCACCAGCAGCCGGGCGCGCGCGACCTCAGTGCGCTGGCCCGGTTCGGCGACGAAATCGATCAGGCAGCACGCTCGCTCCGAGGCATCAGATGCCAGCAGCGCATCAAGGAGTACGGAGGTCAGCAGTTCTGCCGCCAAGGATCCGGGGACCAGCGGCCGTGAACTGAACGCGAGTTCGGCGATATCCAGCCCCTCCAGGGGTCTCTTCTGGCCGAGCGCGAAGCGTGCTTTGATGAAGACGATGAACGGCCAGAGCTCGTCGAGCGTGTCGATCCCGGGCAGTTCGCCGACCAGAGTCCCGGCGTCGTGATCCATGCGCGTGAGCGCGATCATCGCACGTGCGACACGCTGCGTGGTATCGAGAAACTCGGACATGAACACCGGGACCGCATCAGACTTACGACTTTCGTCCAGCATTCGCTGAGCTTCGTGCAGACTGCCTCGCAGGGCAAAGATGACAGCGAGCTTTGCGCAGGCATCCGGATAAACAAAGGCGTATGAACTTTCGGACGCCAGATCTTTGGCCCACAGCAGGGCCCGGATTGCTTCGCGGGTCTGACCCGCAAGCATATAGGTAATCCCTATATGAAGTAGGGATAGCGGTGCCGGGTCTTCGGCGTGGTAGCCCGATGCCATGGCGTTCGTCATGGTCAGATCGGCGAGGCGCTTCGCGGCACTGCATGCTGTTGGGTAGTCGCTGCTGACCCGGCTCACGATCATCTCCACAAGGAGTTCGCCGGTGTCGGTCAGTGTCTTTACGGGTTGTTGACTCGTTCCGGACGACCCGGCAGCTGGCGTCAGCGAGTGATTCGTCAACAAGATCAGGGGCTGAGCGATACGCAGCAACGGGTGTTCCGCGATCATGCTCGGTGGGACGTGCGCGAGCGCCGCCCTCATTTCTGGGAAGTGATTGGGGAGCAGCCACCATTTCTCCGCGGTAATGGCATCAACGATCTCGTGCGGGTCGTCCGCCTCTACCGCTCGTTGAAGGCGCTCCAAGGCGTCGGCGATCCCCCTATTCGTCATAGCCCTTATTCCATCATGAGTCCTGCAGGTCGTCACTACCCGTAGCGGGTGAGGCCGGGTGGCCTGGGTGAGGTTCAGGGTGGTCTATGCTAAACGGCTAGGTCTGAGGTAGGCATCAAGGCCAAGATTCGTCTTGGACGTTTCTGAGAAAAAACCATGAAAATGGGGAACGCGATGGGGGAACGCGATGTCTGGTAGTCGCAGCGGGCGGCGATCGAGCAGGAGAAAACTGAATCGCAAGAGCGTCCTGGGCGCGCTGCTCGGCCTGACGCTGACGCTCGGCATGTTCCCGAGCTCCATGGCCGCGGCTGATACCCCCGATCCCTCGGACACCGCGTCCGCTGCGGAATCGAGCGTGAGTTCGGGCGCCACGTCCCCGACTCCAAGCGGCGAGAGATCTCAGGGAGCCGAAGAGACAGCGTCACAAGAGTCGAAGGCAGACGAGTTGGAGTCGGCCGAATCAACCAGCCAGGCGCCAAGCTCTACTGATTCTGAGGTCAACGAGACAAGCGCGGGGGCTCTGGCGCCGCTGATAGCTGGGGTACCCGATGGCGGAAATGCACCCTATGTCTACTGGGATGTGAAAGATGACGAGGGCAACTTGGTGCCCGGTGCGACTTTCAAGTTCGAGTACTGGAGCAGCGGAAGCTGGAGCGGAAGCTGGACTTCCGGCACCAACGCCGCTGCAATCGCCGATTGCAGCGGGACCTGCACGATCGACACCAATGGTAACTCTCTCGACCGCGACGCAGATGGTGGCGAGTTCCTCCTCGAGCATCGCGCCACGAACCGCGACGGTAGCAATCGTCTGGTTGCTGGTACCAACTACCGCGTCAGCCAGGTTTCTCCGCCCGCGGGGTACCAGTGGGTCGTCTCCGGGTCGAACACCAAGACGATCGGCGCCACCTGGAACGGAACGAGCACCCACAACTTCGGCACGTTTGTGGTCAAGCGGATAGAGACGGCGCCGAAGTGCGAGGCCGGATACGTCTACGGAATCCAGGACAGCGGTCAGATCCGCCAAGTTGCCTCCGACGGAACCGTCACGAACCTGGGCAGCCCATCCGGCACAGGGGGCACGTTCAACGGCTTGGGTATCGGCTCCGGCGGTAGCCCAGTATTCGCTTACGCGAGGTCAGGGCAGGGCAACTCTGACTCGAATGTTTCGATTTACCGTTACGACACGGTGACCGGGACATGGACCGATACCGGCCACAATGTCGACTCCACTCAGGGTTCCAACCGCAATGTGACGTTCGTCGCGGGAGCCGTGAATCTGGACACTGGGAAGTACTTCCTCGGTGGTTACCGCACTAGCAGTAACGCGCGGACATTTAACATCTGGGAATATGACCCCGCCACGAACACCTCCACCTACAAGGGCTACATCAACGCTGGCGATAGCAGTGGCAGCGCGAATGGTGATATGGCGTTCGATGCGGATGGGAACCTGTTCATTGTCCGGGGAAGCGCGTCCACGACGACCATCTACAGCGTGACTTCTGCGAACCTGACCGCCGCCAACGGTGGGTTGATCGCTTCGTCCGGCGCGAGCTCGGTCAATAACACCACCTCAAACGTGAACGGCGTTGCATTCGACGCGGACGGGCACGGGTTCCTTAGCTCAAGCGGTGAAGTGCAGAAGTACAACATGCCGGGATGGACCGACAGAGCACCTGTCACATCGAGCCTGGGGGGGTCGAATGACCTGTCCTCGTGTGGTTCCCCACCCACGATCACGATCGAGAAAGAGGTTCAAGGAGGTCGGGTCAACACGACCGATCAGTTTACGCTTTCGCTCAAGCAGGGCGACACTACGATCAGCGAAGCTACGACCGAGGGCAGCGCTACCGGTGTGCAGGACCAGCGGATCGGTCCCATTCCGACCGTTCGAAATGTCAGCCTGACGTTCTCCGAGGGCGCCGCAGGGACCACGAATCTGTCGCAGTACGCTTCGGCATACCAATGCACAGTCACCTACCGAGATGGCACGGTCCAGAACCTGGAACAGGTCAACGGGACGAGCGGATCAATCACGATTCCGTCAACGGGTGATGCAGTGCGATGCGTGTTCCGTAACTCTCCGCTAGTCGCGAACGTGTCTGTCCAAAAGCAAGTGACCGACACGTCCGGGGAGAACCCGACCGCGAGATCTGGCTGGATGGTAGGCGCGGCATCAACCGCGACGGTTGGGAGCGTGACCCAGGCGCCGTCAGCGACGACCGGGACGACGGATGCCAGCGGCACTGCAAGCTGGGCGTTGAACTTCGGCACGAACGCATCGACAGCGACAGTTGCCGTCCACGAAGAAATGCAGGACGACTACGTTTTCAGCCGCGGCCAGTGCACAGTGACCAGTCTGAGCGGTGATTCGGTGTCCACGCCGTTGATTACGCCTGAGGTGACTGTTTTGAGCGGAGTCAAGCCTGGTGACAACGTTGTCTGCACGTACGTGAATCAACCAGCGCCACAAAGCACGCTGACGCTGGTTAAGAGTGTTGAGAACAACCACGGCGGATCTGCCCAGGTGAGCGATTTCAGCCTCACAGCCACACCAGATGATGGCTCGGCGCTTTCCTTCACCTCGGGCGAGACACAGGAGATTGAACCCGGGAGATACCTGATCGGTGAGACTTTGCGTCCGGGATATGAGCAGGTGAGCTTGGCGTGTGCTGCAGGTGATGAAGACCTGGCTGTGACGGACTCTGCCGTCGAGATCGGCACAGGCCAAGACGTGACCTGCACGCTGACCAATCAGGATAAACCAGGCTCCGTCACCTGGTCGAAGGTGGACGACGAAGGCGGCCTGCTCGCCGGCGCGGTGTGGACTCTGACTGGCCCAGATCAGGGAACCGAAGTTGACATCGAGGACTGCGTCGCCACCAGCGCGGCGTCCTGCACGGGGCTTGACAAAGATCCCGCAGGCGGTCAGTTCAAAGCCGAGGATCTGGCTTGGGGCGACTACATTCTGGCCGAGAAGACGGCGCCGCCCGGATATCAGAGAACCGGTGAGAACTTGGAGTTCGCAATTGCTGGCGACGCACTGGAGATATCGCTTGACGAAATCGCCAATGAGCAGCAGCCCGGGGCTGTCCTTCCGCTGACAGGTGGCCTGGGCAGGGACGCATTCCTGCTGGGCGGCACCACACTTCTGCTGCTCGCAGCGGGTGCGCTGGTAGTCCGTCAGCGTCGGGCACGCCGGGTTCAGCAGGGCTGAACCGATGATCCATTCACATCACATGACCAACACAATTCACCCACCACGACCCGGCCGCGGTCTCCACTCGGCTCGGCACACTCAGGAAAGGAAAATCACGACCATGGGAAAGTTCTTCTCGCGGCTTGCGGTCGGCGTGGGGGCACTCGCTCTCGCGACCACCGGCCTGCTTGGCGCAGCTAGTCCGGCCTCTGCGGACGATCCGGAAACGCCAAGCCTCGCCAACATTGATCCGACCGCGCAGACTTCGCTCACGATCCACAAGTACGACGGCAACGAAGGTACGGCCGGTGACGGCACTGCCATTCCCGACACCAGCGAATTCGGCAACGCCCTTGAAGGCGTCCAATTCTCAATCACTCCAGTGACCGCCAAGTCCGGTACGATAATCGACCTGACGACCTACGAGGGCTGGGAACTCATCAAGGGCGCAACGGTGGCTGATGTCACTGCCACCGGCAGCGCTTTCACTCTGGGCATCCCAACGACCGCTACCACCTTGGCGGGTGGCAGCGTGACCACGAGCCTGCCAATCGGCTTCTATCTGGTCACTGAGACCGATCCGGGCAACAACAACATCATCACCCCGGTCGCGCCGTTCCTAGTGAGCCTGCCGTACCCGAACAGCGCTGACTGGATCTATGACGTTCATGTCTACCCGAAGAACGTTGTCGATGACACCGACATCACCAAGACGGTGTCCGATTCCACCAAGGTTGTGCTGCCCGACGGCACGCTCGTGACTGACAAGGCGCTGGTCGACTGGACGATCACTGTTCCGGTTCCGGCGGCGTCCGAGTACACCAAATTCGTCGTGACGGATCCGCTGGATTCTCGCCTCACCTACCAGTCGATCAAGGTCACCATCGGTGGCACCGAGTTGGTTGAGGGCGCGGAAGCCGACTATACCGTCACCGGCAATATCGTTGTGACGTTCACGAGTTCCGGCCTCAGCAAGCTCGTCGCAGGGACTTCTGTCGTCCTGGTGCTGAAGACCGAGGTGACGGGCAGCGGCATCATTCCGAACACTGTGTCGGCTGTGGTCAACAACTTCAACACCACGATCGATCCCATCACCACCCCCACCACGAACTGGGCACCGCTGAAGGTCATCAAGCAGGACTCCGCGAATCAGAAGCTGCTTAAGGACGCAAAGTTCGAGATCTGGAACTCTGACAAGACGACCAAGGTGGGCACATACACCACCGATAGCAACGGTGAGATCAACGTGACGCTGTGGGTCGGCAACAACAGTGACGTCACTGAGAAGTACTGGCTGAAGGAGATTGAGGCTCCTGCGGGCTACATCACACCCACTGGTGACGCTGCCTGGACCGAGGTAGATCTTGTTGCTAGCACTTCCCCGGTTGTACTCACGAAGACCCTCCCCAACGAGAAGCAAAAAGGCCCGAGCCTGCCGCTGACCGGTGGCCAGGGGACGATGCTCTTCCTCATCGCCGGTGTTGCGATCATCGGTGCTGCAGGTGGCACGCTGATCTTCCGCAAGGCTCGCGCCTGATCGCGGAGGACATGCGTCCTAGCTCGGTAAGTTAGATTTCGGTGGGCGGGGAGTGATCTCTCCGCCCACCGAGCCATGTTTGGAGACAACCAGATGCTTGATGTGGACTCCCGCCCGGACCAGGTTGGCGGTTCGCCTGCGCGCGGCCGACGGTGGCGGATGCCGTGGTTCACCGCAGCAATGTCGCTGCTGATCCTCATCGGTGTGCTGGTGCTGATGTACCCCAACGTGTCCAGCTGGTTCTCGCAGTACAACCAGTCGCTGCTCATCGAAGACGTTGTCGGCGCCGATGTGGAGAAGGGCCCGCCGTCCAGGCTCGAGGCGGAGATCGCGAAGGCCGAGGCCTACAACGAGGCGTTGACCGGTGGGGCACTGCTCTCGCCGTCCAGCAATGTGCCCACCGGTCAAGGCGAAGTCGAGGGGGATTTCGACTACAACCAGCTGCTGAGCATCAACGGCAGCGGAACCATGGGCCGGCTGAAGATCCCGAGCATCGACGTGGATCTGCCGATCTATCACGGCACCAGCGATTCCGTCTTGGAGAAGGGCGTCGGTCATCTGCAAGGCACCTCGTTACCTGTCGGGGGCGAATCGCAGCATTCGGTTTTGACCGCGCACCGGGGGCTTCCCAGTGCGACGCTCTTCGACAATCTCGACAAGGTGAAGGTGGGAGACCGCTTCACGATCGAGGTCTTCGGAGAGGTGCTCACCTACCAGGTGATCTCGACGCAGGTGGTGCAGCCCGACCAGACTCAGCCCCTGCTGCCGCAGTACGGGCGCGATCTGGTCACGCTGGTCACCTGCACGCCGCTCGGGATAAACACGCACCGCATCCTGGTCACCGGCGAGCGGGTCACACCGACGCCGATCGAGGACATCGAGTCCGCGGGCGCCAAGCCCGACATTCCCGGTTTTCCCTGGTGGACACTGGTGATCGGTGGCAGCTTCATCGTCCTCACCGGCTATGTGGTGTACTCCGGGCGCGTCGCCGACAGGTAGAACTGGGTGGACTCGCTCACACGCAGGCAGTGGCCGCGCCACTGGCTGGGTCCGGCGTGGTCTGAGCCTGGTTGCGTGGTTCGACGAACGCGCCTGCGCGCCGCTGGCGGTGCTGGGCCCAAGATCAGTATCTCCCCTAGACAGGTACCCCGACGCGAGCACCTCGGCAGGTGCCCAGTAGCCTTTCCTCATGCTGGGGGCGGACAGGCGAAAGGGGCCTCCCGATGAGTCTCAATGATGCGTCTCGCGATGAGCTGGTCCGGCTGCTGAGTCAGGCGCGCCAAAGCAAAGACATCTCCGTTCGTGCCGCAGCCAAGCTGGCCGGGGTGCCAACGGCCACCGCGCAGGGCTGGCTGTCCGGCAAGCACCTGCCCACGCCGGCATTGCGGGACAACTTCCGGCAGCTGTTGGCGGCGCTGGACCTGAGGATTCCCGAGGCCATGTGGAATCCGGACGCCGAGTTCGTGAAGGTTTCGGGCCGCGCGCCCTACCTGGGGCTGCGTCCATTCGGTGTGGACGACGCCGGTCTGTACTTCGGACGTTCGTCCCAGGCCAGGCGCCTCGCTGATCTGATCGACGCCCAGCCAGAACGCCGCGGGCTCATCGCGCTGGTCGGCGGATCGGGCAGTGGCAAGTCGTCGCTGCTGGCGGCCGGTCTGATCGGTGGCGAATGCGTGGATGGACGACTTGCCGGTTGGTCGGCAGCATCGTTGACCGCTCAGACGCTGACTGCCGACGTGGATGCCGACGTGATCGTCATCGATCAATTCGAAGAGATCCTCCAGCAGGACGTCGACAGGGTTTCCGCGGCGATGGATGCTATTCATGCTCTCGCACAGCGCGCCGTCGTGGTGATCGGATTGCGTTCGGATGCGTTTGGTGTGGCCGCCGAGCAACCGGTGCTGGCCGCGGCTCTGGAGCATCCGATGCTGCTCGCGCCGATGACGCGCGAGGAACTTGTGCAGGCGATCGTCTGTCCGGCAGAACTCGAGGGAGTCGAGGTCGAACCGGAACTGGTCGATCTGCTGCTGGCTGATCTGGCGCGGGACGAGTCCGGCGGTCAGTTGCCGCATTCGTTGCTGCCGCTGCTGTCCAGCGCACTGTTGATGGTCTGGTCGCAGGCAGATCGGACCCGGATGACCACGGCCGATTATGTTCGCATGGGCGGTTTGGCGTCGGCGGTCGAGACCCTCGCAGAGAACACCTATCTGGCCTTGCCGCCGGCCCAGCAGGAGTTGGTTCCGGGGCTGCTGCTGCGGCTGATCTCGGTGCATGGGGAAGCGGTCTTGCGTACTCAGATCCCGACGACGTCACTGTCGGAGTCTGAGCGAACGGTTGCGGAGCAGTTCTTGAAGGCTCGACTGCTGAGCGTCCAGGGCGACCAGCTGTCGATCAGCCATGACGCGTTGTTACAGCACTGGCACCGGCTGGCCGAGTGGGTTGATGACGGACGTCTGGACCTACGCGTCCGCGAGCATCTGCGGCGGGCCACGTCACTGTGGCTGGACAATGACCGCAGCTCGGACTCGTTGCTGCCGGTCGGTCGGCTGCCGGTGTTCACCGAGTTCGTGGCCGATCCGCGCAAAGCCGCCCAGCTCAGCGCCGACGAGCGCGACTTCGTGACGCGTAGTGAGGAGCATTTCACGTCGCTGCTCGACCAGGAGAAGGCATCGTCGGCCAGGCTGCGCCGCCAGCATCGGCTGGCCATCACGTTGGCCGTGATCGCCACGGCGACGGCGTTGGTCGCAGTGTTCACCCTGGTCAACACCCGGCGGGTGAAACTGGATGCCCAATCGCGTCAGATCGCCTACGCCATCCGGTCCAATACCAGCGGTGATGTCTTTCTGGAAGCCCAGATGGCGTTGGCCGCGAACGACCTGGCGGACACGGTTGAGGCGCGCTCGGTGCTGCTCGACACGAATGCAAACGATGTGCCCACGCGCTGGCTCGGGAACGGACCGTCGGTGATGGCGAAGGCTCCCGACGACTCAATGGTGATCCGTGCCGGGGCGGCCGGCGAGCTGACGCTGTGGCGCTCGGACGACCTGACCGCCACGGCTGGCCAGAGCTGGACGGTCAGCGACGACACCCGGCCGATGTATGCCATTGACATCGCGAAGGTGGACGGCCGGGTGCTGGCTGCCGCCGGGGGGACGAAACAGGCGAGCATCTGGGATGTCACCGGTGAACCCGAACGGCGCGCCGATATCGAGATCGGGGACGAGACCATCTTGGCAATGGCCTTCGATCCGGATGGCCGGTCATTGGTGCTCGGCGATTCGCTCGGTCACCTGCGGGTCTTCTCACTCGCCGACCCGGTGAGTCCGCGCGAGACTGCCCAGGTCGATGTGGGGGCGTCAGTGACCAGTGTCGCATTCGATCCGACGCGTTCGGTGCTCCTTGCGGGCGGCGCGTCCGGCAGCATCGGACGTTGGAGCTTCGATGGAGCCGAACTCGCGGCACTGCCCGCGCTGACCTATGAGGTGAGCGGACGCACGCCACGGACACAATCGATGGCGGTAAGCCCGGACGGGCATTGGCTGGTCGCCGGGTTGGGCTCCCGGGCGAGTGCGCGCTGGGATCTGACTTCGCCGGATGTGTCCCCGGTGATCTCGACCGACTACGCGTCCTGGGTGAACTCGGTGCGCTTCGCCGACGCGAATACCTACATCACTGCGGACTCGGGCCAGCACGTGCGGGTGGTGGACGCAGCGACCGATCAGGTGACCAGGTTCTTGTCGGGGCCGATGCTGATGACCGGTGCCGAGATCGTGAACGGGCGTCCGGTCGCCGTGGATACTGCGGGCACCCTGATGATCTGGTCGAGGTTCGGCCCCAGCCTGCGGCTGGAGGGCCAGCCCGCCTACCAATTCGCGGGCGATGCCGCGGGCAGCAAGTGGCTGGCCTATGCCGATCTCGGGCCGAGTTCGGTGGACCTGTGGTCGTTGACCGACGGGCTGAAGAAGATGCCCTCACCGGTGGTCCCGGCTGACGTCACCTTGTACAGCTCCATATGGATGGATGGCGCCGGCACCATCTTGTGGGCGGGCAGCACCGACGGCCGCGTTGTCGGCTGGCGGTTGAGCGAGACCGGGGCGTCCGAGCCCTTCGTGCAGCGGGTGCTGGACGAGTCGGCCGTGCTCAACAATGTCGTCGTCGACAAGACCGGGCGTTTGATGGTGGTCAGCGAATACCTGAAGAAGAGGTCCGTGCTGCTGCGGGTGGCCGATGACGGCAGCCTGACCGAGCTGGCTGTGCTCGATACCGAGACCCCCCAGATCGCACGGTTCAGCGCGGATTCGGGTCTGCTGTCGATCGGCATCGCCCAGAACGAGGTCAAGGTCTGGTCGCTGGCCGATCCGGAGCACCCGGAGCAGCTGCCCTCGGTCGCGACCGACTCGAACCCGTCGGTGACCGCGATGTCCCCGGCAGGGCCGATGCTGGCTGCCGGAACAGACCGGGGCACCGTGAGCGTCTGGGATCTGTCGAACGTGCAGGAGCCGAAGCTCGTCCACGAGTATCACCAGTCCCAGGCGGCTGTCTATGGGCTGAATTTCAGTCCGGATGGCACACACCTGATGGCCGCCGGTGGTGATGAGGTCTTCTACATGTGGGATCTCGAGGACTCGTCCGATTCGGCGGAGTTCATCCTTGATGGGCGGATGGGCCGGACGACCGACCTGATGTTCTTGGGTGATGGTTCGTCGTTCGTCGGGGCCGGAAACAACGGCGAGGTCAAGATCTGGGATCTGGATCTCACGCGGGTCGAGAAGGAGATCTGCGATCAGCGGGGAACACCGCTCAGTGACCTCGAGTGGCGGCGCGCGATCGTCGGGGTGAAGCCGTTCGACCCCTGCCGGTGAGGATCGGCCCCAGCCGGTGGTCACGAAGGCGAGGTGCCTGGCTAGGGGTGATGTTGAGGCCGGGAGAGTCCGTACGGTCTCGTACACCCTATGGTCTGGTCAGCCCCGGGTGGCCGGTTGGTACGGTGCATATGGACGTGCCGGGGGGCCCGCTGGAAACACGGGAGTGCGGGGCAGACAGCTAGCTGTTTGCCCCGCATGATCGATCACTGTTGAGCGGCGCGCGTTCTCGGCGACGGCAGCACCGCGATTCTGGACGATTCGTCCGTTGGTGGTGCTGCCGTCTGCTTTTCAAGGGGTATCAGTGCCCTTTGCAGGGACCCGCCTCGTCTGGCGCGAGCAGGATGTGCTTCAGTTGGAGCGCAACTCGTTACTCACCCCAGGCGAGAGGAACCTCGTGAGTGGAATCAAGGCGTCGCGTCATATCTCGATGGCAGCGTTGTGCACGCTTTTCGTAGTGGGACTGGTGATCAGTCCACCAGCCTTCGCCGACAGCGACGCACTCAGTGTTGAGCCACTGGAGATTGCATTGACCGATTCGTCGGCCGTGCTCACGGGGGAGGCAACTGACGGCAAAGCCACCGCGACGACTTCGGACCTCGCGTCCGGTACGACGGTGGATGGCTCAGCCATCATCACCGATCAGATCAACGTCAGTGACTTCACGGTTTCGGCGCTGAGGTGGGACGCAGATGACCGTCTGGTCGCGGACAACACCGTCTACATCAGGGTCTTCGAGGCCTCGGGCTGGAGTGAGTGGTCGAGCGTCGATGCTTTGGAGGCTCCGCAATCGGGCAATGCAGGCGGCAGCGACCCATTCATCTCCGGTGTCGCGACTGCCGTCCAGGTGCAGGTAACGGGCGACGCCTCCACACTGCCGGCCGATCTCACACTGGTGGTGGCTGAACTCGCAACTAGCGATTCGGCGACCATCGACCCACGCAGCAGAGCGCAGACCACGGACAAGTCGTCGACCCAATCGGGTACAACCGCCGAAGGACGCGCGGGCATCGCAGCGGGTATCCATCCGCGCAGCGATTGGGATAGTGGCTCCGCCAGCCCGACTTGGGATGAAGAAACGGCTACCTTACAGGCGGCGATCATCCATCACACTGCTGGCACCAACAACTATGCGCAGGCGGATGTGCCCGGGATCATCGCGAGCATTTACTACTACCATGCGATCACACTCGGCTGGGGAGACATCGGCTACAACTTCCTGGTCGACAAGTACGGCGGCCTATGGGAAGGGCGCGAAGGATCGCTCGATGTATCGGCAGACTCCATGATTGTCGGCGGACACGTCTACGGATACAACACGGGTACCGTCGGCATCGCCGCACTCGGCGATTTCACCACTGCTGATCCAGGCGCAGGAATCATCAATGGCTACGCGACGATCATTGAGTACCGGTTCGATCTGGCTGGCCTCGATGCCCGAGATGCTTCGGGATTCAAGAGCCTAAGCGGTGCGTCGCTTCCGAGGATCTTCGGACACCTGGACGCTTATGCGACGGAATGCCCCGGATATCAGGTCTACCGTCAGATTCCTGACCTAATTCAACTGGTCGGTGCGCCGGGCAGCGACTTGTTCGGCGACGTGCCCCCGGGCACGCAGTTCTATGACGAGATCATGTGGTTGGCGAACGAGGGCGTGACGACTGGCTGGGTGCTGGACAATGGTGATCGGGAGTTTCGTCCGGTTCAGCCGGTGGCTCGGGATGCGATGGCGGCGTTCTTGTACCGGCTTGCGGGGTCTCCGGAGTATTCGGCGCCTGACACGTCGCCGTTCACTGATGTGCCGACTGATAGCCAGTTCTACAAGGAGATTTCGTGGTTGGCGTCGACTGGTATTTCGACTGGTTGGGCGATGGAGGACGGGACGAAGCAGTTCCGTCCGCTGGATTCGGTGGCCAGGGATGCGATGGCGGCGTTCTTGTACCGGTATGCCGATGTGGTGTTGGACGAGGATGTTGCTGGGTTCCAGACTCCCGAGGCGTCGCCGTTTGTTGATGTGCCGGTCGATAGCCAGTTCTTCCGGGAGATTGCTTGGCTGGCTGATCGTGGGGTGTCGACTGGTTGGGTGAATGATGACGGGACGGCTGAGTTCCGTGATCTGGAGCCGGTGAATCGGGATGCGATGGCTGCGTTCATGTACCGGCTGGTCAACGATTAGCAGCGCAACTATCAAGTAACGACCGTTGGACGAGCGCCCCTCGGTGAGGTGGGGAGCCCGTCCAACTCATGTCTCCTGGCGTGGGTGCCTGTCGTGCGGCCGGCGGCCGATGACTGTTGTGGGGTGGGGGATGCCGTCGCCGGCGGGGTTCGTACGGTTTCGTACGTCTCATTGGTGTTGTGGGTCGGGTCGGGTTGGTACGGTCCTCGCGGAATCTGAGTGAATCTCTAAGCTTGTTTTCAGGGGTGTGGTGGGTGTGCGTCGCTTGTGGTGTGTGTTGCTGGCGGCCGTGTGTGGTCTGAGTCTTGCCTTGGCGCCGAGCGTGGCGCGGGCGGAGGAGGACTCTACGGTGGAGACGGTCCGGTTTGTCGACGTGCCGGAGGGTATCCAGTTTTATGACCAGATCATGTGGCTGGCGAATTCGGGGGTGTCGACGGGCTGGCTTGTGGCCGATGGTGGCCGGGAGTTTCGTCCGGTTGTGCCGGTGGCCAGGGATGCGATGGCGGCGTTTTTGTATCGGTTGGCCGGGTCGCCGGAGTATTCGGCGCCGGAGGTGTCGCCGTTTGCGGATGTGCCGGCTGATAGCCAGTTCTACACCGAGATTTCGTGGTTGGCTGATGCCGGTATTTCGACTGGTTGGGTGATGGACGACGGGACGAGGCAGTTCCGTGGTTTGGATTCGGTTGCTCGGGATGCGATGGCGGCCTTCTTGTACCGGTATGCCGATGTGGTGCTGGGTGAGGATGTTGCGGGTTTCGAGGCTTCTGGGGTGTCGCCGTTTGTTGATGTGCCGGTGTCGTCGCAGTTTTTCCGGGAGATCGCTTGGTTGGCTGATCGGGGTGTGTCGACGGGTTGGGTGAATGGTGATGGGACGGCTGAGTTCCGTGATCTGGAGCCGGTGAACCGGGACGCGATGGCGGCGTTCATGTACCGGCTGACCTGGGAGGTTGTGCATCCGTCGGAGCCGGACGAGGTGTCGGTTTCGTTGACGGTTCCGTTAGGTTCGAGTGTGGCGTTGAGCGCCGAGGGTGTTGGCGGGTTCGCTGATGTCACGGTGGTGTCGGGTGTGGAGTGTTCCCGATAAAGTGGATAGCTGTTTAGGCTGCGAGTTCAAGTATGTTTCTGTAGCCTAGCTCATATTCTTGCGGTGTCAAGTATCCGAGCGTTGAATGGCGACGAGTCTGGTTGTAGTATTCCTCAATCCA
>JAAYVB010000012.1 GCA_012517405.1 Propionibacterium sp.
GCGTCGAATCTGGTGGCGGGTGACACCAACGGCGACTATGACGTGTTTGTGTGGGACCGGGTGTCGGGGGTCACGCAGCGGGTGTCGATGGCCTCTGACGGCGCCCAAGCCAACTACGGTTCGTATGCCCCGGCGGTGAGTGCTGATGGGCGTTGGGTGACCTATGAGTCGGATGCGCCGAATCTGGTGGCTGGTGACACCAACGGCAGCGTCGATGTGTTCCTGTCCACCAATCCCCTGGCTGGCTGAGCCCTGGGTCGGTTGACCTCTACCGGGCGCGCGAGCTGCCGGAGGTTCGTCCTTTCGACTCGGCCTTCGGTCTCGCTCAAGGGGCGTCCGTTCGGTGAGCGAGCGCGCCGAGTCGAAGTGTCTTGCTCCGCAGCCGCGGGTTCGGCCCATCAATTGAGATACGCGCCCGCGGGAGATTCCTCTGACGGTCACGACATCTTACCGATAGGCTAAACAACTCGTCGAGCACTTCGCCGGCCCTCGTTACGGAGTTTACGGACAGCATCGCGGGGGCACGCGTGCGGCTTCCTCGTCCCGGCACAGCAGCCTTCCCGCGCCCGATGACTGAAGCCGCCCGCCAAGACGAGAAAAGCGAGAAGAAGAAGGGAAAGTAGCGATGAGCACCACGACCCCGTCGGAGTAGGTACGAGTCCCTTGCCGCCATGAGTGATGCCGAGCGAGCCGAGTACGATGCGGCTGCTGTTGAGACCGAGGCTCGCCTGCAGCTGGCAGAACTGGTCTACAACGCGCTCACTGCCGCCGGACTGTCTCAAACCGAACTTGCCCGGGGGGGCTGGTACCCGCCAGGCCGTCATCTCCGCCATCGAGAACGGGGCGCAGGCTCCCGGAGGCGTCATGCTCGCGCGGATCGCCCACGCGCTCGGCGGCACGCTCGAGATTCGCATCGCTGCCTAGCCCCGGTGGCCCGGCTGGCGCGGGAAGTGTCGGGGCGACGGGCGCGGAGGCGGGATGCCGAAAGCGATCAGCGCAGGGCCAAACGATCGGTCACGACAGCCGTGTTGACTCGGCTTATTCCCAAGTCAGCAAGGTTCATACAGTCCCATACATCTCATCGGCGAGGTGCGCCAGTTGGACGTTGGTAGGTTGCTCGCGAACGAGATGGGGCTGCCGAGAACCAGCAGGCGAGGATCTGCGAAGAAGGCCGGTGGGGAGTGCTACCCATCGACGGCGGGGGAGTCCGGACATAGCTTGCTGACAGGGCAGAGCGCCCTTCTGGTGACCGAGATCGACGGGATACGAGCATGGGAATGGTAGGCGCCTCTCCCGAGGAACTGGACCGGCTTGCCAGCGCCCTGGCAAACACAGCAAACCGGGTGGACGTCGACATTCGGATCGGGTTGGGCCGCAGCATCACGTCCAATCCTTGGCGTGGTGGGGACGCCCAACGCTTCCGCAGCGATTGGCAGGCCCAGCTGAGTCCCACCTTGCTGCGCACCGCACAGACCCTGAACTCCCAGGCGGAATACCTGCGCCGACAGGCGGATGAACAGCGGATGGCCAGCAGTGCGGCAGGCCCGCTGCTGGGCGGTCTCAGCTTCGACCCGTTCAGCGGGCTTGCTGCTCCCCTGAGGGGATTCTCCGATCTTGGTCGCGGCGACGTGACCCCGGACGACGCCGGCCCTTCCCTGCACACGTCGATCGATGCCCTCGCGAAAGCGATGGATCTGCCCAAGAACTTCGCCACTGCGAGCGCGTTGGACCGCATCGCTTCCGTGAAGCACTTTCTTACCGCCGACTCCGTCAACGCCATCTTTGACGATGAGGTTGCGGCCGAACTCGCGAAGACCCCGTGGCTTTCGAAGCTGTCAGGAGCTGCCGACGCTGTCGGCTTCCTGGGCAACTTCGTGGCGGTGGTCGAAGATCCCAGCGACCTGAACGGGATTGCTGCCTTGGCAGGCAGCGGAACCGACCTCATCGGCGCTGCCGCTGACTTCGCCGGAAAGGCCGGCGCCGGTCGAGTGCTCGGTGCTGTCGGCGGGGTGCTGGGCGGGCTGGTCGATGCCAAGGACCTCGTTCAATCCTTCAACGAAGGCGATGCGCTGGGGTGTGCCTGGCATTTCGCGCATGGAGTCGCATCGTTCACCGGAGCGTTCTGCCCGCCCGTGGCTGTCGGCTTGGCCGCAGTCGACCTTTCTATCGCTGTCGGTAACGCATTCGTCGAATCCGGAGCGGCCGACGCGCTCGCGAAAGACCTCACCAGCGTTGCCGGCGCTGCTGGAAGTTCGGTCGGCAGCGTCGCGAGTTCGGCAGGCGCAATCGTCACCGGCGCTGCTCAGAAGGCCGGTGACTTCCTCGGTGGAGTGGGCAAGTCGTTCGGGTGGATCAAGTGACAGGAAAGAAGACCATGCAACACACCGTTTTCACCTTTGCAGAGCTCGATTTCATCCTGCAGGACGACCAACGGTGGCCGGGGGTGCGTGAGGCGCTGGGCATGACCTACGAGTCGTCCGAGGGAATTCGCACTGCCGGAGGAGCCAGTCTGCTGGCCAGAGGAATGGCAACCGTGCAGGGAGCTGACATCGTCATGCCCATCGAGGTGAGCATGCCCCCACAGCTGTTGGCGACCGGTGGTGTCCGAGTGGTGCTGGTGATGGCAGACGCTGAGCAGGTCTCCCTATCGATGCTGCAGGTGGCTCCCAGTGATGGCCCGCGGGTGCTGTTCTCGCCAGAGGGCCCCGGCGTGTTCGACGTGCGAGTTCTCACCGATGAGATGGAGGCCATAGAGCTGTTGGCCCAACTAGTGATCGAGGCGCTCAGCCCCGGAAGCAATGTTGGGATCGCCTATGGGGACACTGTGCTCCAGGTCGCGCGCACCGAGGACGGCTGGGCAACCCGGATGCAGGAGACAGCCGATCCTACGCCGTGCGACCTCGCGGACGTGAGGGCCCAGATCGCCGAGGTCTTCGGACCCATCCTGAGCGGCCAAGGGCACTAGCTGAATGTCCGCACTGCTGAAGAGAATGGGCGAGGCCTTGAAGTCGCCGTGGGGCGCCAAGGGCGCGGGCGTCGTGTTGGTGACTGTGCTGGCGTTGCTGGCGAGCCTGTACCGCGGTGTGCCGATCTCCGATGTCGAGCTGCACGATGGCGGCGTCTGGGTGACCAACGGCGACCTCCGGCTGCTCGGTCATCTCAATTACCCATCCCGCATTCTCGACGGTGGCGTCGCGGTCACAGCCGACGCCTTCGACGTTCACCAATCCGGCGGCAAAGTCGCCCTCGAAGATCAGTCCGCGGCCAGCGCCTCGCTGGTAGATCCGGCCGCCTTCGTACTCGGCGCGTCGGGCAAGTTCTCGTCCGACCTGGATGTCGTCTATGGCGGTGACACCGTGGCTGTCACGGAAAGGGCAACAGGCAAGGTTTGGGGACTCGATGTGACCGACCTGGGGGCCTTCTCAACGGCTGCCACTCCATTGCTTGAAGAACCCGGAGCAAAAGCGATAGCCACCGTCTCGGGCAACGTGGTGGTGGTCGAGGGCGACGGCAGCGTGCAATTGCTGTCCCGCAAGGGAAACGGTTTCGGTGAACCTGCCGATAGAGGCACCATCCGCGACTACCGACCCGATGCCGAGAACCTGGAGCTGAGCGCCGTCGGAGATGAGCCCGTCGTCCTCGATCACTCGATCAACGTTCTCCACACCACCAAGGCAGCAGTCCAGCTGCCCGGTACCGATCCGCTGCAGCTGCAGCAGGTCAGCGCGGACAATGACGGAGTCGTCCTGGCTACGGCGGCGGGACTGCTCTCCGTTCCGCTGAATGGAGACCAGGTCGATACCCTTCCTGCCCAGACGGCTGGCAGGGCCGTCCAGCCGGTCTTCTTCCAGGGTTGTGTCTACGCAGCGTGGATGGACAGTGGGGAATACCTGCGCGACTGCCCGGGTGACCAGGATGATGTCTCCGCGATTGTGCCGACGATCGCATCGGCACAATCGATGTCCTTCCGGATGAACCGCGACGTGATCGTCCTCAACGACCTGAAGACCGGAATCATCCTGCTCGTCAACGAAGACATGCAGCAGGTCGACAATTGGACCCAGGTGCAGGCCACCTTGGACACCAGCGACGAGGTCTCCGAAGACGTCTCCGAGAACGACGTCAGCGTGGCCACCGATCCGGAGGACAATACCGACCCGATTGCGAATCCGGACGACTTCGGAGTCCGGCCCGGCCGCGCCAACTGGCTGCCCGTCCTGGCGAACGACCAGGACCCCGATGGAGACATCCTGACCGCCGACGTGGTGAGCGATCCCGAGATGGGAACGGCGCAGCGCGTCTCGCAGGGCGAGGCCCTGCAGATCGTCGTGCCCGAGGGTGCATCAGGATCCGACACGTTCAGTTACCGGGCCGAAGACGGACGCGGTGGTTCCTCCGAAGCTCCCGTGACGGTCACCGTGCACGGCTGGGAGACCAACACAGCACCCAAGCCGTTGCGTTATCCGCGGGTGACCGTGGCTCAGGGTGGTTCGATCACATACAACCTCGTCAACGACTGGTACGACCCGGATGGTGATCTCGTCTTCCTCGACTCGGCCGGACCCGCAGACGGGACTTCGGTCGAGTTCCGCGCCGACGGCACGGTCACGATCCGTGACCTCGGCACCGCCGGAACCGGCATGAGGTCGATTCCGGTCGTCGTGACCGATGGCCGTGATACGACGCAGGGCGAGATCCAGATGGACGTAAGGGAAGGCAATCAGAACCAGCCACCGATCGCCAATTCCGACCACTACAGCGCCAAGGTGGGTCAGTCCATCACAGTCAGCCCGCTCGCCAATGACTCCGATCCCAATGGTGACCAGATCCGCCTAGTCTCAGTGGAACAAACGGGCGATCGTCAGGCGATCGCCGACCCCGCATCCGGAACCGTAAGGCTTCAATCGCAGACTGCCGGCAGCTACTACGTGAACTACTCGGTAAGCGACAGGAAGGCCGAATCCACCGGGATGATTCGCTTCGATGTCTTCGATCCCGGAACCGATGGTCTACCGCCGGCGGCGCAGCCGGACATCGGGCTGCTGCCGCCGGATGGCTCCGTGCTGGTTGACCTCACCGTGAACGACAGCGACCCGATGGGTGGCGTTCTGGTTGTTCAGTCGATCCAGGTTCCCGACGACAGTGGGCTTTCGGTCCAACTCATCGACCACCACCTGGCGCGGATCGCGGCGCCGTCCGGACTGGACAGCCAGATCACCTTCAGCTACACAGTCTCGAACGGCCACGGTGATGCGACCGCTGATGTGGTGGTGATTCCGCTGCCGGTGCAGAGCACCGATCAGCCTCCCACAGCCGTCGACGACGCCGCCACGGTCCGTGCCGGCGATGTCACCACCGTCGATGTCTTGGCGAATGACATTTCGTCGGCTCAGCTCTCGCTCGAAGTCGCCCCCGACTTGTCCGTCAGCCCCAAGCAGGACACCGGCGTTGCTTTCGTGTCCGACAATAAGGTGCGCTTCCGAGCCGGGCCCGACAGCGGAACCGTCCGCATCACCTACACGATCCGCGACACCGTGGGGGGCTTCTCGTCCGCAACCGTCGTGATGACTGTTGTCAGCAAGGACGATCCGAACGACTCGCCAAGTCCCAACCCGCTGAATGCGCGCACCTTCGCGGGCACCGCAGTTCGGATCGCGATACCCACCGTCGGAGTCGATCCGGACGGTGATTCCGTGGTCATCAGTGGGCTGGATATGCCCGCCGCAACCATGGGACCGGTCACCATCGGCGAGGGCTTCATCGAATACACCCCGAACGCCGAAGCATCGGGAACCGATGTCTTCGGCTACACCGTGATGGACCGCTTCGGCGCGGTCGGAACCGGCCTGGTGTACGTCGGGGTCAGCCCGCTGCCGGCGGTGAACCAGTCGCCGTTCGCCCAGGCGGATATCGTCAACGCGCGACCCGAGAGGAAGCTGGCGGTCCCGGTCACGGTCAACGACTTCGATCCGGATGGAGACCAGGTTCAGATCGTCGCCGACTCGGTGCAGCCCGTGGACGGCACACCTGCCTCAGACCTGTCGGTCGAGGACAACCGGATCGAACTGACGACCCCTGCGCTGGGGGAGAGCACGACTCTGCGCTACTACTACGACGTTTCCGATGGCCGAGGCGGCAGCGGTCGTGGCCTGCTGACGATCAATGTCTCCCCTGAGGCTCCGCTGCTCTACCCCGTGGCGCGCGACGATGCGGTAGCCGTTGCGCAGACGTTCGATCAGGACAGCGTCGTGGTGGACGTGCTGGCCAATGACGAAGACCCTGACGGTGCCAGCGCTGATCTGCGACTGGCCAGCTCAGACCCGGGCGTTTCCGTCACCTCTGACGGCAAGCTGGAGATCCCAGTGGCGGCCGATCGCCAAGTGGTGGTCTACAGCGTCACAGATCAGGACGATCAGACCGCCTTCGCAGTCGTCTCGGTGCCCGGAGAGGCTCAGCAGCGTCCGATCCTCACCACCGACAACCTGCCAGTGACGGTGACTGCTGGAGAACTGCTGGAGCTGAAGCTGCCGGACTATGTTCGGGTGCGTTCCGGACACAGCCCGAAGCTGACATTCGCCGATCTCGTGCAGGTCACCGCGGGCAGCGACGGCACGCCGCCGGTCAAGGACGACACCACCCTGCAGTTCCGATCGACCCCCGAGTTCGTGGGCCCCGCCGCGATCCAGTTCGAGGTTACCGACGGATCCGGTGCGGAGGACCCCGATGGACTCAAGTCCGTGCTGTCGATCCCGATTATCGCCGAGCCCAGGTCGGACCAGAACAAGCCGCCCGAGGTTCACCCCTCCCAGGTCAACGTGGTGGCTGGTGAGGCCGCAGCAAGAGTCGATCTGGCACCGATGATCTCCGATCCGGATGACCCGGACAAGGCCGGGATCAAGGTTGCGCTCCAGGGTGTCGGTTCTCCCTTCGAGGCCACGCTCGACGGGCTCGCGCTGGCCGTCTCGGCGCCTGCAGGCGCTGCGGCCGGCATTCCGGGCAGTGCCGTCATCGAAGTCACGGACAATGGAGGCGAGACTGTCACTGCCGCGATCCCGCTGCAGGTCGTCAGCTCCACTCGTCCGTTGCTTGCTATCGCGCCGATTGCCATCACGGACGCCAAGGCCGGGCAGCCCAGCACGGTGAATCTTGACGCCTACGTGACCGATCCATTTGCGGCAGATGGCAAGCCCTTCACCATCGTGGGCGAGCCGACGGTGGCGCTGGGCAACGGTCTTGCCACGGCTTCGGGCCACACCATCACGGTCACCCCCGCAGCCGGATTCAGCGGCCAGCTCAGTGTGTCGTTCCGGTTGGCGGACGCCACGAACGACGCGGCACGCCAGGTGACCGGCACGATCACCGCAACCGTCCGCGACAAGCCCGCGGCCCCGATCAATGTCTCAGCCGCAAGCACGGTCTCCAAGACCGTGGATGTCTCGTGGAGTGCCGGCGCCGCCAACGGGGCCCCGATCTCCGGCTTCGAGGTCCGCTGGGCCGGCGAGAACGGATCCTCGGGAAGCACTCGGGTGGGCGCGGTGACGAGCACCCAGGTGAGCGGGCTGACCAACAATGTCTGGTACACCTTCACCGTCATCGCAACGAACGAAGTCGGCGATTCGGAACCCTCCGCTGCCTCGAACCAGGTGCGCCCCGACACCAAGCCCGATACGGTCGGCGCCCCGACCGGCAAGTTCGGGGACCGGCAGATCGAGGTCACCTGGCCCGCCGGAACAACAGATGGTGCTCCCATCGACCACTACGAGGTCTCCATCAGTCCTGCGCCGGGCGGCGTGTCCACGCAGGTGGCGAGCGGATCATCATTGGTCTGGACGGGCCTGACAAATGGCACTGCGTACTCCTTCACTGTGGTGGCAGTTTCGGTCAACAACCTCTCCAGTGACCCGTCGGCGGCGTCCGCCCCCGAGGTCCCCGCAGGTGCGCCACTGCAGTCCGGAGCCCCGAACGCGGTCAAGGACGCGGCCAGCGCACTGGCGCCGTCGGCAACCATCAGTTGGCCCGCGGCTGACGGCAACGGTGACAGCGCTGGGCTCAGCTACGAGCTGCGACAAACCAGCAGCGGGGCGGTGCTGTGCACCGGTGCGGTCACCTCCTGCCACGTCACCTTGGCCGTGTCTGGGACGAATCAGACTTTCGAGGTGCGGGCCACGAACAAGTCTCAACTGTGGAGTGAATGGTCGCCAGTGTCGAATGCGATCCGGCCCTTCCAACCGCCGAGTCCAGTCACCGGCCTCACCGTGACACCGACCGGTGCGAACAACACCGTGCGAATTGATTTCACGTCCGGTGAGTTGAACGGTGCCCAAGCAGGAGAGGTGACGTATTACTGGCAGGCAAACGGTGCATCCGGTGCGGTGACGGCGGGGCAGACGATCAGCAACGGAGTGTTCGTCAATGGGCAGAATGTCTCGGTCAGTGTCTATCCGGTCAGCAGCGTCAATGGCGAGACCACTCAGGGTGATTCTTCCGGCGCAGTGAGCGCAAACGCCTACGGTCCGCCGAATGCTCCTTCGGTGTCTGCTCAAGGCGGTGTCAACTCGGTTACGCTGCCGTACAACGCGTCGGGATCGGGGAATGGACGGCCGATCACCGAAGTCGAGACCAACTACGGCAGCGGACGACCAGTCACCGGGCAAGAAACCGTAGGTAGCGGACGAGGCCAGACCTACTGCATTCGGGCCCGAGCAAAGGATCAAACCGGGCTCTGGGGCGCGTGGTCGGGAGAGGCCTGCGCCAGCACCTGGCAGTCACCCACCCAGAGAATGAGCGATTCAGGTAGCAGAGCATCGAATGGCTGGTGGTTGCTCAATTTGACTCTGGAGCGTTGGGATCCCAACAGCCGAGTGTATTGCTCATTCGCTGGTTCGGGGGCCGCTGACTGGAATGGGACCTTCAATGTCAACGGCGATGGCTGGTATTCGGGGACATCGAAGACCGGCAGCGGCAACCAGGACTGGGCGTATGTCGCCGGTCAAACCCAGATCAACCAACTGAACAATGGTGAACTCAGCTGTCGGCAGGCGTAACAGAAAAGGAATAGGCGATTACGAGATGACAATCACCCCAGAAAACGCCACGTGGTTTGCTGACACGTTTGCGCGCATCACAGACAACGTCGGTCAGGCCGTCTTGGGCAAATCCAACGTGATCCGGCTGGCACTGACATGCATGCTGGCCGAAGGGCACCTGCTCCTCGAGGACGCCCCCGGAACAGGCAAGACTGCCCTCGCCAGGGCCATCGCAGCCACCGTGCAGGGCACCCACAAGCGCATCCAGTTCACCCCAGATCTGCTGCCCAGTGACATCACGGGCGTCACCATGTACGACCAGGCTCACCAGCGATGGGAGTTTCACAAGGGCCCGATCTTTGCATCTATCGTCTTGGCCGATGAGATCAACCGCGCCTCTCCGAAAACCCAGTCGGCTCTCCTTGAGGTGATGGAGGAGAATCACGTCACCGTAGACGGCACCCGGTACGAGACCGAGCGTCCGTTCATGGTCATCGCCACCCAGAATCCGATCGAGCAGGCCGGTACCTACCGACTGCCCGAGGCGCAGCTGGACCGTTTCCTGATGAAGACGTCGGTGGGGTACCCCTCTCGCGAGGCGGCAGTGCAGGTGCTGGCCGGATCAGCAGACCCCGACCGGACGAAGGGTCTGCAGGCCATCATCGCGACCCGCGCGATCGGCGAGATGGCGGATCTGGTCAAGCACAACTTCGTCGACAATGCGGTGCTGGACTACGTTCAGCGTCTGGCCGAAGCGACCCGCGAAACACCCGAATCCAGGCTCGGCGTCAGCACCCGCGGCACCATAGCAATGGTCCGCGCAGCGCGCGTCTGGGCCGCCGCCCATGGGCGCAACCATGTGCTGCCCGATGACATCAAAGAACTCGCCGCACCGGTGTGGACGCACCGCGTGGTGCTTTCTCCCGAGGCCGAGTTCAGCGGTACCACTGCCGAGACCATCCTCGCGAAGGCATTGTCCACAGTCCAACCGCCGATGGCAAGCGGACAGCGATGACCACTGTCACCCAGCCCCGCACCACCTGGTTGCGCGTGCTCGCGGAGCAGTCGCGGCAGCTGGGCGGCCGGCTACGCCCTGCGGCCGAACGACTGCGCCCCCTTGCGGTCTGGGTGCAGTCGATTCGGCGAGCACTGCTGCCGGTCACCGCGGTCGGCTGGATGACAATCGCGACCGGGCTGGTGATGATGACCCTCGGGGTGCGATTCGGCTGGGTGGAGGCTATGACGGTTGGCCTGGCCTGTCTGCTGCTCTGCATCGTGGCGGTCGTCTGGACCCTCGGCAAGTCGAACTTCGCCGCCGATATCGAGATTGATGCCACTCGGGTTCGCATCGGCGATCACGTGTTGGGGCGAGTCACGATCACCAATCGCGGCCGCCGGCGCCTCACCGGCACTCAACTCGAACTGCCCGTCGGTCGTGGTCTTGCATCCTTTCGAGTGCCCGCGATGGGGGCGAACGCCAGCCACGAACAGGTGTTCTCCGTGCCGACCACCCGACGTGCAGTTATCCCGATCGGCCCGGTCAGTTCCGTGAGGTCCGATCCCATCGGTGTGCTCCGCCGCGCTCAGCGGTGGTCCGACGTGGTCGAGGTCTTCGTCCACCCACGGACCGTTCGAGTGGACGCGGACGCGACGGGATTACTGCGTGACATCGAAGGCGTCACGACCAGGGATTTGTCCAGTTCGGATGTGGCCTTCCACGCACTCCGCGACTACGTCCCCGGAGACGACCGTCGCGCTGTGCACTGGCGCAGCACCGCACGCCTGGGACGCCTCATCGTCCGGCAGTTCGAGGAGACTCGCAAGACGCATCTACTGATCGTGCTGAGCCTCAATGCCGGCGACTATGCCACAGAGGACGATTTCGAGACGGCGGTGTCAGCCGCAAGCTCGCTGGTCCTGCAGGCGATGCGTGAGGAACGCACAGTCACGCTGGTCACCCACGACGGTCCCCTCCACCGGAAGGTACCAAGCCTGCTGCTGGATGAGATGTGCAGGCTTGAACCCCACATCAAGTGCAACGACCTGCCGACGCTCACCACGGAGGCAATCCGCCAGGTTCCGGACGCGACGGCTGCCGCGCTGGTGACCGGCTCCGGGGTCGACGCGTCCCGGTTGAGACTCGCCCACAGCCATCTGCCTCCCAATACTCGTACCATCGCAATTCGGTGCGACCGGGCCGAAGCCCCCAGCCTGCGGCGCATCGGAGCGATGAACGTGCTCAGCATCGCCAACCTCGATGATCTGCCGAGCGCCATCCGGAGTTCACGATGACTTCTTCACGAACCATCGCCAGCCCGTTCAATCTTCTGCCAGTCGCGCTCACCGGCGCGCTGTGCGCGCTTGGATTCGGACCCGTCTTCGGAGGCTGGCCAGGCTATCTGGCGGCCGGAGGCGGAGTCCTTCTCGGACTGGTCCTGGCGTGGATCTCGGCAGGGCGGTGGGGAGTGGCCCTGACGACCGCCGCGGGCATCATCATCTACATAGCCTTCGTCGGGGTTCTCGCATTGCCGGACACGACCATTGCCGGCTTTCTGCCCTCGCTGGAGACTGTTCAGCGAGGGACGCTGCTGGTCGTTCAGAGTTGGCGTGACCTGCTGACCGTCGCGGTTCCCGCCGGGGTGTTCTCCGGGCCCGCTGTGGTGCCGATGTTGTCAGCACTGATCTGCAGCACTGCCGCCGGACGCCTGGCGCTTACCCGGCGCTGGTACGCACTGGCCGGGGTGCCCATGCTTGTGCTGCTGCTCGTCGCGATCCTCTGGGGTACTTCGCGTGCGCCGCTCGGTGGCTGGATCGGATTCGGTTTCGTGATCGTGCTGCTCGGCTGGATCGTCATCCGCCAGGCTCACGACCGCGCGGTGGCGCATGAGCTGTCCGGATTCGACACCGCCCGGGCCAGAAGTTGGACGAGGCTCCTGTCAGCCGCACTGGTGCTGGCTGTTTCGGCAGGGGTCGCCGTGATGGTATCGCCGATGATCACCGGCGCGGACCGTGTGGTGTTGAGGCGGTTCGTTGAGCCACCTCTGGATCTGCGCAACTACGCGAGCCCGTTGATGAGCTACCGCTATCTCGAAGTCGATCAGAAGCTGGTTACGCAGTTCACCGTCCACGGTCTTCCAGAAGGATCCCGCCTGCGGCTTGCCACTCTCGACACCTATGACGGCGTGGTCTACAACGTTGCGGCGGATTCCGCCGAGTTCGTCCGGGCAGGAGCCGATATCGAGCCCCGCCGCACCAGCGAGGACCAGGCCTCCGCCATGACAATGCAGGTCAGCATCGATGGCTATCGCGGCGTCTGGCTGCCAGGGGGCGGTGATCTGCGCGGGGTCACGTTCAACGGCGCCAATGCGGCCGACCAGACCAAGACCCTGTACTACAACGAGGGGACCGGCACCGCCCTGGTGACGGCTGGTCTCGAGCAGGGCGACGACTACCAGGTTCAGATCGTGACCCCGCCCCCGGTCGATCGAGCGACGCTGGCTGACCACGGCATCGAAGACGTCGCCGTGCCGAGCACCGAGCGTGTGCCGGACGCCGTACTGAAGAAGACCGCCGAAATCGTTGCCGGAGCAGCCACGTCGGTCGACCAGGTACTGGCCATTGAGAAGGCCCTGCAGGAGGGCTACTACTCGGACGGTTCCGATGGCCAGTCGATGAGCGGCCACTCCGAGGCCCGCATCGAATCGCTGCTCTCGCTGCCCGAGATGGTCGGGGACGACGAACAGTATGCGGTCGCGATGGGTCTGATGCTGGACCAACTGGGTATTCCATCGCGGGTAGTGCTGGGTTTCTATCCCTCCGATGGAAGCGTCGTACCGCAACGCTGGGAGGCTCTGGGCACCGATGCCCACGTCTGGGTGGAGGTACCCTTCAACGACCTCGGGTGGGTCAGCTTCGATCCGACGCCCGACCGTGATCGGCGTCCGGAAACGACTGTGCCCAAGCCGAATCCGAAGCCGCGCCCGCAGGTTCAGCCGCCGCCAGTTCCACCCCAGGAGCCGCCGGAAGCTCCGATGCAGCTCAGCGACGATGAGTCCGATCAGGATAACGGCTGGCAGATTCCGTGGGAAGTCATCAAGGCAATAGCTGCGGCTCTGGGCATCGGCGCGCTCGCCGCATCCCCGTTCCTGCTGATTGCCGCGCTGCGGGACCGTCGGCGCAGACTGCGCCGGGAGGCCGAGTTACCGGCCGATCGGCTATCGGGCGGCTGGGCCGAGATCGTGGATACGGCGACCGACCTCGGCATCCGGGTGGACGCTCTGCAGACCAGGCGCGAGCAGGCGTCCGAGCTGGCAGCCAGGGTCCCCGATGCCGACATCGATCGGCTTGCCGCGGCAATCGACTATGGCGTCTTCGGCGACGGCACCCCTCGTGAGGCATATATCGACCAGATATGGGCGACCACCGCGCTGGCTGCCTCGACGATGCGGGCGTCGGCGGGACGCTGGCGGCGGCTGGCCTACTTCGCAACGCCCGTATCCCTGGCTCGTCCGGCCATTTCCGGACCACTGGAGAAACCGCAGCCCATCATCCGTCGGCTTCTGGGGAGGAAACCATGACGCACAGTTACGGCCCAGGGGGATTGACCACCCAAGAGCAGGGCAATAACCCGGCATTGATCGGCATGGTGCCGGCCGCGACAAGCAGTCGAGTGGTCGGTCGCCTGGTCGATTCGGCGATCGGCATCCTCGTAATTGTCGTGATTCCGTACGCCGTGTCGCTGGGCGGTCTCGCACTGTTCATGAATTCCATGAACGATTACTCGTACGGTTCAGGTGGCATGACCACCATGATGATTGGGTCCGTCCTGAGCTTCGCCCTCCCGGTTGTCTATCTCGGCGTGGAGGTCTACTTCTGGGCCAAGAAGGGGAATCATATCGGTGGTTATATCGTCGGGCTTCGCAATGTGGATGTGGTTACCGGGCGGCTGTCCACCGGCCAGACCATCGGTAAGAACCTGCTGTTTAATATCACGAATTCTCTGACACTGGGCATCATGCCGCTGATCTGCTGTTTCGCGATGATCTCGCCCGGGACGAACCGCAATAGCTATGATCGCTGGCTGAATCTCATGGTGATCAACACCAAGGCGGGCCGCGGCCCGAATGCCGTCACTGACACTGGCCAGCCGACCCCGGCGCGGCCGGTGGACCAGCATCGTCCGCCGATTCAGCAGGTGGCCATGAGTGGCAGCCGCCCTCATCCCACCCAGGCACCCGTGCCTCCGCGGCCTCCGATTGAGCCGATCGCACCACTGGACACGGGCTCGTCGCGCTCTGTGGATTCGGCTCCTCCGGCGCCCATCGCTGACAGCCATGCCGTTCAAATACCGTCGTCTCCCGTCCCGCCGCCGCCACCGCCGCCTTCGGGGGTCCCCTACGGTGATCCCTTCGCGGCACAGGAGGCGCCGTCGGGCGATCCGATCGTGCCGGTTTCCAGGCCCGGAGCATCGTCGTTCATTGAGCGCACCCCGCTGTCGGGCGACCGACCCCCGAGCGTGGAGACTGCTCCGCCGATCAACGCAAGACCAGCCGTGGTGCGAGACATGTCGTCGGTGGCTGCCGGGCTTCCAGATCCGCCACCCCCCAGCGCCGACCTCTCAGCCGGACCGATCGCCGAGGAGACGGTGATCGATGATGTGCTCATGCCCACCCATCTGAGTTCTCGTGGGCAAGCGGTGACTCGTTTGTTGCTTGACGGAAGCACGGCACTGACCCTCGACCGCATCACGCTCCTCGGTCGAAACCCGATCGACGTGCCCGCACTCGGTCCGACTGCCATCATGCAGATCGATGACGACCTCCAGGTCTCCAAGACACATCTGGCTGTAGGTGTCGACGGTGGTGGATTCTGGGTAATGGACCTGAATTCAACGAATGGCACCCGCGTCGTCGCGCCCGATGGCACGACCACACGAGTGGATCCCACGGTCCGCACCATCGTGCCCGCCGGCGCGATCGTTCGCTTCGGTTCTCACTCGATCAAGGCGGAGCGATGACGGTCTTCGAGGTCAGCTGGGGGGCTGCAAGCCACACGGGTATCGTCCGTGATCACAACGAGGATGCTTGGCTGGCCGCATCACGGCTCTTCCTGGTCGCCGATGGGCTGGGCGGGCACGAGCGCGGGGAGGTGGCATCGCGGGCAGTGGTAGACGCCTTTCGGCGCATTGCAGATGACTGGCTCACGGGTGAGAAATTGCGTGAAGCGTTGCTTCAGGCAAGCACCACGGTGGCGGCCCTGGACCGTGAGGGTCGGGCGCCAGGATCAACCGTCGTGGGAGTCGGACTGACGGAGCAGCCGGGTCCCCCGTGCTGGCTGGTTTTCAATGTCGGGGATTCACGGGCTTACCTGTTGCGTGGCGGCAGTCTCGAACAGATCAGTGTCGATCACTCGCGGGTACAGGAACTGCTCGATGCAGGACGCCAACTCAGTGGGCCGATCAGTCACAACGTCATCACGAGAGCGATCGGAGCAGGCGTGCCCGGCCCTGCAGCAGCCGACCAGTGGCTCGTGCCCGCAACAGTGGGTGACCGGATTCTGCTGTGCTCCGACGGGTTGACCACCGAAGTCTCCGATCAATTGATCGCGGCCGCACTGCTCACTTTCACCGATCCGCAGCTGGCCGCCGATGAATTGGTGCGCAGCGCCCTGACCGCCGGCGGACGCGACAACGTCACCGCGCTGGTTGTCGATGTCATCGCCGTTGATGACGCCGGAATACACGGCATCGAGGACGACACCATTGAGGATCTGAGCCAGGTCTGCGAGCAGGCGGACACTCTGGAGGGACCGGGGGCTGATCGATCATGAGCCGCGGCGAGATGGACGAGCAGGTGCGTGCCTACTGGACGCCCGGACGAAGCCACGGTCTGGTGTGGAGCCAGGGCGTCGCGCTGGTTGAGGCCTCGATGCCGATCGAAGCGGCCGTTGAGCTGTGGGAGCGCTGCCAACAGGGCGTGTCAATGGGGGAATTCCTCGAAGCACTCAGCACATGCTCGGGTGCCGGCTTGCTCACGCTGCCCAGCTTCGTGGTGGTGCTGGACGCAGGCACAGCCACCCATATTGCTGCCCGCGGCAACCTGAGCGTCTCGGCATTCATCAATGACAAGCCGGAAGATATCAGTGGGGGGCAGGTCACCACCTGGGTTGAACGCCAGCTCGCAGGAGTCGACGGGTTCGTGCTGCGGGATGAGTCGGGCCCTCAGGCCGATCAGACTGCTCGTCCGCTGGTGGGTGGGCTGGTTGCGGCAGCTGAACTCCGGAGAGGAATCAACGGCAAGACCCCGAATGCCAACCCTCTCGTGGAGTGCGTGCCGGCGGCGGGTGAGTTCGTCGTCCCGATCAGTGAGCCGGCCGCAGCAGCTGAGAGCCGGCTGGGCAGTGACGCTGCCCAGCCACAGGCCGCCGAGTGCCCTGCAGTGGCGGTCGTTGAGGAGGCTCCCGAGGATGAGCGGCCGGCTCCGCAGGAACCGCCGGTATCGCAGCCGTCGAGGGATGCGTCCACCCTGGTTGCTGAGGAGCTCCCTCAGCAACCGGCGCACCAGTCGGACGTCATGCCGTCCGGTGCGTCCACGCTGGTGCCGCCGGAACTCATGGTCGATGCGCCCGTGCCGCCTGAGCCGAGCGTAGACCTCCCCGTTGTGCAGAGCCCATACGACGTGCTCTGGGGAGAAACGCGGGCCTTTGTGGTGGAGCAGGCGGCTGTTGCACCACAGGCCGAGGAGGGCGGACCCCGGGCAGTTGGGCCGCAGAGCCTTGCCGAGGTCAACGATCACGATTCCATGACGATCATGAGTCTGGATGACCTGGCCCCAGCTGAAGGACAGCCGCGGGCATCCGAGCCATCGTTGACCGGCATGAGTGTGGTAGCCACGTACTGCCCGATGGGCCACCCGAATCCACCCCACCGAACCGAATGCCGCTCGTGCGGAGCGCCGCTGCTCGGCGAACCTGCGCGTATCCCTCGTCCGGCGATGGGATGGGTACGTACCCCCGGAGGTGAACGCGTCGAGCTTGTCACACCGCTGGTGATCGGCCGGAATCCACGGGCAGAACGGATTCAGGGCACTGACTTGCCCCGGCTGATCTCGGTGCCCAACGGTCACGTCTCCTCGAATCATCTGGAGATCCGCCTGGAGGGGTGGAACGTCCTGGCAGTCGATCTACATTCGCGCAACGGCACTTTTCTGCGACGCCCGGGGCAACCGCCGATGCGGCTACCTGAGCAGCCGACGATGATCATCAGCGGCGATGTGCTGGATCTTGGCCATGGCGTACAGTTCAGCTTCGAGGAACTGCCGTGAGCGCACGTCAGCCATCGACGCCTCCGGACATTCCTGGGTTGCGCTATCTCGACCTGATCGGCATGGGCGGATTCGCCGATGTCTTCCAGTACGAGCAACTGGGTCTCAACCGCAACGTGGCGGTGAAGGTGTTGCTTCGTGACTTGAGTGACAGCGTCCAGCGGTCGTTCGAAGCCGAAGCGAACCTGATGGCCAGGCTGTCCAACCATCCCTCCATTGTGTCGGTCTTCAGCAGCGGCCAGGCCTCAGACGGCCGACCCTATCTGGTGATGGAATACTGCCCGCCCCCGACGTTGGCGGTGCGTATCCGCAAATCGCCGCTGTCGGTCATGAAGACCCTGGAGATGGGCATCCAGATCGCGGCAGCCATCGAGATGGCGCACCGTCTCGGTATTCTGCACCGCGACATCAAACCGGCGAACATCCTGTTCACCGAGTATGGACGACCCGCGCTCACTGACTTCGGCATTTCCGTGACGACGGAGAGCGCCCGCCAGGGCCAGGGTGTCGGGCTTTCGGTCCCGTGGGCGCCACCGGAGCAGCTCACCTCTGGTCAGGAGATGGGCCCTGCCAGCGACGTCTACTCGTTGGCGGCGACATTGTGGACTGCACTGGCCGGCCGGACGCCGTTCGAACTTGCGGACGGGCCCAATGATGCCTTCGCTATGAGCAAGCGCATCAGGAACGATCCGCTGCCACCGCTGAACAGACAAGGTGCCCCCTCATCGCTGAGCCTGATCTTGCGGACCGCGCTCAGCAAGGACCCCAGCCTGCGGTATTCGTCGGCGCTCGAATTCGCTCGCGCGCTGCAGAACGTGCAGACCGAGCTGCACCTATCGGTCACCCCGATCGACATTCTGGAGGCCTCGACGGACGGCGACGAAACCGATCAGCCGCCCGACACCGGCACCGAACTCGTGAACCCCATCTCGATCAGCGCGGACCAGTTCACCAACCAGGATCCCCGTTGGGCCAGCAGCAGCCATTCGCAACCTCGGGCCGGTTTCATCAGCCACGGCCGGGGTTCGTCGGGAGCCGAACCGGTTCGTCAGTTCACTGCCTTGCCTGTTCCGCAGTTGGCAACCGTTGATGTCCCGGTGACTCAGGCCGCGCCGGGGACGATCGCTGGAACCAGCGTCGTGGCGCAGTCCACCCCGTCGCGTGGCAGGGGGGTACTGATCGGGATTCTGGCTGGGTCAGTGCTGGTCGGCGGCGGCGGTTATCTCGGGCTGCGCGTGCTCAACCAGGGCGCGGCGGCCACACAGGATACTTCCGCATCGGCGAGCGCCAGCGTCCAGCCGAAGGATCCGATTGGCCCGCGTGCTCCCGCCCCCATCCACCTCACCCTCGAGCTCTCGGGGGAACAGGTTCAGGTCAGTTGGGAGAACCCCGAGCCCGAGAATGGCGACACCTATCTGTGGGCGGTGATCGACCCAACCCAGCAGCAGGCGGCCACGCCCACCACTGAGACCAGGATCGCTGTCGCTGCGCAGCCGGGACGCACGTGCGTGCAGGTGCAACTCGTGCGTGCCAACGGACGCTATTCCGACCCCGCAAAGGGGTGCACGACATGAGCGGGTCGTCCCCAGCGCTTCATATCGACTTCGCTGGCGAGGCGTACGAGGTCACACCCGGCACGCGATTCACTATCGGACGCAGTGGTGATCTGGCGATCGACGACAACCCCTACCTGCATCGCAGTTTCCTCGCGATTGAGTACGTCGACAATCTCTGGTGGGTTCACAACATCGGGGCGCGGCTGGCGGTTCAGCTCACCGACGAGGCGGGGCTGATGAAGGCGGTGCTGGCGCCCGGGGCCGGTGCCCCGATCGTCTTCGGCGTCAGTCTGCTGGTTTTCGAAGCCGGTTCGACAACCTATGAATTAGAGCTCTGCACCGAAGTGACCAGCTACGAGGTCATCCGCCGTCCGGTGGTGGCCGGCGAGACCACGCAGGGATCCATCGAGTTCACCGATTCTCAGCTGTTGGCGATTCTGGCGCTGGCCGAACCTGCCCTGCGCAATCCCGGCGGGGGATCGGTGTTGCTGCCCACCTCCGCGCAGGCTGCCAAACGGCTCGGCTGGACGCTTACCCGGTTCAACCGCAAGCTCGACAATGTCTGCGACAAACTGGAGCGCGCCGGCGTGGCCGGAGTGCACGGGACGGTCCAGGCTGGGGCGTCCAATCGTCGCACCAGGCTCGTCGACTATGCGCTCTCCACACTGCTGGTCACTGCGGATGATCTGCCGAAGCTACGTGTCGAGGCGGGACGCAATGCGAGCTCCGGGAGGAGACAATGAAGCTCCGGGTGAGTCTGCGAGCGCCAGGAAGTGTGCAAGCCAGCAATATTCAGATCACGGCCGACGCCACCGCGACTGTCCACGACGTGGCCGAGGCTCTGGCGGGGGCATTGGGCCAAGACACAGGTTTGTCCGGCCTGACTCTGCGCACCTTTGATCCGGTCACAGGACAGCCGAGGCTGGTCAGCGCGAGTACTGCGCTCATCGATTCGGGTATTCAATCGGGCGCGCAACTCGAGCTCAGCAGTGACTCCTTCGACAGGTCGGCACGAGGCGGTGAAGCGGCCGCGCTCTTGCGCGTGGTCGCCGGCCCTGACAAGGGAATCGAGGTTCCGCTGCTCATCGGGATGAGTGTGATCGGACGAAGCGAAGGCTGCGATGTTCACCTGACCGACCGACGTGTCTCGAAGCGGCACGCCCGGGTATCGGTTGGTGTGGACAAGATCGAGATCATCGACCTCAATTCCTCCAACGGGGTCCTGATAGCAGGAGCACGGGAAGCGCGCGCCACCCTCGGCGAGGACGACGTTGTCACCATCGGTGACTCCGAGTTCGTCGTGAGACCGCTGCGTGCCAGGCCCGACTGGTCGACCAGTGATGTGGCCTTCGTGCGTTCCCCACGCGTGCTGGCGCGTCCCGAGAACGTTGCGCTTGAGTTGGCTGACCCGCCCGGGCCGCCGGAATCGCGGCGGTTTCCGTGGCTGGCGATGCTGGCACCGCTGGTCATGGGCGCGGTGCTGTTCGCTTTCACCCGGAGCATGATGAGCGTCGTCTTCGTGGCGCTGAGCCCACTGCTGATGGTAGGAACCTGGGCGACCAGCCGGATCGAGGGCAAGGCGCGCCAGAAGCAGGCCCTCGCCAACTTCGAGAAGACATTGGCAGCTGAAACAGAACGCGTCGCCGCGTTGCAGGCCCGCGAGCGCGCCCAGCTGTTCGCGCTGTATCCCTCGGTTGCCGATTGCGTGGCTGCGGTCAACGCGCGCACCGACCTGATCTGGAGCCGCCGCCCGGAGAACCCCGAGTTCCTGCAATTCCGGCTGGGGGTGGGCACGGTGACGTCGCATCTGGATGCGCAGTACCGCCCCGGCCAGGGACTACCGGAACTGCTCGCCAGGGTGGAGGCGCTGGCCCATGCCAGCCGATGGTTGGTCGATGCGCCGGTGGTGGTGGATCTGCGGTCGGTCGGTTCGGTAGGAATCTGCGGCCATCGCAAACTCGCCGATGGGCTCGCGCGGGCCGTCGTCGTTCAATTGGCGAGTCTGCATTCGCCGGCGGAGACCGTCATCTGCTGTCTGACCTCGGCAACTCGGCGGCCATCGTGGCAGTGGCTCGAGTGGCTCCCACACACGAATTCGCCGCACTCGCCCCTCAGCGCGCACCTAGCAGCCGATTCGGCAGCAGGCCGAATGGTGACCGACCAACTGGATGAGCTGGTGGCGACTCGCAGGGCAGGCCTCAAGGGGCCGGGGCTCGTGAGAGGACCTCTTTCGGAGCGGGAGCAGGTGCCTGCGCCGATCACGCCCAGCGTGGTGGTCGTGGTGGACGAGCCCCAGGTCGATCTGGCCCGGTTGACCCGGCTCGCCGAGCAAGGCCCGGACGCCGGCGTCCATTTCGTCTGGGTCGGCGATCACAAGGACGATCTGCCAGCAGCTTGTCGTACGTTCCTCGATGTCGGCTCGGGTGCCGAACCGAACGTGGGCCAGGTACGGACGGGTGAAACTGTGCATCAGCTGGGCTGCGAGTCGGTCGATCAGGCGACCGCCGAAGCGATCGCGCGACGCTTCGCCCCGTTGATCGACGCAGGTGCACCGGTCCAAGATGAATCCGATCTTCCGCGTTCAGTATCGGTGATCTCGTTGCTCGGCCAGGCCGAGGCGGACCACCCGGAGCTTGTGATCGAACGCTGGCGAGAGAATGGATCGCTCGTGCCTCGAGACGGGCGGGCGCCGCAGCCGGTCGATCATCCAGTGGAATTGCGTGCCATCGCGGGGCACGGCGGGCTTGAACCGCTGGTCATCGACATGCGCCGCGACGGACCTCATGCGTTGGTGGGTGGTACGACGGGTGCCGGGAAGAGCGAGTTCTTGCAGGCCTGGGTCTTGGGTCTGGCGCACGCGCTCAGCCCCGACAGGGTGAACTTCCTTTTCGTCGACTACAAAGGTGGCACGGCCTTCGCCAAGTGCGTCGAATTGCCGCACTGCGTCGGTTTGGTCACCGACCTCAACCCCTACCTGGTTCGGCGCGTGCTGACCAGCCTGCGTGCCGAACTCAAGCGCCGCGAGCACATCCTCAATAGTCGCGGTAAGAAGGACCTGATCGACTTCGAGCTGAGTGGTGATCCCGAGTGCCCACCCAGCCTGATCATCGTGGTGGATGAATTCGCTGCGCTGGCCGGTGAGATTCCCGAGTTCGTGGATGGCATGGTCGACATTGCTCAGCGGGGACGGTCGCTCGGATTGCATCTGATCTTGGCGACGCAGCGTCCGGCCGGGGTAATCAAGGAGAACCTGCGGGCCAACACCAACCTGCGTATCGCGTTGCGGATGGCAGACGAGCAGGACTCGACAGACGTGCTGGGATCCCCGATGGCGGCCTCGTTCTCGTCGTCGGTGCCCGGGCGTGGAGCCGTGAAGGCCGGGCCGGGCCGGATCATCACGTTTCAGTCGGCCTACCCCGGGGCGCGGACCCCCGCGTCCCCGCCCACCCCGCCGATTGAGGTCACCGAACTGCGCTTCGGATCGGGTAGACGGTGGGCCGTGCCACAGTCGGCCGTGCACAACGACGACATCCCGAGAGATATCGACCGCCTGGTCGCGACCTTGAGCCGGGCAGCAGAGATCGCGCGGGTCCCGAAGCCACGCCGGCCTTGGCTGTCCGAGTTGCAGTCCTGCTACAACCTGATGCGGCTCGGACAGCGCCGCGATACGGAGATTGTGCTGGGCGTGCTGGATGACCCGGAGCGGCAGGCCCAAGATGTCGAGTACTTCCGGCCCGACGACGCGGGGAACATCCTCTATGTCGGTGCGGGCGGGTCGGGAAAGACAACTGCCCTTCGGTCGCTCGCGATCGCGGCGTCCATCACCCCGCGTAGCGGCCCGGTGCATGTCCATGGACTCGATTTCGCTGGCGGCGGGTTGTCGTTCCTTGAGCCGTTGCCGAACGTGGGGTCGATCGTGACCGGCGATGACCGCGAGCGTGTCGAGCGACTGATCCGTTATGCAACAGCGGTGGTAGAGGAACGGTCGGTGCGGTACTCCGCGGCGCGGGCGTCCACGCTCACGGAGTACCGCAGGCTGGCTGGGCGCCCGAATGAGCCGCGGCTGCTATTGCTCATGGATGGCTTCGGAGCTTTCCGTGAGCAGTACGAGATGGCTGTCGGAGGGTTGTTCACCGCGTTCACGAGGCTGCTGGTGGACGGTCGCGCAGTCGGGGTGCACGTAGCGATGACAGCCGACCGTCCCAGCGGGGTCCCGACGTCGATTGCCGCCGCCTTTCCGCAGCGGGTGGTGCTGCGTCAGTCGGACGAGGAGGCATACAGCATGCTTGCGGTGCCCAAAGACGTACTGAGCCCGCTGAGCCCGCCAGGACGTGCGATGCAGGTCGAGCGCCCGCAAGAACTGCAGCTGGCAATCCTGGGTGACGACGTTGCGACCGCGGAACAGGCGCGGATGGTCGAGGAGATGGCCAAAGCCTTCGAACAACACCACACCTCGCGGCCCGCGCCGATCCGCTCGCTGCCCGCGATGATTACGGCAGCGCAGCTGCCGAAGGCCGTGGCCGGGCTGCCGGTGCTCGGGATCGCCGACCGCGATCTGATGCCGACCGGTTTCGATCCGCATTCGATGATCCTCGTGACTGGACCGAGTGGATCGGGAAAGACGTCGGCCATGCAGTGGCTCGCGCACTCGATCACGGCGAGCGGCCAGCCGATAGAGCTCTACCACTGCGGCGTCGTGCGGAGTCCGCTGGCGACACTGCCCTTGTGGAAGCGAAGCTTCGCCGGCGAGGACGCCCTGGTCGCGAGCATTCCCGAACTGAAGACTTTGGCTACTCGTATGGCCGATTCGGGGCGGACCCTCGGACTGTTCATTGATGCTCTTCCCGATGTGATCGGGACCAGTGCGGAATATCCGCTGACCGAACTGCTGCAGCTGCTGCGGAAGAACGGGCATCTGGTGGTGGCCGACGGTGAGATGGCTGGCTGGCAAGGGCATTGGCCACTGTTGAACGAGGTGCGCAATCAGCGTTGTGGCTTGCTGCTGCAGCCGGAGCAGATGGATGGCGACAGCATCCTGCGCACGAGCTTGCCGAAATGCCGGCGAAGTGAGTTCCCGGTTGGACGCGGCTTCTGGGTGAAAGGAGGAACTGCTTCCAAGGTTCAGCTTCCCCTGCTGGACTGACGGGTAGAAGTACCCGGTAGGTGGGCATATCGACCCATGGACGGCGATGCCCGAGATTGGTTGGATGGCAAACGTCATGAATATGGCCGTACGGAATCGTCCATCGGCCGGCGCTATTAAGGAGTAGGAATGTCTAGTTTTGTCGGAATGGAAATTGCTGCCGTTCGTCAGCTTGCCATGCAGCTGGGCGCTAAGGCAGATGAAATCGACCAGCTGGCGGCGCAGTTGACGCAGCAATTGGCTGGCACCCAGTGGGTGGGTTCGGATGCCACGCGATTCCGCGATGATTGGCAGTCGGTGCACGTGCCCGCCCTTCGCAACGTTTCCGGGGCCTTGCGTACGGCCCGTGATGCGGCGACCCGAAATGCGGACGAGCAGGACCAGGCCTCGTCGTAGGCGTGCTCTTCGCGCTGGTGCGTGGGTGATGTCGAGCAAGGTCATCGGCACCACCCACGCCCATTCTTCGTTCATGGTGAGAAAGGCGGCCAGGTCACAAAGAACACCCAGAATGCTGAGGTTCATGGCTAGGGTCGGGCAAGGGAGAGTGCGGGACACACGGTGGCTCGTCTCGTGTGACGGATCCCAACGTTCAGGCAAGTTGAACACGATCTACTGTGTGGATCAGGATTTTTCTCGATGCAAGTCCAGATTATGGACGGCCGCGCCGGGCTGGGGGTGACAGATCTGTCTACCGGCGTGGTCGACTTCGAGCCGGTGTGGAAGGTGATCGAACAACTGGGGAATGGTTGCCCGCGAGAATCTGAAAGCAGTGATGCTCGTTCGCCGTTGAGAGGAGTGGGTGATGAGTGTTGATGGTGTTCGGTTGCTTGGTAGTCAGTATCGTCTTTCTGCGCAGATTGGGCGTGGGGGGATGGGGGAGGTCTGGCGTGGTGTTGATGCGCAGGGTCGTCCTCGGGCGTTCA